>CAZEFR010000017.1:0-42358 GCA_964511555.1 uncultured Chryseobacterium sp.
GGCTTTTGGGAAAGTCGCGTCCCTGAAATCCAGTTTCCGCAATACGATTTCTTTGTTGGTCAGGCCGAATACATTTCCACCCCTCAACATTTCATTTGGGAACGTCTAAAAGAAAGTTACGCCGGGGTAGATTCGGTTTTGAAATTTGAAGAACAACTCACATCACGATTCCCTTCCGACAAAAAATATGCATTTGAAATGCGCAACAACATTGAAGTACGCACCTACTCCAAAGAGTTCTCTGAAGCCTATAGCGCACTTTTAAACGGACAGATTGAACGAAGAATGCGTTCCGCTGTTTATTCCTTGGGATGTTTGTGGTTAAGTGCTTGGTCAGATGCCGGACAACCGAATTTAGAAGGATGGTATGTGAAGGAAGAAGAGACCACCGATGAACCTACAGAACACGAAACGAAAAACATTCGCGAACACGAATAACAGAAGATTATGTTGAACATGGAAATTTTTGAATTGCAGAAAAAGCACGCTTTGCTTTTTAAAAACAGTAGAGTTTCGGATCGCATCGCATTGCTTGACAGATTTGAAAAAGGACTACACAAGCACGAGCCCGCTTTAACCCAAGCGTTAAAAGAAGACTTGAACAAGCATGCTTTCGAATCTTCCTTAATGGAATTCTCACTCATTTTCGCTGAATTGAAATCGGTAAGAAAAGAACTTCGTGAATGGATGTCCATTTCCTACCCCGGTATAAGTCTAGCCAATCCTCTGGCATCAAATAAAATTCATGTTGAATCGAAAGGCGTTTGCCTCATTCTTTCTCCGTGGAATTATCCCGTGCAATTAACACTCACGCCGCTTATCTCTTGTCTTGCCGCAGGGAACACCGCTGTAGTTAAACCATCGGAGTTAACACCAACCGTTAGCGATGCGCTGAAGGCATTTGTTGAAGACACCTTCTTACCGAAAGAAGTAACTGTTGTGCTTGGTGATGGTGTTGTTGCAGCTCAATTGACCGAACTTCCATTCAACCATATATTCTTTACTGGATCTCCTGCTGTAGGAAAATTGGTGATGGCAGCTGCTGCAAAAAATTTAACAAGCGTAACATTAGAGCTAGGTGGAAAATCTCCGGTTGTCATTGGAAAAGATTATGACCTGGAAGATGCCGCTAAAAAAATTCTTTGGGGGAAATACACCAATGCTGGACAAACATGCATTGCAACCGACTATGTCTTACTCCCTAAAGGAAAATCGAAAGAATTTGTAGAATACTTAAAAAAGTTTTACCATTCCAACTACACCATCGATGGTAAATTAAATTCCGACGAAGTGGTGCGTATCGTTTCGGAAAAGCACTACTCGCGATTGGTTGCCATGGTTGAAGAAGTTCGAACTACGGGCGGACAAATTCTCTTCCAAGGTGAACACAAACCAACCGAACGTTTGTTCGGTTTAACTGTTGTTGAAAATGTTTCGAAAGAAACAAAGGTATACCAGGAAGAAATTTTCGGTCCTATTCTTCCATTATTCGAATATGAAACAATGGAAGAGGCTGTAGACTTCATTCGCAACAAAGAAAAGCCTTTGGCCCTGTATGTTTTTTCACACAGCAGAAGCGAACGAAAGTTCATCACGCGCAACACGTGGTCAGGTGGTGTCACCATTAACGACGTATTCCTTCACCTTAGCGACGTGCGCATGCCCTTTGGAGGCAGCAACTTTTCTGGAATAGGTTACTCTCACGGTTACCATGGATTCCTTGAATTCTGTCATTTAAAATCAGAGGTCCATGTAAGTCGAATTTTCAATTCAACTTCCCTCGTTCATCCACCATACAAAGGCAAAGAATGGTTAGCGAAGATTTTAAGACGATTCTTGTAATGAACGAAAGAAACTATTGAATTTCCACTAAGAGAATGTCGTAGACAACGGCTGCATTCATGGGAATCTTTCCTTCACCGGTTAAACCAAATGCGCGATAAGAAGGCAAAACAAATTTCGCTCGATCACCTTTTTTCAAAAGTTGCATCGCCTCGTGCAAACCACTTTCTACATTATCGTGTCCAATTTTCACAGGAACTTTTTCGCCTGGCTTGCTTTTATAGACAACAGTGCCATCAAGCAAAGACACTTCGTATTCAACCAAAGCAATTTGCTCTGACTTCACGGTCTCTCCTGTTCCTTGCTGATAGATCCAATAATGAATCCCCGTTCCTGTAATGGTTGTGGGCCACTGCTTATCGCATACAAATTTCTGAAGTCGCACCTTTTCCTCTGCGTGAAAATTTCTATTCTGCGCAATAAGCATGGAATCTACTTGCGCCTGGGTCATTTGCTGAATTGTTTTTTTGTCTTGAGAGCAACTGTCGCAACTCATTAAAATGGCAGTAAATGCGAAAAGTAAATAAGCGTATTTCATTAGATCTCTCCTTTTTGTAACAACTCTTTAAACTTCGCAATAGTATGCTCTAGGGATTCATGCAAGCGCGCACCTGCAGCGTTCTTGTGTCCGCCCCCGTTGAAGTGTGCGCGAGCCATCTGATTAACGTCGCGTGTTCCTTTACTCCTGAAACTAATTCGAACACAATCGCCGTCTTCTCTAAAAAATGCAGCAATCGTTGTTCCTTCAACACTTAAAGCCATATTCACCAGTCCCTCTGTATCGCCCGATTGCGGTTGAAACTGATCTAACTTTTCTTTTGTAATGGCAATGAAAGCAGCGTTGTATTCAGGAAGAATGGTCATGCATTCTGAAAGCGCATATCCCATGAGACGCAGGCGTTCGACACGCTGAGAGTCTAATACATTTTCATGCACCACATGTGGCTTCAATCCTCTGCGCATTAGCCAAGCAGCAATCTCATGCGTCTCTGGACTAACACTTGGAAAACGGAACGACATGGTATCGGTCATAATTCCACAATAGATGGCTTGTGCAGTTGGAGCGTCAATTAATTCCAACCAATTCATTGCGCCTGCAAAGTGAAACACCATCTCACACGTGCTACAAATACTTGTATCGGAATAAACAACGTCTGGAAAAGTGGCGGGCTGCTCGTGATGATCAATAAGAATGAATGGCTTCAATCCTACCTGCGCATCAAGTAATTTCTTCACTGCCTCACCAATTCTTCCCAGGTGGTTGTAATCTAAAATAAAAATAGCATCGGCTTCTTGAATGCGCTTTACCGTTTCTTCGCCCTGCTCTTTGCAAACAACTACATATTCATTACCCGGAATCCAATTCAAATAAGAGGGCGCTTGATCGGGAAGCACTATGGTAACCTCCTTTCCCAATTTCACTAACATTTGCGCCATGGCGCATGAAGAACCAACGGCATCGCCATCAGGAGAAATATGGGTCGATATTACAATTTTAGTGGCATTGTCTACTATCGACTTCGCCTTTACAAGTTCATCACTATTCAATGTGCATTTTAACATGCTTCAAAGGTAATGCGTAAAGAAGAAATCGTTGTATTTTGGCAATATGAAATCGGTAGTCTTATTCTTCATCGCGTTGCTTTCTCTCTCTCTTCAAGCTTCTGCGCCTATTTGCCATAAATTTTACTTAAGCAACACGAGCATTGAATTTAATGCTCAAAACAGAGCTGTAGAAATCACTTCCAAGATTTTCACCGATGACTTGGAACATGCTATTGAGGTCCAATGCTACAGATATCATTCGCTTTTTCCGCAAACACCCGAAGTATTTGAATTGGTAAAAAAGTACATTGGTGAAAAATTAAGTCTTCAAGTTTCAGGAAGAAACGTTGTGCTGAATTTTTTAGGCTACAGCTCAGATAACGACATGACAACTTTGTTTCTTGAAGGAAGTTATTTCGAACCGCATCAAGTTGTAGTGAGCAACACTATACTATTGGAACAGTTTACCGACCAGCAGAACATCACTGAAGTCCGTTGGAACGGACAATCGAAAAGAGAGTATTTAACAAAGGATAAAACATCATTTCAATTTACACCTTAAATGCGAAAGAAAGAAGCGGCGGAATTTGTTAGAATTGAATTGGAACGATTGTATCCGGAAACACCCATTCCGCTTGACCATTCCGATGCATTCACTTTGTTAATAGCTGTGCTGCTATCGGCCCAATGCACCGATGCGCGCGTGAATACCATTACTCCACATTTATTCAAGCAAGCGAACAATCCGTTTGATATGATAAAATTGAGTATCGAAGAAATTCGAGAAATCATTAAACCTTGTGGGCTTTCACCCGCCAAGAGCAAGGCTATTTTCAATTTATCTCACATTCTCATTAATGAACACAACGGAGAAGTTCCTGCTTCGTTTGAAGCATTAGAAGCATTGCCCGGCGTTGGACATAAGACCGCAAGCGTAGTTATGTCGCAAGCGTTTGGAGTTCCTGCGTTCCCTGTAGACACTCACATTCAAAGGTTAATGACTCGTTGGAAATTAACCAACGGAAAATCAGTAGAACAAACGGAACGCGACGCCAAAAAATTATTTCCTGAAGAGAGTTGGAATAAACTACATCTTCAAATTATTTTTTATGGAAGGGAATATTCTCCTGCTCGCGGGTCGTTGACGAACGATTTCATAACGCAGACGTTAAACCCAAAATTATATCAATCATGGGTTTAAGAAACAACTACAGAACAAGCATGCCTTTCTTCGAGGTCTTTCTTAAAGACATTGCTTGTCTTGTTAGAGAGTGCGCTTACTTCTTTCTCAACGGAGGCAAACTTCCTGTTTGGGTTGCTGCACCAACCTATCCGAGCAAGAAAACAACCCTATTCAAAATCGCAAAAATGAATAGGGTTAGACTAACTAACAAATTAGTTGCGAATCCTGATGTAATTATTTATTTCGAAAATGCAACTTTTGGAAGTGCTAGCAACCTTCAAAGTAAATATCCGAAAGCTCAAATTCTAAATATAAACTGCTCCGACATTTCGAAAGAACATGTTCACTTGGTTCATTTGAAAGCATTAGGATATTCTATGAACATTGACCCGAAAACACATGTGGGTCTTGCTGTTGAGAAAAGTGATGAGAACGCAGTTCACGACGGAAAAGAAGTCATGTGTCCTGTTGTTTATCCAAAAGAAAATACCGTCTACCAAATCGTTCTCGACAACGCCAATGATACCGGTGAATACGTGGATATACGTGTGCCAATCATCGGAGGGAAAATACCATTGGTGTATTTAAAATTCAAAACTCAAGAAAATCGATTCACAAATAAGGCACATCGAGCAACCCTGCACAAACCAGAGGATCTATTTTCTGAAGAAGAAATGACGCAGATTGAAAAATTCGCCGCTGCTATGAAAGTAGACTTCTGTGAGTTCGATGTGTTGCGTCACAAAGGAAATAAGAAGATCTATATCATTGATGTAAATAAGACTCCATATGGCCCCCCTGAGCCATTGAGTAAAGAAGATAAGGCCGTTGCCATACATAAGTTGTCAGATGCATTCATCCAAATGATTTAACTTATCTTTGATTCAACCAAATCTTTTCTTATGAAACATTTATTTAGCACTCTCCTTTTGTTATTTGTCTTTATGTCTATTTCATATGCACAGCCTGGCACCACCACAAAAGTTATTCAGCTCACCAATGGCAATGAGTATGTAGGAACTATTCTCTCAGATGATGGCAGAGAGGTGCTTATTGAAACAGCCGCGCTTGGAAAAATCTATATCAAGAAATCAGAAATCAAGTCCATTTCTGAATACAGAGAAGACGACTTTGTTGTTTTGAATAACGAAAAAGTTAAGAGCAATCCTTTTAGTACACGATACTCTTTCACAACAAACGCTCTTCCGATTAAGAAAAGAGAGAATTATTATATGATCAATCTTTGGGGGCCAGAATTTCACATTGCTGTTGCCGACAATTTTAACGTTGGAGTCATGACTACTTGGATTGGCAGTCCTTTCGCGATAGCTGCGAAGTATAGCTTCCAAACGAAGAATCCTAAACTTAATTTTTCAGTTGGAGAAATTGCGGGCAACGGCGGATACATTGATCCACAATCTTTGATTTCGCTCTCTTTTGGAAATGTTACTTACGGCGACCGCGATAGAAACTTCACATTCGGTATTGGATATGGCATTTTCGATTTCAATCAAGAAATGTATCGCCCCGGAACGTACTATGCAACAGCAGGAAATCCATATCCCTCAATTCGGTATACCAAGCGACCAGCAACTAAAGGGTTAATCGCATCTGTTGGGATGAACCTCAGATTAAGTGAGAAAACAAGTTTCATATTCGACTCCATGTTTGGAACAATGAACAGTGCTAATTCCGACGGAGATTGGTTCTATAATTCGGCTACGCAAACTTCAACTGCCGTTGTAATTGAAACAAAGCAATCGAATCCGTTTTTCATTTTCATGCCAGGACTTCGAATTAATCAAGGCGACGGAAAAGCATTTCAGGTGTGTGTAGCGGGAGCAAATTTTCAAAATCAAACTATACCAATGCCCTATGTAACTTGGTTTAGAAAATTATAATTCAATAATACTTGTTTCATTCGAAACAAACTGATTTGCGGGTTTTCGCACTTTGATGTAATTCGGTGTGAAGCCCGCAATCATGTTTTCATCATCTACGCTTTCCCACAATACAGGCATGGTTTGACCTTTAAAGGAAGCGTCAAACGCCGCTCGTTTTTTTGCACTTAACAATCTTAGAATCTTATTCCGTTCGTTACGAACTTCCATAGGAACAATATCTTCAATGCGAAGCGCAGTTGTGTTCGCACGTTCACTGTAGGTGAACACATGCAAATACGAAACGTCTAAATCTTTCAAAAACTCGACGGTCTCATTGAAATACTCGTTCGTTTCTCCAGGGAAACCAACAATCACATCAACGCCGACACATGCATGCGGCATCGCAGATTTAATTGAAGCTATTCTCTCACGATATAAATCAGTTCTATACCTGCGACGCATGCCTTTCAATATCTCATCGCTTCCACTTTGTAAGGGAATGTGAAAGTGCGGCATGAAATGTTTTGAAGTGGATACGAATGAAATGATTTCATTCGTTAACAAATTCGGCTCTATGCTACTGATGCGGTAGCGCTCAATTCCATCCAACTCATCGAGCTTCTGAATCAAATCCAACAACGTTTCATTGTGTGCCGTTCCAAAATCTCCTATGTTCACTCCTGTTAAAACAATCTCCTTCGCACCACCAGCAATGGCTTTTTTCGCTTCTTCCACTGTTGACTCCACATTTGCACTGCGAGATCTTCCGCGCGCTAAAGGAATGGTACAGAACGCGCAGAAATAATTACATCCGTCCTGAACCTTCAAAAAGGTTCGCGTTCGATCTCCCGATGAAAACGAAGGAATGAATTCCTTCACATCCTTAATCTCTCCTGCAAATATTTTCCCTTCTGATTCGTCGTAGGCTTTGATTCGATCTATTAAATTGAATTTCTCATTTGCCCCTAAAACTACATTCACACCTTCAATCTTTGAAATCTCTTCGGGTTTCAATTGCGCGTAACATCCGATAACTGCAATAAAGACGTTCGGATTGGAGCGCTTTGCTCTTCTTACTGTATAGCGACATTTCTGATCGGCTTCGTCTGTAACACTACATGTGTTAATGACCAAGACATCTGGTCCCTCCTCCAACTCTACTCTACCGTAACCCTGCTCTTGAAAATCACGCGCCAAGGTGCTCGATTCCGAAAAATTCAATTTACATCCGAGTGTATGAAATGAAAATGTCTTGAAGTCTCTCATGATTTCTTTTTCTTCGGCACCGCTCGCATACGAAGCTCCATTATTCCTAAAAGAACTTCTATAGGATGATTGAACGAAATCTCATACGTATAAACGCCATGACTTTCGTATTGCTTATTCGAATCTAATTCCCGCTCGATGTCGCCAATGTCGCCACTAATGTCACCTACAAATCCATTCTTGTCTCGAATGGCTATAGTCACATCGCGCGGAACAACTATTCCTTGCTCCGAAATTTCTTTGATGTGCAATTCCAATTTGTCGAAAGGAAACAGCGTGGTGTAGCGAACATCTAAATACAACTCGCAAGGTTCAGCGTTTTCACGAATGTCTAACTTCAACACAACAGGCTCGCTCTTTTTCCACTGAAGACTTTCATCGAATTCGAAATTAGCTTCGGCAATGGGTGTTGGTTTACAACCTACCATTGCAAATGCAACAAGTAAAACGAAGAAAATAGCCTTTCTGAACATGTTGCAAATTTACAAGAAGAAGCGCAGTGTTATTCCTGAATAAAAATTTCTTCTTGGCATTGGGTTGAAAAACCTTCCTCCTGCACCGTTCAATTGATAAAATGTCGTGTAAGTGGTATTCAAAAGATTGTTAACCCCTGCATTGAAGTTTATTGAACCAAGAGATCGTACTCTTTTTACCAAGTCAAAGTCACCAGCTACTTCATCAACTTTAATAAAGCTATGTCCATACGTTAATTCAGAATTCACGACATTCCGTGCTGGCGACCATTCCGTTTGAGAGGAATTCAAAGGCGCTTTGTCTGTCCACTGATTGGTAACCGCTACTCCAAAGCCTCTATTGAAACCGAAATTCAACCCACCGTTGCATTGCGCAAGTGGCATACCCGGCATACGTCCTGCTCCACTTTCATTGAGCAGCTGATAGTTCGTCCATGAACCACTGGTCCATGCGCCAACTCGTATTTTCTCAAATTCCCAAGAACGCCTTGCAGATACCTCCAAACCCTGTTGCAGCAATTTCCCTGCATTCGCATAAGTTGGATAGTACCCATTGAAGAGTTCTTCGTTCGGGACAATCGCGTCAAAAATCTGTTGGTTGTAAATACTCAGCTCTGCGAACCAGAGCTTACCTGCTCCCTTCACCCCGAATTCAACATTACGTGCAAACTCATTCTTTAAATCGGCATTCAGCGCCTGTGCTTCGTAATCGTATTGTTCAAAGATCGTCGGGGCGCTACTTCCTGTGCTGTAATTCGCGAAAGCATACCAGTCACCCTTTTCTTTGCTTTTAGCAAGTAAATAACTCGCACCCATATTCGGATAGAGTCTTCCATTCGGATTGGCATTCGTTCGCGCATCAACAATAACCATTTGTTGAGCAGCGTCTTTCGAAGTTCCTGTGATGTGCGAACGTGTGTTGTTCAATCCAACTGAAGCATTTGCAAACCAACGCTTCCCTATTTCTGCTTCCAAGAGATAGAAAAAATTGGAGGTGACATAATCTACATTGAAATTGTACTTCAAAATACCATCAGACTCCGCATTGACCAATCCCGTTTCATTAATCTGAAAATTTTCTAGCTGAATCTCTTGTCCAATTGAAGACTTAAACTTAAACAAAAAAAAGCCATCTTTATTCAGCTCAAATGATTTCGACAAAACCGCTCGTTGGCCTTTTCCCACGGCAGATTCATCTTTGAATCCGTTCGTTACGGTTGAAGTCCCGTAGGGATTAATTTTTTCCGTTTGAAAGAGATTCGCTGAAAGCTCAAGAAGAAAATTTTTCTTCGAAATAAACTCGCCAGAATAACCAACCATGTCTCTTGCTCGATCAACGTGTGCGTTATTGGCTATACTGAAAGCACTTGCTTGACGCGGATCAACAGCTATTTGAGCTGTTGAAATAGCTCCCGGCAACTCCCAATATCCTTTGTAGCGCATGGCCATGACGTAGTGCTTCCATCGTTTTGTATTGGCTGAGAACTCAAGTAATGTCTGCTCCTTGTTATTTGCTTCCTGATCACGATAGCCGTTTGTTTCTTGGTTAATCTGACTCACCATTAAGCTGAAACCATTCTTACTCACACCCGCTTGAAAAACCGATTTGTTGTATCCGAATTCGCCTTGATCGTAACTGGCTCTTGCATAAACAGATTGATTCAACATAAACGGATTAAACAAAACAACTCCACCTGTTCCATTGCCCCAAACACCGCTGCCTGGACCTTTCAAGATATTTACATTCGCTATACTCGAGGGATCCACCATTTCAATCGGGGACTGTCCATCTGCGCTTGTCAAGGCAATTCCCCTCCAATACATCTTAACATTTCGAATGGTCGTAGGTGTCCGAAAAAAACTACCGCGAATATTCAACCGAGTACTACCACCATATCCTCGAGAATCTAATGATACGCCGCTAACTGAATTAAATGCATTCTGAAAAGAGGAACCATCACCGTAATGCTGTGCAATTTTTGCAATACCAACACTTGCAGGAGTACTCAAATTGTTTCGCTTGTTACTGTATCCCACAACAGTAAGCGCTTCCATTTGTTTTGAAATGGGACTCATGTCAAGCCGAATCACCTCATTCTTGTTGACCTCTTCGTTATTGCTCAAACAATATCCTCTATCGTAATAACCTTCTGCAACAAAATCAACACACCTTCTGATTTTACAATAAACAGAAACTCTACCCAACTCGTTGCATTGAAATGTTCGCCCATCAACTTGAGCCGTCGCCTGAATTGGATATCCGGTGTAACTGTCATAAACCTCAATGGTTACAAAAGCCGAATCTTCAAGGATTTCGCATACAATAGGCTTCTGCACTATTTGAGCAAACAGAACGTTACTCACTAAAAAAAAACAGCAAAGTGAAATCCACTTTGCTATCTTCAACACAAAAATATTATTCATTTATTATTGAACGATAAACGTTTTTGTAGTTGTTCCGATTGAAGATTCAGAAACCACGAAATAATTTCCTTTCGCCCACTCTGCAACATTCAATTCATTCTTCAACGTTAAAATTTTCCCCTCAGCCACAATAGCTCCCGAGAAAGAATACACCGAATAACTTCCACCTAACTGATTCGAAGAGAATTCAACTGTTAATCTTTCTGAAGCTGGATTTGGATAAACATTCAAGTTCTGAAAAACTGAATTGTCTTGAATACCTGCCCAAACTAAGTTTTGGAATTTCTTTATTGTATTCGGACCAGCACCTGGGTATTGTGAACCATTTAAAGCCACGTAGACTGAGCCATCATTCGGATTTACACAAATGTCACGCAAGCGTCTGTTGAAGCTTTGGAAAAATGCGTCAGCATTCGAATTTGATCCACTCACATCCGCAGTTGTTAAAGACTGCCCGTCTGCACTCAAATGCAACACTGTCATACGTTCGTATGCACTATTCAAACCACCCAAAACAGCCATGAGAATGCTATTGCTCCACTCTGGAATAGCAGGATGATTGTAATATTCAATGCCATTAACAGCCCTGCATGGAGACCATTCAATCAACGGCTCCTTTACATTGTTAGCTGTGCAATAGTTTATTTCATTCGGGGTGTTACATGCACCTTGTACTGTTGGCCAACCGTAGTTTCTTCCTGCTTCAATAATGTTGAATTCATCGCTGTTGTTTTGACCGTGCTCCGAAGCGTAAATAATTCCGTTTGGACCTACAGCTAAACCTTGACAGTTCCTATGTCCGTATGAGTATACATACGAATCTGGAAAAGGATTATCCGAAGGAATACTTCCGTCTAAATTAATACGAAGCGTTTTTCCATTGAGAGAATTCAAATTCTGAGAACTCGCTCCACCGTCGCCTGTGTCACCTGTTGACATAATAATCTTCTGATCTTGGCTAATAACCAAACGAGAACCGTTGTGAATTGAATTTCCGCCAATGGCATTAATTAATTGCACTTCGTTCACCAAAGCAGTCCCGTCCCAATCAAACATAGACAACCTTTCTTTGATTGAATTTCCTTGCGTGTAGTTATACACCACATAAACCTTTGGGGTATTCAAAAAATCTGGGTGTAAAGCCATACCTAACATGCCGGGCTCGCTACTGCCGTTGTATGGCACAACAGAGGTTTTATCCAGTATTGATGTGTAGGTGCCTGTCGACGGATCAATTCGCAATACTTCGCCCACGCGTGTTGTGCACCAAATAAAATTATCTGGACCCCAAACCATTTCCCAAGGCAAACTCAGACCTGTTACCAAATCACTTTCTGTAAGGGTTGTATTTCCAACCTGCCACGTTTGCGCGTTCACCTGAAGCGCGCAAATAAGAGAGACGAAGAATGCTAATTTTTTCATAGCCACGAATATAATTCCCGAGGGCCAAATAAAGCACCCAATCGTAAAAAAAATAACTCAGTAAATTGAAATGATTATAACGTGAGTAGCCCTCTTTTCTGAGTCAACGTTTTCTGACGAAATCCACGCGGTGCTTTTATGGTATATCCCAAGGTGAACTCGTGCGAGCTAAAGCCTAAAGTCTGAGAGGCCCCTGTATTCATATCGTAAGCGTACCAAATCGAGTAACCTTCGAATTTCCAACCTATCATAGCTGCCCAAGCAGCCTTCGGACGATAGGTTAATCCGAAACATAAATCACGATTGTAGTTCAACATGGCATTCAAATCTACTTGCATGGGCGTTACTGCCGTAAACCTCGAAAATACGCTTGTTGAAAGTCCCCAATCCTTGGTCAATCCAAATTCATACGAACCCATAAGTTGATAGTGTCGAATGACACGCTCATTGATATTTCCACTGCCAAAATTCAATCTGGGTTGAAAGACATACGGCACACTTACACCGAAAAAATAATTCTGACCATAGAGCATCATTCCCGCGTTCGCATTCATAGAGAATGAAGATTGTCTAATACCACCGCCAAGAGCAACATCATTCGGATCTTGCACAACTGCATTGCTCAAATCAAAAACATACTGTGTTCCAATGCCACTTAATCCAAAAGCAATGGACTGCTTTCGGTTAATGGCAATATGCGATGCTCCTGAAAACTCAAATGATGTTGTTGAAAACGCTCCTGTCTTATCTTGAAACAACACACCGCCAATTCCAAATCCATTAGGCATTTGTTTGTTCGCTGTTAAATAAAATGTCTTCGGATGATTATTCATTCCATTCCATTGCGATCGGTATGTTGTATACAACGGTATGTCTCTGTTCACACCAGCCGCAGCAGGATTCACTGTATACGGATTAACCATGAACAAGGTTCTGCGTGGATATTGCTGTGCTTGAGACACCAAAGTGAACAGCAGAATCGCTGCAAGCGAGATGCTAGAAGCAAGATACTGCGTAAGATTCTTCGAAAGATGCTTCGCAAGGGGATTAAACTTGAAGCTATTCATACTTAATGGAAACAACTCCGGTTAAAGGTTCTTTGCTATTGTCGTAGCTCACCACGTAATAATAATCAGCTGGAGGAAGCGGTTCGTTGTTCAACGTACCTCTCCAAGGATTGGTGTAACCATTCGACTCGAAAACAATTTGTCCATATCTATTCACCACCTGAACATGCGCATCTGCGAAACCGTCTAATCCACCGATTACCCACGTGTCATTTGAGCCATCTCCGTTTGGCGTAATTGCATTCGCAATGAAAATACATCCGTCTTTCAATGGGACAAAAACGCTTCTCTCATAAACACAGTTATTCACGTCGGTCACTTCCACTCGATAATTTCTATTGCCTACAAGCCCAGTCGCTAAAGCTGTTTGCTGACCTTGAAGATCATTCCATAGAAAACTAAACGGTCCATTTCCACCTTGAAGAAGTACCTCGGCGGTTCCGTCTAAATTATTGAAGCACGACTCTTCCGTAGATGTAGTATTCAAATTCAAGTTGGAAGGATAAACAGATTCAACCGAAATGACTTCATCAATTGAACAACCTAAATCGTCTTCAACATGAATAGATATTATTCCCACTCCAAGGTCGGCCAACTGATATTCGGTGACCGACTGCGGAAGGACTTCGAAATTTCCGTTTTCTATGGTTATGAGCAAAGAACCTATTCCTCCCGAGAAAAGCAAGTTCGCGAAACCGTCTTCATATTCGTAACAAGTGGGCTCGACAAGAGTGCTCTGAATTTGAATAGAGTCAGGATAATTCAGAAAAAAAGGAAGCTCTATCGAACATTCGTTTCCATCAGAAATTATAAGTATATCTGGTCCTCCGCATAAATTCGATATGGTTCCAGAGTCATTACCCGATGAGCCGTTCGAGACCAATTCGAATGAATAATTTCCCACTCCACCACTTAAAGAATAAGCAATCGACCCAGTACATTGAGTCGCGCAAACAAGATCCGTCTGTTGTGTGAGTGATGCTTGAAGTACAGTCGGCTCTTCCAGCAAAACGCTATTCGAAGCCAAACATCCGTTTTCATCAATCACTTGAACATTAAATACTCCCGCGTTTAAATTCATTAATGCAAATGGAAGAATCGAATTTGTTGAAAGCTCTGTCAACGCTCCTGTTCCGCCTGAACCGGAAATCTCAATACTTCCTGAAGCATCTTGATAACATGTGAGATTGTTTCCAACCAATTGAATACTTGGCGGAACAAATTCCGATATTGAAATGACATTCGTTGTATCTCGACATCCGTAATTATCGGTTGAATGAATAACAAAAGAACCTGCACTCGGTGCATTGAAGGAACAAGTCCCGTCCAAAGATGTTGTAGAAGTAACCAGTGCATTTGCCGCCGTGTCCCACAATTCATAAGTCACAGGAACATTTCCACCTGTAGCCAATTCAATCACTTGCGTTTCTGTTGAGCATCCAATTTGAGTGACTGTTGCCGTCTGTGCAATCGGATTCGAAAGACACGGATTGTTAAAACAACCTTCTAACACTTCGGTTTGAAATGATGAGCCTGGCCCCGAGTAATTTTCAAAATATTGAACACCCAACTTCACGCACAAATTTCCACACGTAGTAAATCTTCCAATTAAAATCTTATTCTCTGAATTTAAAAGAACAGAACCGTCATTCGGCATGCGGAAAAATAAGGTGTTCGAAAGCGTCAACGTTGAACTCCCTCCTTCCCAAGCATTAAAGGTACTGTTCTCGGAAGTAACCTGATACAAATGCGCACCTGCATTGTTGCAGCTGCTGCCTAAGGCAAATCGACTGTCCCATTCCAATGCTGGGTTTACAGAATAATCCGAGCAGTTTATTCCTTCCGAAAAATAACTTCCATTGACGTGCTGAAAAAAATTACAATCTGAAGAAAGTTGAACAGTGAAATTCGAATTGTTTTGCAAACCACCACCAATTGCAGTTAATCTGTAATTCGAATTCGGAAAAGAAACATAGACGTCGTAAGTGATATACCCCGTTAGGTCTGTCCCTTCAATAGTTCCGTAATGTGCGGTGTAATTGGCAACAAGCGAGACCTGCGCACTTGAAGTACACGTCAGCAGCGCAAGCACAAACACTTGCGCAACTTGAAACAAATTCCACCGCCTATTCATTAGCGATAAAATTAGAGCAGGAAAACTTAATACGAAAGGACTTTGTCCAATGTTGTTCTCAATCGATTGTTAGCCATGAAATTGATTTCAAGACCTGCATTGAAAGGTATAGGGGTATCCAAACTCGCACATCGGGTAACTGGAGCGTCTAAATATTCAAAGCACTCTTCCGTAATACGCGAAGCCAACTCTCCACCAATTCCGCCTGTGAGCGAATCTTCGTGCAAGACAACCACTCTTCCGGTCTTCTTTACTGAAGTCATTACGGTTGCGTAATCCAGAGGTGCCAGTGTACGCAAATCAATCAATTCAATTCCCGCATACTGCTCTTCCTTCAACACTTCCAATCCCCAATGAACGCCAAGTCCGTAGGTCACAAGAGTTAATCTATCTCCAACAGAAACAATTCGCGCCTTTCCGAAAGGAAGCGCAAAGTATCCTTCAGAAACCTCTTCCTCAATACTTCTGTAAAGCATTTTATGTTCGAAGAACAATACTGGATTCGGATCTTCGAATGCTTGACACAACAATCCTTTCGCATCAGCAGGAAAAGCAGGATAAGCGATTTTCAGTCCGGGTGTATGGAAGAACCAGGCCTCGTTGCTCTGACTGTGGAACGGTCCTGCCGCAGCCCCTCCTCCTGTTGGCATGCGCACCACAACGTCTGCATTCTCAGCCCAACGGTAGTGCAGCTTCGCCAAATTATTTACAATCTGATTGAATCCGCAAGTCACGAAATCTGCGAACTGCATTTCAACCATAGCCTTATGTCCTTTCATGCTCAGACCCAAACCAGCGCCCACAATGGCTGATTCGCACAACGGTGTGTTACGAACGCGACCTTTTCCGAATTCTTCAACGAATCCTTCTGTTACTTTAAACACCCCTCCGTATTCAGCAATGTCTTGTCCCATTAACACTAGACGATCGTGTTTCCGCATACTTTCGCGTAAACCGTCTTGAATGGCATCAATGAAACGCATTTTCTTTTTGGCAGACGAAGGCGCTATCTCCTCATTTGAAAACGGAGCAAACAAATCTTCAAACTCCTCTTCGGTGTTTGGAACAATGTCTGGCTCGGCATAAGCAGCTTTTAAATTTGTGTTGATTTTATCTTTCAACTTTAAATTCATGGCTTCTACATCACCTGAAGTAATTATTTTTTCAGCCAATAAAAACTCTTCGTACGATGAAACAGGGTCCTTTTTCGACCATTCGTCGATCATTCCTTCTGGATAATACTTCGTCCCACTCGCCTCTTCATGCCCGCGCACACGGAAGGTCATGCATTCCAAAATAATAGGACGCGGATTCTTGCGAATACTTGCCGCTATCTCTTTTACAGTTGAATAAACTTCAAGAATATTGTTTCCGTCTATTTGAATGGCGTCTTCTTTTGGCATGCCATAACCAATGGCTTTATCTATAAACTGCTTGCAGCGAAATTGCTCGCGACTTGGTGTGGATAAGCCCCAAGCGTTGTTCTCAATACAAAAGATAACGGGTAAATCCCAAACTGTTGCTACGTTCAGCGCTTCATGAAAATCCCCCTCGCTCGCTCCACCGTCTCCACTGAAAACAATGGTAGCCTTCGGGGATCCTTCTAATTTATTGGCTAAAGCAATACCGTCAGCAATGCCCAACTGTGGTCCAAGATGAGAAATCATACCAACAACGTGATGCTTTTTCGTTCCGAAGTGAAACGAACGGTCGCGCCCCTTAGTGAATCCATCTTTCTTTCCTTGGAACTGAAGGAACAATTGTTTTAAATCTAGATTTCGGGAAGTAAAGATTCCCAAATTTCTATGCATGGGAAGAATGAACTCATCTTCCTCCATGGCCATTCCAACACCCACACTTATTGCCTCTTGACCATATGAAGAAAACCATTTCGATATCATTCCTAAACGCAATTGGCTTAACATCTTATCCTCAATCAAACGTGGCAATTTGATTGCCTCGTACAATGCTAATAATTCCTCCTTCGATATGTTCTTTTTATTGAATTTCATAATTCTCAAATTGAGCCGCTAAAGTAAGCCGAATGATGTGTTCTTAAAATTTTCTTTAGGGTTTTTAACATTCTGTTAGGATTTAAAATTAAATTCGCGCGATATTTTCGCATACATTAATAAATAAAAAGTTATTTTTATGAAACTATTAAACGAAATTAAACAGGAGATTGCTCGTCGCGAGAAAGAATTAAATTCATTGGTAGACGCCGCCAATCTTATCGCATCCTTGCAAACCGGTCGTGGAAGAAAAGTTAAAATCACTGCTAAGATTGCATCTATTTTAGGGAAACCAGCAAGCCCAAAATCTACTACAGGTTCTAAAGGACGTGGTCGCCCAAAAGGTTCTAAAAACAAGCCTGGAGCTAAAAAGACCGGACCGAAAAAAGAAGCTAAAACAGCAACTCCGGTAGCTGCTGCAGCAGCGCCGAAGGTTTTAAAGAAGCGTGGAAGAAAACCAGGTTCTGTAAAAGCAAAGGCTGCGAAAGTGGCGAAAGCATAATTTTTTTTTAATCATATTTTTTGGTTGAATAGACCAACAGCATGAACACCATTGAACTTCAAGTAAGTCCTGCCCAATCGGGAGACTTCAAATATTTAGAGGAGAAAATTCAATTCACATTGAATTTATCTCCTCTTTCCTTTAAATGGCGCATCGACAAAAAATCGATCGACGCACGAAAAAGAAACCCCATTATCATTCTAAGAATTTCAGTAATTGATATCAATGAAGAGTTCCCTGCTGTTCATCAACGCACATTTCAACACGAAATAAAAGGTTCGGCAATTGTTATCGGTGCGGGTCCTGCTGGATTGTTCGCTGCATTAAGATTGCTTGAATTGGGCGTGAAGCCTATTATAATTGAACGAGGAAAGGACGTTAGAGCAAGAAGACGTGACCTTGTCGAGATCACGCGAAACGGTCAGGTAAACGAAGATTCAAATTATTGCTTTGGTGAAGGTGGGGCAGGAACGTATAGCGACGGAAAGCTATACACACGCAGCACAAAGAAAGGAAGTGTGGTTCGGATTCTTGAAACCTTGGTCCAATTCGGTGCAAACGAAAACATTCTTACAGAAAGTCATCCGCATGTCGGAACAAACAAGCTCCCACAAATCATAGCCAACATGCGCGACAGCATTTTGGCAAATGGAGGAGAAATTCATTTCGAAGAAAGAGCCATTGATTTTATACTTTCGAGCAATGAAATTCAAGAAGTAAAAACTTCGAAAGGAAATACTTTTCAAGCCGACAGTATTTTATTGGCTACAGGGCACAGTGCTCGTGACATTTTCGAACTACTGGATGAAAAGAAAATAACCATAGAATCTAAGCCCTTTGCGATAGGCGTGCGCATAGAGCACGACCAACGCACCATAGACAAGCTTCAATACAAATGCGATGACCGCGGCGAATTTCTTCCACCTGCTAGTTATTCGATTGTCACGCAAGTCAACGACCACGGGGTCTATTCATTTTGCATGTGTCCCGGAGGCATCGTGGCGCCATGCGCTACCTCGCAAGAAGAAATTGTAACGAACGGGTGGTCGCCAAGCAAACGCAACAACCCTTGGGCGAACTCAGGAATAGTCGTTGAAGTGAAGCTAAGCGATCTCGAAACATTAAATTATACGGGACCGCTTGCTGGAATGCACCTTCAACAAGACATCGAAAAAAAAGCTTACGATCTTGGAGGGAAAAATCAATTCGCACCTGCGCAACGTGCTACCGATTTTATTTACAATAAGAAAAGTACAACACTTCCAGACTCTTCTTACAGTCCGGGAATTACTTCAACAAATCTTCGCGATTTATTCCCGAAATTTATTTCGGAATGTTTAATCGGCGCTCTTCAACATTTCAATTCGAAAATGCCAAATTTCGCTGGCCCCAACGCGCTTTTAATTGCACCGGAAACACGAACGTCATCGCCCATAAGAATCCCTCGCGATAAAGAATTATTAAATCACCCAGAAATTAAAAACCTTTTCCCTTGCGGTGAGGGCGCAGGTTACGCGGGTGGAATTGTTTCTGCAGCTATTGACGGAGAGCGCTGCGCCGACGCTATTTCAGAATTTATTTCGAAAAAGAAGAATCAATAAGTTCTGCTAATTCTTGTCCAACGAGCGATCCAATAGCCACGCCTATTCCGCCCAATCGTGCGCCAACAAAAACATTCTCTTCCACTTGCGTTACAACAGAGCGCTCATCCTTCCCCACACCTAAGATGCCGCTCCAAGCTAAATCGATTTCTATCTCAGAGGTAATGTGAATTTTATGTTGAAGGAAGTTCGTCAGGGCACTTACAACTTCGTCTGTATTGCCTTGAGCACTTGTAGATTCTGTATTTGAAAACAGATGACGCATACCTCCCATTAAAATTCTTCCATCTATATTTCGAAAATAATTGAAGCCTTTGTGGTGATGAAACGTGCCGTTTAACTGAAGATTGGCAATCGGTTTTGTAACGACTACCTGATTTCTTTTTGCACTCATTTGAAGATCTTCAAACCATTCCGAATGAAAGGAACTCGTGCAAAAAGCAACGCGATTCGCCTTCCAAATTCCTACTGAACTTTCTACAACAACTCCATTCTGCAAAGAAGAATAACCGTACACTTCAACACCATTGAATATCCCTATGCCTACACTCAAAGCACGATTTCGCATAGCGTTTAGCATGGCGCCTGTGTTTAAACCACCTTCGTATTTATTCGAAATGACACCAACTAAATTCGTTAAACCTTGAAATTCTTTCACCGTTAAAACGGTGTAGGGACGAATATTCAACGTTTTTTCAAAAGCATCATTGAACCGGTCTACAAAAGCACAGCATTCCTTGAAGCTTGCTTCATCTTCCTGAAAGAACACTTCATGTCCGCCATTCCATTCCAACTTCAACACTTCTTCAGAATATTCCTTCACTAATTTTTCTACTCCACGAAAACGACGAACAGCAAGGCCTACAACATCGTCAAAAGACATGTCTTTCATGTCGTCTATAAATTCAGAAATACTTCCGAAGCATGCAAATCCTGCATTCTTTGAACTAGCACCATCACTGAGCCAACTTCTTTCCAGCACGGCAACGCGAAAATCTGATCGTTTTTTTTTCAGTTCTAATGCTGTTGAAAGTCCCGCAATACCTGCACCCACGACAATTACATCATAGTTCTCTAAAAACGTTTCTCTTTCCCAATAGCTCGTATTCATAAAACAAATCTGCAAAAAAAATCACGGCTCACACAATAAAATAATATTTACTCAAAGGCAATTAATAAAAAATAAATCTCGTTACGAAATAAGAACCTCAAAAACTCCAACGCTATGAAAAAATTAATTGCTGTTTTATTTTGCGCTGGTTACTTCATCCAATCTCATGCGAATTCAGTCATCACCGTTGAATTCGAAAAGGACTCTGAGAAATTTACGGAAGGAACTGTCCGCGCTCTCTCTATCTACGCCGAAGAACTTTACCTGGCTCAAGGCATCAAAGTCACCCTTCAAGAACCAAGCAGAAATGCCGATGTAAAAAAACAAGCGCTTTTCTACAAAAGAGAAAAAGAATTAAAAGAGTTCTTCAAAGAAGAGCACTTAAATTTCGAACGTATTTCCTTCAACTACGAACAAGAAGGAAAAAAGAAAGCGCCTGTCATCTCAATTGAAATTGTTCCTCATGCAGTAGTTGCTGAAATCATTCGTCCAGATAGCACTTTTACCAATAAACACAAGATACCTCTTACTTGCAAATACAACGACCTCGAACTCGCGAATGAAATGAGCTTAGTGAAATTTAGTTCGCAAGAAGAACTGTATAATTCGAATGTCTCATCGTTCTTCGACAACAAAATTATATTCATTCGCGAATTATTTCGAGTTGAATTTCCTGAAGGGAAAATGCCTACGAGTGGCGTTACTGCAGAAATTGTTCAAGATGCTGAGAATGCAAAAAAACAATTTACACTTCTTCACTGGAACAGCATCAATAAAGAGTGGACAAAAATTGGTTCGACGAAAAAACCGACCAAAGGAGCGAGAGGTTATTACTTCAGTGCGACTTTCGAAGAATCTGGCTTATACGCCATTGTCGAGAATAAATCAACCAGCGTTGTTCCTGTTGTTGCAAAAGCAAAGAAAGATGTAGCCATAACTTACATTGAAATCTTATCTACCGAACCCTTCCTTCGCATTGAAGGAAATGTTTCAGACAATCAAAGAGAAGCCACTTTCAAAGCTCCGAAGAACATCGAAAACTATATCATTCGGACTGTGTGCAAGGACGCACAGGGAACAGAGTGGATCGAAGAAACAGAGGTTTCCAGAAAAACAATTCTTCGCTTCTTCCAGAAAAGCAAAAATATTAACGCCTACTTCAACAATTAAATTAGCCATGAAAACGATCACCACCACCCTCTTTCTGCTTGGCTTATTGCTGACAGCCACTGCCACGGATACACCCGATGTTCGATACTTGAAATTTGAAGAACTCGCTGCAAATTTTAACACCGTGAATTCGAAGGGACAAATACTTGAGTGTCATTCTGCCTTTGACGTTTTTCTTCCAGAAGGGAAATTCGCAGCTGAAGGAATTGACATTCTTGTTCCTGAAACACCAAATGTCCGCGGTGAGAAATTACTTTTCCTAAAATGGAGTTACTCTGAAAAAAAATGGAACACCATCAAAGGGAAAAAAGTAAGCTCGAAAACCATTAATAAGAAGAAGTACCACTTGGTACACGTGAATGAAACTGGGGTATATGGGCTATTCAATGACGACCGAGCAAAAGGTGAAATCAAATTTATCCTTGCTCCCTCCCTTCGATTTTCGAAAATTGAATTCTCACAGGAGAATGTCAAAGTAAACTATGAGAAGCAATTGTTAGACAAGCCGCACTCAACTGTAATTCCTTTTGGCTCAGTTTCGATTCTTTCCGAAATAAAGATGGATGTATACTCTAAACGCGAAAATAAAACGACTGCTTACCGATATAAACTTGGGCAAATTCCAAGAAGTCATCGACTCACGAATAAAAACAACCACACGGTAGTTTTCATCACCAAAAAAGACCTAGAAAGAATCAACCGTTCATCAACCCCTCAAATCCCAGCACCATGAAAAACAAAATCTTAATCGTTGGCCTTTTGTTTCTTGGAATAGAAACAACAGCGCAAAAAGAAATTCAGCGTTGCAATTTCGAAAAAGCTAAAAAAGAAAAGAAAATATCATTTCGCGGAATCGTAAACCACATTAGAAATCATGGTTACTTGCAACTAAGTGTCAAAAACACGACGAAAGACTCTCTTGCTTTGCATATAGAGACAGGAAGAGTGTTCTACACTGAATCGAGTAACTACCAGCCCTTTGTTGTCTTGCGATCACGAGAAATTTATCTTGCTCCAGGAGAAGAGAAGACAGCGCTTCTGAATACCGCTTGCGGGAATGCAACAGCAGCAGCAACATACGACGGCTTCACTGAACTTGGAAAAACGGAAATGTCAAATCCTGATCTTGTTGCAGCACTGGAAGAAGTTGAAGCAAAAAGGTTAGGAAACTGCGCCGGTATACAACAACTCGTGTGGGCATTTACAAATAACCACAGCCTTGCATCAATTGTGACCTACGAAAGTGGAAAAATGAAAGCTAGCCCACTGCAGGTTATCGCATCGAGGCACAAGCATCTACCCATTCCAACCTACAAGGTTGACTACGAAGATGCCGACGGAAATTCCGGGCTCGCGTTTTCTGGAAAACCCAATCGAGTTGAAAGTAACCTGCAATTTGTTCTCGAAGAGCAAGAAGACATTCGTGTAATTCTTCGAAATGAAAAAGGTGAGACGGTGAAATTTGTTCAACTTATTCACGGTCAGAAAGCGGGGCAGCTCAATCTGCCTGTTGACCTTGATGTGACTGGTTTCGGACAAGGAAATTATTCTCTTGTTGCTGAAAATGCACAAGGAAAATGTCTCAATCAAATGTCTATTCAAATCTAACTCCCTTCGGGGAGTTATTTTTGTTACAATTTATTCGTTTTCAGCGTATCTTTACTTGTGATTTAGGAATCTTATTTTTCTACTATGAAAGCTGTTCACACACTTACTCGCCTCTTGCTTTTCTTGGGTATTTTGTTTTCTAGTTTCGTTCATTTCGGCCAAAACGAAGTCATTCGTATTAAGAGTCAAGGAGCCATAATGGACAAAAATTTAGACAAAAAACTAGAAGGAGTTCAAGTAATTGTTTTCAAAAACGGAGCTCAGGAGAAAGTTTTTGACGCTGGAAATTCAGGCAAATTCGATTTTACATTACCCTTGGGTTATTCCTACGATTTAAAGTTCTCTAGAGCCGATTATGTAACTAAAATTATTCGCGTTGACACGAGAAACATTCCTGTGGAAGACAGAGCCGGTGGATTTTTAATGGAATTTGAAGCGTCGCTTTTTAAATATGTAGATGGATTCAACACCGATATTTTAAAGGAACCTATGGGAAAAGCTGCGTTCGACTCTCAAACGAACTACGTCACATTCGATTATGCCTACACCGAGGTGATGAATAAAAGAATAGCAGATGAATTTAAGCGCCTAGCTGATTTAGCGAAAAACGGTGACAAGCTCAAAAAAGACTATGAGAAGTTAATGTTGGAAGGAGATGATCGTATGGCCGGAACGAAGTTCGAAGAAGCTATGTCGAAATACAAAGGCGCATTAGGCCTATTCCCGAACGACGAGCCGGCTCAAGAAAAATACGACGAAGCTGAAAGACGCTTTAAAGAACAATTAGCCAACAAGGGGAATGAAGCTCGTTATGCGCAATTGATAAAAGATGGCGACGCGCAATTTAAAAGTCAATCTTGGGAAACTGCTCAAGTTAATTACCAAGACGCGCTAAGTATTAAACCAAACGAATCTTATCCGAAAGCGCAACTCGAGGAAATAAAAAAGAAACTCCAAGCCGCTGAATTGGAAAAACAATTTCAAGCATTGATTGCTCAAGCAGACGCTGAATTCAATGAAGAAAACTTTGCAACTTGCATAAACACATACAAAGAAGCGCTAAAAATCAAAAGCGATGATGTTTACTCAAAAAAGCAAATCGATTTAGCGCAAGCCGCTATTGACGCTATCGCTAATGACAAAAACAAACAGGAGGAAATTGAAAAACGCTACAAAGCACTTATTGCTTCTGCCGATGAATTGTTTGCAAAAAAGCAATACCAAGAATCTATTGACAAATACGAAAGCGCTTCAGACGTCAAACCTGAAGAGAGCTATCCACCTGCTCAGATAAACAAGGCGCGCAAAGCGCTTGAAGATGCGAACACCGTTGTTAGAAATACCACTCCAACAGAAGATCCTCAGCTAAAAGAATACAAAAAACTCATTGCTGAGGGAGATAAGTTATTTGAAGAAAGTGGGCTTGCAGATGAGCTAAAAATGGTAGCTGCAAAGAATAAATACGTGGCGGCATTAAACATTAAAATCGGTGAACGTTACCCTTCAAAGCAAATCGAACGTCTTGACGCTGCAATTTTAGAATTGAACAATACAGAAAATCAAGCAGATGTTGACTGGAAACAAAAACGAATCAAACAAGAACAAGAATTTGAAGAAATCCGCCGACAAAAAGAACGTGAGGCTGAAGAAGAAAGATTAGCGCGAATTCGTGAAAATGAAGATGCTGAAGCCAAGCGATTGGAAGAAGAAGAGAATAGAAATCGAAACAAAAATAGAAACAGAAGAAGCGATGTAGATGCAGATGCTGAAAGGGCTGTTGATGATTTTTACAAAGACGCTCAGAAAAAAGCAGAGAAGCGAAAAATGCTTGACATCTTTCAAGACAAAGCACAAGACAGCACCGCTCAAGCGAACTACAAATACAAGCACCGCGAGAAAATTGAAGAGACCAAATCAGAGATTGAAATTAGTGAGAATCAACTCATCGAGATTACTCGCAAGTCTGAGCCTTACCTTACTTCTAACCGAACAGAAATTGATTCCGCGAAAGATGACACAGACATTCGCAAAGAAACATATACACGTCGTCAACGAAGAGAAATAGAAAGAGTATCTGAATTTAATACCGATGAAAAAACTCAAATCGTCGAGTTTTCAAAGAATGACCGGGAGCGGAAAAGAAATGAACGTGAAATTCAAACCACCTATACCGAGCGAAATAGTCAGAGCAATGATTACACAGAGCGATCAAAACGCAGCCGAAATAAAAGTGGAAATAAAATCGAGGAGCAAAAAGACGGGACCCAAGATATTGTTATCAAAGGAAACGAAGACTTAAAAGCTGAGATTGGTGATGTTCAGCGCGAAAAAGAAAATTATGCAGAGGTTGACGCTAGTATTAGGGCTGCAGGTCAATCGGGAATCATAACCTATGGAAAAGAAATTGAACGCAGTAAGAAACTTCAAGAAGAAATTAACGACGACAGTCCAAGTTTGCTAGAAAAGCAGCGCATGGAGGTCAATGCAAACGCGCATGTTTTAGAAACAAAAATTATTGACGACAAGTCAAAAGCAGAAAAAACAAGAAGTAACACTGCTAAAACACAGCCCGAATATCAGGTAGGTCCGAAAGATCCCGCGCTGTTGAATCCTAAGCCAGGCACAGAGACTCTTCCAGAAGGAGTTACGGAGAAATCATATGAAACAAGCCGTCCGAGTCAAAAAGTAATTGAACGAACCGTGAAAATTGGAGCCAAAGTAGATATTTATCAAAAGGTAATATCGAAAACGGGTACATACTACTTCAAAAATGATATTAGTATCACTGAAGACCAATGGTCATTAGACACTACAATTCGAAAGTGATGCGAATTCTAATTCTCAACGGGCCCAATTTGAATTTACTCGGAACACGAGAACCTTCGGTTTACGGATCTGAAAATTTATCGACTTTGCTTCATGTATTGATTGAAAAATTCCCTGGTGTGAATTTTTCACATCTTCAATCCAATCACGAAGGCGAGCTCATTGATGCAATACAAGATTCTGAAAAATATGATGCTATTGTATTGAATGCTGGTGGATACACACACACGAGTATTGCCATTGCTGATGCGATCGCAGCTGTGAAGCCTCGGGTAATTGAAGTGCACTTGAGTAATATTTTAGCACGAGAGAAGGAGCGACACACATCGCTACTCGCTCAACATTGTTTGGGAACAATCTCAGGGTTTGGTTTTGATTCTTACGTGCTCGCTGTTGAACAGCTTACTCGATAAGCCTACCCTCCTACTTCCGCCAATTTCACTTTTAGTCCGTCGAAGTTTGCAGCAATGTGCAACTGACATCCCAATCTGCTATTTCCTTTAACGAAGAATGCCTGATCTAACATTCCTTCCTCATCGTCATTCCTTTCACCCAAGTCATGATCGGAAAGAATATACATATGACAACTTGCGCACATAGCCATTCCACCGCAAGTTCCTTCAACTGGCAATTCATATGATTTACAAAGCTCCATCATGTTCATGCCCATGTCCGTTGGGGCATCTAGAACATGTTCTTTGTCTTCTCTATCTACTACTGTGATCTGAACTGTATTCTCCATTATTAAAATCCGTTTACTCCATTAACTGTAGTGTACTTCAAAACATAATTCTTGTCGGGATAAATACGTTTGAATGCACTTTGAACCATGAGCGTTGTTTCATGGAAGCCGCAAAGAATCAATTTCAGTTTTCCAGGATATGTATTGATATCTCCAACTGCGTATAACCCGGGAACATTTGTTTGGTAATCGAAGGTGTTTACTTCGATACTGTTCTTGTCAATATTCAAACCCCATTCAGATAAAGGACCCAACTTCGGACTTAATCCGAATAACGGCAACCAATGATCTGTTGATAGAACGGTTCTCGTTTCATCGTTATGTTGAAGGGTAATGTTGCGAAGAGTATCGTCTCCAGCAACTTCAACAACCTCTGCGTCTGTGTGCAAATTAATTTTTCCTGAAGCTGCCATATCCAAGACCTTCTGAACTGAATCTGGATGACCGCGGAAACTTTTACTTCTGTGAACCAGCGTAACTTCTTTCGCCACACCGTTTGCAAGGAAAACTGCCCAATCTAATGCTGAGTCTCCTCCACCGCTAATGATAACAGATTTTCCTCTGTAGAATTCAGGATCACGAACAATGTATTCAATTCCTTTGTCTTCAAAATCTGAAATATTTGAAATAGGAGGCTTACGTGGTTCGAAACAACCCAATCCGCCTGCAATTGCCACAACAGGGGCAATATGTTTCGTTCCGCGTGAAGTCGTAACAATGAACTTCCCGTCTTCTGTTCTTTCAAAAGATTCTGCGCGCTCTCCCAAAGTAAATCCTGGTTTAAACGGCTCAGCTTGCTTCATTAAATTGTCGATAAGCTCGCCGGCCAAAATTTCCGGAAATCCTGGTATATCATAGATTGGTTTCTTCGGGTAAATCTCCGTCAGCTGTCCGCCCGCTTGTGGCAGCGCATCTATCAGGTGACAACGTAATTTTAGAAGGCCAGCTTCGAAAACGGTAAACAACCCACATGGGCCGGCACCAATAACAAGTATATCAGTTTCAATCATAATAGTGAAGTCGGGCAAAATTACTTCTTTCGATAGAAATACAGCCTAAACTTATAAAAATCATTAACATTCCAAGGCGGATAATGTTTTTTTTACGTGGAAAAAGAATAAATGTTAAATTGTGCAACCTAAACCTTTCCAAATGAAACAAATATTACTTGCTGTAATTTGCCTCTCTGCGATGAATTCACACGCCCAATGCGACGGCAATCGATACCTGAACTACATCTTCAACGAAGTTCAAGTTACTTCTGACGTTCCTTATGGTGAAAATTTAAAGTTCGACGGATCCAATCAAGTTTTATTTTGTGATGTTTACGAACCTGTTGGGGATAATGCGACGAATCGAGCTGTGGTTATTGTGGCGCACGGTGGATTTTTTTTATCGGGATCGAAGACAGGACCTGATGTTGTTCCTGTTTGTCAGAGGCTTGCAAAAATGGGATATGTTGCCGTTTCAATTCAATACAGACTTGGGATCAATGTGACCGCAAACCTTGCTGGTCCTATGACTGAAGCTGTTATGCGTGGAGTTCAAGATGGTAAAGCGGCTGTTCGTTTTCTTCGAAAAACCGCAGCTTCTGAGGGAAACCCTTTTAAAATTGATCCGAACGAGGTGTACATTGCTGGGTCTAGCGCTGGCGGATACATTGCTTTGCACATGGCATATTTGGATGAGATATCTGAAATTCCTTCATTCGTGAACACAAATAATCCTGGTTTAACCGGCGGATTGGAAGGAGAAAGTGGAAATCCTGGATATTCATCAGATGTAAAAGCAATTGTAAACATATGCGGAGCTATTGGCGATACTGCATGGATTCATACCGGAGATAAGCCCGCCTTGTTGTTTCACGGAACAAATGATCAGACGGTTCCGTTTGGCTCGGATATGCAATATGCATTTGGCTTTGCGCCCGTGTTGGAAGTCGACGGTAGTTCCAGTATTCATGAAAAAATGAATGAAGTTGGAATTGAGCATTGCTTTGAGATTCATGAAGGGTTGGGGCACGTTCCTCATTCAACCAATGCAGCCGTCTTGGACACTACTCTGAGTATTATGTCGAACTTTCTTGCCCATCACATATGCTCCATACCTTTAGATTGTAGTTACCGCACAATATCTGTTGGAACAGAGGAGTTAACTATAGAAGAAGACAACTTATTGGTTTATCCGAATCCGGCGAACTCAACAATCTTTGTTGCAAGCAACGACTTAAAGCAAATTGAAGTTTACAACATGACAGGAAAATTGGTAAACACCGTATTCAATACGAATCGAATGGAAGTATCCAATCTTCCGAATGGTTTATACGTATTCAGACTAACCACTTCAACAGGAAAAACTAACAAAACCGTGCTTATTCAACATTAACATGAAACGTTTTGTCAGACTCACCTTCATACTTCTAGCCTTTTTAGGAGCAGCAACTGTTGTTACCACGCAAACATCTTGTTCAAGTCCGAAGAAGGGGTATAATTATTCCAGCCATAATAAGCGGAATAATTCTGCGCAACGCGCCGGTAACATACGCATGAAGAAAGCGTGTAATGACCAGTTAAATTTCAAATGTCCGAATTTTAAGAAGAAATAATGCAAATCATGCATGTATTAAGGGAGTCAGATTGGACTCCCTTTTTGTTTAAAAACAAACTGTTCAACAATAAAGAGTTACCTTTGTGACAAATTAATTGCGATGCCTCGTTTGTTGAAAGTTTTTTCTCTGAATAATCATATTCATACGGTTTTAAAACACGTTTTTTTGTTTGTGTTTTTGAGTGTTTTTGGTGAGCATGTTTTAGGACAAAATTGCAATAATCTAAGTGTTTCTGTAGGGTCAGACATTGAAGCTTGTAACGGCGCAAATATTATCTTAACGGCCACATACACTGGTGGACCGAGTTCAGGCATGCCATCCTATCAATGGTCTGTTAACAGAGACGGGGGGGTGGGGGGTTGGGTTGATGTCTTAGGAGCAACTTCCAATACCTATACCATATCCAATTTCAGCAATATTTCTGATGGAATCTACACGTGCACTGTAACATTCTCTAATGCTAATAACTGTGATGAAAGTGATAATCTTGAAGTAATATTTCCAAACAATAATAATTTCAGCTTAGATGCAGGAAATGACATTACTATCTGCCAAGGTCAAATAGCAAATATTAACTCTTCAGTTTCCGATGTTCCAAATGGTGGAACTGTTACTTATTCATGGACAAGTAATACAGGAGCATATACTTCCTCAATCGCCGACCCATCTTTTAGCAACCTTCCAGTTGGGGTTTATACTTTTATTGGAACTGCGACCTCAAACGGCTGCACCGACACAGACCAAATTAGTGTAACAGTAAATCCAAGTCCAACCGCCCCGCCATTTTCGATTCCGGCATCAGGCTGCCCGGGAGTTTCAATACCAATTTCCTCATTTAGTCCTTTACCCGGGATAACGTACACTTGGTTCCCAAACACAAATACCACTTTTTCCAATACTAATACATCAAATCCTTCAGTCACGTTTAACGTAGGTGATAATTTTGGGGTGTCTTACACGGCAACAAACTCAATTGGCTGTTCTACAAATTCTTCTATTCAAAACATTTCCATAACAAGCCTTGCTGTAAACAATCCATTCATTCAATCGTCGAGTAACAATTTAACTCCAAGCATTTACAACGGCATTCCAACCTATACCTTGTGCGGCGGGTCATCAGGCGGAAGCAGTGCTTCAGTGTTCTACACTCTTCCAAACAACGGGGCTGTTTATACCTTTGCTTCTGCAAGTGTTCTCCCAACAATTATAACAAGTAGCGCAATTGCGAATAATATCATTTTAGATATTGGAAATAATTTCTTTACTATTACTGGTGTGCTAAATGGCTGCACCGTAACTCGTCAATTCAACATTTATGCTGGATCCAATCCATATGTCGCTGGAGGGGTTTCCAATTCCGTAGGATTGTGCACTGGTCAAACAGTTAATTTCTCAATTTCTACGATAAATCCCGCAACAAATACACCCAATGCTGCAGGTACAACATACACTATTGGTGTGAGTGATGTTCCGTCGTCTCTTCCAAATAATCCGAACTATTCACCATATGCAACATTTCAAGATATTAATGGAAATCAAAACGTTCAATACACGTTTAACTCTTCATCGTGCGGCCAATCAACTGTCGGTTTTCCAGCCAATGCATTTTATGCTACAATAACCGCTTCAAATGCATGTGGTTCAACCTCAAGCAGTGTTTCACCAATTGTTGTCAGTAAAGCACCTACTGCGAATTTTAATGTCTCGGCGTCAACAATATGCGTAAATTCTTCGATCACTATTACAAATGTTGGAATTGCGGGAAATGCGATCGCTGGTGTAAACAACTCTGCGCCATTCTCCTGCACAACAACAGGAGCATTCTTTTACACAATATCTCCTGCAACAGGTTGGACATCCACAACTTTAGGCGCAGACGGCATTCCCGCCGGTAATTGGGGTGGAATAACTGCAGCCGCAAATTCTGCAAACGTTAATTTTAACACACCTGGTACATACACAATAACTCAAAAGTATCAGAATGGTTGCGGAATCTCGACTTTTGAGAGGACTATATGTGTTGTTCCCCCACCTACCTGCTCTTTCTCTGTAGATCCTACCGATTCGTGTACCCCCCTTATAACTAATATAACCAATAACACTACAGGCCCCTCATGCGGCACAACGCCTTTAGCTTTAGCTTATAACTGGACAGTTACAAACCCAGTTGGAGGAACATCTTCAATAGCAACCGCAACGGCAGTTAATCCAACGATAACATTAAATAACAACACTGCCGCTTCTAATTTAGCTATACTCAACTTTCCTATTAATCTCGTTGTAAATCCTTTGACTCCTGGAACATCTACTCCTGTTCCTAACTGTTCTTCAACTTGCAATCAAACGGTTACTGTTTATCCGCAACCTTCTTTTATTGCACAACCCATTCAACCGACTGCTATTTGCTTTGGAGGGACGTTTAATTCAATAAGTGTTACTGTCAGTTATCTCGGCCCTGGAGTACCTTCCTACCAGTGGTATTCCAATGTAAATCCTGTCAGTTCTGGAGGAACTTTAATTCCTGGCGCAACTGCTTCGAGCTACGTTCCACCTGCAACAGTTGTTGGAACAATTCATTATTACTGCGTAGTTACTTTTCCTTTAAGTACATTGTGCAACACAATAATTTCGAACAATGTTCCTGCTATTGTTGTCCCTGATCCAATTGCTTCGGCAACACCTTTAACGCAAACAATATGCGTAGGCGGAACAGTGCCTGATGCCTTAACAGGAGCTTACATCAATGGCGTTGGAACTCCAAGTTATCAATGGAATCTCGTGGGCACTCCTACAACTTCTATTACTGGGGCAACATCTTCTACATATACTCCAACAGCTTTCTCTTCGACTGGAACTTTCAACTACACAGTAACCATTAACACCTCGGGAAGCGGCTGCAGCGCCAGCACCTCTACACAGATTGCTGTAGTCGTTATTCCCGACCCAACAACAACCGCTCCTGTAGCAACACAAACGCTTTGTCAAAATGCCGCTCCAACTGCATTAACCGTTTCGGCCTCGGGCGGCTCAGGAACTTTGCAATACCAATGGTTCAGCAATACCACAAACAGCACAAGCAATGGGGTCTTAATTCCAGGAGCTACAAACAGCACTTACACACCACCCACCTCTGTTGTGGGAACTTTTTACTATTACTGTGAAGTTACCACTCCAGTTTCAGGCTGCTCAGTTACCAGTGCAACAAGCACTGTGATTGTTAACCTTGCACCAACTTTCACAACACAGCCGACCGCAAGTAATGTTTGTGTCGGGGGCACTCCAACCCAAATGTGTGTTACCTATATTAACGGAACTGGAACACCTTCTTATCAGTGGTATAGCAATTCTGCAAATACCACCCTAGGAGCAACAGCAATAACTGGCGCGACAAACAGTTGTTACACTCCTCCAGCTTCTGCTGCTGGAACTACCTATTACTTTGCAATCATATCTCTAACAGGAGGTGGTTGTTCGATCATTACATCTAATATCGCAGCGGTTGTTGTTACGCCAGACCCTGCATTAACAACCCAGCCTTCTTCAACACAAACTATTTGTGTGGGTGGTAACTCGGGACCTTTGTCAGTTTCAATTCAAGCAGCTACTGGAATTGGTGCATTTACCTACCAATGGTTTTCAAACACTGCAGCATCTAATACTGGAGGAACTTCAATTGCTAATGCAAACGCTGCAACCTTCAACCCACCAGTGTTCAATACTGCAGGTACTTTCTATTACTACTGTATAGTTACAGATGCAGGGAACGGTTGCGGAACGGTGACTTCGCAATTGGCGACAATCATTGTTGTTGTTGATCCAACAATAACTGTTCAACCAATTTCAACCCAAACGCTTTGTCAAAATGCCGCGCCAACTGCATTAACCGTTTCGGCCTCGGGCGGCTCAGGAACCTTGCAATATCAATGGTTCAGCAATACCATAAACAGCGCAAGTAATGGAACATTAATTCAAGGAGCTACAAACAGCACTTACACACCACCCACCTCTGTTGTGGGAACTTTTTACTATTACTGTGAAGTTACCACTCCAGTTTCAGGATGTTCTGTAACAAGTGCAATCGGAACTGTTGTCGTGAATCCTGCTCCAACCTTTACAACCCAACCAACCGCAAGCAACGTTTGCGTTGGTGGGACAACCAACCAAATGTGCGTTGACTATTCGAATGGAACAGGAACAGCCGCCTATCAGTGGTACAGCAATGCGAATAACAATACAACAACAGGTTCATCTGTCAGCGGAGCTACTTCAAGTTGTTACACTCCTCCTTCAACAACTGCAGGGACAACTTATTACTATGCAATAATTTCTCTTACCGGAGGAGGTTGTTCAAGCATTACGTCGAACACTGCTTCGGTTGTAATTACGCCAGATCCAATCATTACTGCACAACCTATAGCAACTCAAACAATCTGCGAAGGCGGTATCTCGGCACCTCTGTCAGTTTCAATCCAAGCGGCAACTGGTATTGGGGCATTTACCTACCAATGGTTCTCAAATACAACAGCATCTAATTCGGGTGGAACTTCAATTGCTAATGCAAACGCTGCAACCTTCAATCCACCGGTTTTCAATACTGCAGGTACTTTCTATTACTACTGTTTAGTTACAGATGCAGGGAACGGTTGCGGAACTGTTACTTCGCAAGTGGCAACGATCATTGTTGTTGTTGATCCTACAATAACGGCTCAACCACTTCCAACCCAAACACTTTGTCTAAGCGCTGCTCCAACTGCGTTAACCGTAACTGCTTCTGGTGGAACTGGAACTTTGGAGTATCAATGGTATAGCAATACTGTGAACAACTCAACTTCCGGAACCGCAATTCTTGGGGCGACAACCAACACTTATTCTCCTCTTACTGCAACTTTAGGTACAATATATTATTACTGCATTGTAACTACGCCAGCATCAGGATGTTCTGTAACAAGTGCTATCGGAACTGTTCTCGTCAATCCTGCTCCAACCTTCACAACTCAACCCGCTTCAAGTAATGTCTGTGTTGGTGGAACAACAAACCAAATGTGTGTAACCTATACAAATGGAACTGGAACACCTTCGTACCAATGGTATAGTTCCACAACCAATGCAACAACGGGTGGAACTTCAATTACAGGAGCTACATCTTCTTGCTTGATACCTCCTTCAACAACTTCTGGGACAACTTATTACTATGCTATAATTTCTCTTACTGGAGGAGGTTGTTCAGGTATTACTTCTAACACAGCTGAGGTAATTGTCAATGCAAACACCTCTCTATCAGCGCAACCTACCCCATCACAAACGATATGTGTTGGGGGAAGCGTTCCGGTTCCGCTAAGTGTCGTATTTGCTGGTGGAGCAGGCACACCCTCATACCAATGGTTTGAATCTCCCTCTAACACTCCAATTGTTGGAGCTAATTCATCATCATTCACACCCTCTGTATTCTCTGCGATAGGAAACACCAGCTATTATGTGACAGTTACCTTAGCTGGTGCAGGATGTGGTATTCAAACATCTAACATTGCTGAAATTATCGTTGTTGCAGATCCAACAGCTACCATAACCTCGGGCGCATCTTACTGTCAAAATGCTGCATCCGTTAACGCCCTTTCTGTATCTGCTCAAGACGGGCAAGGTACTTTCTCTTACCAATGGTACTCCAATACAACAGGTGGTAATACTTCAGGCAATCCTATATCAGGTGCGAATACTTCAACTTACACTCCGCCCGTAAGCCAAACAGGTTCTTCATACTATTACTGCGCTGTTACGCAAAGTGGAGCCAATTGCGCGGTGAATTCTCCGGCTTCACTTATTACTGTCACGCCAGCTCCTACGTTCACAACTCAACCAACACCAACTCAATCGGTATGTGTCGGCGGAACAACAACTCAATTGAACGTCGATTATAGCAACGGAACAGGAACTGCAACATATCAGTGGTATTCTAATACGACAAATGGGTATACTGGAGGAAATCCTATCGCCGGACAAACAAATTCGTCTTTTACTCCACCTTCGGCTAGTTCTAGCACTATTTATTATTATTGCATCATTTCGTTCTCTGCCGCGGGTGGTTGTTCAATGATCAACTCTAACATCGCAGAAGTAGTAGTTCTTCCTGACCCAACAATTTCAACGCAACCGCTTACAACCCAAACAATTTGTGTGGGAGGAACGACAGCTACTGCACTAAACGTTTCCTACATAGGAGGTGTTGGAACTCCGACTTACCAATGGTTCAGCACTCCTGCTTCCTCCATCTCTGGCGCAACAAGTAATTCATACACGCCACCTGTTTATTCTGCTGCAGGTACTTTCAACTACTACGCAACGATTAGTTTGTCTGGCTCTGGTTGTGATGCTCTCACTTCTGCAAATGCTGCAGTCATTGTTGTCGCAGACCCCTTAGCAACTATTTCAACGGGTGCATCATATTGCCAAAACGCAGGATCCGTTGTGTCTCTTTCAGTAGCTGTTTCAAATGGCGAAGGAACCTCTTCCTATCAATGGTATTCAAACACTACAGGTGGTAACACTTCAGGCACTCCAATAGCGGGTGCTAACGCTTCAACATACACTCCGCCTGTTAATCAAACGGGAGTTACCTACTATTACTGCGTTGTTACACAAAGTGGAGCCAATTGCGCGGTGAATTCTCCGGCTTCACTTATTACAGTTACTCCCGCTCCGACCTTCACTACGCAGCCAGCACCAACTCAATCGGTATGCGTTGGTGGAACAACAACTCAACTGAACGTTGCCTATAACAACGGGACAGGAACTGCAACATATCAGTGGTATTCAAACACAACGAATGTGTATGCTGGAGGAACTCCTATTGCTGGACAAACTGCATCGTCTTTTACTCCACCATCTGCTAGTTCTGGTACACTATACTATTACTGTATTGTTTCTTTCTCTGCTGATGGAGGGTGTTCTATGATCAATTCAAACATCGCAGAAGTTGTGGTTCTTCCAGATCCAACAATTTCAACACAACCGCTTACAACGCAAACTATTTGCGTGGGAGGAACGATTCCTACCGCACTGAACGTTGCCTACACAGGAGGTGTTGGAACGCCGACATACCAATGGTTCAGCACTCCTGCAATAACTATAGGAGGAGAAACAAATAGTTCTTTTACACCTTCAGTATTCAACACTCCGGGAACTTACAACTACTACGTAACTATTGGTTTATCTGGCTCTGGTTGCGATGCGCTCACTTCAAACAATGCCTCAGTAATCGTTCTTGCAGACCCCCTCGTATCTGCACAACCAACAACTACTCAATCCGTTTGTCAATACACGGCAACTTCACAATTATCTGTTTCTATAACTGGAGGAACCGGAACCGCTTCTTACCAATGGTACTCAAACACAACCAACTCTAACGTTGGAGGCACACCAATCGCCGGAGCTACGCTAAACACATACACTCCTCCGAGTGCTGTCGTTGGAACGCAATTTTATTATTGTACAATAACTCAAACAGGAACGAATTGCGGCGTTACTTCCAACCCGGCCGCCGTAGTGGTAAACCTTGCCCCTATTTTTTCCAATCAGCCAATCAACACGCAGCAACACTGTTTGAATCAATCAACAAATCCATTGCAAGTTGCATATTCCAACGGTACGGGAACTCCAACTTATCAGTGGTATGTGAGCAACAACAATACAATTTCTGGCGGCACTCCAATAAACTTAGCAACCAGCAACACCTACTCTCCTCCTTCGAACATTGATGGTACTTTCTATTATTATTGCGTAGTTTCTTTTGTAAGCGGAGGAGGTTGTCCGAGTATAACTTCTAACATTTCAGAAGTTATTATTCATCCATTTCCGATTGTAACAATTACCGGAGGAGATACCATTTGTTTGCTTGAATCATCTGACATCAACTTTGCGTTCACACCCTCAGGCGGTCTGTATGACATCACCTATATCGCAAATGGACAAAGTGTAACCATTGACAACTACAATGGGGCAAATCCTTTTTATACGGTAACTCCAACTCAAAGTACTACTTATGTTGTAACCAATATTGCTTATGACCTCGTTCCCCAATGCGCTATTCAGCCCAACACTTCCATCGTGGTAAATGTTAATCCTCTTCCCGCGCTTGACAACTCTGATTTCACATTTTGTTCTGACGTGGCTTCAGCAACTATAGATTACATTTCTGATGCAAATTCATATACCTATAATTGGTTGCCAAATCCGGCCGCAAACTTTACCGGACAAGTAAGTGGCCCAAGTTCGATAAGCGTAACCCTGCCTGATCCTATAGGAAATGCTCCGACTAATTATTATTACGTTACTAGCTTAGTTAACAACACTACAGGCTGTCTTGCGCTCGACTCCATATTGGTCACCATAAATCCGAACCCTGTTGGGAACTTCACATTACCCTCAACTGGTTGTCTCAACTCGCCAGTTCCACTTAGCAATGGAGATGCAACCATTGGTTCATACGAATGGTCCATCGACGGAGTTCTGTATAGCATACTCGCTAATCCTGAACCACCTGTATTCACAAGCCTTGGAAATTACACCATTGAGATGGTAGCGATTAATTCATTTGGTTGCACAGACACGTTAAATTCAGTCATTCAAATTTATGACCTACCCGTTGCCAATTTCACAATAGATACCAATGGTGGTTGCGCACCTATAGAAGTAAACTTTACGAACTTGAGTTCAGGTTTATTCATAACAAGTTACGACTGGACATTTGCACCAGACACTGTTTCTTGGAATTACCAATACACCTCTTCAAATTTAATAGACCCACCGAGTGTAACCTACCAACAAGGTGATGCTACTGCCATTTATACAGCTTTTTTGGCGGTTACCAACGCATGCGGCACCGTAACTGCTCAGGAAGACATTACGGTATTGCCCACTCCTGTCGCTGGATTTACATTTGCCACTCCCACCATTTGTTCCGGAAGCAGCTTGATAATAAATAACACTTCCGTTGGAGAACCACTCACCTATTCTTGGACTTATGGAAATACAATTTCATCTAATCCAAACTTATTGTCGATGTTTTTCCCAAGTGACTCTGTTACTAACGTCTATCCTTTAACCTTAACACTAACGAATGCTTGTGGAACTGACACCTATATAGACAGTGTCACTGTGTTACCCGATCTTGTAAACGGTGGTTTTGTTACTTCGATAGACGCTGGTTGCTCTCCTTTATCAGTTACTCTAACAAATACAACATTGAACTCGAGTTTATCTTCAACATGGTATCTCGATGATCCGCAAGGTACAATTGTTTCCAATCAAAGCTCTGTCCAATTTACTTACTTCGCTACAAACAATACAACACAGACCTACAATCCCTATTTAATAGTAACAGATGGTTGCGCGAGCGATACTATTGTCGCAAACCTTAGTGTTTTCGCGAATCCAATACCCATGATCTCGGTTTCGCAAACGAATCTTTGTGCTGGAACCACTGTCGATTTTAGCGGAACCATTGCTGGTGGGGATACAGGATTTGGTTACAGCTGGAATTTTGGTGGGCTTGGAACTTCAAATTCATCTAGTGCTTCATTCAATTTTCCTGATGGCGATGCACAAGGACTATCAATTCCAATTACATTAACTACAACTTCACCAACATTTTTTGGAACAAACTGCTCAAACACCACAACAACCCTAATAAATGTATATCCCAATCCAGACGTGAGTCTAATTGCATTTAACACAACCTCCGGTTGTAGCGATTTAGACATAGTACTTTCTAATTTACCACCTGCTACCAATCAAATCAATTGGGGAGATGGAACTACTAATTTCGGCACCGAACATACCTACACCAATAACGGACCCGGATTGTTATCATATCCTGTAGAAATAACCTCTACCAACACCTACGGCACAATGCCTTTGTTAAATTGTATTGCCTCCGTATATGAAGTAATTAGTGTTTACCCCACTCCACTTCCGCAAATTTTCTCTTCAAGTATAAATGTGTGTGAAGGTGACAATGTAGACTTCATTGCGAATACATCAAATAATCAAAACACAGGAGTGTCCTATTTATGGGATTTCGGCGTTCTTGGAACTAGCAATAATTCTAATGCTTCCATTGAATTTTCTAGTGGAAGTTCATTGGGCCTACCAAACCAAGTTCTGTTAACTGCCTTTCAAAATACATCAGGAACAATTTGTTCCGCAACAGTAAGTGAGGATGTTCTTGTGTTTGATACACCAGACCTCTCCACAGCTCTCTTCAACGAGGTAAACGGGTGCAGTCCATTGCTCGTATCTATTTCCAACCTTCCTACTTCAACATACACCTATAATTGGGGAGACGGAATCACAACAACTAACCCCAATCATCTCTACATAAACCAAGGTACTGGTCCTCTGAACTACAACATAGTTATTAATGCCACTACTTTCTATCCAACATTACCGCAACTCGTGTGTAGTGCTATAGCAAATCAAATCGTACAAGCAAATCCTCAGCCATTTGCTGCATTTGCAATGTCACCAGAGGAAGGGTGCTTGTATACCCCTGTAAATACAACTTTACAAAACACTTCACTTAATGCGATAGCCCCGTATGTCTGGAACTACAATGGAAATTCTTACACAACGAATTCTCTAAATTACATTGCTACTTTTAATACAGCTGGTCCACAGCCAATAGAGTTGATTGTGACAAATCAATTCGGTTGCACCGACTCTGTTAGCGATAACTTTATGATTTATGATTTGCCGACCGTAACATTAAATGCGGTTGATAATGAATCATGCGCCGGAGAGATAACAGAGTTTGAAATAGACGGAACAGGTATATCTACATCTACATGGGACTTTGGAGACGGCACTTCATTAAATCTACTTAATCCATCTAGTGTTTCTCATTACTACAATCAACCAGGCGTATACAGCATTACTGCAACGGTAACAAATATTTATGGCTGCACAGATACAACTACATTTATTAATGAACTCATAGTTCACCCTACACCTATAGCCAGCTTCACAACGAACTATACCACCGCAGATATCGTATACCCTTATTTCGAGTTTTATGACTTAAGTTCAGGGGCCACCAATTACTATTGGGATTTTGGAGATTCTTTTTTCAGCAACGATAGTGATGCTACTCATACCTACCAAAACATCGGTAATTATCTTGTCGAATTAACGGTGTCAAATGAATACAATTGCTTTGATTCAGCAAATCTCATTGTTATTGTAGAGGGAATCGTTGTTCACATACCCAACACATTTACCCCTCTGGATTACAACGGAGTCAACGACGTGTTTAAACCAACGTTTTCGAGCACCGAGGGCATTGAGTTTTACGAGATGATAATCTACAATCGATGGGGCACAAAAATATTTCAAACCAACTCAATTGATGAAGCTTGGATAGGGAATTCTCGAGAAAATGAAACGGGTAGTGACAACTACTATGCTCAAAACGACTCATACATTTACACCGTGAGATTTCGAAAAAAAGCAAGAGCAAATGACCCTCAACCTGACCAGATCATTACTGGCCATGTGACTATCATCAGATAAATAAAAAAGCCCATCAGGGCTTTTTTATTATGCGTCTAATTCGCTGGTGAAATGGAAGCTCAATTCCGGATAGTTCTGCTTTTCCATGTCTAGCATAAACTGACTTGGCGCAAGAAACACATCGCGGTCTTCTTTGTCTTTCACAATGTTATTTCCTTTAATGCGCAAGAACTCTGCGAGTTTCGCTGGGTCTGTTGTGGTTATCCAACAAGCCTTATAATACGACTTCGGTTCAAAAATACATTTCGCACCATACTCGTTTTCCAAGCGGTATTTAATAACTTCAAATTGAAGTTCACCCACTGTTCCAACAATCTTACGTGAGCCTGGCTCTTGGAAGAATACTTGAGCAACGCCTTCTTCTGTAAGCTGACGAATTCCTTTGTCCAATTGCTTTGTCTTCATTGGATCGCGATTAACCAACTCTTTGAAGATCTCAGGTGAGAAACTTGGAATTCCTTTAAACATCAAGTTCTCGCCTTCGGTGAGTGTGTCGCCAATTTTGAAGTTGCCCGTATCGTATAAACCTACAACATCGCCCGGATAAGCCTCGTCTATGGTCGACTTTGCTTGCGCCATAAACGTAACCGGGTTCGGATATTTAAACTCTTTTCCTAAGCGAACATGCTTGTAAAATTTGTTCCGTTCAAACTTTCCACTGCATACGCGTAAGAACGCAATGCGGTCGCGATGACGAGGGTCTATGTTCGCGTGTATCTTAAAGACGAATCCACTGAATTTCGATTCTACCGGATCTACTTCTCTCGTTTCAGTCTCACGTGATCGCGGAGTTGGTGCTATCTCAATAAACTTCTCTAACAACTCACGAACCCCGAAATTATTCATGGCCGAACCGAAAAACACAGGCGCTAATTGTCCCGCCTTATATGCTTCTATGTCAAACGGATCATAAACACTGCTAATGAGCTCAACGTCGTGTCGCAATTCATTCGCATATTGACCCGCCAACTCGTCGAGAATCGGATCATTCAAATCTTCAATGTGAACGATATTCTCTTCCACCTTCGTTTTGTTGGAAGCGAAAAGATTAATGCTTTTGTCATAAAGCTTATACACTCCTTTAAAACTGAATCCCTTTGATATTGGCCAAGACAACGGTTGTACTTTAATTGATAGTTTCGATTCCAACTCATCGAGAATATCGAAACCATCGCGTCCTTCCAAATCCATCTTGTTCACGAAAACAATTACCGGCGTATCACGCATGCGACAAACTTCCATCAATCGCTCGGTCTGAGTCTCAACACCCTTCACACTATCAACTACAAGGATTACACTATCAACCGCAGTAAGCGTGCGATAGGTGTCTTCAGCGAAATCTTTGTGACCGGGAGTGTCTAGCAAATTAATCTGCTT
>CAZEFR010000018.1:0-35637 GCA_964511555.1 uncultured Chryseobacterium sp.
AGCCAAACAAAATTGGAGCTAAACCAAGATAAATGATGTTAAATTTTTTTGTCATTGTTTTTTCGTTTCGACTTAGCGAAATTGCACTAAATTTATCCATACAAAAAGAAAAATATATGCAGTTTATAAGCAAGTTATTCGTAATCGTGTTGATATTGACCACAAGCGTGGTTTCAGCACAAAACAAGAACATCATTAAGTTGGATATTTCTTCTCCAATTATGCGCACAGCAAACATCTCTTTCGAACATCAAACGAAAGAAAGATCAAGCTTTGTTCTCGGCGCTTTGTATCAAGATCAAAGCGACGGGTTTGCAAGCAGCTACATCAGTCGCATTGCCATTACTCCAGAGTATAGATATTACATGGGACGCTACAACGCTCCAGAAGGAATCTACCTCTCTATGTTTGCACGCTACCAATATATGGAAGCACTTGAAGAGACTTACATCGGATATGACCCTATCACTTTCTTGAGTATTTACGAATACACCAAACGCAACATCAATACAGGAGGTATTGGAATGTCTTTCGGTTACCAACGTATTTTCCAAGACAAGATTAGCATTGACGTTAACTTTGGAACCATCTGGAACAGCGGCGATACGCGTGTTTCAACTAACGAGCCTTTTGTACAAGCACCGAACGAGGCGTTTCGTCCATACGTTGGATACTTTGTCCGCACAGGTGTTGCTGTCGGATTTTTGTTCTAAGAAATTATAGAGAAATCGAGTTTATCAAAGTCGGCTTGCCAATGCAACGCCGACTTTGCTTTTTTAGTGGCTGCTCTGTACTCTTCGTATGATATAGAGTTCAAGACTTTTTGAATTCCTTCAGCGATCGCTTTAGGAGTCACTTCTGAAACCACTTCTCCTACTTTATACTCATTCACTATACGCGCAGGTTCAACCAAATTGCTCACAAGCACAGGCACTCCAGCATGAATGTAGTCGAACAATTTATTTGGAAGAGAAAGGGTATAATTCAAATGCAACGGCTTGTCTAGCGATACTCCAAGGTGCACACGTTGCGTTAACTTCTTCAATTCGAAATAGGACATGCGTGGAAGAACTTTTACTCTTTCTTCCAAATGCAATTCAGCAATTCGTCTCTTGATGTTTTCTAAATCCCTTCCTGCGCCCACAATGAGCAATTGAATTCCTTCCAAATGTTGAAACGCTTCAACCAATTCCATTCCGCCTCTATCTGGATCTATGTACGCACCTTGAAGGACAACGGTTTTCATTTCGAACAATTCAACTTCCACCTCTAACTCTTCCAATAAAACAGGCATGTTGCGTTGAACCAAAACTTCGCGCTTATATTTCGCTCTGTAGATTTCAGCTATGCTTTCATTCACCGTAATGAAAACATCTACGAATGGAACACAAAGTCCTTCAATGCGCGTCCAAATGGCTTTAATACGCCCTCTTCCAGTTAACCCTTCAGCTTCAGTGAAATATTCATGTGAGTCATAAATGATTTTTGTTCCTCGAAGTTTCTTCATCAAAACCGCTGGCCACAAGACATCGAGATCATTCGCCCAAATGACATCGGTTTTATGAAAGAGTAAATAGAAGAACATGCGCACATTCAGCATGACGTAAAACAGCGGTCCTTTGCTGAAGAATACACGTAAGCGTTTTATAGAATAATTCCGTTGAAGGAAAATGCTTTCAGGCTTTAAAACGCCTACCAATTCTACTTCCCAATTTTTATGTTGAAGGGAATCGCAAATCTTACTTACTCGTTGGTCATACACAAGATCATTCGAGACGAGGACCGCAACTCGCATAGCTTTAAGCCATCATGTTGTTTCGAAACTTCCGTAGGACTTCCTTCGTGTACAAAGGAAAATCGGCATTCATCATCCAACCGAAGTAACCCGGCTCACGCGTTAAAACATCAGCCACCTTAACTCCTTTGTGCTTTCCAAATCCGAACACCATGTCCCCTTCTTCGTTGTACTGAAGATTGCCAATGAGGTCAGCTCTTTTTCCATAGCTGCTCATGGTTTCAATTTCTTCAATTGAAGTTGGAAGGGCGCGCTCTTCGTCTTTATACTTTTCAAACATACCTTTAAAAACATCGTAGGTAGCCTGTGTATCTATCAAAGCCGAGTGTGCATTCTCAAGCGTTCCACCCGTGTAGTATTTGTATGCCGCAGATAAATTTCTTGGTTCAAGTTTGTGAAACAGCACTTGTACATCTACTGTGTTTCTTCCATCTAATGTAAATGGAATTCCAACACGCAGAAATTCTTCAGCGAGCAGTGGAATATCAAACTTGTTGCTATTGAATCCTGCCAAGTCACATCCTTCGATGAAATCATTCAGCATGGGTGCGCAATCTGAAAACAACGGAGCGTTCTTCACATCTGCGTCGTATATCCCGTGAACCATGGAAGATTCAATAGGTATAGGCATTCCCGGATTGATTAAAAACTTGGTGTCTTTAAACTCGGGTAGCGTTTCAGTTGCTCCATCTGGCATAACTTTTACGAAAGCTATTTCTACGATACGATCTTTCGCAACGTCGGTCCCGGTGGTTTCCAGGTCAAGAAAAACCAACGGTCTCTTTAAATGAAGCATGCAGTATTCTTATTGAACTTTTACTTTGATGTATTGGTATTTCTCGTACTCTGCTCTGTTTGTCATTGCATCGTTTTCGTACTTCTTACCTTGAATACTATTCTTTGGTTCGGCAAATGTGAAATCAACCTTCTCTAAATATCCCTTTTTCTCCAAAGCGGTTTTAAGTGCATTCTTTGCATTTCCAGAACGCTCATTGGAGAGCATTTCATTTGTTTTTGCTCCAATCGAAGGAACATTTGAAGCGCTTCCTTCAATTGAGATTGTAACAAAACCTTTTTGGTCGATAACCTTTTGGCACAAAGAAACAAATTCTTGAAAATCCTTTTCGGAAGTTGAAAATACACTCTTACCGTACATGAAATAATGAGAGTACTCTGCGTAAGTTTTTGTCTCATTGATGGTTGTTTGAATAGGTTCCTTCGGATCATAGGTAATCGGATCCGGCACGTCAATAACAACAGGTTCTTTTTCAATAACAACTACTTCTCGAGAATATTCATATTTTCTACCATCGCATGGCACACTTATATCTTCAGACTTAATTCGCTCTTCTTGATTGAAATAGTCAACATGATAGGATTGACAAGGCTTTAAAACCGTGAAAAAGGAACCATTATCTGAATTCGCAATTAAAATTTCAGGTTGAACATCTTGTGAACTTGTAATTTTAACTTTGAGTCCGCTTGGGAGTGGTTTGTTCATATTCGATTTAAACAAGCCTTTTAACGAAGCCAATTGCTCACCCTTAGCCATTGGCAATTCAACCTCGTACACATCTAAATCTCCTTTTCCGCCATCTCGTCTTGAGCTGTAATAAGCTCTTTTTCCGTCGGAAGTCGGTTGAAAGAAAATATCGTCATCTACCGTATTCAAAGGATACCCCATATTCACAGGCGCCATCCAATTTCCGCTCGCGTCTCTCTCGCATACAAACAAGTCGAAGCCTCCCATTGTGTTGTGTCCTTTTGAGGCAAAATACAAGTACTTCCCATCGGCACTCAAAAAAGGAGCATCCTCATCATACTCTGTGTTTACAAGCGAACCAAGGTTTTGCGATACTCCCCAAACCCCGTTTTCACCTTTCAAACATTTGTAAATATCTCTACCCCCACTACCTTTTGGTCGATCAGAAACAAAATATAATTCACTTCCGTTTGCCGATATCGTGCAATGCGTTTCCCAATATTTAGAGTTGATATCTGAACCAAGCTTTGCGGGCGTGCTCCATGTTTCACCAATCAAAGTAGAATACTTTACTTGACCATCTCCCAAGCTGTCTTGATAAATAAACAAGGTATTACCATCAGGAGAGACCGAGATAGTTGCGTCGTGATCATCTGAATTCAAATTCAACAATTCTGGAGTAACCCATTCTCCATTTATATTTTTAAAAACAACATAGATATCGTCTCTATACTTATCCGTAATAAAATCTTTGACATTAGCATTGGTTGAATCTGGACGCATTCTTCTGCTCGTAAAAAACAAACTACTTTCGTCAAAAGTGACAACAGGACTGAAGTCTGCATATTTCGAATTAACAACTTGTCCAAGATTTTTTATCTTAAATTCTTTTGGATTCGCAATTTGCTTTTTAGCTTCAACATTTACGGCCATTGCATAACTAATGGCTTTGCTCAATTTATGATTTTTTGAAATCACCTCTTGCATGGTTTCAAGACTTTCATTTGACCGATCAAATTGCAAATTCAAATGTTGCGCAACTGCGAGGTAATAAAGCGCTTCAATAGGGGCTTGTTTTTCCTTGACATCATAAGCGTCATAACCAGAACTGAAACGTTCAGATGTAGCAATTTCTAAATACTTTAATGCCTCTACTTTCTCAGTTTCTGTTTGCAATAAGCAAAAACCAAGTTTGTAGTTCACATTAATGTTTTTTGGATCCATAGCCAAAACCTCTCTCCATTCCTTTACCGCTTGGTCCCAAAATTTTTCCTCCATTAGCTTATTAGCTTCGGTGAAAGCCGCAACAAATTCTGGATTACCCATATTCGATGCCGCATAAGAATTGCTCATTGCAACCAACGCAACAATCAAAAGTGAAAAGAAACGTGTTTTCATAGGTGTTTTGTTTTTCAAAATTATATTTCACGATTTACATCCCACTCCTCCAAATAGTCAGCCACTCGACGAACAAAACGTCCACCTAATGCACCATCAACTATTCTGTGATCGTAGGAATGCGATAAGAACATCATATGGCGAATAGCTATCGCATCTCCTTGCGGGGTCTCTATTACCGCGGGCTTCTTGCGAATTGCTCCAACAGCCAAAATAGCAACTTGCGGTTGGTTAATGATTGGCGTACCCATCACATTTCCAAACGAACCTACGTTGGTAAGCGTGTATGTTCCTCCTTGAATTTCATCTGGAGTCAATTTATTCGCTCTCGCTCGATCCGCTAAATCATTAACCTTCTTGGCAATGCCCATCAAATTCAATTGGTCTGCATTCTTAATCACAGGTACAATCAAGTTTCCAGATGGCAAAGCCGCAGCCATTCCAATATTAATGTCACCACGCATGATGATGTTGTTTCCATCAACACTTGCATTTACACCAGGAAAGTCACGAATAGCCTTTGCTACGGCCTCAATGAAAATTGGCGTAAATGTTAATTTCGTTTTGGCATTTGCCTCGAATTGCTTCTTCACTTTATTTCTCCACATCACCACATTTGTCAAATCCGCTTCCACATATGACGTAACGTGCGGAGACACCTGCGTGCTCATAACCATGTGATCTGCAATGATTCTGCGCATGCGATCCATTTCAACAATCTCGTCGTTCGGACCAACGGTGATAGTAGGTCCCTTCACACGAGGGGCTTCAACGGGTGGCGCCGATGCAGCAGACACCGTAGGAGCTGAAACAATCTTATTTCCTCTGTTGGAAATATATCCCATTAAATCTTCCTTGGTCACACGTCCGTTTTGACCCGTACCTGCGATACTGTCTAATTCGGATTGTGAAATATTTTCTTGCTTGGCAATGTTCTTTACTAAAGGACTGTAAAATCTATCTGAAGAAGAAACAACAGCCGTTCCTGAAGGAGCCGCCACTGGAGCTGAAGGTGCAGCTGCAACTTCTGTTGCTGCAGGTGTCGAAGCAGCAGCGGGTGCCGGTGCACTTGCACCATCCCCTGTTTCAATAATGGCAATCACGTGTCCAACTTGAACCGTATCACCCACATTCACTCGACATGAAACTAAGATTCCGTCTTCTGGAGAAGGGACTTCGCTATTCACTTTATCTGTGGCAATTTCCACCAAAGGCTCATCCGCAGTAACACGGTCACCTTCTTTCTTCAACCAACTCAAAATAGACGCCTCTGCGACACTCTCACCCATTTTGGGTAACCTCAATTCAATTGTTGCCATTTTAATAAATTTCGCAACGAATTTAAGAAAAATAAAGGACTTGTCCTAATACTCAGTATTCAGCTCTTAGGGATTGCTGAATTATGTCTTCTATGAATGAGGAAAAACATCCAAAACCCAATAAATACAAGGCCTTGCTGAAGTTCAAGCATACTCTCGAAGATAAAATGGAAAGACACGCCTAAGACGAAAACCAAAAAAAACAAGTCGTTCATCTGCGAAGCCCGTCTCAATCCAGCAAACAACAAGAACAATAAGCTCAGTAATCCCAACCATCCCCATTCGACTAAAATTTGCAGATAAGCATTGTGAGCAGGATGAGAATGCTCTGCCGCGAAGTTTGCTCCTTTCAATAGGTATCGTTCATTGAAGTGTGACTTCCAATTGCCTGTTCCAACTCCTAACGGATAGTCTTTCGCAATTTCCCAAGCCGTTTGCCAACTCACTATGCGTTCACTTGTGCTGGCCACTTTCTCTTCCTTCTTTACCTCTGTTATGTCCTTCGAATTGTTTATGGCTTCCTTGGCCCTTGTTTTAATGGGCGTAAAGCTGAAAAACAATAGAATGAATGAAATAAATGAAGAGGCAATCACAAGAGTGGCTTTCTTCTTATTTTTCTCATTTCGAAAAACATAAAACACAAAAACTGCATAAAATAAAAACAGTGCGAGGAAGCCCGCGCGAGAAGCCATGAATGCGGTTTCCAAAGAAAAGAATACAATTCCCAACAACAACAATTTCGATTTCCTGTTATTTGATGAATCAAGGAACTCCCCTGCTAAGATCACCATGGATAGTAAATAGAAAAATCCTAAATAAGTTGGATGAAACGTCCATGAAAGTCTTCCATAAACAAACTCTGACCAAAGGCCTGTCTCAAAAAATCTAAAAACAGCATGCACATGACAAATCAATGCGAAGAAAACACATCCGCTTACCAAAGCCCATTGAAAACGCCTCAATGAATGAATGATAGAATTCGAAGTGAATAAAAACAAAAGCGGAAATGCGAGGTATGAAATTTTCGTTTCAATTTCAGAGAGAGCTGCCTTATTATTCCATTCGTTCCAGATTCCAGAAAGCAGAAACGCGGCAAAAACACCAAACATAATAAAGGCCCAAATGTTGAAACTAGACCACTCTATTTTCCTTCCACCTGCAAAAACTTGAATGACCATGGTTAAAAATGCCAAGGCAAAAAATACAGTAACACCCTTCGAATAAACACTCATACAGAAAACGGCAGCAGCCATGAACCACTCGTGAATGTTGTATTTCGTTATAGACCAACTCATGCTTTACGCTTCATTTTCAAATGTGGAATATCGTCTTCCAGATACATTTCACCCTCTTCAACAAATCCCAATTCGTTGTAAAAATTCAACAAATATTGCTGCGCTGAAATGGTAATGGTCTGCTTGCCCCAAATACGTTCACACTGATTCAAACATTCTTCCATTAACAATTTACCCAAGCCTGTTCGACGCGATTCCATTGACGTGCAGACACGACCAATGCTGATTTCCTTGTATGATATTCCAGCAGGTAAAAGTCGAGCTGTTGCGTGAATAGTTCCGTTCTCATCTTCCGCCCACACCCAAACAGCGTGCTCATCCTTTCCATCTAAATCTTGATACGCACACGTTTGCTCAACGACAAAAACGTCTGAACGTAACGCAAGAATGCGATACATTTTCAAGGAAGGAATTTCAGAAAATGGAGCGGTGTAAAATTTCACTCTTCGAAAATAACACAATTGCGCGGGATTGTCTTGTGCTATAATTGAACAAATTCAACGAACTTCGCGGCATGAATGTATTATCAGTTGAAAATGTGTCGAAGGCCTTCGGTATTCGCGAGTTGTTTACAGACCTTTCTTTCGGTATTGAAGAAGGACAAAAAGTAGCATTGGTTGCGAAGAACGGAACAGGAAAATCTACGCTTTTGCACATGCTAGCAGGAAAAGACGAACCCGATGCAGGAAGAATAACATTCAACAAAGAAATTAAATGGGCCATCTTGCTTCAAGACGAAGCGTTCGATGCCAAAGGAACTGCCATTGATTTTCTATTCGCTGCTGACAACGCCATGACGAAAGCCATTCGTGCCTATGACGTTGCCATAGAAACCGGAGAGGGTCTTCAAGAAGCGCATGACATGATGGAGCATGCCGATGCTTGGGACTACGATGCGAAGGCGAAACAAATTCTTGGCGCACTGAACATCATTGACCTGAATCAGCAAATGGGCAACATGAGCGGTGGTCAACGTCGACGCATTGCATTGGCGCGTGTGTTGTTGGAAGAAGCAGATTTTTTAATTCTCGACGAGCCTACGAACCACTTGGATCTTGATATGATTGAGTGGTTGGAAGAATATTTGACGAAAGCGCGCATGACCTTGTTCATGGTCACGCACGATCGTTATTTCTTGGAAAACATCACGAATGAAATTCTTGAATTGGAAAACGGAGAGCTCTACAAATACAAAGGAAACTTCTCTTATTATCTTGAAAAGAAAGCAGAGCGCGAGCAGCTTGAAGCTGCTTCACGCGACAAGAATTTAAATCTGTTTCGTCGCGAAGCCGAATGGGCGAGCCGCATGCCACGTGCCCGCGGGACGAAAAGCAAGAGTCGCATGGACTCGTTCGAAGAGTTGAAAGACAAATTGAAGCGCAAACCAGAAGACGGCGAATTAGATCTTGAAATTAACATTACCCGAATGGGTTCGAAGGTGGTTGAATTCATTAAGGCCACCAAGTCTATGGGCGACTCTACGGTTATGGACGGATTCGACTATGTCTTCAAATCGAATGAACGCATTGGTATCATTGGAAGAAACGGTTGTGGAAAATCTACTTTCCTAAACCTCATGACCAAACGCATGGAGCCCGATGGCGGAAAGATTGTGAATGGTGAAACGGTGGTGTTCGGATTTTACGAGCAGTCATCTTCGAACCTCATACCTGAACAACGACTCATCGAATGCATTCGTGATGTTGCAGACTACATTCCATTAGCAAAAGGGAAGACCATTAGCGCATCGCAAATGCTCGAGAAATTTTTGTTCCCGAAGCACATGCACTTCAACCGGATTGATCAACTTAGCGGAGGCGAACGCAAGCGTTTGCAGTTGCTTTTGGTATTGATGAAGAATCCGAATTTCTTAATTCTCGATGAGCCTACCAATGACCTCGACGTATTCACGCTTTCAGCGTTGGAAGATTACTTGTTGAACTTCCCTGGATGCTTAGTTATCGTGAGTCACGACAGATACTTCCTCGATAAATTGGTTGATCATTTATTTCTTTTAGATGGAAAAGGAAACGTACATGATTTGCTTGGAAGCACCCTCGATTTCCGCGCGGTATTGAGCGAAGCTTCGGCCAAGCAAGAAAGACTTGCCGAAGCAAAGAAGCCAGAAGAACCGGCCCCTTCCATCAAAGAAGAAAAGAAAAAACCTGCTGGAAAAATTTCGTTCAAAGACAAACATGAATTCGAAACACTCGAAAAGAATTTGCCTTTGTGGGAAGAGAAAAAAGCCCAGCTTGAAGCTGAGCTTTTAAATGCTACCGATCATATTCAGATGGAAAAAATAGCTTTAGAACTTGGTGCATTGTCCGATCAAATAGACAACGGAACCATGCGCTGGTTAGAGCTTTCTGAAATGATGTAATTTAAGATTGTGCTTTGTGTCCGCGCATAATTAAATTGCAACGCTCGCCTGATTTCATAACCATTGAAACTTTTTCAACAGAAGTTCTGTTTTCTTCCAATCCCCACGCATCAATATCTGTAAGAGAAATACTCTTCAAAAACTGATGTGCTTCGAAAATGAAGTTCTCGTTCACTCCCAATTCATTCTCTACACTCAAGTATTTCTGAAGCACCACAAAACGAACGTCAATACTGTTGTTATACGCTCCGTACGGCTCGGGTTTTTGAATGCGATTGAAGTAATTCTTTGTAGCCAAATCCTGAAGTATAAAGCAGAAGTAATTATGCACTTTCGCTTGCACACGGAAGCCCAATTTAATATTCACTTTAATCACTAAGTCATCAACTAATTCTTGCGCTTCGTACTCCATGGTATAAGGCTCGTTTGTGCGGTCTACGTGCAAAAACCAATACACATCGGCACGCTTCGGCGTACCCTCGAGTATGGAATCAATCACGAGTTTCTCTACCTGATCAGTAAAGCTAGCCTTCGTCATGTAAACCAGGTGTGTTGCGTATTTCGGAACACTCACATCTTCAGACAATCTTCTAAGCGTATCGATATGCGGATCAAGCGAAATAAAACCAATTCGTTCGTTACTGAACTTTCGGTAACGTATGGTCACATACATGACCATAAGAATGCCCGCATAAACGATAAGCATCATCCATGCTTCCTTAAGTTTAATGGAATTCGCAATGAAAAAGGAGAGTTCAACAGTGAAAAACAATGAGGCTATACCCGCAACAAGAAGAAATGGCCAATGACGATGATAAATCAAATAATAAGAGAGTAAGAGCGTGGTCATAAGCATAGCCACCGTGATGAACAATCCGTATGCCGCTTCCATGTGTGCCGACTCTTTGAAGTAAAGCATAACACCTATACATCCGGCCCACAACAACCAGTTCACACTAGGTATGTACAGTTGACCTTTTGTTTCTGTTGGAAATTTAATCGCAACACGTGGCCAGAAGTTCAGGTTGATTGCTTCACCAATAAGTGTAAACGATCCTGAAATTAAGGCTTGACTAGCAATTACCGCAGCCAAGGTTGCAACAATGACCCCTGGAAGCAAGAACCACTCTGGCATAATTTCAAAAAACGGATTTTTTCCATCTAACGTTTCGTGTTGCATTAACCAAGCACCTTGACCCATATAGTTCAATACCAAGGAGGTCTTCACAAAAATCCATGTCACCCGAATATTCGAACGACCGCAGTGCCCAAGATCACTGTACAAAGCTTCAGCTCCAGTAGTGCAGAGGAATACCGCCCCTAACAACCAAAATCCTTTCGGATAATTTGCTAATAAATCGTAAGCATATTTCGGATTCAGAGCATTAAACAATTCCGGATGCTGCAGGGCGTTGTATAAACCCAAGACGGCTAGCATTGAAAACCATATAAGCATAATCGGACCAAAAGCCACACCTACGAGCTTGGTTCCATAACGTTGAATCATGAAGAGCCCCGTAATAATGGCCAAGACAATAGGCATAACAGGAATTCCTTCATCGAATACTTTTAAACCTTCTACAGCAGAAGCAACAGAAATAGGCGGAGTAATGATTCCATCGCACAACAAGGTTGCAGCACCAATCATTGCGGGCCAGAACAGCCACTTCCCTCTTCTCTTCACTAAACTAAACAACGAGAATATTCCGCCTTCACCCTTGTTATCTGCACGAAGGGTCATCCAGATATACTTAATCGTCGTCTGAATAGTCAACGTCCAGAACACACATGAAATACCTCCATAAATAAGCATCTCACTAATAGGCTTATCGCCTACGATGGACTTCATTACGTACAATGGAGAAGTTCCTATATCACCGTAAATTATACCCAGTGTAACAAGTAATCCGGCTGTGGAAAGTTTGTGTTGCGTTGACATATAAAAATTATTCTTGGCGAATGTATAAGAAAATGAGTGTTAGGGGCTTCACCACTTCAAAATTATTTTTCCCGAGCTTTTTCGACTCTCTAAATAATGATGTGCTTTTGCGATTTCGGCGTAGGAATATTCACCGCCAATAAGCGGTTTAATTTTTCCTTCTGAATGCATCTGAACCAATTGATTCAAGAGCTTTCCAATGATTTGTGGATGCTCGTCGGCTACTCTGAGCATGTTAACGCCAAGAACAGACTGACTCTTTCCAAGCAATAACAATGGAATGAGTCTTCCCATGTCGAACACCAACTTCAAAGTCGCCAACTTCCCACCCCACTTGCTGGTGCGATCTGAAAATCCGAACAACATCAATCTTCCGCCTGCACCCAACAGGCGCATATCTTGCTTGAACGACTTCCCTCCTATGCTGTTGAAAGTCACATCAAGATTGGCTTTTCCCAAGTGCTTTCGAATTTCAATTTCATAATCATGGGTGTTGTAATTCACCGCGGTAATGCCTTGCTTCGCAAGAGCATTCACCTTTTCATCGCTTCCCACCGTTGCGAAAATTTCACATCCTCTTTCCTTCAACAACTGAATCAACGCTGTCCCTACTCCGCCAGCAGCGGCATGTATAAGCACACGTTCTCCCGATTTTGTATGTTGAATAAAATCGCTCATGTACAAAGCCGTCACATACTGCGTGGCCATGGCACAGGCTTCGTTGGAAGAAATGGAATCTGGAAGTTCTGCGATACCTGTAACAGCGGTGCAAACCTTTTCAGCATAACCACCGAATCGCGTTAGACAAGCGACACGCTTTCCAATCCAATCGGAAGAAACACTTTCACCAACGGCTTCCACAATTCCAACCACATCGTAACCCATAACCACAGGCGGTGCGGGCAGGGCGGGATACAAACCCTTCCTTCCCAAAACATCTGCGAAATTCAATCCGGAAACTTCAACCTTCACACGCACTTCACCTTCACCCAAAATCGGATCAGCAACTTCCCTTATTTCAAAAGCTTCATGCGGTTTTCCGAATTTCGTTAAATAGATTGCTTTCATTGTTTCACTGCACCGTTACGTTTCAAAATAGTTGTTTTTCCACTTGCTCGTTTCACTTGAATCTCGTCTTGTCCATTTACTTTCTTGTGTTGAATGGAAGAAGGCAAATCACCTTTCATGCTTACTACATTCCAACCCACAGTCGGCTTTCCGTTCGACATGTAATTGTAAATAGTTCCGTTGGAACAGCCAAAGAAGATGCGGTAATCTCTTGCATTGGAATAATCTGCCACGCACAAATTCGTGCAGGGCTTTGAAGAGATCACAACAGGATAACCAACAACATTCTTTCCATTGATATCAAGCATTTCCAATCTATTGTTCGTCAGAATCAAGAGCTGCTTCTTTCCATTTTTAAACGCATCAATCTGCTCCACTCCTCTAATTTCAGACGTCAGTGTTACCGACCAAATTGTTTTTCCATTCGCAACCCATTCGATTTTCGAACCGGAATATTTCACTTGTTCTGACTTGCCTGTGATGTGGTTCGTTACGGACTTCGTTTTTCCTGATTCCACAACTGGCGTTGGCACTGGCGCTGACTTTGTTGGAATTGAAACGGTGTCCTCGGCCACTTCAACTTGTTTTTGAATTTCAATTGCCACCTTAGCCACCAAACGCACTTGTGTGCGATTTGCAACAGGAGCGTAATGCCACACGCGCCAACCGTTTCCAAACTTCGCAGAGATTGTGCTTGAATATTTCATGTCCGTTCCAGTAACTACTCCTCCACTCGGTAATGCAGGAAAACTCTTGTCGCCTATTGCACCTGCCACCAAAAGATATTGTTGATGAGCCATTAACATTTCTTTCGATTCAGCGAACAGGAAAAAACTCTTGTACCGAACGCCATAAAATTTGACTTCACTTGGAAAAATCTTATCCATAGCGAAGAGTTCTGCTGCATTCGCTTCACGAATAGGATCTAAGGCAATTGAGTCCGAGAATAATATTCCTACATTCACACTGTCCGATTTCAAGCCCAAGGCGTAAATCATACCGTTTACTCCTGGAGTATCGCTGCCGAAATTAGCCATAGCCAATTCGCCGGTGGCGTTGTTGTTCAACCAGTCTAACAACGAAGCATTCTTCTTTGCTTCTTGTTCCAGGCGAACACTTAAGAACGCATTACGCGCGTCTTGCGGACGAAGAGAATCGAGGTAAGTCAGCAACGCTAATGGACCTCCTGCGTGAACGGCCTTGAACCAGTAACTCGTATTGGTTCTTCCATTCGTGAATACTTTTTGGAAGGTGAAGCTCGACTGATTTGCTGGTAGGTTGAGTGGCTTGCATTGGAATCCGGCAATCATCGAAGATTCACTTCCACGCATGTCGTCTAAGGCTGTCCAATCCTCATCTACTTTGTAATAATAATGGCAATTCGAATCGAAGGAAGTGGTTCCTTTCACACATAAGAATGATTGAGAATCGTTGAGCTGATTTCCTTCTTCAGGAAGAGATACGTTTCCACTTCCATATATAGCAAAGGGTTCTTGGAAAAGAAATTTCAAATCAGGAAATTTCGCATTCCATTTTGCAGCGAGCGCTTGTCCTTCTTCACCGTATCCAACCGGAAGAATTATTAAATCATCTACTCCGTTATCAACGACCCAAACCGACTGACTTTCGAATTTCAATCCTTGCGGGTCAGCAGAAACCTCTTGAAGCATTTGACTTATTCCTTCATTCATTGTAAACTCTGCAGACCATTCAATAGCTTCAGCGAATGCTTCGGCCTTCTTCAGTTCTACAATACCTGTTGCACTCGAAGGAATGTAAGCCAAAGGATTTGTCCATTCCGCGTGACTTCGATTTAAAAAATAGTATACGCCGCCTATTCCCAATGCAGCAAGGAAAAGGGCTAGAACAAAACGTAAGGTATGTTTGATTGGGTTCATGCTTCTTTACGAAAATAGATTTCGAATGGAAGTGAATTCCAACAAAAAGGGCTGTCTTACAACAGCCCTTTGTTAATGAATTTCGAAAGTGATTACTTCGAAAGTGCGCTTCTTGAAATGACAATTTTCTGCACTTCGCTTGTTCCTTCGTAGATCTGCGTAATCTTCGCATCGCGCATCATACGCTCAACGTGATATTCTTTCACGAATCCGTATCCGCCGTGAATTTGAACCGCTTCAACCGTGTGCTTCATAGCAACAGTAGACGCGTACAACTTCGCCATAGCACTTGCTTCGTCGTAGTTCATGCCTTGATCTTTCATCCAAGCCGCTTTGTAAACTAACAAACGCGCAGCTTCGATTTCAGTAGCCATATCGGCTAACTTGAAAGCAATGGCTTGGTGTTGTGAAATTTCCTTTCCGAATGCTTTACGCTCCTTCGAATAGGCTAAAGCCAATTCGTAAGCACCAGCAGCAATACCTAAAGCTTGCGCAGCAATACCAATACGTCCGCCGCTCAACGTCTTCATGGCGAATTTGAACCCGAATCCGTCTTCACCAATGCGGTTTGCTTTTGGAACTTTCACATCGTTGAATAACAACGTATGCGTATCGCTTGCGCGAATACCCATTTTATTTTCCTTCGCACCAACGATGAACCCTTCCATGCCGCGTTCTACGATAAGTGCGTTAATTCCTTTGTGTCCTTTTTCAGGATCTGTTTGTGCAATTACCAAATAAGTAGAAGCTGTGCTTCCATTGGTGATCCAGTTCTTTGTTCCGTTCAACAAATAATAATCGCCCATGTCTACTGCCGTAGTTCTTTGCGAAGTCGCGTCAGAACCAGCTTCTGGCTCAGACAAACAGAATGCACCAATCTTTTCTCCACTTGCCAAAGGCTTCAAGAATTTTTCTTTTTGCTCAGCGTTTCCATAAGCTTCAAGACCGTAGCATACCAATGAATTGTTTACACTCATACATACTGAGGTAGAAGCATCGATTTTAGAAATCTCTTCCATAGCAATGGCGTATGAAAGGGTATCCATTCCACTTCCTCCATTTTCTGGACTCACCATCATTCCCATGAAACCAAGCTCGGCCAATTGCTTCACTTCTTCCGTTGGAAATTTCTGATGCTCGTCGCGCTCTATTACGCCTGGTTTTAATACGTTCTGCGCGAAATCTCTCGCAGCAGCCTGCACGGCCAAATGTTCTTCTGTTAATTCGAAATGCATATTCTTATGTTTAGTTCATTGCTAAATTGGGTGCAAAGAAACGAAAATGAGGGTGAAATAAAAAACCCTTCTTTACGAAGGGCTTTTTGATATTTTTCAGATTGCAGGTCCTATTGAAGAGGCACCATAACCAATCCGTTTGTAATATTCACAGTAGACGTTCCGCCATTATTCTTCAGAACACCTGAGAAGGTGTAACGAATGCCACCTGGAGCAGGGGTGCCTCTAAATTTGACAACATTAACAGTTGCTGTTGACGTTCCAAATGCTGTGCTATGAGCAACAGAGGCATTGGTGAATGCCATAACACTTGCCGGGTTAGTTGTGGTAGCCATATTAATTACTGAACCACTAACCCAACCAGCTACAGGCTGAGCCATTGTGAAGGCAATTGTTCCGCCCTGAAGCGTTGAACCCGTTACAGTTACTACTCCACCTGCGAAAGAGAACGTGCAGGAAGAAGCAACACCAACATGATTAACACCATTCGCTGTAAAAGTGATTATTGTATCGCAAGCTACGCAATCAACACCGCCACAATCCGTCCAAAACTCGCCCTGCAATCCGCCATCGATAATTCCGTTGGTGCAGTTACCATCTGTAGAACAAGGTGGACAATTTGTACCTCCGCAGTCTACTCCGATCTCAGTGCCGTTCATTAATCCGTCTGTACACGTTGGACAAGCTTCGCAATATGCACCACCACAATCCACTTGCGTTTCGGTTCCGTTCAGAAGTCCGTCTGCACAAAGGGCAGCGCAAGGACCGCAATTCGTTCCACCACAATCAATTCCGGCTTCATCACCGTCCTGAATACAGTTTGAACAAGGAGGACATGGACCACATTCTCCGCCGCAGTCTACACATGTTTCACCGTACTCTGGTTGCCAAATTCCGTCAATACAGTGGTCACATTGTTCACAATTCGGACCTCCGCAATCCACTAATTGCTCAGAGTTATTCAATATTCCGTCATAACAATTTGGCGGAATTTTATTGTCGTCATTTAAACAGCCGTTCAGCACGAACATCCCGAAAATGCTCATGAGTATTAAAATCGAACGTAAAGATTTATTCATTTCTTTAATGGGTTTGGGGTACGAATATACGAAAAGACCGCATAAAATGAAAAAGGGTTGCTCGAGTTCTGCCCCTAACTTTGCAGGACATGAAAAAGCTCAAAGAAAACTCTTGGAAAAAACGCAACCAATTCTCCCACGAGGAAATTGCTGAACTTGCCATGAAGTCCAACATTAGCAAAGCGTTCGCGGAAATATTGCTCATGCGAAACATTCGAACACCCGAACAATCCCATGTTTTCCTTCATCCAGAGATAAATCAACTACTCGACCCTTTCGAGCTGAAAGACATGGATAAGGCCATTGCCCGGTTGATTTCAGCCAAAGAAAAAAATGAGAAAATTCTTGTTTACGGCGACTACGATGTAGATGGAACAACGGCTGTTGCGGTATTCTATAGCTTTCTCAGACACGTTGGATTCGAATGCGATTTTTACATCCCAGATAGATACAAAGAAGGGTACGGATTCTCAGATGCTGGTGTGGCTTTCGCTCATGAAAATAACTTTTCGTTGATCGTAACGCTCGACTGCGGAATTAAGGACGGTCCGCGCATTGAGCAGTGCAATTCCCACGGAATAGACGTCATCGTTTGCGATCACCACACACCCGAAGCCCTTCCACCTGCCTTTGCTATTGTAAACCCGAAAAGAAAAGATTGCACTTATGAAAATAAAGGTCTCTGTGGATGTGCGGTCGGATTCAAAGTCATGTGCGCTTGGTTTATTCATCACAACGAATCGCTCGACTTCGCTTATTCCTTTCTAGACCTTGTGGCCGTTGCAACAGGTGCCGACATTGTTCCGGTTACCTCTGAAAACAGGGTTCTCCTTCATTTCGGATTGAAAGAAATCAATACGCATTTCCGTCCTGGCATCGCTGAGCTACTATCAAACGCCAAACACAGCGGGAAAGTTTTGAAAGTGGTTGATCTGGTTTTTTTAATTGCTCCGCGCATTAATGCTGCCGGAAGAATTTTTTCAGGAAAACGTGCTGTTGAAGTGCTTCTGACCAACAATGCGGAAGATGCTAAATCCGTTGCGGGTGAAATTGAAAAATACAATCAAGAAAGAAAAGGACTCGACCGCAACATTACCCAAGAGGCGCTAGATATCATTGAAAACGACTCGTTTTACGAAGACAGCTTCACTACGGTGGTGAAGAAACAAGGCTGGCACAAAGGAGTGGTTGGAATTGTTGCTTCAAGACTTATTGAATCGTATTACAAGCCAACCATAGTATTGGTTGAAGATGAAGGTGTGCTCTCGGGAAGTGTTCGTTCCATTGAGGGAATAGATGTTTATGAAATGCTTTCGATGTGCGAAGAGCATCTGATTCAGTTCGGAGGACACAGCATGGCGGCGGGACTCAAATTAAAATCTGAAAACTTCGAGGCCTTTCGATTAAGCTTCGACAAGGTTGTTCGCAACTTCTGCAATAACATTCGAATTGAACAATGTCATTTGTACGACACCGAAATTCAATTCGATGAAATTTCTTTTTCGTTGTACGAATCGCTTCAACCCTTGGAACCGCATGGTCCCGAGAACTTGCGTCCTGTTTTCCTTACGAAAAATGTTAAGAATGCGCGATTCACCAAATTGGTCGGTGCCCACGCAGATCATCTTCAATTGCATGTGAAGCAAGCTGGCAATGTTTCGGAAATGAAAGGCATTGCTTTCAAAATGGCCGATTGGGTATTTCCAATTTTGGAAGGAAAGGAAATCGACCTGCTTTTTCAATTGAATGAAAATGTTTGGAACGGTCAAAGTTCCATTCAGTTGGAAGTTCTCGATATTCGATTGAGTCGTCTATAAAAAACAATACCCGGAAGTTTGAATTGCTTCAGGGACGACCGGGAATCAGACCACAAATTTAAAAAAGAAAATAAATTTTCCAAAACAAATTTATGCGTTTTTCAGAACTTGAAAAAATAGTTTCAAAGCATCGAATGAAAAGATACCTCCAGGCCTGTACCTCAGACAAATCAAAGGCTGTGGAGCTCTACCTTCTGAACATTCAACTTTCATCTGAAACATTTAAACTCATTTGTTTCTTTGAAATTGCATTCAGAAATTCTATCAACAACCACCTCTTAAAATTGTATGGACAAGATTGGTTAGAACAGAGCATTTCCGCTTCTAAATTTTTTTAATTCTCCTCAAACAGCAATTACCTTCTCAATTATTCAAAATTTAAAAATAGATATTTCGAAAGAAAACAATAATCAACTGATAACTCAGCTTGGATTCGGATTTTGGAGGCACCTTTTTGCTCCTAACCAATACAAGGCCGTTGGAAGCAATCTCTTGGAGATTTTAATTCATAAACCTAAAAGCACGCCTTCACTTCAAATCAACCAAAAATATATTTTCAAAAAACTAACTGAAATTAACGATCTGCGAAATAGAATCGCACATCACGAACCCATATGTTTCAAAAATGGAATTACCCGTTTAGACATTTCAGATACCATTAGAATATCAAATTCAATTGTGCTCTTATTAGAATGGCTGAACATAGACACCAAAAATCAATTTGTAAATCTCGAATCCATTAATTCAATTGCTCTGCGGGCGCAAAAGCTCATTCAGCATTAGACACAATAACTATCTTTGCGCCATGGAACAACAACGTACCGAGCTTTCTGCTCTTGGAGAATTCACGCTGATCAAGCACCTAACTCAATATTTCATTCCGAAAAACGAAGGAACCATTCGCGATGCAGGAGATGATGCAGCAGTGATGGAACCTGTTGAAGGAAAACAATTGGTCATGACTACCGATATGTTGGTGGAAGGAGTGCATTTCGATTTAATGTACACTCCCCTTAAGCACTTAGGTTACAAGAGCGTTGTGGTGAATCTTTCCGACATCTGCGCCATGAATGCCACTCCAACACAATTCACAGTTGGACTAGCGGTAAGCAACAAATATTCTGTTGAAGCCCTTGAAGAATTATACTCTGGGATGCTTGCCGCCTGCGAAGCATACGGAGTTGACATGGTTGGCGGAGATACAACGACTATTCCTACCGGATGTGTCATTTCCATAACTGCAATCGGATATGCGAAGAAAGAGGACATTGCTTTAAGAAGCACCGTTAAAGAAGGCGATTTATTGGTTGTTTCCGGAGATTTAGGTGGAGCCTACATGGGCCTTCAAGTATTGGAACGTGAAAAAGAAGTTTTCAAAAGCGCTCCTACAGCACAACCCAATCTTGAGAATTACGATTACATCCTGTCTCGTCAATTAAAACCTGAAGCGCGATTAGACATTGTTCAGTTATTGGCTAAACTTGAGGTTAAACCAACGGCTATGATTGACATTTCAGACGGACTGTCTTCCGAAATCCTTCACCTTGCAGAGGAAAGCGAATGTTCATTTGCCATATACGAAGACAAGTTGCCAATTGCTCCTGAGACACGTGACGCAGCTGCAGAGCATAACATTGACCCGACCACGTGTGCTTTGAACGGCGGAGAAGACTATGAATTGCTTTTTACTGTTTCTCAAAACGACTTCGAAAAAATCAAAGGAAATCCAAACTTGAGCATCATTGGTCATGCCACTGCAAAAGACGGAGAAAACCTATTGATGGCTATTGGCGGAGGAACCGTTAAGCTCAGCGCTCAAGGCTGGAAGGCGCTATAAAGGCTTCCCACACGAGGGCTATTGTTGCGTAAGATTCCGAAAGTCGAGATTCGAGCAATTCTTTTGAACACCATTCTACGCGTTCAATTTCTTCCTCTATCTGAGGTGTTAACTCCGGGGCACCTTCACATTTCATTAAAAACCAAGTGCTGCGCTTCAGCACCAACTTCTCTTTCAGTTCATAAGTATGAAAAGTGTCTACCAAATGATTGACAATGCTCATTCCTGTTAAACCCGTTTCTTCCTCGACCTCTCTCAAGGCTCCCTCTTCATCGTTTTCACCAGATTCTATCTTGCCTTTGGGCAAATCCCAGAAGCCTTTCCGCTTAATCATTAAAAATTCGCCAAAGCCATTTTGAACCAATCCGCCGGCAGCGTCAATTCGCTTGTATGTCCCGAAAAAGCTAAAAAACTCCTCTTGTGAAAAAGTTAATGTTCGACCGAGGTGAGAGACGACGTATTTTCGCGGCATGGATTCAAATATTGAAGTAGGATTACAAGTAGCAGATTATCTTTTGCAAATTAAAGCAATTGAGTTGAAACCTCAAGCCCCATTCACATGGGCAAGCGGATTGAAGTCGCCTATTTATTGCGACAACCGCAAAACGCTTTCGTTCCCTGTTTGCAGAACACACATTCGTCAACAGTTCGTGGAAGCAATACAAGAGAAATTTGGCACTCCAGATATTATTGCCGGAGTAGCCACCGGAGGAATTGCGATTGGTGCCTTGGTTGCACAAGAAATGGGTGTGCCTTACGCTTACGTTCGCAGCGAAGCAAAAAAGCACGGATTAGGGAACCAGGTTGAAGGAGTGGTTGAACCCAACCAAAAAGTAGTTGTAATTGAAGATCTTATCTCAACCGGAAAAAGCAGCTTAAGTGCTGTTTCTGCCCTACGTGACGCAGGATTAGATGTTATGGGAATGGTTGCAATCTTCACGTACGACTTTGACATTGCGAAAGAAGCGTTTCAAGAAGCAAACGTCGAATTGCACACTTTAACAGACTACCACGCTTTGTTACAACAGGCTCTTCAGAAGGAATACATTACAGAAGAACAGCTGGAAACTTTGAAAACATGGAGGGAAAATCCATCAGCTTGGAGCGCCGCATATTTAGAATCACAAACCAATGGCTAAATTCATTAGTAAAAGTGTTGAAGTAAATGCTTCGCTTGCAGAGGTGCACGCGTATTTGCAGAATATGGCGAATATTCAGCGCCTTCTTCCACTGGATAAAATTTCCAATTGGAGTAACACTGAAGATACCTGTTCATTCAAAATTCAAAATGTTTATACCATCGAATTGAAACGCGTTTCCGCTGTTTTAAATACGGAAGATGCGGAAACAACTTTTGAAACTACTGATAAAAGTCCCTTTCCTTTCGTATTGAAAGCTAAACTTAAAAGCAATGGCGGAACAACTACAGCCTTCCAAGATTGCGACGCCACTCTTAATCCATTTATGGAAATGATGGTAAAAGGTCCTTTCCAACAATTATTCGATTTTATGTCTGAACGTCTTGCGAAAGAATTCGTTTAGTATATTCGTTTCATGTACAAAAGACTTTTCGATTTCGCTTACAATCAAATGGAGACTCTTCCACTTGATTCAATGTTTCGCAGTAAGTGCAACGGTGAGTGGGAAAACTACTCAACCGGCAAATTCCTTGATTGCGTTAACCAACTGAGCAACGGTCTCGTTGAATATGGTATTCAACCCGGACAAAAAATTGCGCTTATAACAGATTCAAATCGCACAGAGTGGAACATCTGTGACCATTCTGCGCTGCAGATTGGAGCTATAGACGTTCCAATTTACCCGACTATGACTGAGAATGACATTCAGTATATTCTGAATCACAGCGAGTCTGTCATCTGTTTTGTTTCGAATGAAGAACTGTTCAAGAAAGTTCAGAATATTCGAAAAGACATTCCACTTTTGAAAGATGTTTTCACTTTCGATACGGTTCCTGGAGCGAAAAACTACAAAGAACTTTTTTCTTTGAATGAAGATTCAGCTCAGGTTGTTCATTCAAGAAAAGAACAAATACACACAGAAGATTTAGCTACAATCATCTACACTTCAGGAACTACAGGTCTTCCGAAAGGGGTTATGCTTTCACACAGCAACATAGCATCTAACGTAGAGCACTGTCTTGATCGGTTACCTGAATTAACCAGAGGGTCGGCACGTTGTGTTAGCTTTTTACCCATCTGTCATATTTTCGAGCGCATGCTGCACTACCTGTATATAGACAATTGCGTGAGTATTACGCTAACAGGTATGGACAATATTAAAGATGATTTAATCGCGAATAAGCCACACATGTTTACGGCTGTACCGCGATTATTGGAAAAGTTCTTTGACGGAATAATTGCCAAGGGGGAATCGAACACTGGAATCAAAAAAGTCCTCTTTCAATGGGCCGTTAGCCTGGCTCTTCAGTGGGAGCCTGAAAGAGCAAATGGCGGATGGTATGAGTTCAAATTAAAAATTGCTCAAAAACTAGTTTTCAGCAAAGTCAAAGCCGCCTTAGGTTTAACTGAGATTGGTGCCGTAGCATGCGGATCTGCCGCTCTTCAACCAAGACTGGCTCGCTTTTTCACAGCAGCAGGAATACCCGTTAAAGAAGGCTACGGCCTTACAGAAACCTCGCCTGTTATTTCGGTGAACACACTCAGAAAACCAAATCTATACAAACCAGGTTCGGTTGGAACGATCATTCCTAAAACTGAAATTAAATTTGCAAGTGACGGCGAAATTTTAGTAAAAGGTCCGCAAGTAATGATGGGGTATTATAAAAGCCCTGAGATAACTGCAGAAGTGCTTAATGACGGATGGTTCAGCACTGGAGATATTGGAATTGTTGAAGATGGATTCTTAAAAATCACAGATCGTAAAAAAGAGCTTTTCAAAACAAGCGGTGGAAAATACGTTGCTCCGCAAGTACTTGAAAACGCACTGAAGGAATCACACTTCATTGAGCAATGTATGGTTGTTGGCGACGGACAAAAATTCCCTGGGGCATTAATCGTTGTCGATTGTGCATTCGCGAAAGTTCACTTTCCTGATCTTGCTGCCTTAACTAACGAAGAAGTAATTCAACAAGATAAAGTATTGAAAGAAGTGAAAAATTTCATTGCTGAAATGAACAACAAATTCGGAAGTTGGGAGCAAATTAAAGGAATACACTTATTGGCACAGCCTTTCACTGTAGAGCGCGGAGAAATTACACCCACTCTGAAACTGAAGCGCAAGAATATTAATTCGAATTACGAGACTGAAATAGCACAGCTGTACGTCTAATCCCAATGATTGAGCTAGACATTGCATTGCTGAAAGCTATAAATGGACTTTCAATTTATCAGTTAGATAAGGTCATGATGGCCCTTAGCAGCACTGCTATCTGGATTCCATTGTTCGCCTATATCATTTGGCAATTGTTCGTTACTCACGGCACTAAATTCGGGGTTTATGCAGTTATTTTCGCATCATTGGCTGTTGGAGTTAACGACCAAGTTTCTGGCGTTTTCAAAGATTCGTTTGAACGCTTTCGTCCTTCTCACACAGAAAAACTTCAAGACGAACTTCACTACGCAAAAAATAGTAATGGCAGCGAATATAGAGGCGGGAATTATGGCTTTTACTCTTCTCACGCCAGTAACTTCGCTGCTCTTACTTTTTTCGTATTGCTCGCATTACCCCGGCACTACAGATTGAAAACCATTCTCATTTTAGCGACAATTTTAACTTCGCTATCGAGAGTTTATTTAGGGGTTCACTTTCCAACAGATATTCTCATGGGTTGGTTTATGGGCGGATTGCTTGGTTACATTTTTTACAAACTTTTTTCTTTCGTTAAAAGATGAACGGAATAACGCTTGCACTCATTTTTCTCGGCGGGGGAATTGGCTCTGTTCTCAGATACATCATTGGTCTACCTTTTAAGCTGGGTAATCTTTCACTTCCAATCGGAACCTTACTCGCCAATATTTCAGCAGCAATTATTATTGCAATCACTTTCGCGTTAGCAAATAAATCGAATATCTCTCCACGTACACTCTTCTTCTTAACAACTGGACTCTGCGGTGGACTGAGCACCTTTAGCACCTTCAGTTGGGAAACGGTTCAGCTTTTCCAACAACAGCAATTCGCGTGGGCGGTCACCAATATTTTGCTTACGAATATTGCTTGTATAGGATTGATTGCAGCTATTTCTATCACTAAGTGAATCGAGGTGTTTCACAAGGTCGTTCCGAAGGTACTTCGCAAGACCTTCCGCAGGACCTTTCGAAGAATCTTATGAAACATCTAACATTCATGCTCATGCCTTTTCGTCGTAAAATTCAAGGCGCACCTGCCTTTTAGACACACAGATCCGTTCCAATTCGGAAATAACTTCCGAATTCTGGTAACGGCTAGGCTATTGATGCATGCCTCGTAAACCATAAATTAAAAAAAATGAACTTCGAACAATTCACGCTTAAAGCACAGCAAAGTGTGCAGCGTGCTCAGCAAATTGCAATGAGCATGGGCCATGGCAGTATAGAGGGATTGCATCTTTTGAAAGGAATACTCGAAGAAGACGATCGTATACTTCCATTTATATTGAAAAAATTCAATACCACTGCTGAAGCAGTTGGCACTTCCGTTCAATTGGAAATGCAAAAACTTCCGAAAGTTTCTGGTGGCGATGTTAATTTAAGTCGAAGTGCAACCGACATGCTTCAACGTGCCAGCGGTGAGGCCCGCAATATGAAAGACGAATTCGTGACTATTGAGCACTTACTTTTGGGAATGATGGACTCAAAGGACGCCTCTTCGCAGCTGCTCAAAGACCGCGGAGTGAATAGCAAAGACTTGAAACAAATCATTGGAGACATGCGCAAAGGACAACGCGTGACATCTTCGACCCAAGAACAAACGTTTCAATCGCTTGAGAAATACGCGAAGAATCTGAATAAACTTGCGCAAGACGGCAAGCTCGATCCTGTTATTGGTCGCGATGAAGAAATTCGTCGTGTACTTCAAATTCTATCGCGCAGAACGAAAAACAATCCGATTTTGATTGGCGAACCTGGCGTAGGTAAGACAGCGATTGCTGAAGGCATTGCGCACCGTATCATAAATAAAGACGTTCCTGAAAACCTAATAGACAAAACCATATACAGCCTAGACATGGGTGCTCTTGTAGCCGGTGCGAAATACAAAGGTGAATTTGAAGAGCGATTGAAATCGGTGGTTAAGGAAGTGCAAGAAAGCGATGGTCAATTGATTCTTTTCATTGATGAAATTCATACGCTCGTTGGCGCAGGCGGTGGTGAAGGCGCTATGGATGCAGCGAACATTTTGAAGCCTGCCTTAGCTCGCGGAGAGCTTCGCGCCATAGGCGCAACTACGCTCAATGAATATCAGAAATACATTGAGAAAGACAAAGCACTTGAGCGTAGATTCCAACAGGTTTTAGTAGATGAACCAAACAGAGAAGATGCGATTTCTATCCTTCGCGGATTGAAAGAAAAATACGAATCGCATCACAAAGTGCAGATTAAAGACGATGCGATAATTGCTGCAGTGGATTTTTCAATCCGATACATCAGTGACCGTTTTCTTCCAGACAAAGCCATTGACTTAATTGACGAAGCCGCTTCTCGTCTGCGTATGGAAATAAATTCCAAGCCCGCTGAACTCGATGAGATTGAGCGTAAAATTCTTCAATTGGAAATTGAAAGAGAAGCGATCAAGCGTGAAAACAACACCGTGCGTTTGAATGAAATTGGTGAAGAGATCGCCAATCTTCAGGAAGAGCGCAACGGTTTGTATGGACAATGGAAAGCAGAGAAAGATGTGGTAGAACGCATTCAGCAGGCGAAGAAAGACATTGAACATTTCAAAGTGCAATCTGAACAAGCCGAGCGCGAGGGAAACTTCGGCTTGGTAGCAGAACTTCGTTATGGGAAAATTCGTGAAAAGGAACAAGCCATAGAAACCGATCGCGAAGAACTTCAAAAACTTCAAACCAACACCAAGATGGTGAAGGAAGAGGTTGACCCGGAAGAAATCGCCGATGTGGTTGCTGCATGGACGGGCATTCCTGTTTCGCGCATGATGGAAAGTGAGCGCGAAAAATTATTGCGTATGGAAGAGGAGTTGCATAAGCGCGTGGTTGGACAGGAAGAAGCTATTGCCGCGGTGAGCGATGCGGTGCGCAGAAACAGATCTGGGTTAAGCGACGAAAAGCGTCCGATTGGCTCCTTCATTTTCCTTGGAACAACAGGTGTTGGAAAAACAGAATTAGCAAAAGCCTTGAGCGAATATTTATTCAACGACGAGAACGCTATGACGCGCATAGACATGAGCGAATTTCAAGAGAAGCACAGCGTGTCTCGCCTGGTAGGAGCGCCTCCGGGATATGTTGGCTACGACGAAGGCGGACAATTGACTGAGGCCGTTCGCAGAAAACCCTACTCGGTTGTGTTGCTCGATGAGATAGAAAAAGCACATCCCGACGTGTTCAACATTCTACTTCAGGTGTTAGACGATGGAAGGTTAACGGATAACAAAGGACGCGTGGCGAATTTCAAGAATACAATTGTGATCATGACCAGCAACATTGGTTCGCATATTATTCATGAAAACTACAATCACATTGACGCTCAAACCAACTTGTCTTCCCTCTTCGAAAAAACGAAAGAAGAAGTGATGGAAGTGGTGAAGAAATCACTTCGACCTGAATTCTTAAATCGTATAGACGAAGTGATTATGTTCCCTCCGTTGTTGAAGAAAGAAGTTCGCGAAATCGTAACCATTCAACTGCATATTTTAGCGCAACGTCTTCGCAAGAATGACATTGTTCTGAAAGTTTCTCCAGAAGCCTTGGAGTGGCTCAGCGAAAAGGGATACGACCCACAATTTGGTGCACGTCCTGTTAAGCGCGTGTTGCAGAAAGACGTCTTGAATATTCTTTCGAAACATTTGCTTGCAGGAAGCATAGACAAAACAGCACCCGTTGTACTCGACATGTTTGAAGGGACCCTAGTCTTCCGCAAAGAAATAGAGGGCGAAAAAATAGAAGAGGCATAAACCCAATGGCGCACGAATTTGAAGTAAATTCGTGCACCATGGAAAGTACACCGACCAAGAAAATTTCTTTTTTCCGAAAAGTCTTCAATACTGAGCAGAAACTATATGCGCTGTATGGAGGACTTTTTGGTTTAATGTTCCCCATTATTGGAACTGTTGTGGAATGCTACATCGAAAACATGGGCTTCCATTGCTCGCAGTTGTTGGTTTGCCAGTCTCAAACACCCATGCTCTGGATTATTGATATGGCGCCGATTATCCTCGCAATTTTTTCTTCATTCGCGGGTAAGCAAATGGACCGTGTTCAGCTCACTAACAGAGAATTAAATGTGCGTTATGACCAAATGGTCTCATTGCGCGAAGTTGCAGACACTGCAAACGCTTCTAAAAGCGAATTCTTAGCGAACATGTCACATGAAATTCGTACTCCAATGAACGCCATCATTGGTATGAATTATTTATTGAAGAAAACAGAACTGAGCGAAAAGCAAAAAGACTATGTTCAGAAAGTAGAAGTCTCGGCAAAAAACCTTCTTCGTATCATAGATGACATTCTTGACTTTTCGAAAATTGAAGCTGGAAAGCTCACATTAGAAAGTACACATTTGTATTTGGAAGAATTGGTATCTGATGTTGCAGATGCGGTTAACGTAAAACTTCAGAAGAAAAACAACGTTGAACTCGTTACGCACATTGATCCGAACATTCCTCCTGTTATTCTAGGGGACTCCGTGCGTCTACGTCAGGTATTGTTAAACTTAACAGACAACGCCGCCAAATTCACCGAAGATGGTGAAGTTCATTTGTTTGCAAAGGTTGTCACCAAACTTCCCTACGGAATCATCATTCGATTTGCTGTTAAAGACAGTGGAATTGGAATGACTGAAGAACAAGTAAACAAGCTCTTTCAGCCCTTCCAACAAGCGGATCTCTCTACCACTCGAAAATTCGGTGGAACCGGATTAGGTCTCGCAATTTGTAAAAAAATTGTTGAGATGATGGATGGTGAATTATCCGTTACCAGCATTGCAGGCGAAGGTTCAGAGTTTTCATTCAATGCGTTTTTCTCACTTTCAAACGAAGAAGCGAACAGCATAACCAAAGTTGAATCCATTAGCGGAATGCGGGCCTTGCTCGTAGACGATTCAGACAGCGCACGAATTGTTTTGGAAGAAATGCTTTCGTCTTTTGGATTCGAAGTCATCATGACCGACAATGCGAAGGAAGCGATTGAAATTTTCGAAACAGAAACCGCCGCCAAACGCCCAATATCACTTATGGTAGTGGATTGGCGTATGCCTGGAATGGACGGACTTCAACTTGTAGCTGAGCTTCGAAAAAAAGAAGGTCACTCAGTGCCATCTGTCCTTATGGTTACCGCATTCGGTGTTGATACCGTCCGTCAGGCCGCTAAGGAAAAACTCATCGACGGATTCTTATTGAAACCTATCAACCCGTCTATTCTTTACGACACCATCAACAGCATTTTACATCTTGGTGAAAAACGCATTTTGGATAAATCGAAAGATATTGACGTCATTGAAAACTACCGCGCTGCGTTAATTGATTCGAAAGTATTGTTGGTGGAGGATAACGACATTAACCTTGAACTTGCAATAGAACTCCTTCGCGATGTGGGTATTGAACCTGACTTCGCTCGTAACGGATTAGAGGGTTGGGAAAAGGTAAAAGAGAATAGGTATGATTGTGTTCTTATGGATATTCAGATGCCTGAGATGGATGGGCTAACAGCCACTCGGAAAATACGTGAAGAGGAACGATTCAAATCACTGCCCATACTTGCTATGACGGCTCACGCCATGAAAGGTGAACGCGAAAAAAGTTTGTCAGCGGGTATGAACGACCACATAACAAAACCGATTGATCCGCACATTCTCTACAATGCACTCATTAAATACATTAAAGGAGAAGACACAGCGAATTCCGTTGCTGAATTTGCAGAGAAAAACGCAACAGCCGATGGCGACGCACCATTCCATATTGAAGGAGTTGATGTAGTCAACGGACTGAAGCGCGTGGCAGGTAAGCAAGATTTGTATTTCAAACTTTTAAAAACATTCGTCGACAATTACACCGGAGTAACTGCCAAAGCGCAAAAAATGGTCATGGAAAAGAATGTTCCCGAACTGGCGGCCTTGTTACATACCATTGCTGGAGTAGCTGGAAACATTGGCATTACGGAACTTTACGAATTGGCCCACCCCGTTTCAAGCGAGTTAAAGAATGTTTCACAGGAAGCCAACCCAACATTAACAAGTACACACCTTCAAAAGACAATTGCAGTGTTTACGAAGTTGGAAAAACAACTTCCAATCATAGAAAAATTTGTTCAAGCGAATGTTAAAATTGCAGCAGCCACAACAGAAGTTTCAGATGATGAGTTGAATGAAAAACTTACTAGCCTCGCTAAAGCCATTGAAGACAATGACATGCAAGCAGGAGAACTTTGTGAAGAGATGATTTCGAAATTCACATTGAGTGAAGAGGTGAAATCGAAACTAACCGACATACAAAAAGCACTCAACGAATTCGAATTCGATGCAGCTTTAGAAATTTTAAAAAAATAATCAAACGAATTTTAAGTGGAAAACGCAGAACAGAAACCTTTAATCTTAGCCGTTGACGATTCGGTTGAAAACCTACAAGTTCTTTCAGCTTTATTGAAAGATAATTACCGGGTGAAAATTGCAAAAAGTGGAGAAAAGGCGCTGGAAATTGCACAACAAGAGCAACAACCTGATCTTATTCTTTTAGACATTGTTATGCCTGAAATGGATGGTTTCACGGCTTGCGAAAAACTAAAAAGCAATCCTCTTACACAGAAAATACCTGTTATTTTTCTAACCGCTTTGAACGAGGTATCCGATGAAACAAGAGGTTTCAAAGTGGGTGGTGCTGATTTTATTATCAAGCCATTCAATCCAGACATTGTAATGGCACGCATAAGCACCCACATTGCCCTTCAAGCCGAGCGAAGAAAATCGGAATCACTGTTACGAATTCTTCTTCCAGAACGCGTGATTTCCGACCTTATGCAAAAAGGAAAGCACATTCCCGAGATTCATAAAAATGTAAGCATCCTATTTTGTGATTTCGTTGGCTTCACCACCATCACTTCCACCCTAACTCCAGAATTTCTAATTGAGGAATTGTCTGAAATTTTCAGTGAGTTCGATGAGATCTGCTCACGCAACAACGGCATGCGCATTAAGACCATTGGCGACGCCTACATGGCCACTACGGGCATTGGATCAGACAGCACCGATCACGCCAAAGAAATGGTCACCATTGCACATGACTTTATTGAATATCTCGAAAAAAGAAATGCGGTATCGAAGCAAGCATGGACCTGCAGAATTGGCATTCACAGCGGAGAAATCATTGCGGGTATCGTTGGGAAATCGAGATTTATTTACGACATATTAGGTGACAATGTGAACATTGCAGCGCGTGTTGAAAGTAATGGAACACCCATGAAAGTGACCATTACAAATGCTACAAAATCACTTATTAAAGATGGTTTTCAATACGAATCGAAAGGAAATGTAATGTTGAAAGGAAAGGGCGAGATGGAACTGTTCCTCGCAGAAAAATAATTTTATTTTTTCTGAGCTACACGCAAGCGAACATCGGATAGATTTTCATATTTCTTCTTATTCCTTCTTGCCTGATTTGAAGGCGTATGGTATGTATGCGCCTCTAAGAATTTTACTTGAAGATTATCCCAAGTATAGCGGTCACTCATTTCTCCGCATGCCGACATTTCGAGAAACAAATTTTCACCAATTAAACTGAAATCATCACGACCTAGATAGTCTAGATCGGCATCGCAGAGAATTTGTTCCAATTGATTTTGCGGATTCTGGGGCATGTGTGTCGCCTTTATACATCCGATTATGGTGTTGCAATCCTCTGAAGTAAGTTCATTCAATCCACCAGCAGACTCGAAAAAATCCACGCTAGCTTGCTCGTGTCCTGACCTCACTTTTAAAAAACCAGTATCATGAAAAAGTGCAGCTATTTTCAATATTTCCAATTCCTTTTCCGACACACCCTCGAGTTTCCCAATAGCCTGTGATTGCTCTATAACATCTAGCGTATGACGTACATCGTGATAAAAGTAGTGTTTATGCAAGCCGTCTTTCAGCCGTTGAAGAACTGATTCAAGATGTTTGAGATAGAACGAACTCAATTCTGTCATGGGACTTGTTTGTATTTACAAATTTGGTGAAAGTATTGTGGAAAAGACATGCCTTTTCTTTATTACTTTTGAACTACTTTATATGAAAAACATTAATCGCATACTTATTCCCTTCGATATGAGGGAAGATAGCTACAATGCAATACTGCATGCCGAGTTTATAGCACGCGTAGCTAACTCTGAAATTGTACTTCTCCATTTGGTTAAAAACCAAAGCGACATTCCTTTTGCACAAAACGAATTAAACAAATGGGCCGATCGCATTGGCAAAAGTTTTGAGGGGTCTGTAAAAACTATTGTTGAAGAAGGAGAATTGTCTTCTACTGTTGATGAAATAGCGAAACTTCAAAACTGCGGACTCGTGGTTATGCCAACACACGGCATGCGAGGTATGCAGCGCATTACAGGAAGCCTTGCATTGAAAGTAGTTTCAGAATCGACTACACCGTTCATTGTTGTTCAACAAAGACACATTCGTCCGGAGGGATACAAGAAGATTGTCATTCCCGTGACATTTCGAGCGCAACTTTTGGAAGAAGCAAGTTTCTTCTCAGAAATGGCTCAATTGTTCAACAGTGAGGTATTCTTTATTGCACAGCAGGTGGCTAGCGGCAATGACGAAGAATTGATCGCAAAAGTGGAAGAGATTTTTAGTTCTGCGAATATTCCTTTCAGCATGCATATTGAGACAGATTTAAAGCCCTTCGCAAAATCTGTAGTGAACTATGCTGCCTCTGTAGACGCAGATTTAATTTGCGCAGTGAATTTTTCTTTTGAATATCTCTACACCTTATTTCCTCGAACAGAGGAAGAAGATCTTATCTACAACGAAGCACAAATACCTGTTTTGTTAATTACACCCGAGCAGCAAGACGATTCGGTGTATTTCATACCTATGTGGCACTAAAAAATATTTTATATGTCGAAAATTATCGTTCCATCAGATTTCACTGCAACGTCAGACGTGGCAGTGAATTACGCTTGTGAAATTTCAAAAACGCTTAAGGCATCTGTAGACATTCTTCATGTGGCAAAGGACCCGTCTGAAGAAGAATTGGCAATGCAGAAATTGAATACTCAGATTGCAAAATTCAAAGAGAAGACAGGAGTTCAGGCCACGCCATCTGTGCGCTTCGGAAACATTTTCGATGAAATTCCGAAGGTAACTGAAGACTTGGTTGGAGAGCTTGTGGTAATGGCCACACATGGTCTTCGTGGAATGCAATTCATTACTGGAAGTAATGCGCTTCGCGTGATAAGCGCTTCTGAGGCTCAGTTTATAATTGTGCAAGAAAACACAACAAAAAGTGGAGATATTAAGCGGATTTTAGTCCCATTGGATTTGCACAAAGAAACCAAGCAAAAGATAAAATTCGCTGGAGATATTGCAGAGAAGTTTAATGCCGAAGTGCATGTTATTTGCCCGAAAGAATCCGACGAGTTTTTGAATAATCAGGTTATGCGCAACATGGGTTATGCGAATGGGTATTTCAAAGAACGTGGCATTGCGTGTAAGACAAAAGTCACTGAAGAGGGTAGTTCTGGATTTGTTAAGGAGCTGATTAAATATGCTCAGTATGCTGAGATTGATTTGATATGCATCTTGAATTTTGCGGGAGAGCGCTTGATTCATGCATTCGGGGCAGATGCAGAGCAGAAAGTAATTACCAATGAGGCAGGAATTCCAACAATGGTTATTAATCCGACAAGTGCCAACGTTGATTCTCGCAGTATTTTTGCTCAATAGGAAGAAAAAGATTCAAGAGAATCCTTGAAAATTCAAAAAGAGATGTATATTTGCACCCCTTTAAGGATGCTAAAGAGCATTTCGGGGTGTAGCGTAGCCCGGTATCGCGCCTGCTTTGGGAGCAGGAGGTCGTAGGTTCGAATCCTGCCACCCCGACAAAGAAAAGACAACTCGGTTGTCTTTCTTTTTTTACAGATGAATGATCTCGTAGCTCAGTTGGATAGAGCATCTGCCTTCTAAGCAGACGGTCAGGGGTTCGAATCCCTTCGGGATCACTAAGAGACGAAAAAGTCCTCAACACAAGTTGGGGACTTTTTGTTTGGTGGAATTCGATTAAGTTTACTTTAAAGCTTTCTAATTGCACATTGAGATGTGCAGTTAAGATAAAAACTATTTCACCTCATGAACAAAATCACTCATCGACTTCCTAACCTTCTTCGCATTGATTAAATAATCTTTTTCCGGATTTCTATATCCCAATGGAAGCAAAAGCACAGACTTCAATCCTTTCGCTTCAAGACCTAGAATGCGATCGACTTCAGCTGGGATAAATCCTTCCATGGGTGTGCTATCAACTTCTTCCATTGCAGCTGCCAACATGCCGATTCCAAGAGCAATGTAGACTTGCTTCGATGCATGCTCGAAATTCACTTCAGCAGGACGCGGAGGATAAGATTTCAAGATGCTGTTACGATAGTTCTCCCACCCTTCGCTCTTCACCCCTCTTACTTCATTCACCAAATCGAACCACTTGTTAATGCGATCCTCCGTATACGTATCCCACGCTGCGAAAACCAAAAGGTGTGAGCAATCTTCAACCTGACTCTGGTTGTGCGCTGCTGCTCTCAGCTGAGTCTTCAATTCAGGATTTGTAACCACCAACAATTCGTAAGGCTGCAATCCGCTTGAAGACGGCGACAAACGTATCGCTTCCAATATGCGTTCAATCTTCTCGTCACTTACCTTTTCTCCATTCATGGCCTTCACCGCATATCTCCACTCCATTCTTTCAACTACATTCATAATCTTTATTTTTTTTGTAAAGTTATTTCGAATAACAACTCTGAAACAACAAACTCATCAGCATGTTTACAGCAAAACTTTAATTTCCTTAAATTCACTTTTCGTTTACAACCAGAACCATGAAATTAAACCTACCCCTAGTGGCATTCATATTTTGTGTAATCGCTCTTTCTTCTTGCTCCATTGAAAAACGCATTTACGAAAAAGGATATCATATTTCATGGCTACATCCAAAACAGACGGGCCTTTTCAGAGATGTTTCACAAGATTGTTCCAAAGGTGCTTCACAAGACCTTCCGCAGGAACTTTCGAAGAATCTTGAAACCAATGTTTCACAAGACCTTTCGGAGAATCTTCTGAAGAATTCAGTATTTAAAACAACTTCCGACACCATTACGCCAACAACGAAAGACGACGATTACTTTGGACAAAAAGAAACCAACTTACCAAATGAGAACAAAGAAGCTTTCTTTGGTCCCCCGATAAGAAAACCAAAAACGGTAGAACAACTTAAAAAAGGAATTGGAAGAGATTTCAAACTCGTTTTACTCGCCTTGATTATTGGCGGTATTTCAGGCGGACTGCTTACCCTGATTGGACAGTCAGCAACCGGAGTTAGCGACGGATTCATTTTCCTAATAATTTTGTTCTTTTTATCAATAGCTGCATTCTTATTCTACCTCGCTAGAGGTTTACTCCGAATTTTAAAATTAACAGTGCTTAAAATATTCGGAAAGCAAGACGACCATCCCATTAACAAAAGAGAAAAACAACACCGCTTCAGAGAGTCGGAACATCAATACTTAAGAAGATTCGGATTGTGGTTTGGACAAAATTTGTTCAGTCCAATTGGACGATTGAAAATTCTTGGACTGCTACTACTAATTGCTATTCCGCTACTTGTGATTTTCAATCCGCACTAATTCGGAAAATATTCCCACAAAAATTCTTGTTGAATTTCTCTGCTCGAACTGCCGAACATGATGCGGTATTTTCCCGATTGAAACTTCCATTCA
>CAZEFR010000018.1:35737-41049 GCA_964511555.1 uncultured Chryseobacterium sp.
CATTCAACCAACGCTCCATAACAATGGCGCTTCCGCCTACTAAAACAACAACGATTGGCTTGCCCGACTTCGCTAATTCTAAGATCAGTTCTTCTTGATTTCCTGGAAGGGATAACTTACTTCTGTCTTGAAACTCTCCTTCTTCAATTCCGGCAACTATAACAATGGCATCTGCTTTTTTCGATAGTGTAATTGCGCGTTGAATTTCTTCAGCCTCTGTATTCTTTCTTCTTCCTACCAAGGCCAATTGACCGTTTCCAAAGGTCTCGCGAAATTCAATTCGAAGATTGTACGACTTTCCCTTTTCCAATTTCATAGAATGAAGTACAGAATGAAACGAAACTTTTTCCCACTGATCTAAGACCAATTCGTTGTTCACATACATGCGGAACCCGTCGTTACCCTTCAACCCAATGGCTTCCCAATTGTTATCGGAAGGGGTGAATACCGTTTCAAATTTCGCACTGAATTTTTCTTTTTGAATTTGCTCATCGGGCGAATAGAACGTGTAATAAAAATCCAACACACCCTTCCATTTCTTCAACACTTCAACACCTTGAAAATTCAATTCAGAAAAATAGCGCGCTTGAATCTCTGACAAATTTTCTTCCGGAAGAATTTCCTCTTCTTCAATTCTACGGCTGCTTCCGCGAGTGTATTCAATTCCAACATCGCCTTCGTAATGTTCCTTCATTCCATCGAAAACATTCACCAAGGAATAGCCGCTTCCGCTGTATCCGCCCAAGCGACAGTCAGTCGCGTCTTCACCCACCACCAAGATTCTTTTATAATTGGAAGAAAGAGGCAAAACATTGTTTTCATTCTTCAATAAGACAATGGATTCTTCCGCTGCTTTCAAAGCAAGCTCTTGCTGCATTTTCAAATCTATTTCATGGTATTCCGCATACGGATTCTCGAACAATCCCAATTCAAACTTCACACGTAAGACGCGCGCTACAGCAGAATCCAAAGCAGATGTGCGCACTTCATTATTCAAGAAAGGAGAAGAGAATAATTTGTCGTGATGAATTGATGTTTGAAAAATAACATCCATTCCATTTTCTATGGCTTGCTTTCCACTGGTTGGATAATCGGGCGAAGTGTTGTGCAAGACATTCGCTCCACCCACAGCACCGGCATCTGAAATAACAACACCATTGAACTTCCAATTTTCTTTTAATGTATGTTGAAGGAGTTCGGTATTCATACTACATGGGACGCCATTGAGCGAATTGTAGCTAGCCATGACACCACGCGCACCCGCATCGAAACACGCACGGAAAGGTGGATAGTGAATTTCATTCAAAGCCTTATCGTCGAGGTGAATGGGATAGCTGTCTCTTCCGCCATCGCCCACGTTTGCAACAAAGTGTTTCGGTGTTGCAACAATGTTCTTCGATTCGAAAGCACGGACGAATGCGGCTCCGAAGAGACTTGATAAATAAGGATCTTCTCCGTAAGTTTCTTCCGTCCTTCCCCAACGAACATCGGTTGCAACATTCACTACCGGAGATAGCACCATGCGCCATCCACGTTGGAATGAAGCTGTGGCAATCGCATCCGAAACTTCTTCCATCAACGATGTGTTGAAACTCGCTGCAAGAGCTATCGATTGCGGATAAGAAACACCTCCCTTCGCCACCACTCCATGCAACGACTCTCCGAAAAATATAGCTGGAATTCCCAATCGCGTTTGTGTGACCAAATACTTTTGAATGCGCAGCATTTCAGCGAGTTCAGTCTCGATGGCATTTCCTTTTGAATAATCTAACATCTGTTGACCCGGAGCCTCATTCAGTCCCGACGTATTCATTTCTATACCGAAAATTCCACGGGTATAATCAGACTCTTGAAAGACTCCATCATGTGCAATCATGAAGACTTGGAAAAACTTTTCTTCAGCAGTCATGCGCGAAAGCAAATCTTTCACACGTGTTTCAACGGGAAGACTCGGGTCTTTGTATGGCAAAATTTGCGCCTGCAATTGCAGGGAGGCAATGCAAGCAAAGAACAGTATTCGAAGATTCAAAAGTGATGTTTTCACAAATCGAAAAATTTAGTTCATCTCATTCAAAATCTGTTCGAACACCTCTACAGGCTGAGCGCCTGAAACTGACGACTCTCTATTGAAAACAAAGAACGGAACTCCGCGTGCGCCGAACTGCTGTGCAGTATAGGCATCTTCGTTCACGGCCTCTTCAAATTCATTGGAAGATAAAACACGTTTCACATCGGCTTCATTCAACCCAACAAAAACAGCCACTTGAATCAGATTTTCCTCTTCATTCAAATTCATATTGTCTGTGAAGTGTGCTTTTAAAAACGCTTCTTTCAATTCAGCTCCTTTTCCCATCGACTTCGCGAAATGCAACACACGATGCGCATGAAAGGTATTCATCACGAATGAACTTCGAAGCTTCATGTCTAATCCCGCTTCCACAGCCATCGACTCTACCCGTCCCATCATACCATTCACCTGATCAATGGACATCCCCTTCTTCGCTGCCAAATGTTCCACTACAGAAGCGCCTGCATCTTCAGCAGTCACGCTCGAATCGAGTTGAAAGCTCTTCCATTCAATTTCCACACTCCTTCCGGTCTTCGCAAGGGCTTGCTCTAAATGACGTTTCCCGATGTAACAAAACGGACATACGATGTCGCTCCAGATTTCTATTTTCATTCTACAAAGCTAGTAACACATTGTTAAGGTTCTGCGAAAGGTGCAGTTGCAAGGCGCCTCGCAAGATCCGGTGGAAGGTTCTTCGAAAGGTCCAATGGAAGGTCGCTACGCGAAGCGTCCTTGCAAAGCAACTTGTGAAACACCTTGTAATTACACCTTGTGCAACACCTTTCAAAGAATCTACTGGTCCATCTCTTTCAAAATCTGATTCACATCCTCCTCTGTTGAAGACAATTTCGTTTTGCAGATTGCAATTAACTCGGAAGCGCGTTTCACCTTTTCAGATAAAATATCTACGGTAATTTGTCCCAATTCAATTTCAGTTACAATGGCCTGCAACTCTTCGAAGGCACGGGCATAATTTATTGTTGTTTCGCTCATATGATTTATTCTTTTCTAGATTTTAATGTTCCATTATAAAGCAGTGTTGTTATTTCTTCGCCAGATTGAACTTCGTTCTCATCGGTCACTGCTTTTCCGTTGACCAAGGTTATACTGAATCCACGCTTCAAAACATTACGAGGATCTAACAAACGAACACTATTCTCCAATCCGTTTACTTTCATGTCTTCCTTCGACAACCGAACGTTTATTCGGTTTTTTATTCCTTCTTGTAGTTTGGAAACAGAAACACGTTCTGCTGTTAGGAGTGTCCTCGCGTCATTAGCCAATGCCTTTGATAGTTTCTGTATGCTTCCTTTTTCGTTAGCCACCAGCTGAAATGTCTTGGTGCGCAACCCCACGCGAAGCGTTTCAATTTTCGAAGTGTTCTTAACCAAGGTTGTTTCAACCACCGAACGAAAAAGAAGCACGAAGGCATGCAACTTCGATTTCGTTTCTGAAAGAAGGCGTAATGACTTGTCTGCTAAGGCTTCTTCTGCTCGCTGAACGGGCAGAGAGAAATTATGAAACTTTTGAATGAGGTAATTACCAAGATCCGTCGGCGTAATCAGATTTTTATAGGCCACCATATCGGCAACCGATTCATTTACTCGGTGGCCAATACCTGTAAGCACGGGCAATGGAAACTCGGCAATGACTTTGCACAAGTTCACATTGTTATAGCAGGCCAAACCTATATCGCCGCCTCCCCCTCGTACAATTACGACAGCATCGAAATGATGGGCTACTTTACGAATGCGATTGAGCTGATTGGTTAAATCTGCAACTGCCTTATCGCCTTGTAACAAAGAAGGAAAGAGCATGTGGAAGAATTTGTACTGCCACTGATTCTCGTCGAGCACATGCGTGAAATCTTGATATCCCTTGCTGTTAGCTACCGAGATAATAGCCAACCTCTGCGGAAGCAAAGGCAGCGACTTCTTTCGATTCAAATCGAAAATCCCTTGTTGCTTGAGCACTTGAATACTATTCTGCTTTTCTTGCTCTAAATCACCTAACGTGTAATTCGCATCTATTTCATGCACGGTTAGCGATATACCATACTTCGAATCGAATCCGACCGAGACATTCATAAGCACTTTAATTCCGTCCTTTAACGGCTCTTTCAAAACTTGAATAAAATTCTGATTGATTCGTTCGAAGTCGTTCTTCCAAAGATTGGCGCGCATTTCCGCCACAATCACGCCGTCTTGCTTTTCCACAAGTTCGGGATAAGCATGTCCACTTTTCGGGTAAAGGTTCAGCTTATTCATTTCCGCTACAATCCAATAACGCCCGTCAAATGAGACTTCCAGGGCTTTTCGAATACTTTGCGTGAGTTGAAGAAGGGTGAATGTTTTTTTCGGGGCTGACATAGGAAGTGAAATTAGGACGAAAATGCACCTTCCTTTCCATTGTGGATAATTATTTGACCGTGCCAAAAATTAAATTCGTTGTTGAAATTTATTTCGAAATTTTATAAGACCCTTATCATTATTGAAAATAAATATTTTTGAACAGGGGTACTCGCCCTTCATTTTTTCAACAGTTAAAAACTATTTGCTCCTTCGCGCGAGATGTCATTCTACTTTTGATGTCCCGATTTGAAAAAATCACCCCTTTTATTTTTTTAATAGCTCAACTCCTTTGTTTACGGGACTTCCCCGAGCACACAGGAACAGCCACTGCTTTGCCTTTTTTTTAATGCAGCACAACTGCACACCTAACAAATACTTTCGCCAAGAGACAAAAAACTATGCATCAAATCTTCATTCACGCCGAGAATTTCACGGTATTTCAAGAAAAACAAACCTGGGAAATTGGAAAATTAAATTTCCTTTATGGAGAATTAGCTACTGGAAAAAGTAGCCTATTTAAACTCATCGAATTGTTTCCAAGCAACGATCAAGAAATGAAGGAGGTGAAACACTTCCAGTCTTTCGGTCCGCACGCCAACTTCGAGAACATCTTGCACGATAAAAGCAAGCCTTTGAAGATAGCCTTTGAAGTACGCGCAGAAATTGGCGTCTTTACCCAGAACTATGAATTCAAACCGTCGAAAAAGCAAGGTGAAGGAGAGCTCTCGCATTTCACCATTGTCTTCAATGAAGAAATTGTATTTGAATACATCAACGGCGACGGCCAACTATTCACCCTTCCTACTCTGAATCTTTTCGAAGCAGCGCGCGACTTCCTTTCAAAACAAGAAAAAGATGCTCCACTTGCAGAGGACTGTCCAACGCGATCTGAA
>CAZEFR010000019.1:0-40286 GCA_964511555.1 uncultured Chryseobacterium sp.
TCTTCACTTTTAGGTGGTTTGAACTACGTTGTAACCATCATTAACCTTCGTACAAAAGGAATGAAGATGACTCGTCTTCCTCTTACTGTATGGGCCTTATTCGTAACTGCAATCTTAGGTATCCTCTCTTTCCCTGTGTTGGTTTCTGCTGTTGTTCTTCTTTTGATGGATAGAAGCATGGGAACTGCTTTCTATTTGTCTGACATCTACATTCAAGGTGAAGCATTAGATGTTACGGGTGGATCTCCGTTGTTGTTCCAACACTTGTTCTGGTTCTTGGGTCACCCTGAGGTATACATCGTATTGTTGCCAGCTTTGGGTATCTCTTCAGAGGTCATATCTACAAATTCAAGAAAGCCAATCTTCGGATACAAGGCCATGATTGGTTCTATCTTGGCAATCGGATTTTTGTCGTTCATCGTTTGGGGGCACCACATGTACATCACCGGTATGAACCCATTCTTAGGATCGGTATTCGTATTTACGACTCTATTGATTGCTATTCCTTCAGCGGTTAAGGCTTTCAACTACATTACCACGTTGTGGCAAGGTAACGTTCGCTTCACTCCGGCAATGTTGTTCAGTGTTGGTTTGGTAAGTACGTTCGTTACAGGTGGATTGACGGGTATCATCTTAGCTGACTCAGCGCTAGACGTAAACGTTCATGACACTTACTTTGTAGTCGCTCACTTCCATATTGTAATGGGAATGTCTGCTATCTTCGGAATGTTGGCGGGTATTTACCATTGGTTCCCGAAACTATTCGGACGCATGTTAAATTCGAAACTTGGATACGCACACTTTTGGTTAACCTTGGTTTGCGGATTCGGAGTCTTTTTCCCAATGCACTTCGTTGGTATGGCAGGGGCTCCTCGTCGTTACTATAGTTTTTCTGAATTCGAGTACCTAGATTGGGTAATGGATCTAAATCCGTATATCAGTGTATTCGCCATTATTGGTGGAGCGGCGCAGATGTTGTTTTTGGTGAACTTCTTCCATAGTATTTACTACGGTCAGAAGGCTTCACAAAACCCTTGGCAGTCGAACACGTTGGAATGGACTACTCCAGTTCAACACGTTCACGGAAACTGGCCAGGTGCGCTTCCTGAAGTTCACCGCTGGGCTTACGATTATTCTAACCCAGAACACGAAGAGGATTTCGTTCCTCAGGTTGTTCCAATGAAACCTGGAGAGCACGCTCATTAATGAACGACTTCAATAAAATTAAAAATCCGTATCTTAGAACGATGCGGATTTTTTTTGTTATACTCATTAGTAAGCTTGCGCTTTTTGCACAAGCTCAACCTGTGAACCTTCGTCATTCATTCAAGGGGGTGTTCGAAGGTCAGCCCACAGCAACGGCTAAATGGGATACTTGGGGAACTTTTATTGGAGGTCGAACCTTCAATACGCAAGCGTTGAAAGCGGGGGCAGTGTTCAATGAAACACTGGTGCTAGGTTTCGGTTACAATTGGTTGTCGAATGGAGTTTATAAGAACATCAATGTAGACGGCAACTCGAAATTGAGCGAGTTTGAATTGCGGTATTTCGGTCCTTATGCGGAGTTCGATTTTTTTAAAAATGGGCATTGGAAAGGAACCCTGCCGATTCAACTGGGGTTTGGAAAGAGTTTTCTGAAATATTCAGACGCAGATGGCAATCGCATCAAACTAAATGAAGGTCGCGTTGTTTTATATGAGCCCGCCATGAGTTTTAGTTACGATATTGCGAATTTGTTTGAAGTAGGTGCTGGTTTCGGATATCGAATTATGTTGAAGAACAACAACGCAATTGAACAACGCTTAACTTCACCCAACTTTGTGGTGCGATTGAGTTTCAACCCCTACGGTTGGGCTGAATTGTTTCATTTAGATGAATTTGGAAAAAGGATAATGAAATCTAATTAGAATATTATGAGTGAAGATTTCGATATAAGAGACGAGGCGGAAGGAACAACCGATAAGGATTTAGAGCGTGTCCTCAGGCCCAAATCGTTTGAAGATTTTACGGGACAAAGACAAGTGCTGGAGAACCTTCAAATCTTCGTTCAAGCGGCTAAATTGCGCGGAGAGTCATTGGATCACGTCTTGCTTCATGGACCTCCGGGTTTAGGAAAAACTACGTTGGCTTACATTGTTTCTTTGGAGATGGGTGTGGGTATTAAGACGACCTCTGGTCCTGTGTTGGACAAGCCTGCCGACTTAGCTGGATTGCTCACCAACCTTGAAGCGAACGACGTCTTGTTCATTGACGAAATTCACCGATTGAGTCCTGTTGTAGAAGAATATCTCTACAGCGCTATGGAAGATTTTTGCATAGACTTAGTTATTGATACAGGACCGAATGCTCGTTCGGTTCAAATTAATTTGAATCCGTTTACGCTTGTTGGGGCCACCACTCGAAGTGGATTGCTGACCGCTCCATTGCGCGCACGTTTCGGAATTAATGCGAGACTTTCTTATTACGATTCGAAGACGTTAACAGACATTGTAGAGCGTAGTTCTGCTATTTTGAAAATACCAATTACGCCAGATGCGGCTTATGAAATAGCGCGTAGAAGTCGCGGCACGCCTCGTATTGCGAATGCGTTGCTTCGTCGTGTTAGAGATTTCGCTCAGATTAAAGGCGATGGTACCATTGAAATAAACATCACTCAAATGGCATTGGATGCCCTGAACGTAGACACGTTGGGTCTCGATGAAATGGACAACAAAATCCTCATGACCATCATGAATAAGTTCAACGGAGGCCCCGTTGGTTTAACGACCGTTGCGACAGCAGTTGGAGAAGATGCTGGAACGATTGAGGAAGTATACGAGCCGTTCTTAATTCAAGAAGGGTTCCTTACTCGAACACCGCGTGGAAGACAGTTGACTGAACTTACCTACAAGCATCTAGGGAAAATTCGCAACAAGCCAGGGGAGTTGTTTTAGTGTTGAACCAGTCTGAACATACGCGGATAGTCAAAGAAATTGCAAGTCAATTGGGCTTTGTACATTGCGGGATTTCAAAGGCTGAATTTTTGGAGGAAGAAGCTCCACGACTAGAGCAATGGCTCAAGCAGAACATGCACGGTGAAATGCGTTATATGGAAGGTCACTTCGATAAGCGCTTAGATCCATCGTTACTTGTTCCTGGTGCAAAGAGCGTAGTTTCTCTTATGTTCAATTACTATCCGAAAGAAGTTCAATCTTCAGACCTTCCTAAGATTTCAAAGTACGCTTGGGGAGAGGATTACCATGTTGTGGTGAAAGATAAATTGTTTCAGTTTGTAGATCTTATTCGTGAGCGAATAGGGGATGTAAATGGAAGAGTTTTCGTGGACAGTGCTCCTGTTTTGGAGAAGGCATGGGCCGCGAAATCTGGATTGGGTTGGGTTGGAAAGAACAGCAATTTGATTTCAAAACAGAAAGGTTCTTTTTTCTTTTTAGCAGAACTCATTCTCGATTTGAATTTAGATACTGACGGCATTGTTACTGATCATTGTGGAACATGCACCGCTTGCATAGATGCCTGTCCGACCGGTGCCATTGTGGGTGATCGTGTTGTAGATGGAAGTAAATGCATCTCTTACTTCACCATTGAATTAAAGGAAAACGTTCCAAGTGAGTGGAAGGAAAAGCTCGACGGTTGGGCGTTTGGATGCGATGTCTGCCAAGATGTTTGTCCGTGGAATCGCTTTTCCATTCATCACAATGAACCTCGATTTTTTGCTAAACCTGAACGCATGAATCTTTCGAAAAACGAATGGAAAGAGATGACGGCAGAAACATTTCAAGCTGTATTCGGGAAGACACCGCTCATGCGTGCTGGCTTAGCGCATATTCAATCGACTATCGCAGATTAATCTTCTTCCGGAAGTATTTCCGCTACGGTGAAAATTGAACCGGTGACTACAATTAAATCGTCTTTCGATGCAGCTGCTTTCGCAGCGTCTAAACCCGAATGAACATTCGGGTAGCAATTTCCTTTCAACATAAAACCTGAGGCCTTTGCTTGAAGCTCCTCCTTCGGAAGAGCACGAGGAATGTCGGCTTGAACGAAATAGTATTCCGCTTCTTGAGGAAGAAGCGAAAGCACTTGCGAATGGTCTTTGTCGTTCACCATTCCAATTACCATGTGAAGTTTCTGGAAGGAAAGTGTTTTTAGTTTTTCAACCAAAAAAGTAATTCCTTCTTCGTTGTGCGCTACTTCTGCTACTGTTAGTGGTTCTGTGGCAAGAACCTGCCAACGTCCCATCAGATGCGTGTTTTCAATCACACGAAGAAATCCTTCAGTAATATTTTCATTCGAAATATTCCAATTCATTTTTTGAAGTTGAAGTAGAATTCCGAAGGCTGTTTTTTCATTGAAAAGTTGATAGCTTCCTTCGAGCGCAGATTTTGGTGGAAGGAGGGAAGCACTGATTGTTAGCGGTGCGTTTTTCCGTTTCGCGATTTCAATAATTTCTTGTCGCGCTCCCGATGGAATTTCACCTATAACAACTGGAATATTTTCTTTGACGATACCTGCTTTTTCTTTAGCAATTAATTCGAGCGTATCTCCAAGAAACTGAGTGTGATCGAGACTGATGGATGTAATGGCTGTCACGACAGGTTGAACAATGTTCGTGCTGTCGAGTCTTCCACCCATGCCTACTTCAATAACTGCGATGTCTACTTGCTCCTGTGCAAAGTAATGGAAGGCGAGGGCAGTTGTAATTTCGAAGAAGGAGGGCTCAATGTTTTTCCACGATTCTTTCGATTGCTCAACGAAGTTCGCAACGAAGGAAGGAGCAATTTTTTTTCCGTTCACGCGAATGCGTTCTCGGTAGTCTTTTAGATGAGGAGAGGTGAAGAGTCCAACCTTGTATCCCGCTTCCATTAAAACGGATGCAGTGAGGTGAGAGGTGGATCCTTTTCCGTTCGAGCCAGCGATGTGCACGACTGGAAACTTCAAATGCGGATTACCGAGTGCTTCACAAAGCTGCGAGATGTTGCCAATGTCAGGTTTGTAAGCAGCAGCGCCTATGCGATGAAACATAGGCAGCTGCGAAAAAAGATATGCTACGGCTTCGTCGTAAGTCACGAGATTATTTAACAGCTAGTACAATCGTGATGGTTCCGTTCTGCGGCATGCTGTTCGATGAAGGAGTAAAGGAACATTTTTTTGCGGCTTCAATAGCTAGCCCATGGTTGAACGCGACATCTGTAGTGATGTTAGACTTTGCAACAGTAGCTTTTGTCACTTTTCCGTTCTTGTCAACGGTTATACTCACTACAACTTCTCCGTTTGCAGTTGGTTTTTTATTCGTGCTAGGACCAGATATACTTCCTCTTCCCTTGAGTGACCACCCGGTGCCGTTTCCGAAACCGCTGCCATTGAAGTTACCTGAGCCCGGTCCGTTTCCACCGCCATCGCCGCCACCTGTTCCACCACCCGATCCACCATTTCCACCTCCGTTACTTGCATCGTTTCCACCACCACCATTCAATTGGTTCAGCATGTTGTCTAATGCTGAAGGTTGTGGGTTTGCTTGCGCTGTCTGAGTTTGATCGGTAGAAGGTTTGTTTTGTCGTTCAACGGGTGTTTTGCTTTCTGAAATAGTAGGTGCTGAAATATCTGCCCCGACGTAAGTCTCGGGCATAGGTGCGAACGCGATTTCAACGGGCTGAATAGCACCGCCAACTTCACCTTCTGCAGAACCTTCTCCTGCACCTACCGGATTTCCACCACCGCCACCACCAGGATCTTCTTCTTTTTCAATGGGGGGAGAAGAGGCAAGCAAAAGAAAAACAACGAATAGGATGAGCAAGTGAACTCCTCCGCTTGTTGCAGCACCAATTATTTTATTTTTCTTTTCTTCGGTCATTGGTTTGCTTTTTCAGTTGCAATGAACGGAGTTCCTCCAATTTGTTGAATGCCTGAAAATATTTCAATGGTTTCTCCAGTCGGAACCGATTTGTCTACGCGCAACAAAACGCGTTTGTCTTCTGAACTGTTTAATTTTTCCTGAAGCTGATTCAAGATGATTGCTTTTTCAGATGGAGCTCCGTTTAAACTGTATGCCAAGTCTTTCGTAATGGTGACGGAAATTCCTGCTGGATTCTCTTTTCCATTTCCCGCTTGAGGCTTGTCTATTTGTGCAGACAATTCTTGCACAGCACCAGCACTCGCGATAATGAAAAAGATAAGCAGCATGAAGATGATGTCAGAGAGTGTGGACATGCCAGACTCAATGTGTACTTTGTGTTTTCTTCCGAAGTTCATGGTGCCTCCTATTAGTTCATGGGTTCGTCGAGAATGTCTACAAACTCTACAGCGTGAGATTCCATGGTATTCACCAATCGTCCGATGCGCGTTACCAAGGTGTTGTATGCAACGTAAGCCAACATACCCACAACCAATCCTGCAGCAGATGAAATCATCTTAATGTAAAGACCTTGAGAAACTACTCCGATTTCAATCTTACCCACATTCGAGATGTCGTGGAAGATGGTAATTACTCCGATAACTGTTCCTAAGAATCCGAACATCGGCGCAATGGAAGCGATGATGGCTAAGATGGAAGTGTTCTTTTCCAAATTAGAAATTTCTAGTTTTCCAGAATTCTCAACTGCGCTCTTAATGTCTTCAAGCGGTTTGCCAATGCGCGCAATTCCTTTTCCAATCATGCGTGCAACAGGTGTATTGGTTGTTACACAGAGATTTTTTGCAGCGTCTAATTTCCCTTGATTGATGTACTGCTTAATGTTCATCATAAAGTTTGAATCTTCTTTGTTGGCCTTTGCAACAGTGAGCCATCTTTCAACGAAGATGTAAATGGTAATTACGCTCATGATTAAAAGCGGAATGTAAATGTACCAGCCCGTAAGAACTAAATCTGTGATTGATAGTTTTTCAGAATTTTCAGCAACAGGTGCTTGAAGAAATAAAATAGCTGACTCCATAATTTTTCGAATCTGTGTGTTTATTGTAACGCTCAAATTTGAAAAGAATTGCCCGAGAATTTATTCGAAGTAATATGGAGTTATTCAGAGGGGGTGGTTGATAGAACTTGTTTAAATGTAACGCGGATCTTTTTTGTAGGGGATTTTTTCGAGTTCAGTGCACTCAATGGAATATGCACCGAACTCTTCCAACACGGTTCCTGTGATTTTGTAAATACCGCGTCCTCTGAAGTTTCCGAAAGAAGAATTGTTCGGAAAGTGCACGGTGTCGAAGAACTGAAGGTCTTTGTCTAAGAAGGTTCCGAAGCCCATGAGTTCTCCTTTACTCGTTCGTGTCTTCTTCACATTCACAAGATACCCAACCGCAGAAATTTTTTTGTTTAGGTGGAAGGGAAGCAGCGCTGCTACTTCAGTAATGGTTAATTCTTCAGACGCCAAATCGAAAGGCGAGCAAAGTGGAAAGCCAATGAGCTCCATTTCGTCGAAAGCACTTTCCAACCAATCGTCTTGAAATTTCGGAAGGGTTAAATTCTTTTCGGGCTCTTCGAAGAGCGAAGGTCCCATTTCAGGCTTGTCTGGATTGCCATGAAAATGCGTTTCCCACAACAGATCTTTTTTCGGTTTGTTGAATTTTCGACAAGCACCAATGCGAATGAGTAAGCTCATTTGCTCTACAGAGACATGCGCTTTGTCCATGATTTGCGGAATGCTCCGTATTCCCTCCGTTTGACGCAGTTTTAGTATTCGTGCAATGGTGTTGGCTTCTAAACTTTTAATTAAACCAAAGCCAAGAATAATTTCTTTGCCATGCAAGACACACGTTGCATCGCTTTCCCAAATGCAGGGCGCAGAAATTTTCGCGCCGTGATTCATTGCTTCGAGCACATAAATTTCGGTGTCGTAGAATCCGCCGAAATGATTCAGCGTTGCGGTCATGTATTCAATGGGGTAGTAGGCCTTCAGAAACAAACTCTGATAACTTTCAACGGCATAGCTCGCGCTGTGTCCTTTCGCAAAAGCATATCCGGCAAAGCTTTCCACCTGTCTCCAGATTTCTGCAACGTCGCTGAATGCATTTCCTTTCGAAATTGCTTTTTCAAAAAACGATTCTTTGGTTCGTTCGAACTCTTCTCTTCCACGAAACTTCCCACTCATTCCTCTGCGCAACACATCGGCTTCAGCCAAGGTGAGTCCGCCGAAGTAGTGACCCACTTTGATCACGTCTTCCTGATAAACCATGACGCCGTAAGTCTCGGGCATTATCGCGAGCAACTGCGGATGCGCGCGTTCGCGGGCTTTCGGATCGCGATGACGATGAATGAATTCTTTCATCATTCCGCTGCTACTCACACCCGGACGAATGACCGAACTTGCTGCGACCAATCCCAAGTAATCGTCTACTTGAAGTTTCGTCAGCAGCATGCGCATAGCAGGAGATTCAACATAAAAGCATCCTATGGCTTTTGCATTGCGAAGCAAATCTTTGATGCGCTCGTCTTGCTTGAGCGGCGCAACCTGGTGCAAATCGATTTCGCGAAGCGGATATCTTTCTTTCACTAACTGAACTGCTTCTTTGATTTTCGCTAAACCGCGTTGTGAAAGAATATCGAATTTGTGAAGCCCAATGTCTTCCGCCACTACCATGTCGAACATAACAGTCGGGTGTCCTTTGGGCGGAAGAAAAGTTGCAGTGTAATTGTGAATGGGTTCATTCGAAATTAATATTCCACAAGAATGAATGCTTAAGCTATTTGGAAAGTCTTGCAGAAACGAAGCGTAACGCATGACGTTCTGCTGATTCTTGTCGAGCGCATTCGGATTGAATTTTCCGCTGCTTAACAATTCAATTTCTTCAACTGGAAGTCCGAATACTTTTCCCAATTCACGAACCACGGCTTTGTATTGAAACGTGTTGTAAGCGCCGAGCAGCGCAACATTCTGATAGCGTTCGAAAATGTATTCCGTAATTTCTTCTCGGTCGGTCCACGAAAAATCAATGTCGAAATCCGGAGGGTTTTGTCGGTATAAATTAATGAACCGTTCAAAATATAAATCGAGTTCAATAGGGTCGACGTCTGTAATGCGAAGGAGATAGGCCACTAAACTATTTGCCCCACTTCCTCTACCTACGTAGTAATATCCACGGTCTCTTGCGAATTGTGTAATGTCCCAGTTAATTAAAAAGTATGAAACGAAATTTTTCTGTTCAATAATTTCGAGTTCTTTTTGAATTCGTTCTTGAATAACCGAATGATTGTTCGGTTCGTTTCCATAGCGATAAGCAAGGCCTTCTTGTGTGAGCTGACGAAGCAGACTCATATCTTCTTCGAGGCTACCCGTAAATGTGTTTTGATTTTTAGAAAGAACGTGATTCACCTCTTCGTTCCAAGACCATTGTTGTGCGAAAGCCTTTGATTTATCGAGCAAATCGGGCGCACCTTCGAATTCCGATTGAAGTTCTTTTTCTGAAAGAAAAATATCTTTTCGCTTTCCTTGATCTGCAGGTTGAAGTCTGCTCAGCAAAATATTATTTTCAATGCAACGCAACAATTGATGCATGTTGAAGTGTCGCTGTGATTGAAAAGTTGAAGTTTGAAAGGCGAGTGCTTTTTCGCGTTGCGATTTCCATTCACTTCGTTCGAAGATGGGAAGATCGGCTGAAGTCACACCGAGGAATTCTTCTTCATTCAAATCGAATGAATTCTTTTTGAAATTTTCAAACGGATAAATCGTCACGCAATGTTTCCATTGTGGTGCGCGTGTTTCGAATTCTTTTTTTTCATGAAGATGTTGCGAAAGGAACGTAGCCAGTTCGTTTACTCCCGCAGTGTTCCGAGCATAGGCGACGAATAGCTGTTTTGCATCGTTCCGGAAATCAATTCCCCAGAGTGGTCGAATGTTATTTTTTTTCGAAAGGCGAAGAAAATCGTGAAGCGTTGTCGTGGAATTTATTTCCGTAAGTGCAACAACTTCAGATTCATTTTGTAGGGCGAAGTCAATGATGTTTTCTACGGTTAATATTCCGTAGCGTAAACTGTAATACGAATGTGAGTTAAGCACGGTTAATCGAAAAGGGTAGGACCTTCGTTATCTCTTCTTTTTTTCGCGCGGGATTCTCCCATTCCAAACAATTCAATGTGTTGGTGAAGAATGAACGAAGTTTCCGGAAGAAGCGCATCGCCAGTGGGCTTCAGCAAATCACTTCCTTCGGCTTGTATGCTTTTTATATCTGTGCTTACGGGATAAGCATTGAGTTCAAGATCAACGACAGGCTGAAGAATGGAGGTGATGTCGGCAAGGTGTGCATGCGGATCGAGCCACAATTCTTCTTGTTGTTTCGAAAGGATTAGCGGACAGCGGGGATGTCCGATTTGTTGCAAGACTCCAGGAGGTGCAGCTGTTGTCACTATCGCATAGGAGTGCAATGTTTCTTGCGTCGAAGGGTTTCTCCATTCGTCGTAAACGCCAGCAAAGGCAAACGGCATTCTTCCGGTTGAAAGGAAGACGCAATGCGGATGAGACAATCCGCCTCGTTCAGGGCCTTCATAAAACGCATCGGCAATCACTAGGCATCGCTTTCTTCGAATGGGAATTCGAAAGAACGGTTTTTCGAGAATGCCCTTCGATCCGGAAAAAAAGAAAGAGTTGTCTTTGTTGTGATCGCCTTCGGCTCGCGCGTTCAAAACATATTTCGGCTTATCGGCCCAAGCAGGTGTAAATCCGAATGTTGAATTCCGAATTTCAGATTTGTTTTCTTGGGTAATAATGAGCCCTTGCTTTCCAGCGCCGATATTGGCTTGGGGTTTAAACACAACTCCTTTGCCTATTTCAGCGCGAAAGGCTTTTTGAATTTCTTCAATTTTAGAAACTACGGCGTAACGTCCACACATGGTGCAAAATTGAGAAGTTAGTTTGTAGTGAATTTACGAAACAAACTCGGAAAGTACTTCCTCAATAAATTTTTTCGCAGCAGGAATATTTTCTATGTGGCCCATGTGTCCGATTTCAGGCACAACGGTAAATTTTGCTGTAGGAAGAAGGGTCCATTCAGCTTCCATTTTTTCTAAAGAAAGCACCTTGTCATTGGCTCCTGCGAAATAATAGATTGGGAAATGGGCTGATTGAAGAAATGAAATGGAAGACGCTCGTTCACGCATAGCGTGAAGGCTTTGAACAGTGCTTTCGGCAGACATGCTTTCAATCTTTTCGAGTTGCTCGTTAATGGCCATTCTGTGTGCATCTGCGTTATGAAAGAGACCGTCTATAAGATTAGCCGCGTAAAGTGCTTTGTGTTTTTCAGCCGCTTCAATAGCACGCAGTCGATCTTGTTTTTTCAACTCGCTGTCTGCGTCTGCGGTTGAATGAAAAAAGGCGAGTGCTTTTGTTTTCTCTGGAAATAATTTCGCCAAATGCGCAGCAACGTAGCCACCCATGGAATGGGCTATCCAGATGTATTCGTCTGATTCTTGCAGATCTATTTGTTGAAGAATGTGTTGCGCGAAATCTTCTATTGAGGCAGTTTGAAGGGAATCATTGTTCCCATGTCCCGCCAATTGAGGAGTGTAAAAAGAAAATGTGGAAGGGAGTAATTCCTTCCACATTTCATTGTTTCCTAAAAAGCCATGAATGGCAATTATTTTTATCATTGAACGCGTTCCCAAGTTTGTGTGCGGTAGACAAATCCCCAATAGCCTCTAACTTCAAGTTTGTTTGGATCTCCTGATTTCAACCACATTTCGCAACGATAAACATCGCCGTTGTTCGGGTCGCAAATGGTGCCGTCTTTGTACATGCTTCCGTTCCATTTCATGTTACGAACAACATCCATTCCGAGCATAGGTTGATCTTTGCGGTCATCCTTACACTCTGTGCATTTTGGGTTCTGGTTAGCCCATTCTGAGCGGAAAAGCTGAATTACTTTACCATAGAGTTCCCCGTTCTGTTCACGAATTTCTACGATGCTTTTAACAAGTCCGGTCTTGTCGTCAATAGTTTTCCATTTCCCAACTACTCCTTGTGCAGCGGCTGATAAAGAGAGAATGAGAAGAGATGCAAATACCAAAATTGATTTCATAATATAATTTTTTTTCAAATTACTAAATTTTGTGTTTGGATAGTCGAGCAGACCTTACTTTTTTTCTAATGAGTGCATTTAGGTCGAAACCAACAAGTAGAATTACCATGTTTAGGTTGAGCCAAATGAGTATGATCATGAGTGTTCCAAGTGAGCCATAAAGCTTGTTAAATTGCGCGAAATTTTCAAGAAAATAGCTAAATCCAAATGAGGTTATTATCAAAAGAAACGTAGTGAAAATACTTCCAGTGTTCAAGAACCTCCAGTTTTTGCGAATACGCATATTCATACCTGAGTTGTACAAAATAGTGATGATGCAGTAGACGAAGGAGATGGAGATGGTCCATTGCGCGAGTGTCAAAAATGGAATAATTCCTTTGTCGCCAATAATTCCGCGTTCATGCATAGCAATAAAGGTACTTTCGCTCAGTGAGGTAAGAATTAAAGCTAAAAGAAACAATACCCCAAGGACTAACATCATAATAAAACTAAGTATTCGAACAAGAAATGGATGGGCAGAAACCTCCAAGTGCTGGCTTGTTTGAAAGGCCTGCATTATGGCGTTCATACTTGCCGAAGCATAGTAGAACATTAACACAAAACCGATCGATAACAAAGTCGATTGCTTCTTGTTGATTAAATCATAGAGAGTACCTTCAATAAAATTAAAAGTGTCTCCGGGCAAAATGCTTTTTATTCCAAGGAAAACATCTTCTTGGAAATTTGGAATGGGTATGAAAGGAATTAAGGTGAAGAGAGTAATTATGGCAGGAAAGAACGCGAGGAAAATTCGAAATGAAATACTTGCAGATCTCATCGTGGTGCGAACGTCTGAAAAGGCAATTACAAGGAATGACGAAATTTCCCAAAGGTTCAACCCGCCAAAACCAAAAGGGTGATATTGTTCTAAGAATCTTCGAAACTTAAAAAGCCAGACAGATGTGCGTTTGAATTTTTTAGTATTCATTTAAATGCCTTCAAACTTAAATCAAAACTCTTTACGTGATGTGTAAGTGCGCCCATGCTTATATAATCCACGCCGGTTTCAGCATAGCTTACAAGTGTATTTTCGTTTATTCCTCCGCTAGCTTCAGTTTCAACTCGACCGTTAATATGCGCAACTGCCTCACGAAGTTTTTCAGGAGAGAAATTATCTAACATAATGCGAAAGGCAACTCCTGTTTCAATTACCTCATCTACCTCCTCAAGATTGCGAGTTTCTACTTCAACCTTAATTGTTAAATTTCGTTCTTTGATGAATTCAGAGATCTTGCTAAGAGCAGGTTTCACACCACCTGCAAAATCAATGTGATTGTCTTTCACCAAAATCATATCGTACAACGCATATCTGTGATTGTATCCACCTCCAATTCTTACGGCTTCTTTTTCGAAGTATCTGAAATTTGGAGTGGTCTTGCGCGTGTCGAGAAGTTTGCAATGTGTGTGTGCAATCATACGTGTGAGTCTGTGCGTCTCAGTGGCTATACCGCTCATGCGTTGCATAACATTCAAAACCAGTCTTTCGATGGTTGTGATACTTTGACTTTTTCCTTCAACAATAAATGCAATATCACCTTTTTTAACTTCTGCTCCATCTTCGATAAATGTGGTCACTTTCAAATTTGAATCGAATGCATGAATGATTTTTGTAGCAATGGTCACTCCGGCAAGAATGCCGTTGTCTTTAACGATTAATTGAGCTTTGCCAATGGCATTGTCGGGAATAGTTGCGAGTGTAGTGAAATCACCCGGACCAATATCTTCCTTCAGGGCTTCTTCAAGCCATTTGTCAAAGTCAAATGCATTCATGTCGCGAAGTTATGAATTCCAATCTTCGAATAGTTAACTTTGGACGTATGATTAAAAAGGTGTTTTTACTTTTTGCAATAGCATTTCTTTACCAATTGGAAGGAAAGGCGCAGCTTTTTCCTTGGTACGTTCAAGTGGATGAGAATTTTCTTTTGGGAAAAATAAATTTTGAAGAAGACATTCGGTTTAGTTTGGTTGCCGCTAACCGGTCTACAAAATCGTGTTATTTATTGTTTGAAGTGAATTGGGCATTTGAAGAAATGGCTGCTGCTGCTCAAAAGGAAGGGATTACTTTAAAAGTCATTTCAGGTGGAAGGAATTTCAACATGCAAAAAGCCATTTGGGAAAAGAAGTGGAATGCGCGTCGACCGAATTTCAAAACTGATAAAGCCACTGCTCTCGATATTTTAAAATACAGTTCCATGCCGGGTACCTCTCGTCACCATTGGGGAACAGACCTCGATATTAATTCGCTCGAGCCGAGTTACTTTGCAAGTGGAAAGGGTAAGTTGGAATACGATTGGCTTCAGAAGAATGCATGGTTATATGGTTTCTGTCAAACGTATGACAACAAAACAACTTCTGGAAGAACAGGTTATTCCGAAGAGAAATGGCACTATTCGTATATGCCCATTTCAACGGTATTGCTTAATCAATACAATGAGAAAATCAGCTGTGAAAAAATTAGTGGTTTTGCAGGCAGTCAGACTGCAAAAGAGGTAGAAATGATTCGTGACTATGTGAATGGTATTGCAGAAGGCTGCAACACGATCACTTCTCCTTGATCAGTTTTTTCAAATCGTTGCCAATGTCTTTTCTATAGTATTTCCCTGAAAAAGAAATCGTATCAGCTGCAATATTGCTTCTGCCCAAAGCTTCATGAAGAGAAGATCCGTAGGAAGTTGCTGTTAGTACCCTTCCACCATTTGTAACTACTTTAGTTCCGTTCTTTTTTGTTCCGGCATGGAAAATAATACTGTCTTGAACATCTTCGAGATTGGAGATTTCTTTTCCTTTTTCGGAAGACACAGGATAGCCTTTTGAAACAAGCATGGTGGTTGTGCAGTAGCGGTTGTCTACATGAATGTCGCACTCTCCGAGTGTCTGAGTCGCTATGCCCTCAAAAAGATGAAGCAGGTCGCTTTTGATTCGAGGTATAACAACTTCGGTTTCAGGATCACCCATTCTGCAATTGTATTCAATTACATAAGGCTCATTTCCTACTTTAATTATTCCAAAAAAGATAAAACCGCGGTAGTCAATTCCGTCAGCTTTCAGACCCTTCATGGTAGGAATTATAACTTGAGATTCAATTTTATCTATGAATTCGGGGGTGCAAAAAGGAACTGGTGATACGGCTCCCATTCCTCCAGTGTTCAATCCTACATCTCCTTCACCAATCCGCTTGTAATCTTTGGCCTCAGGAAGAATTTTGTAATTATTTCCGTCAGTCATTATGAATATGGAGCATTCAATTCCTTTCAAGAACTCTTCTATGACAACGGTGCTCGAAGCATCGCCGAATTTCTTGTCTGTAAGCATGGCCTTTAGTTCTTTTTTCGCCTGCGCAAGATCTTCGAGGATTACCACCCCTTTGCCAGCGGCAAGACCAGATGCTTTTAATACATAAGGCGGTTTCAGGCTGTCGAGATAAGCCAGGCCTTCTTTCAGCGTAGACTGATTGAAAGAGCCATATTTAGCTGTTGGAATACCGTGTTTTGCCATGAATTGTTTAGCAAAATCTTTGCTGCCCTCTAGTTGAGCTGCAATGGCATTTGGCCCAATTACAGAAACTCCACTCAGTGTCTTTTCTTTTTCAAAGAACTCTACGATACCTCTTACCAAAGGATCTTCTGGACCTACAATCACCATTTTGATGCTATGCTCTATGACGGCTTTCTTAATGGATTTAAAATCTGTTGGGTCAATGGCTAGGTTGATTCCGAACTCTTCAGTTCCAGCATTTCCTGGAGCAATATAAATTTGGTGAATTAAGGAGCTTTGTGCAATTTTCCACGCGAAAGCATGTTCTCTACCGCCTGAACCAAGAATTAAGACATTCATTCTCTATGTTTTTTGCAAAGTAACAATGCATTGGCGGCATCCTCAATTCAAATTACTAACAGAAAAAAGTGTTGCAGACAAGATATTTGCGTTTATTGTTGAAAAATGCCTATATTTGCAGTCGAAATTAAGTAATTGAACAACGAGAGAGGGGCGATTAACCCCTCTTTTTTTTAGTCATGATAACAGTTGCAGAAATAGAAAAGTTGGTGAATGCCAAGATTGCCGAAACAGATACTTTGACAGACATGTTTATTGTATCCATTGCGGTTCGTCCGGGCAATGCTATTGAAGTTTTGCTAGATAAAGATTCTGGATTGAATGTGGAAGATTGTAAAAAAGTAAGTCGACACATAGAATCTTCGCTAGATAGAGAAAAAGAAGATTTTTCTTTAGAGGTGTCTTCGCCGGGAGTAGGAAAGCCACTCGTAGTGCACAGACAGTACCTCAAGAATGTGGGAAGAACGGTGAAAGTGAAGGCCGAAGACGGAGAGAAGTATGAGGGAGACTTGGCCGAAGTAAGTGAGAATGGAATTGTATTGAAGTACCAAGAAAAAGAGGTGCTTCCTGGAAAAAAGAAAAAGGAATGGGTGGAAAAAACAGTCACCCTAGCATTTGATAACATAAAAGAAACCAAAGTAGTAATACGTTTTAACTAACCTTGTCATTATGAAAGGACTAAACCTGATAGAGTCTTTTGCAGACTTTAAAGAATTCAAAAACATAGACCGCGAGACTATCACAAATATCTTGGCGGAGATGTTCAAAGCTATGATTGTAAAGCGCTGGGGCGCTGAAGATGGCTTCGACATAATTATTAATGCTGAGCGCGGTGACTTGGAGATTTGGCGTACACGCCAAGTGGTTCAAGACGGTGAGTTAGACGACGAGGTTGCGGAAATCGAAGTGAGCATGGCTCGCAAGATTGTAGACGACCTTGAAGTAGGAGAAGAATTAATTGAAGAAATTAAGATTGAAGATTTCGGTCGTAGAAACATTATGGCCATGGGTCAGGTGTTGAAGAACCGCATTCAAGAGCTTGAGAAAGATCATATCTATCAGAAGTACAAAGAGCGTATCGGAGAAATTATCTCAGGTGAAGTATACCAAGTATGGAAGCGTGAGATTCTTGTACTCGATGATGAGAACAACGAATTGATTATGCCGAAGGATCAACAGATTCCTTCAGACTTTTACAAGAAGGGCGATACCATTCGTGCGGTTGTTTATCGCGTAGACTTGCGTAACAACAGTCCGCAAATTATCCTTTCTCGCACAGCTCCAGAATTCTTAGAGAAACTTTTCGAACAAGAAGTTCCAGAGGTATTCGACGGCTTGATTACCATTAAGAAAATCGTTCGTGAACCAGGTGAGCGTGCGAAAGTTGCTGTTGAAAGCTACGACGACCGTATTGATCCAGTGGGTGCGTGCGTAGGTATGAAAGGTTCACGTATTCACGGCATTGTGCGCGAATTACGTAATGAGAACATTGATGTTATTCATTACACATCGAACGAAAACTTACTTATTGCTCGTGCTCTAGCACCTGCGAAAATTTCAAGTATTAGCATAGACAAGGACAACGCAAAAGCAGATGTTTTCTTGAAGCCAGATCAAGTGTCTTTGGCAATCGGAAAGGGCGGTCACAACATTCGCTTAGCGGGTAGATTGTGCGGTTATGAGCTAGACGTTTACCGTGAAACAGATGTTGATATCGATGATGTGGATTTGGAAGAATTCTCAGATGAAATCGACAGCTGGATCATCGATGAATTGAAATCGATTGGTTGCGATACCGCTCGTTCAGTTCTTGAGATTCCGAAAGAAGATTTAGTTAAGCGTACAGATTTAGAGGAAGAAACCATTGAAGAAGTATTGAGTATTTTAAAATCTGAATTCGAATAATTCTTTGCAGTTTTTAAAGGTGCCCATGCATCATTTCAATGTGTTAATATAGATTTTATAAGGAACGGGAAAAGATTTATGTCAGAAACAAAAGGACCACAACGCTTAGGTAAAGCCGCAACTAACTTAAATGTTAGTAAGGACACCATTATTGAATTCCTGAAGAAAAAGGGAGTTACAGTAGAGAATAATCCGATGGCGAAAATAGAGGCAGAAGTATACGATATACTTTGTGCGGAATTTTCAACGGATCAAAAAGCGAAAGAGGTTGTTCAAGCTGCTGCTACAAAATTGCGTGAATCACGTGAATCTTTGAGCATCTCAGACAACAAAAGAAAGAAAGAGGGAGAGGAAGATGAATTGTCGGATATAGATCTGGCGAAGTTCAAACGCCCAGAGGTTGTGGTTGAAAAACCAAAAGAAGTTAAAGAAGTTAAGGCCAAGCAAGTTGAGGCGCCTAAGCCCGCACAAGTTGAGCAAGAGGTTCAGAGTGCATCTCCTAAGATTTCAGATTCCACTCCAGAGGTTTCTGCTCCTTCAGCTGAAGTGACGCAAGAACCCCAAGCAGAGGAGCGTGGACATGAAATGAAGGTTGTTGGCAAGATTGACCTGTCTTCTATGGAGAAGCCTAAACGAGGTAAGAAAGCGGTCGACACTAAGAAGGAAGAGCCGAAGAAGACAAAGGTAGTGGCCAAAAAAGTCGAAGCTCCTGTTGTGCAGCCTGACCCAATACCCGAACCTGAGATTGTTAAACCTGAAGTTGTAGAAAAAGAGCTGATTCGCGTAAACGTTGAAAAACTTGCAGGTCCGAAGCTCATGGGTAAGATTGTTCTTCCTACGACTCCAGAAAAGAAATCTGCGGCTGCAACGGCTGCTGATAATAAAGAGAAACGCAAGCGCAAACGCATTTCGAAAGTTGATATCGGACGTCAGCAAGAAATTGACAAGCGCAATGCGAACAAACCAACACGCACTCCATATGTTGCTCAGCCCAAGGCGGCGCCAACAGAAACAGATATTCAGAACCAAATCAAAGAAACGCTTGCGCGTTTGGGTGTTGGTGGGAAATCGAAGTCTTCAAAGAACAGAAGAGATAAGCGTTCTCAAATAGCTCGACGCAGCGAACAAGAAGCTGCCCGTATGCTTGAAGAGAATGCGGTTTTGAAATTAACCGAGTTCGTAACGGTAAGCGAGTTGGCTACTTTAATGTCGCGCAACGCAACCGAGATTATTGCAGCTTGTATGCAGTTAGGAATTTTCGCATCCATTAACCAACGTTTAGATGCCGAGACCATTGCAATCGTTGCAGAAGATTTCGGATATCAAGTTGAGTTTGTGAGTGCAGAAGTAACCGATGCAATTACCGAAGAGGTTGATAACGAAGATGATCTTCAATCACGCCCTCCTGTAATTACAGTTATGGGCCACGTTGACCACGGTAAAACTTCTCTTCTCGATTACATTCGTAAAGCGGATGTTCTGTCTGGAGAGGCTGGTGGAATTACGCAGCACATCGGTGCGTATACCGTTACCCTTCCAAATGCAAAGAAAATAACATTCTTAGATACTCCTGGTCACGAAGCGTTTACCGCTATGCGTGCACGTGGAGCTCAAGTAACTGACGTGGCAATTATTGTTATTGCTGCAGACGACAGCGTAATGCCGCAAACTAAGGAGGCCATTAGCCATGCTCAAGCGGCTGGTGTTCCAATGATCTTTGCGTTCAATAAAATGGATAAGCCGGAAGCCAATGCAGATCGTTTGAGAGAACAACTTTCTCAAATGAATATCTTGGTGGAAGAGTGGGGTGGAAAATTCCAAACGCAAGAAATTGCAGCTAAAAAAGGATTGAACATCGACAAGCTTCTTGAAAAAGTATTGCTTGAAGCAGAAATGCTCGATCTTAAAGCGAACCCGAAGAAACGCGCAATAGGTACAATTATCGAATCGTCTTTAGATAAAGGGCGTGGTTTCGTAGCAACCTTGTTGGTTGAAGCGGGAACACTTCGTGTTGGAGATCCAATTCTTGCTGGACAATACAGCGGAAGAGTTCGTGCTATGTTCAACGAGCGCGGTGGAAAGGTTGAAGAAGCCGGACCAGCGACACCCGTTTCAATATTAGGATTTGAAGGCGCACCAAATGCAGGTGATCGTTTTAATGTATTGGCAGATGAGCGTGAGGCACGTGAAATAGCAACGAAGCGCCAGCAACTTCAGCGCGAGCAAAGCGTTCGTACGAAGAAGCATTTGACTATCGAAGAGATCGGTCGACGTATCGCTCTTGGAGATTTCAAAGAATTGAACTTGATTGTAAAAGGAGACGTGGACGGTTCGGTAGAAGCGTTGGTGGACTCTTTGCAAAAGTTGAGTACAGAGAAGATTCAAGTAAGCATTATTCACAAAGGCGTGGGTCAGATCTCGGAATCGGACGTATTGTTGGCATCGGCTTCCGATGCGATTATCGTTGGTTTCCAAGTTCGCCCAAGTCAGAGTGCGCGTAAGATTGCAGAGAACGAAGAAATTCAAATCAAGCTATACTCGATTATCTACAAGGCCATCGAAGAAATTAAAGAAGCCATGGAAGGTATGTTGTCTGCACGTATCGAAGAGCAGATCACAGGTACAGCAGAAATTCGTGAAGTATTCAAGATTACCAAAGTTGGAACCATTGCAGGTTGCTTCATGTTAGAAGGTAAAGTGAGTCGCAACAGCCGAGTTCGTGTAATTCGCGACGGTATCGTTGTCTACACGGGTCACCTTGGTTCTTTGAAACGTTTCAAAGACGATGTGAAGGAAGTAGTGAAAGGTTACGAATGCGGATTGAACATTGATAAATTCAACGATATTAAAGAAGGAGACTTAGTAGAGGCCTTCGAAGAAGTTGAAGTAAAGCAAACATTATAAAATGGAAGAGAGCCGAAAAGGCTCTCTTTTTTATTCAGAATTATAACGCACAAGACTATGGCAAAAATTAGCAACAAAGCGCCCAAGAACGCAGATGTGGTTGTTACTCTTTTCAATAAGAAAGAAGTGAAAAAATTAAAGCTTGAAAAAGCTCAATTGGTTTTCCTTGAAAGTGAAATCAATGTGAATCGCAATACTGTATTAATGCCTTCTCTAACTGAAAAGCATTTTTACGTTGCAGTTGAAGGCACTTGGAACGCTGACGCCAAAGAGGCTATGCGCAAGACCGGTGTTGAGATTCAAGCAGCGGTTAATAAAACCAACCTAGAGTCTTTGCATATTATTAATCAGAGTACATTCGAAAAGGCCGCATGGTATTTGGCTGAAGGTGCTGCCTTGAGTAACTATCAATTCTTGAAGTATTTTAAGGAAAAGGAAAACAAGAAAAATACCCTTTCGAAAATATTTGTAACCGATGCTACCATTAGCGAAGGTGAGTGGATTGAGTTACAGGGGATCGTTCAAGGAACAGAATTGGCGCGTACGTTAGTGAATGAGCCTGTTTCGTTCTTGACAGCTACGCAATTTTCGGAAGAAATGAGTAAGGCAGGAAAGATAGCCGGATTCAAAACACAAATCTTAAATAAGAAACAGATTGAGGCGTTGAAGATGGGTGGACTTCTTGGCGTGAACAAGGGCAGCATTGATCCGCCTACATTCACTATCATGGAGTACAAACCAAAGAATGCGAAAAACAAGAAACCAATTGTTTTAGTTGGAAAGGGTGTGGTATTCGATACGGGTGGATTAAGCTTGAAGCCAACTCCAGGTTCAATGGACGAGATGAAATGCGATATGGCGGGTGGTGCGGCAGTAATTGGAGCAATCTATGCGATTGCTGCAAACAAACTTCCAGTCCACGTTGTTGCGCTTGTGCCTGCAACAGACAACCGTCCGGGTGGAAATGCATTGTGTCCGCAAGACGTTATCACGATCAGCGATGGAACCACCGTTGAAGTATTGAATACAGACGCTGAAGGAAGATTGATTCTTGCAGATGCGTTGGTATACGCGAAAAAGTATAAGCCCGAGTTGGTAATAGATTTGGCTACATTAACGGGTGCTGCTGTGCGTTCAATTGGAACATACGCAAGTGCGGTTATGGCTACAGCCGATCAAAAGGTAGTAAACAATTTAATGGATAGCGGTTTCGAAGTTTGGGAAAGACTAATTCAATTCCCAATGTGGAAGGAATACGGCGAAGAGATGAAGAGTGATGTAGCTGACTTGAAGAATTTAGGTGGTGCATTTGCTGGACAAATTTCTGCTGCGAAATTCTTAGAGCACTTCACAGATTATCCTTGGATTCACATTGACATTGCGGGTCCTGCTTACCAAAACAAGGTAGATGCCTACCGCACCAAAGGTGGAGTAGGAGTAGGAGTTCGTTTGTTATACGATTTCATTAAAAAGAATTACGCTAACTAAACCGAATAATCATTCGGTTTGAAAACCATTTGAAAATGGAAAGAGTGAAAGTTGGTATTAGCTGTGGCGACATGAACGGTGTGGGATTGGAAACAGTCCTGAAAGTGTTCTGCGATGCGCGCATGCTTGAACACATTGTTCCAATCATTTATTCGCATGCTGAAATTGTGAAGCAAACAAAGCGTATGGGTGGAATGGAAGAATTCACCTATCAGAATGCTACAACGGCTGCAGAAGCCATTGCTAAAAAAGTGAATTTGGTGAATTGCTGGAAGGATTTTAAGGGAGATATCGAATGGGGAAAGCCAACTGCTATTGGCGGTGAGATGGCGCGTAGAAGCTTAGAGATGGCTGCTAGTGATTTAGCTTCGAATAAAATCGATGTTTTAGTAACTGCCCCCTTCAATAAGGACAATGTACAAAATGCAGAGTTTAAATTTCCTGGACACACCGAATATCTTGCGAAAATGGCAGGCACAGAAAAGGTTTTAATGTTCTTAGTTAGTCCGGCTTTAAAGATTGGTATTGTAACTGGACATGTTCCATTGAAGGACGTAAGCGCAAGTATTACGAAAGAGAAAATCACTGAAAAGTTGGTGCTTATGCGCGAAAGTTTGGAACGTGATTTTGGTGTGTCAACTCCGCGTATTGCTGTGCTTGGACTTAATCCTCACGCCGGAGATAATGGTCTAATTGGAACTGAAGAAAAAGAAATTATCCTTCCTGTTGTTCGTGAACAAATGGAAAAAGGTTTTCAAGTTTATGGACCTTATGGTGCCGATGGATTCTTTGGCACAGGAGCTTACAAGCAATTCGATGCTGTGTTGGCTATGTATCACGATCAAGGTTTGGCCCCCTTCAAAGCACTGGCTTTCGATAGTGGGGTAAACTTCACTGCTGGACTTCCTATTGTAAGAACTTCGCCGGATCATGGTGTTGCTTATGATATAGCTGGAAAGGGAAAAGCAGATGAATCATCGTTGCGTGCTGCAATATTTACGGCAACCGATATCTTTTTAAAGCGAAAAGAGTACCGTGGTTACTCGCATAATCCGCTTCAAAAGCAAGATGTAAAGGAGAACAGAGAAGATCGTCGCGAATGAGAGTGAAGGTCTTGGTAATTGGACATACGCATGAACCTTACGTCAAGGAAGGTATTGCCCGTTACACCAAGAGACTACCACATTACTGCACGTTCGAATATGTTGAATTGAAGGACATTTCGTCGAAGGGTTCAACACCGGATATTCAAAAAAACAAAGAGGGTGAACTTATTCTAAAGCAGGTTAAGACCGAAGATTTTCTGTGCTTGCTCGATGAAAAAGGTAAGGCCTTCACTTCAGTAAATTTCGCGAAACACATCGAGAAGAAACAACTCGCCGGAACCAAATCTTGGGTACTAGTGATTGGCGGTGCACATGGATTTTCAGACGATGTCTATGCACGAGCGAACGAACAAGTTCGATTGTCTGACATGACTTTCCCGCACGACTTGGTGCGAATTGTTTTGGTGGAACAATTGTACAGAGCCTTCACCATTATTCGTGGTGAAGGGTATCATCACATTTAATTAAGATAACTTCGAAAGCGCTGCTTCCAATGAAGCAATCGATTGCGTTACATCTTCGTGAGAAGCTGTTCCTACACTTAATCTGTACCAAGTAGAATCGTCAGAAGCACCGAACGCACGGAAGGGAACAATGGCCACTTTCGCTTCGTTCAAAATATAGGAAGTAATGTCGCCCGTGTTTTCAAGTGTGTTTCCATCTGCGGTTTTCTTTCCAATTAAATTGAATTGAACCGTTAGATAAATAGCCGCCGCTGGAGGAATAGCACGAACGGCAAATCCTTTTTCGCGCAAGCTCTCAAAGCCAGCGTAGAATCCGTTTAAACGCGTTTGCAATTCTTCTTTGATCCAAGTCAAATAGTTGTCGAGCAACGAAATGTTTTGCAAGTATCTTCCTGCTGCAATCTGTTCTGGACGTGGCGCCCAAGCACCTACGTGACCGAGAATGCTCTTCATTTTATCAATGATAAACTCTGGACCAAATCCCCATCCAACACGAACACCAGTAGCTGCAAGTGATTTCGAAATACCGTCTACGAAGACGGTATACTTTCTCATTTCAGGACGAAGGGTGACAGGGTCGAAGTGTTGTGTATCTCCGAAAGTAAGCAACGAATAAATTTGATCGTACATCACGTACAATGGTTTTTCATTTGCCCCACGCTTCGCATTTTCTTCCAACACCATGTCGCAAATACTTTCAAGTTGTGCTTTTGAAAACACAGTGCCTGTTGGGTTTAAAGGAGAGCATAATGCCAACAAAGAAGCGCCTTGAATGTGTTCCTTCAACATGTCTGCATTCGGCATGAAGTTGTCTTCCGGAAGTGTTTCAACGAACACCTGATGTGCGTGTGAAAGATGTGTATAGTGGTTGTTGTTCCAAGATGGAACAGGGAAAACAACTTTGTCTCCTGGGTCAACGATAGCCTGGAAGATGGCGTAAATGATAGGACGCGCGCCTCCAGCTATTAAAATTTCTTCAGCAGAATATTCAAGGTCTTGTTTTTCTTTGAGCAATTGCACAACGGCCTTACGCAATTCAACTACACCGTTCGCAACAGGGTAGTTGGTTAAGTCTTCGTTGTAACAATCAATGATGAACTGTTTCAGTTCAGCAGGAATTGGAAAAATTTGTGGATTGAAATCACCAATGGTGAAGTTGTATATTTTTTCTCCTTGAAGAATACGATCGCGAATTTCTCCGCCTAGTTTGATGATTTCAGAACCAATAAGATTCTCGGCCATTTGTGAAACACGTAGGTTTAGCTTTTCTTGCTGAAGGGTAGCACTCATTTCAATAAATTGTCTCTCGGTAATTAGTGGCGCAAAAATAGTCTTTTTTAAGGCTAATTCAGCTATTCTTCTGTTTCGTGAAGAATTTCAAGAATGGTGCGGAAAGCTACCGCTCTATTTCCATATTTATTTACATGTTCTTCTTGCAGACGTGGCGCGTGCTCAGCGAAGTAGGAGTCTAGGTTGCTTCTTGAAGCGGCTGTGTATTGAACGGCATAGGTCACGCCGTTAGACTCTTCACCATGAACTCTTAGAATTCGGTTGTGAAGAAATTTCCCGGTTTTCAAAACATCAGGAATGTGAATGTCTTTCATCCAAGCAATCCATTCTTCGTGAATTTCAGGGTCTACACTAACGGTCACGTTGTACACAATCTTATTCATAGCTTTTTCTTGGGAACAAAGATGTGGAGTTTTTCAAAAAGAAGATTAGATTTGAAGAAAATTATAATTATGCAAACGGGTTTCAAACACTTACACATTTTACTTCCTTATTTATTGTTATTGCTTCCTTTACTTGCCATTGTTGTTTCATTGGTGAAAGAAAAGAACGAAACCGTTTCAGGTAAGCCAAGCAAATTGGTTTTGTTCGCTTTAATATTTACACATATTCAGCTTTTGGTAGGATTGGCTTTATTAGCAATGAATTTCGCGGCTATTTCAGGAACAGGCGTAAACATAATGAAGGATGCAGCCGTTCGCATGAAGTTGGTTGAACACCCAATTATGATGATCGTATCTGTTGTTCTTATCACAATGGGATACTCGAAAGCGAAGCGTGCGACGAACGGACGTGAGCGTGCCAAGAAAATTGCGATTTTTTATGGATTGGGTTTGGTTGTTAGTGTTGTTGCCATGAGCTACATGGGTTATTGGTCGAAACTAGCATTCATGCATTGAGAATGAGCAAGCAAATAATATACGTGCTGTTTTATTCGGTTACGGCTTTTTTATTCTCGCTCAGTTTTGAGTCATGTTCTGAAGAAGCTAAGGCTTCTGCGCCTGTAGATGCCCAGGCTGTATTCATTAAGCGCTGTGCAACCTGTCACGGTAGCGAAGGGAATTTACAAATGAGTGGGGCGAAGAAACTAACCGAAAGTGTGCTCTCATCGGATGAAATTAAAAATCAAATTATACACGGAAAAGCAGGAATGCCTCCATTTGAAAGTATGTTAACCGTTCAAGAAATTGATGCGCTTACAGCATACTGCATGAAGTTGTCGGGAAGATAATAATGGCAAAACTACAAGAGACCAAGAAACCTCAAGAGACCTGTGTGCTCGTGGGTATTGTGAACAAGCGGCAGAATATTGATGTCCTTACCGAGTATTTAGATGAGTTGGCTTTTCTAGCTACAACCGCCGATGCGTTTTGTGTAAAGCGCTATTGGCAAAACCTCGATCATCCAGACAATAGAACCTTCGTGGGTTCTGGAAAAATTCAGGAAATCAAAGATTTCGTTTTCGAGAATGAAGTGGATATGGTCATCTTCGACGATGAGCTCTCTCCATCTCAATTACGGAATTTAGAAAATTTATTCAACGACGACGATCACAAGGTGAAAATTTTGGATCGAAATAATTTGATCCTTGATATTTTCGCTGCTCGGGCTCAAACCGCCCATGCGAAAGTTCAAGTTGAATTGGCGCAATACGAGTATTTGCTTCCGCGCTTAACGCGCATGTGGACACACTTGGAAAGACAAAAGGGTGGTATTGGAATGCGCGGTCCGGGTGAGCTTCAAATTGAAACTGACCGAAGAATTATTCGCGATCGAATTGCCAAGTTGAAAGAAGACTTGAAAATTATCGATCGTCAGAAAACGACACAACGTGGAAACCGCGGAGCCATGGTTCGTGTAGCTCTTGTAGGTTATACCAATGTTGGAAAGTCGACCATCATGAACATGATGAGCAAGAGTGAAGTGTTAGCCGAAAATAAATTATTCGCTACGCTAGACACCACTGTTCGCAAGGTGGTAGTTAAGAATCTGCCTCTGCTGCTAAGTGATACGGTAGGGTTTATTCGTAAGCTTCCTCACCAATTAATTGAATCGTTCAAGAGTACATTAGATGAAGTAAGAGAGTCTGATTTGTTGGTGCATGTGGTAGATATTTCGCATCCGCAATTTGAAGATCATTATAAAGTGGTTATGGAGACGCTTCAAGAGATTGGAGCAGGTGACAAGCCAATGATTTTAGCATTTAATAAGGTTGATGCGTATTCATTTATTGAAAAAGATGAAGATGACCTAACGCCCAAGACCGCAGCTAATTATTCTTTGGAAGAGTTAAAAGAATCTTGGATGGCGCGCATGGGTTCAGAAGATGTGGTTTTTATGAGTGCATCGAAGAAAATACAGGTTGAAGCGTTTCGCGAGATCTTGTACGATCGTGCACGTGAGATACACATTGTTCGTTTTCCCTATAACGATTTTCTCTTCGACGATTTTACTGAATAATTCCATAAATACTCAGTCCCAAATAGACCAAGTAAAGCACAATACTTTTCTTCAATCCGCGGGTCCAATAGGTATAGATTGAAATGGAATTCACGGCGATGAAATAGTACCAATTGCTTTCAATATACAAGATTTGCAGAACTGTTCCGGCAAGCGCAAATGCTAAAACAAATGCGTCGAGCTGAGGCAAAGCCGACTTTCGTTTTTTCAAGACAAGAAAAAACAATTGCCAGAGAATGATAGATCCAAATAGAAAAAGGAGATGCTGTTTGATATTCCATTCAGGATGTTCAAAGGACGAATCGGAATTCATCCAACCAAATATTGCGAAGCCAACATAGAACAGTTGCAGCCAGCTCTCTCCTTGCAGGTTGGCTTTTCGACATAAATAAAAATAGATTGCGCTGCCGACCATGGCCAAGGGCCAGCACCATGTCGATTCTAAGAGATAAAGAACCGTGTAAGCGAGACTTGCAAGTATGGCTAGAATTTCCAAAGCTTATCGCTTACTGAGAATATTCGTCGTTGAAAATCCTTCGACCAAAGGAATAGCAATGGCTTTTCCTCCTGCGGCTTTTACCTCTTTCGAACCAACCATGTAGGTTTTCTTGGATTCGTCGGTTTCTTCGGGATTGTAATCTCCCCCCTTGACCAGAATATCGGGTTGAATGGCCAGGATTAATTCAAGGGGTGTGTGGTCTGAAAATACGACAGCAGCGTCTACACATCTGAGTGCTTCCAAAACGCGCACACGCGCCCATTCTGGGTTAATCGGACGTTCAGGACCTTTGTTTAAGGTGCGAACGGAATCGTCGCTATTGACTCCTATAATCAGCTTGGTGCCTTGCGCAGCAGCTTGCTCGAGATAGGTTACATGACCCACATGCAAAATATCGAAAACACCATTTGTGAAAACAATCGTTTCATTGGTTTCTCGCCACTTATTGATTTGCTGCAGTAGTTTTTTCATATTTTATTCGGTAGGATACAATAAGAAATCCGATGAAACCCGATACAATTTCCATAACGGTTCTTGTCGACCAAGAAACTGTTGCGAACGTTAATCCAAGCAGGGATGTAGTTGCATTGTCCTCATCTGCATAGCCTAAGACAATAAATCCGATTATGGTTATTGAGTGAAATGCCCCTAAACCGCCAGGGGTAGGGGCCAGCATGGCTAGGCTGGCGCATATGAGTAAAAAAATGGATTCGTTTAATCCCATATGTTCACATCCCGGAACAGCGAGTAGGTTGAACCAGGTCATTGCTAACCAAGTTGACCAGATTCCCACCGTAAGGAGTATGAATTTGAATTTCCCTTCAATCTTACCAACACTCAGAAAGGCTTGCCATGTACCTCTTATGAACGCAGCGAATTTCTCAATTAATTTATTTTGAAACGTATGCTTCAAGATATAACGCAGAACGAGTAAGCCTATAGTAATTATGATTAACAAGGCAAATCCTAACTCTATGCTAAATCCCGGGCTTTTCGTTTCGTTCATAAGAGACGATAAGGTTTTGGGTAAAAGAAGTATTCCGGTAAGAAGCAAAAGGGCGAACATGACCATGTCTATCACACGCTCAACGATTACAGTTCCTACTAAGGTGGAAACTGGAATTTTATCTGATTTGAAGAGTAAAGTACATCTAGCCACTTCACCGCTTCGAGGTACCAAATCGTTCATGCAATATCCGAAGGCAACTGCGTGAATGGCGTTCCATGTCTTGGCTTGATGGCCGAGAGGTTTCAATAATTGGTTCCAACGAATACCTCTGAAAATAACCGAAACGTATTCAATAACGAGCGCTGCTATGATCCAAACCCAATGGGTATTTATGATTTGCCCTAGGATTTCTGCTACAGATACCCCCTTGTATGCCCAGTACAACAAGCCTATTGCTAAAGCCGAGAAAGCGAAATATCTTAACGCTTCGCTCCACTTTATTTTTTTTAACACTGTGAGTGAAAAAAGAAGCAGTGCAATTATACCGTTGCTCCAAAAAATCCAGCCAGGTAATTCACTCGGGTTTATCATAAGTCAGAGCGGTGATACTTTGTGTTTAGTATTTTTTTTCAAAATGTAATACGCGAAAGTACATTGTTTTTCTTGTTCGAACGTAAGTTTGCGCCATGAATCAAAGTAAGAGCGAAGCATTTTTTCAAGAAGCCAAGAAGTATTTTCCTGGAGGAGTGAATTCTCCCGTGCGGGCATTTAAGTCTGTTGGTGGAAATCCGTTGTTTTTCGAGCGAGGAAAAGGATCACATGTGTGGGATGTAGACGGTAACGAATTCATAGATTTTTGTTGCTCTTGGGGTCCGCTTATTTTAGGACACGCAAATGATGCGGTTACCGAAGCCATATGCACGACAGCCGCTAAGGGCGCTAGTTTCGGTGCGCCCACACGTGAAGAAAATGAGTTGGCGTCTTTCATTTTACAACATCACAAATACATAGAGAAAATTCGTTTTGTAAGCAGTGGTACTGAAGCGGCTATGAGTGCCATTCGCTTAGCGAGAGGGTATACGGGAAGAGACAAGGTGTTGAAGTTTGAAGGATGCTACCACGGACACGTAGATGCTCTATTGGTGAAAGCTGGAAGCGGATTAGCAACTTTAGGCACTTCGAGCAGTGCAGGTATTCCGCAGGCATACGTAAACGAAACCATTGTGGTTCCGTTGAACGATATTGAAGCGTTCGACGCTGCAGTTGAAATGTATAGCGGACAAATTGCTGTTGTGGCTATTGAGCCTGTGCCCGCGAATAACGGATTACTAATTCAAGATGGAGTATTCTTGAAACACCTTCGCGAAGTGTGCACACGTGAGGGAATTGTATTGCTATTTGATGAAGTAATTAGTGGTTTCCGTTTAGGATTTGAAGGAGCGTCTGGATATTACGGAATTCAGCCCGATGTGCTGGCTTTCGGAAAAATTATTGGTGGAGGAATGCCTGTTGGTGCTTACGGTGCGAGTGCAGAGATTATGTCTCAAATTGCACCAGATGGTCCCGTTTATCAGGCAGGAACACTTTCAGGAAATCCAGTTGCAATGGCAGCCGGTTTGGCTCAATTGAAAGAATTGGTGAAACCCGGATTTTACGAAGAGCTGGAAAGAAAAACAGTAAAAATGGTAAGCGCCATTCAAGCGCATGCTGATCAAAAGAATTATGTCTTCCGAATTTTTAATATGGGAAGTATTTTTTGGGTTTCTTTCTCAAAAGAGAAGGCCATTCGTAGAATGGACGAAATTCCGGAAAACAGCGGTCAGTTATTCGCTCCGTTTCATCGCTTTTTACTTGATCGTGGTATTTATCTGGGCCCAAGCGGATATGAAGTTGGATTCGTTTCGGCGGCGCATACAGATGCAGATATTGATAAAGCGATTGTTGCTTTTTGCGACGCCTTAGACCACGTCTACAACAAATAAATTCCAATAGCGTATGTAAGAAAAGGAAGTTCGCGAAGAGCTTCTCTTTGTTTTTCTTTTGGAAGGTAAGTAAGCACAGCTTGAACAGCAAGTGCAAAAATTCCAACGAAAAAAGTTGTTGGTAGGAAAAGATGGCCGAGCACTGTAAATATCAACGCGAAAAATAAAGTTAGGTTGTTTCCAATGAGGTGCGGAACAGTCTCAACTTTCCCTTCGTCTTCCTTACGCTGGACAAAGTCAATGCAAAGTGATAATGCCAGTGTAGTGAAAAACACACTTCCTCCAAGCTCGAAAATTGCTTCAGTGTCTGGTATAGCTACCAGAAGTGACCAACATATAGCTACAGTTAAATTCTTTAAAACAGGTATTTTTCGTAAGGAAAATTTATGTTGAAGGAAATATCCAATTGTAAGGAAAGCAATACAAATTAACAAAACCGAATGAACATTCGGTGAAAAGGAAAGTGCGCCGGCAATCATTATTAGCGGAAGCCAGAAAGCCGGTCTATGAAGATTTTTAGAAATCCAATAGCTGTATAGTACAGCAACAGAAAGCGTTATATTTTCGTACGTAGCGGCTAAATTAGCCGAAGCCAAAAGGAGGTAAGACGCCCATCCAAGACAAACACTTTGAATAAAAGTAATAAACACGCTATTGGTTTTTAATCAGGGAAAGCACCACACCCGAAACTGATCCTGCAAGTCCACTCAGTGCACTCCGTATAATTTTTCGAGATCGAGCCGGGGGCTCAAAACCATCAGCGTACAAATCGTTGTATTTGAAGTTTTTGTCAGACATGTACTTCTCGCGAATTTTTATTTTCCCTATAATTTGAGAAGCAGCATATGTTACAGGAGGTAAAATTAAAACCAAGAGTCCATCTCCAACCGCATAGCCTGCAGCAGCGCAAAGAACAAAGCCAATAGCACTTACATGACGAGCCTTGTAGTTCTTCCGCGCATCGCCGGCACCGGCCAAGTAAACTCGCATTTCTTCAGGGGTATAATAGTCTCCGAGCATTGTGTCTTGGAAGTACAAAACTTGTTCTTTTGTTCCTGAGCTAAGGCTGAATATTTCGCTTTTATTTAATTCAACAGTCTTATTTTTTGTTTTGCCAAAGAGCGATTTTTTTTGACTGTATATCAAAATCATTCCGTCTTTCTCTTCCCACAATGTGTTTTGTACAATGCTGCCATTCATTAAAACAACTCTTCCTTCTTGAACTTGCGCAACAGAATAAATAGAAACTAGACTGAAGAAGATGAGCCAAGAATTAACCAAAGAAGTGCGCATAGCGTTTGTTTAAAAAGTTCTTTCAAAGATAGGATTAAAAAGTATGAGCAATAGAAACCACAGATATTTTACCCTTGTAATTTTCACGAATAACTCTGAAGGCCGCTTCTAGTGTTGCTCCCGTTGTTATGACATCGTCAACAATAAGAACATGCCGAATTGAAGCAGGAATGGCTTCTTTCAGCTGGAAGTCGATTTTACGACTATTCATTCTTTCCATTCTATTTCCTTTGGTAGCCCCTTTTCCTGTTTTGTTTTTCTTCAAGTTTGTTGAGATTGTGATATTGGTTTCTTCAGAAATTCCTTCACACAGAATCTTAGCTTGATTATACCCTCGCTCGAGTTCTTTATTCTGATGCAGGGGAATGGGAATGAGAAAATCTACGTCTGATAACCAGTTTGTGGTTTTTATACGTTTGCCCATTTCTCTTCCAAAGAAGTGTCCAATTTGCATGTTTTTCTTGTATTTCAATTCGTGAATGGCTTTCTGCTCAATACTCTTTGGTTGAAAGAAATACAGCGATTGCACGCTGTAAACATCAATTCTATAGGCCAATTGAATGAATAGAACGTTGTTTTTTCGCTCAAAGTGATTGGTGTTGTGCAAGAATTGTTTGCAATAGAAGCAGAGGCCTTCTTCGTTAAATCGAAGACTGCGATTGCAAGCACTGCATACTCGGGGAAACCAGCAATTCAGAAGAATATTAGTAATCTTTCTCATAATTATGGCGCTAAGATGAAAAATGAAGTTTAAATTTGCCGCCTATGATTATTCAGGTTTTAAAGTCGAAAATTCACCGAGTAACTGTAACTGAGGCAGATGTGAATTATATAGGCAGCATAACAATAGATCCAATTCTGTTGGAAGCTGCGAATATGATCGAGGGTGAGCGCGTTCAAGTTTTGAACTGCAACAACGGTGAACGTCTTGAGACGTACATTATATTGGGTGAAAGAGGAAGCGGAGTTATCTGCTTAAATGGCCCTGCTGCATTGAAATGCACAGTCGGCGATATTGTCATAGTGTGTTCGTATGCTCATCTTGAATTTGAAGAAGCAAAGACCTTCAAACCTTGGGTTATTTTTCCGAATACAGCAACGAATACGTTGGTTTAATTTAGCGATTTTTTATCGAAAAGTGGGAAGTAAGTTGGCTTCCCTTTTTTATTGGCTAAAAGAAAGTCATAAAGCTCTTCGGTTCTATACATGCGCTCTAATGCACCATGATCATGCGTTTCAAAGATGGAAAATTTCAAGTTGTGTTCATCGCATGATTTAATTCGCTGAACGATTTCATAAGACTCGCCAAATGGAACGGCCTTGTCTTTTTTTCCATGTGCAATCCAAACGGGTAGGGTTGAAAGATTGCAAGCGTCTCGTTCGTTACCACCGCCACAGAATGCAGCTGCAGCGCAGAACATTTCCGGATACTTACCCGCCGTATGCAAAGTGCCATAACCACCCAGACTCATTCCAGTAATTGAAATTCGGTTGGTATCTATGCTATGGGTTTTTTCAATTTCGCGAATGCATGCAACAACTTTAGAAGGTTCCCATGACTCTCCTTTTTTTACCTGCGGTGCAATAATGATTGCCGGAAAGTTCCGACCTTTATCGAGTTCATGAATAAGTCCGTAAGAACGAACGGTTTCTAGATTCGTTCCGCTTAAACTTCTTCCATGCAAGAATACAATTACCGGCCAAGCACTGTCCTTTTTTGCGTTGTAATTTTCAGGCTCGTAACACCAATAATGATAGGGTGCTTTAGAATTTTCAACTTTATATAATTTCGATTTTTGACCGAAAGAAATAGAGATAAAAGAAATAGCTAGAAGTAATGTTGCTAATTTTTTCATTCGAGAATAAAGCTTAAAATTTTGTTTCCCCTCGCGGGTTGAATAATTCTGTTTCCCCATGCTATTGGGGAAGATTCAAACGTACATCCGAAATTTTCGGAATAAAGAACACTTCCATTCATTCCATCAATTAAATAGATAGTTCCTCCAACGGTTGGAACGAACAAAGTAGGATAGCCATTCTTGTCGTAAAGCGCAATAGGCGATACCCAACTGTATTGAGGAAAAGGTACTTTGAAAATCTGAGTGCCAGTCTCCTTGTTCAACGCAATCAATTCACCAGCCCCGTTCTCATTAGTTCTTGAAAAAATAGTGTAGACTATGTTTGAAGCTTGATTCTTTCCAATAAGCGCTGTGGAAAGCACACCGCCGTTGCTTACTTTTTCTCCAACGGAAGAATAACATTCTTTTTCAAATCGCCACACTTCCTTTCCAGTTAATCCGTCTAATTTTCTGAAGTATCCGAATCCCTTTGGACCTTGCTTGTCAACTTCATTTCCAATAAAAATAAATGGATTTTCTGTTTCAATGGAAAGCACAGGCGATGCGTCTGAATCATCTGTGTTGAAGAAATGCCAACGCGGTTGCATGGTGCGCAAATCGGCACAAAAAACATTACCCCCGTTATCGGTGAAATATCCCAACTGTTTGTATGCACAAGGACTCGATTCAATTCCCTGATGCGCTGATGCGGCAAGTCTATAACGGAACTGATCAATTGCGCTGAACGAAGTGTCGCTGTAATTGGTTCTATAAATAACGCCCGATTCTGTCGGCCAAATGAGAGTCGTACTCGAAGTGTCCAGCAAAGGAGAGGCATCACACGCGCCCCATTTTCGAAGTGAAAAAACAGAAGGTAAAATCTCTTCGTGAAGTAGTGATTGTTTTTTCAAATGAAAGACTCTCCAAGCCATATTGCCACGATGCGGAATGCCCTGTCCAACAAAAAGTAAATCTTTGTTTTTCGGGTCTATACTCGGAGTTCCTTTAATAGGGTTTCGAATGAAAAGAGGCGGACGCGTTTCTGTTCCTGTTTCAAAATCGAGAAAGTAGATTTTTCCAGACAAAGAAATTTGAATGATTTCTTTCAATTCTTTTTTTGAAAGAAATGTCGGATTCAGATTACTCAATTGAGCGATTTCCGATTGACTCCAATTAACCACAAGTGGTTGTCCTGTCCATCCTGCACCACCTCCCCAATGTCCGTAGGGACCATTCAACGTGTCAACGTCAGTTTGAAACGACCAACTTCTCGTTATTTTTTTCGGTTGGAAGGAAAGACTTCCGCGCACCGGAGAGTTGCGCTGATTCCCTCCACGAAAGGTGAAGATACCTTCAGGATTTTCTTCATCTATTTCGAAATATAAATCTTGAATATTTTGAATGGAATCGTTTTTCGATTCAATGGAAAAGGTTGTGTCGACTAGCGATGTGAAATAGGTGATTACCTTTTGAGTTGGAGTTGTTTTTTGATTTTCCAAATTAGAGCTTTCGCCAGAGGCATTCTTACATGAATGAAATAGCGAAGCGCCCAGGCAACAGAGAAATATATAGGAACTTGCTTTTATCATGAAGTCTTACAAAGATAGTCACTGAGCTTCCACTAAATTTGCATTCAAATAATTCATACCTATGAGCGCTTGGGAGAACACAGAACAGTTTGCGAGAATGAAAGACGAATCCAATCCGTTAAAATCGTTGCGCGAAGAATACTTCATTCCGAAACATAACGGAGTTCCCATGTTATACTTCACGGGTAACTCGCTCGGACTTCAGCCTAAAGGCACTAAAGAGTATTTGCTTCAAGAACTAAGTGACTGGGAAAAGTTCGGTGTGGAAGGACATTTCGATGCGAAGCGCCCTTGGTTCAACTACCATGAGGTGTTAACCGATTCTTTAGCTCGAATAGTAGGAGCGAAAAAATCAGAGGTTGTTGCAATGAATCAGCTCACTGTGAATTTGCATTTGATGATGATTAGTTTCTATCGTCCTGCCGGAAAACGCAATAAGATTTTATTCGAGTATAAGCCTTTCCCTTCCGATAGATATGCCTTTGAATCGCAAGCGAAGTTGCATGGATTAGATCCAGACGAGGTGTTGGTTGAAATGCAACCGCGCGAGGGTGAGGTGTTGCTTCGTCAAGAGGATATTCTTGCGAAGATTAACGAATTGGGCGATGAGCTTGCGGTTGTTTGTTTCGGTGCCGTGAACTATTTCAGCGGACAATATTTTAATTGCGAAGCGTTGGCAAAAGCAGGTCATGCTGTTGGTGCGAAGGTTGGATTAGACTTAGCGCATGCGGCAGGAAATATAGATTTGAAATTGCACGATTGGGATATAGACTTTGCTTGTTGGTGCAGTTATAAATATTTGAATAGCGGTCCAGGTGGAGTCTCTGGAGTTTACGTGCATGAACGCCATCACGGAGAAGAAGTCCTTCGTCTTACCGGATGGTGGGGAAATAAAGCAGAGACAAGATTCTTGATGCAGAAAAATTTCGATCCAACACATTCAGCTGAAGCTTGGCAAATGAGCAACGCTCCGGTATTGAGCATGGCTGCTCATCGCGCAGCGTTAGATCTTTATGACCGCACCTCAATGGATGAATTGCGCGCTCAATCGAAGGAGTTAACTGCTTATTTGGAATTTATTTTCGATGAGTTGAAAGCGAAAGGAGTACCTGTTGAACAACTGACTTCGCGCAACGCGAATGAAAGAGGCTGTCAACTTTCTATTCGCCTAGAAGGAAGAACAAAAGAGTTTGTTGGAGTATTGGCCGAGGAAGGGGTAGTTGTTGATTGGCGTGAACCAGATATTATTCGCATGGCACCAGTTCCGATGTACAATTCATTCCAAGACATTTATGCCTTCGGGAAAGTTATGGAGCGGATTTACAATGTGAGTTAGTTCGAACTGAACAATACCTTGCTTGATTCATATAGGAGTTTCAAGGCTGCTACAAGCATAATCAGTGCAAATCCAAATTTCACTTTTGCAATAGGAATGTTGTGAGCGAATTTGCTACCGAACAAGGCGCCTAAGATAAATCCTGAACCAATGAGTAAAGCGGCTATTGAATTTACATTTCCTTGCTTGTAGTAGTGCATAACGGCCAAGAATCCTACTGGAAGTAATAGTACAGCGAGACTTGTTCCTTGCGCTTGCAATTGAGTGTAACCAAGGAAGTAAACTAAAGCAGGAACAATAATAAGTCCTCCGCCGACACCAACAAATCCGCTGAGCATTCCCGAGGCCATACCAATAGCGAGAAGCAAGAAAACAACATATGCAGTAATTTCCATTTTCATAAACTGTGGGTGAAAGTTAGGCTTATTTTTAATTGTTCCACTTCAAACTTCCCTTATTTTTGTTCCATATAAATTGAAAACAATGAATTTTCCAGCTGAATTAAAGTACACGAAAGACCACGAGTGGGTTCGCATCGAAGGCGATATGGCTACTGTTGGCATTACAGATTTCGCTCAAAGCGAATTGGGTGATATCGTTTTTGTTGAAATTGAAACACAAGGTGAGACCCTTGAAGAACATGCAATCTTTGGAACAGTTGAAGCGGTTAAAACCGTTAGTGATTTGTTCATGCCTGTTGCAGGAACTGTGGTTGAAGTGAACGCTGGATTAGAAGCTGATCCTGCTGACGTAAACAACGATCCATACGGAAACGGATGGATGATCAAAGTGAAATTATCAGAAGGAGCAGATTTAAGTTCATTAATGGACGCTGCAGCTTATGAAGCTTTGGTTGGTTAATCTTCCAAAAAAATATAGGACTACTGCTCACATTTTGTGGGCAGTTGTTGTTTTTGGCCTACATGCCATGTCGAGCAAGTCATTTCCGAAAATCTCTTTTTGGGAAAATTTAGGTCCAGATAAAATTGTTCATGCAGTCATGTTTTTCTGTGGAACTTCGTTGGCGATGTATTCGGGATGGAGTAAGGGGAAGGCGGTTCTTGTTTGGATTTGTGCTGGAGTTTTTTTAGAATATTATCAATTTTATTTTACCACCGATCGTAGCTTCGATTGGTTTGATGTGTTTTGTGATGGGGTGGGTGTTTTGTTAGCTGTTTTTTATTTCTCAGTTAAACAAAAGGTATTGGTTAATAAATAGGGTGAATTGTTTGTAAAAGAGCTGTTTGAGCATTACTTTCGCGGTCTTAATCAAGATTAATGGAATATTTCTCTACGCGTGCTTTTTTTAATTCTATGAACAAGGTTGTTTCAAGAATTTATTCCCTCCCTTTGTTTCTGATCATTATGCCCATTTTTTTATTGGGTCAATGTTTTTTTTCAAGTAATCTAAATGCTCAGAATTTAATTTCAGTCCCTTTTACTAATGGTTTTGTTGGTGTTAATAGTGGTAATAACTCTTCAACAACGAGTTATTATTTGAGTGGCCCAAGTGGTTTGGGTTGGACAAATGTTCAGTTTTCGCAGAATTCCACAGCCAATATATTCGTTGCACAGGGAAATGACATTACAGGTTCAGTTCTTATCACAGACGCAACAGGTGTTGAGCATACAATTCCCGGTTTTATAAAATGGCGCGCGCCTTCAGGACAAGTAACTACAATGGTTTTTCAACCCGCAGCGGGAACTAGTATCACATTAGCAACCAACGGTTTAAATGGGTCCTCAACATACACCGTTTTGGGTACAAGTTATATAGGTTTAACATTCAACGGTCAGGTATTGTCAATTAGTCCCGTGCCTGGCACCGTAACGGGTAATGCAGCGACATCGGGACTATTGGACGCACTTAACACTTATTTGGGATCGTTTATTAGTGCTTCCATTAACGATGTTATTGTGAATGAGTCTGCAGGAACTGTTACACTAACTGTTACGCTATCTGGAACCTCGAGCAGTGCAATCAGCATGTCATATGTGACTTCAAATTTAACCGCGAGTAGTGGTAGTGATTATACGTCAGTCTCGGGAGTACTTAACTTCCCTTCTGGTAGTACTTCTCAAACAATTGTAGTTCCTATTACGAACGATGCTGCAGTAGAGACTCTGGAGACATTCGAAATTTTACTCTCCGATCCTGTAAACGTCTCTATTTCAAATGGAAGTGGGACTATTACTATAATCGATAATGATGGGGGCTTGACTGTAACTACTTCTGGAGGTACTGAAGCTTGCAACGGCTTCGTAGAGTTTATAGTTTCAGGTGTACCGAACACATATTTAACTTTAAGTCTTATCAATGGCACAGCCATCGGCTCTGGACAAGATTTTGGTTCTAACAACGCGAGTAACCTTCAGGTAAATACGGGATCTTCATGGATAAACTATTCGAATTTCGTTGTAATTCCAGCCTCAGGATATATTACCGTAAGAACCCCTCTCGTAGCTGATGCTATCAACGAGAGTGTAGAAAACTTTCAACTTAAGGTTACTCCAATAAGTGCCTCTGTGGCCGGTGTTACAATTTATGATGTCAACTATCAAACAATAAATTTGTCAGGTTGGTCGCTGATATCAGGTACAGCGGAACAAGTCAACGCTGTTTACAGAAAGACCAACGCAATCACAATTTCTGGTCAAGCAATAGACGTTAGAGCAACAATTACTGCCCGATCCAATGTCGGTACAACTGGTGCAGCATTTGAATTTGATAATGACGGCTCAAATAATGTACGATTCCAACCAGAAATTAATTCCACATCTTCTGCCGGAAGTTATGTAGATTTTTCATTCAAGTTCTATCTTTCGGGAACAACTACTCAAGTGGCATTGGAGAATTTTTATGTCACAGGTGTGGATATTGATGGCCTTTCTTCTTCTGCACGAGAATTTATTGAGCTAAACAATTTAAGTAGCTACAGCGTTGACAACGCTTGTCAATTGACAATTACCCCGGAGTTCAGACCAGGTTTTACCCGTTTTTTGGGTATATCTTCAGGTTTAGCCGATATTACCTTCGAAAATACAGCAGCATTTATCGCAAATTATTTTGATCCGATAACTGAATTGAATTTGAGAGCGGGTTTTACCGGAACTTCGAGCTCCGCGAGATTGTTTTCTATTGCATTTGGTTCCACCGTTGGTTCGTTTTCCAATCCTAATGTTAACGAAGATGATGCAACTGTTTTTGGTACAGCATCCATTCAAAATACCCCTACAGAAGTATGTAACGGTATCGATGACAACTGTAACGGTCAGATCGATGAAGGGTTGTTGAATACCTATTATG
>CAZEFR010000020.1:0-37666 GCA_964511555.1 uncultured Chryseobacterium sp.
CGTTTGACATTGATATAGTAATCGAAATACTCGACCAACGTGACTGGAATATTTACCTCCTCTTTGTTTTTCTTTTTCCTTTTCGGATGAATGACACTTTGCAACCACTCACTTGTAAACTCACCTCCACTTCTTGAATGATTCAAATACGCTTCATTCAACCTGTGGGTTATGTCGCTCAAACTCACAACGAGTTCTTTCAATTCAGAAGTTTTTGCATTCTTTACCGAACCCGTCTTTTTGTCCCATTTCGAAATTGGCACCGTTAAATAAGTGCTCATTTTAAGATCGACGGTTCTACCCACCTTCATTCGAACATGAATTGTAGCATTTTCAACGCCCCCTTTTGCTTGAATAATAAATCGGAAAATTCGCATGAGACGAAGCTACAAAAAAACGGTCAAAAGTTAGCCCACATTTAGCCCACATTTAGCCCACATCGTTAAATCTCATTAGATCAATTTAGACTACTCTTGTCAAAAACAGCCTTTTAATACACTTATTACCAATGCTTTACAAATATTTCAAAAATCTAACGAAATCTAATGAGATTCATATTTTGTGGAGCGATTATCTCCACAAAACAAATCCTGAACCCATTGTTAAAAGCGGCTTCAGGATTTTTCTTTTCAATTAAATCCACCATTAACCCACCTTCTTACCATCTCTTACCTTTTCTTATCCTCTCTTACCTTTTTCTTCCCCTCTCTTACCTTTTCTTACCATTAAATGTTGTGAAAATCATACATTAAACGATTTTTATCCTAATAAAGACTGAATTACCATACACAAAAAGCATTTTTTTTCATATATTTGTCTAACAATACAAAGCCATATGGAAAGCAACGCGAAATACAAGAACTGGAACGCCATGAGCGATCAGGCATTGGCTGCTTTTATCGGACAATTCATTCGCAGTAAACGCATTGAACAAAACATAACCCAAGCACAACTGGCGAAAGACGCTGGCATCAGCCGCTCTACCCTGGTGCTGCTTGAAAAAGGCGAAACGGCTTCATTAGGTTCATTGCTCCAAGTCCTTCGTATGCTGAATCAATTGCATGTGTTAGCCGCCTTTGAAATAACGCCTGTGATAAGCCCGCTTCTTATGGCGAAAGAAGAAATGAAAAAGCGCCAACGCGTCCGCACGAAGCCTTCTTCACAACAACCTAAATCCGATTGGTAACCATGAATGCCGCTTATGTGAAAATATGGGGACAGCGAGTTGGGGCCATTGCGTGGGATGCCGAGCAACGACTTGCCACGTTCGAATACGACACTAATTTCAAAAAGTTGGAATGGGATCTTTCCCCACTGAAAATGCCTATTCAATCGAATGCGCGCATTTTTCAGTTCCCTGAATTACGCGCTGCGGCGGTGTCTGAATTTGATACGTTCAAAGGACTGCCCGGACTGTTAGCCGATGTGCTTCCAGATAAATACGGAAGCCAACTGATTAACGCGTGGTTGGCCACAAACGGAAGACCGCAGAACAGTTTGAATCCGGTTGAAATGCTTTGCTTCATCGGAACGCGTGGCATGGGAGCTTTGGAATTTGAACCCGCGCAGCTTACCGAGAATAAGCGAGCGTTTCAAGTGGAATTGGAATCGTTGGTTGAAACGGCCAAGCACGTGCTGAACGAGAAGTCGCAATTTCATTCGAAACTAAAGAGCGACGATCTGAAATCGATGCAGGATATTCTGCGCATTGGGACATCGGCCGGAGGAGCGCGACCGAAGGCGGTTATTGCCTACAACGAAAAGACCGGTGAAGTTCGGTCTGGACAAACCAAAGCGCCGAAGGGATTTGAGCATTGGCTTATTAAGCTCGACGGTGTTAGCGATGTTCAATTGGGAAAATCGAAAGGTTACGGAAGAGTTGAAATGGCCTATTACAACATGGCCACCGATTGCGGCATTCACATGATGCCTTGTATGTTGTTGGAAGAAAATGGAAGGGCGCATTTTCTAACCAAGCGATTCGATCGCGAGGGAAGTGAGGTGAAGCACCACGTGCAAACGTTTTGCGCTATTAATCATTTCGACTTCAACGAAGTGAACAGTTATAGCTACGAGCAGTTGTTTCAGACCATGCGCGAGTTGCGCTTATCGTATGCCGAAGCCGAGCAAATGTTCCGACGCATGGTGTTTAATGTCTTGGCGCGCAATTGCGACGACCACACGAAGAACTTCGCTTTCCGTTTAAAGCAAGGAGGCACATGGGAATTGGCTCCTGCCTACGACATCTGTCATGCCTACGCTCCGAACCACCAATGGGTCAGTCAGCATGCCTTAAGCATCAACGGCAAGCGCACCGCAATCACGCGCAATGATCTACTTGTTATTGGAGACTCTATCCGATGCAAAAACGCTTCCCAGATCATTGAAAAAATTCAGACCGTCGTTCAGCACTGGCCCTCTTACGCCAAAGCCGTTGGTGTCTCTCCGAAGTTAAGAGATGCTATCTTCAAAACGATTTAGAACTTCGTAATTGGAAAACTTTCAGTTTTATTCCTATTTCATAATTGGAAAATCGTAGATTTTATTCCTACTCCGTAATTGGAACTGGGTTGTTAAAGAAAGCGTCGAAGACTATCGCCCGAAGGGCATTCGTTCAGAGAACATTCGCCAAAGGCATTCGTAGCTTCGCTACATCATTTCTCATTAAAAATGCAGCCGAACCACACTTTTAAGTACGAATAAGTGTATCAACACAACACTTTTCTTGAGATATGGATAAAATCATTACATTTGCAGTATGAAGAGAGCGGCTTATCAAAACTTACTGGATTGGAAAAATAATCGCGAGCGAAAGCCATTGATCATTCAAGGGGCCAGACAGGTTGGGAAAACTTTTCTCATGAAGCACTTCGGGGAAAATGAATTCGAACAGGTGGCCTATTTCAATTTTGAATCGCAGCCGCTTTTGTGTGCCTTGTTCACAGATGAACTTTCACCAAATAAAATACTCCAAGGTCTTGAACTCTTGTCCAATGTGAGCATTGATCCGAAGCGAACACTCATCATCTTCGATGAAATTCAATCCTGTAAAAATGCCATTACTTCGCTGAAGTATTTCCAGGAAGATGATCATTCATACTTCATTGTTGCCGCCGGTTCTTTGCTCGGAGTAGCGATTCACCAAGGTGTATCTTTTCCAGTTGGAAAGGTGAGTTTTTTAAACTTGTATCCATTCAATTTCTTGGAGTTTCTAGTTGCAATGGGAAAGGAAAAATGGGTTACTCTCATTGAAGAGCAGCAGCATGAAATGATTGCCACACTTGCACCTGAATTAGAAGCTCTGCTGAAGGACTACATTGTCATTGGCGGAATGCCTGCGGTAGTCATGCAATTTGCAGCAACCGGAAAATACCAGGCCTGCAGAAATACGCAATTGGAAATATTGCAAGCCTATGAAAATGATTTTTCGAAGCACGCGCCTATTCAACAGCTGCCTCGAATTAGGCAGGTTTGGCAATCCATTGTATCGCAATTGGCCAAGGAGAATTCCAAATTCATATACAGTGTTCTTCGAAAAGGAGCTCGAGCGAAAGACTTCGAGTTGGCTATTGAATGGTTAAGTGATGCCGGATTGATTCAAATTGTATCTCGCGTTAAAAAGCCCGGCCATCCGCTCAAATCATATGCCTCTTGGGAAGATTTCAAAATCTATTTAAACGACACTGGCCTATTGGGTGCTATGGCTCAGTTGCCGACCGATGTTGTTTTAAAAGATCACCAATTATTCACTGAATTCAAGGGCATTCTTACCGAGCAATTTGTCTTACAGCAATTGATTTCACTTGGCCAACGTGGTTTTTACTGGCATCCTGAAAACGCCACTGCCGAAGTCGATTTTCTTATTACACACCACGACGAAATAATTCCTATCGAGGTAAAAGCCGCTCGCAATGTAAAGTCGAAAAGCTTGTCAGTCTACCACTCTCAGTATCCCTCCGCAAAAGCCATCCGCCTCTCCCTTCTCCCCTACAAAGAGCAAGCCTATATGACAAACATTCCGTTGTATAGTTTTGTTGGAGCCATGAACTTTGTAATTGGAACTACGTAATTGGAAAACCTTCGGTTTTATGCCTACTTCGTAATGGGAAAATCGGAGATTTTATTCCTACTTCGTAATTGGAACTACGTTGTTTAAAATCAGTCGAAGACATTCGCCTCCGGCATTCGTGCTTGCACATTCGTTGCTACGCAACATTCGTGCTTGCACATTAGTGGCTGCGCCACATTCGGCTATTACTTCTGACGGAAGTAAAGCCTAACAGGAACCCCCGTTAAACGGAAGTTTTCGCGGAGCTTGTTCTCTAAGAAACGCTGGTAAGAAGACACAACGTTCTGAGGCGTGTTGCAGAAGAATGCTATAGCCGGACTCTTCGTTGGAAGTTGCGTGATGTATTTAATTTTCACTTCCTTTCCCTTCACAACCGGTGGCGGATAAGCTTGAATAATTGGCAACATAATGTCGTTCAACTTAGATGTAGAGAAATGCTGAAGACGATTCTCATAAACCTCCATTGCCGCTTCCAAGGCTTTCAAAATACGTTGCTTGGTAACGTTCGATGTGAAGAGAATTGGCACGTCGGTGAACGGTGCAATGCGCTTCTTAATTTCTTCGGTCATGACCTCAACACTCTTGTGATCTTTCTCTACCATGTCCCACTTGTTCACCAAAATAACAATACCTCTATTCGCTTCTGTAATCTCACCAAAGATGGTTAAGTCTTGCTTGGTAATTCCCTCAACCGCATCGATCAACAACATACAAACGTCTGAGTTGCGAATTGATTTAATGGTACGAATTGCACTGAAGAATTCAATGTCATCTTCAATCTGCTTGCGCTTGCGCAATCCTGCAGTATCGATCAACATCAATTCTTTGTTGAAGGCCTTAAAGTGTGTGTGAACCGCATCGCGTGTGGTTCCCGCCACATCGGAGACGATACTTCTGTCGTTGCCCAACAAGGTGTTCAACAACGAAGACTTACCTACGTTCGGTCTTCCAACAATTGCAATCTTCGGCAAGTCTGGCATTTCCGACTCGTCGATCTCAGGCATTTCCTGCAACAATTCATCGAGCAAATCTCCAGAACCGTATCCGTTGTTCGCACTAATGCTGAACAACTTCTCTCCGAATCCCAACGCGTAAAATTCTGTTGCTAAAATTTCTTTGTCTGAAGTATCTACTTTGTTACAAACCAAAAGAACGGGCTTGTTCGCTCTGCGAAGCATGTCTGCAATTTCTTCGTCCCACTCAGTCATTCCTTCTTTGGCATCTACCATAAAAAGAATACGATCTGCCTCGGCAATGGCCAAGCGCACTTGACTGTTAATGTCTTGTTCGAACGCGTCATCGCTGTTCGTAACAACTCCACCCGTATCTACTACAATGAATTCTTTTCCGCCCCACTGGCCTGTTCCGTACTTACGATCACGGGTAACTCCGGCTGTTGGTTCTACAATGGCGTCTGATGTTTCTGTAAGACGATTAAATAACGTTGACTTCCCTACATTCGGTCTACCTACAATGACAATAGTATAACTCATTCTGCAAAGATACGCACGAATGAAGCGTTTCAACAACTCAAAGGCCTACAATGGCTTGTTGTTCCGCATCCAACAGTAGATTTTCTTGATTTGAATATCGGTCAATTTAGTTCCGTTTTTGGGCATAGCGCTGTAACCAGCGTCGTGCTCTACCGAACCTAAAATATCATCGTTGTTAGCAGAGGCAGCCCCTGAATAATTACTCAAGTCAATTCCTGTAGAGTGATACTGCGAGTCGTGACAGCCCGAAGTGGCACAATTCGCATCATATATTGGCTTTATATCGTTGTTGTATGTTGGAATATTTCCAGTACAATCATATCCTCTTTGATACTTATCACAACTCGATAGAGCTATTGTAACAAGAGAAAAAAACAATATGGAAGAAACAAACTTTTTCATAAAAGATATTATTTATATGGAAGAATCCTTTGCGTAAAGATAAAAAAAGAGCTGTCATTAGACAGCTCTTTTCTTCGTACAGAAATAATCAACTTATTGTTTTACGAAAGGAACACGTTGAATTTGATTGCCGTTTTGAAGCGACAAGAAATAATATCCGTTGCTCAATTCAGAAACATTCAATTGGAAAGTGTTGTTAACCGCTCCGTTACCGAAGTTGTTCGCGAACACTTCTTTTCCGTCGATTGAAAAGATGCGAATGATTGTATTCTCGCTTGGGTTCAATTGTGAAGCGTTCACAGCAACATTTCCTGAAGTTGGATTCGGGAACATGTTCACTGAAGTAGCGTTTGAATCTAATTCATTTACTGAATTCGGTATTGTTCCGGTGGTGTTCAACCAAAATCCGTTTATTTGCGCACCGCCTGGACCTGAAACGCCATTTGCATCCATGGTGAATGTTACACAACTTGAAGCGCTACAACCATCCATAAAGTATACTTCCATACACACGGTGTAGGTTCCAACTGAGTCATAGAAATAGACAGGATAAAACTCATTTGAAGACATTCCATTTCCAAAATCCCAAAATACCGAACTTACGTTAGACAAATCTTCATTCCAGTAGATCATGACAGTATTCTCCATATCAACCATTGAATCTGGCATTAACTCAATTGTTGTCGAACACGTTGTTGTGTCCATAAAACACTCCGAGTTGATTCCAAAAATAACAGCCTCATAATTTCCTGACTCGAGATCTTCAGTTACTAAATCAGAACCGTTTACATTAATAGTGATTCCTGAAGCGCTTCCACCGTCCCATCCGTCACCGAATGAATCATACATATACAGCGTATAACAATTGTCTGAAAGGCATCCGTATGCCATGTTGTTTGTATTCGCTATGTTCACGTAGCTTTGTAAAACGGTTGTTCCAAATTCATCGTTGATGGTATAAAAGCTTTCAGCGGCGAAAGTCCCAGGGTTGAATGAAACAACAACCGTATTACCCGTTTCGCAGCCAGTAAAGCAAGAACCATCGTCTGCAACAGCTGTTGCATTATAGTTCAACGCAGTTGAATCTGTGCAACCGTAGGCCAGTATGCACGATCCGTCATCTATTGTCGCAGCAGGATTGAAGTTCGAAGCTAACGCGTTTGTACATCCAAATACCTCTCCGCATGTTCCGTCTAAACTGAATAAAACCGATTGATTTGTTTGATTATCTGCAAGACTTGTGTGAATCACTTGACCAGCTCCGTTGTTAATCCAAAAGTACCCATTGTACCATCCGGTTAATCCGGCAGAGTTTGACATCACCGCTGTGTAACATTCTCCCGCTTGCAGACAAAGACTGGTGTAGTAGATGGCTACATTTCCAAAGGTTGGAGAGGTCCAAACCGTATCTCCACTGGAATTCAAGATAGAAAGAGCAACTTGATTTCCGTTAGAAAATGTACAGATGTATAGTTGCGTATTAACAGACCCCTCACCGTTGCAATAAGTACAAGAACTGTCACTCACATTGGCGCTCGGGTTGTAATTTGTTGCAGTAACGTCAGTGCATCCTTCATAAGAGCAACCCACATTTACAGTAGCCAGGGGGTTGTAATTTGAAGCAGCTGGATCCATACAACCTGGAACAGCTATGGTTCCGCATGAATCTACTCCAACACCGAAATGATCTAAAGCGCTCATTCCTTGTGTAAATGTAAAAATATAAGACTCGGTATTGCTCACAGACACTGTTAATGCAGCTCCGTTCCAGCCATCTCCAAAAGAGTCCCACATTTGAACCATGTAGCAATCATTCGGCAAACACCAAACACCCGATGGCGTGGATGCTGGAGTGCCTGTTGCCACAGTTGCTCCTGCTGAATTTACAATATTGAAACTTACTTCGCCCGCAAAAGTACCGCCGGTCAATGAAAACGACACTTGGGTGCACGTAGTATCAATTTGCGCGTGAGCAACAAAGCCCGTTGCAAAAAGAAAAGCAAAGAAAACAGAACGTAAAATTTGTTTCATGGTTTTGGGATAATGGTACGAATTTATATTGAATCGCTGTTAATCAGACATTAATCTCCGGTAAAAAGTTGCTTATTCTTGGAAATGTGGAAAAGTGGCCTATTCGAAAATGGCTCCGCTACCAATTAACTCTTCGCCAATATAGAACGCCGCAAACTGTCCTTTCGCAACTCCGTATTGGGTTTCGTGAAAGATCACATACGTGAATTCACTTCCAACCGAAACAGTCGCTTTGAATAAGGGTTGTCGATAACGTATACGGCAATCAACTTCTAAAACTTGTCCTTGAATGGGCTTTAGGTTTTCTTGAATCCAGTGAGCTTCTTCGTTTCGAATGGCCAGGCCTCTGCGGGCTAAGGCCGGATGGGTTTCGCCTTGAGCTGAATAAACAATATTCTTCTCTACATCAATTGCCACCACAAACAACGGAATGGCTTGTCCGCCAATTCCCAAACCTCTTCTCTGCCCTACAGTATAATAATGCGCTCCATTGTGTTCACCCACATCGTCGCACATGTCCTGAGAAAACACCTGCGAACGAGAAAGCACTTGAGGGTCTGTAGATGTATCCTCTACCAATGCATTCAATTGTGGAAGGAATTCGTCTTTTATGCGCAAGACTCTTCCTTTCTTAGGTGCTAATTGTTGTTGAAGGAAAACGGGGAGTTTCACCTTCCCTATGAAACACAATCCTTGAGAGTCTTTTTTATCAGCGTTTGGAAGTTGGAGTTCGGAAGCAATAACGCGCACCTCAGGCTTGGTCAACTCTCCAATTGGAAAAAGGGCTTTGCTTAATTGGACTTGATTCAATTGACACAAGAAATAGCTTTGATCTTTGTTTCCATCCGCGCCAGAAAGCAAATGGTATTGTGTAACCCCATTCTCAACTGTTTCGGATTTACGAACGTAATGTCCGGTTGCAACGAAATCAGCCTTGAGCTGTTCAGCTGCTTTCAAGAAAACATCGAATTTTATTTCTCTGTTACAGAGGACATCAGGATTTGGAGTTCTTCCCAACTCATATTCACGAAACATATATTCAACAATGCGCTCGCGGTATTCAACGCTAAGATCTAATACATGGAAGGGAATTCCTAAATGCTCTGCAACCAGCATTGCGTCGTTCGAATCGGTAATCCAAGGGCATTCATTGTTGATTACAACCGTTTCATCGTGCCAATTCCGCATAAAAACTGCAATTACCTCGTAGCCTTGCTGCATAAGCAAGTGCGCGGTAACTGCAGAATCTACTCCGCCCGATAAACCAACCACTACCCTTTTCATGCTGCAAAATTAGGTGAGACCATTCGAAATAGCTTCAACAAAACAAAAAGAAAGAATTACATTTGATTGAAATCCTTCAAGGCAACCCTAGAAATTATTCTCGTCTTAACACAAATTATTGGTGTCAACAGAACGCTCCCAACAAGAACTGATTGACGGCTGCCTCAAAGGAGATAGCCGAAGCCAACATGCTATTTACAAAATGTATTACGGGAAGATGAAGGCTGTGTGTTTGCGTTACGCAAGTTCCACAGACGAGGCGAAAGACATGGTACAAGATGGTTTCATTAAAGTATTTTCCAGTTTGGAAAAATTTGAAGGAAACGGATCTTTGGAGGGATGGATTCGGCGAATCATGGTGAATCTTTCAATTGACCTTTACCGAAAGAAAAAGCACCATGTAGATCTTGACTTAGAAAATTCGAAACACTTTGTTGACGAAAGTGCAGATGAGGAAGACGAGCAGGAATCAGACATATACGACTTTCAACCCCACCACATTGTGGAAGCCATGCAACAATTGACACCTGTCTATCGTACAGTTTTCAACTTGTATGTCTTCGAAAACTTTTCTCACCAAGAAATCAGTGAGAAATTAGGCATTAGTTTAGGGACCTCTAAGAGCAACTATTCGAAAGCCAAGAAGAATATGAAAAAGATATTATTAAAAAATAAAATTAAAGCGGCGAATGAGCAATAACCCGTTGGATAAATTTGAACAAGGAATTCAAGAGGCTTACAAAAATTATGAGCTTCCTTATAGCAATTCTGAGTGGACCAAGGTGAGTCGCAAAGTTTTACGTAAACGACTGCTCACGAGTCTTGCCATGTGGGGAAGCGTTGCTGTTGTAACAACCGTAATTGGTGTCTCAGGTTATGTGTATTTTTCTTCTGAACGTAATACAGTCTCTGCCAATAAATCTAATTCTGCTGAAACTCTAAACAATATTCAAAAGACATCTCAGAGCAACAGCGCAAAGACAGATGATACATCTAATTTTATTTCTGAGTTGAAGGACGATGTTACACAGACTAATTTGAAAGGTGACGTGTCGCAAGACTCTGGTAATGACCGAGTGCAAATTAAGCCTCTAAATGTAAATTCCTCAGACGCCTCTGTAGAATCTAATTTGGTTGAGGCAGAGCAAAATGGGTTGACGGAAAACAAAAACCGTTCACTTTCTATTGAGCCCAGTGTTCGAGTGGCCTGCGCAGGAACCGAAGTCAATTTCACAGCTAAAAACAGCCCGAAGAACGGAAGTTATTTATGGAATTTTGGCGATGGTAGTTTCTCTAACCAAGAAAACCCTATTCATATTTTCAAAAAGTCGGGAATATTTGATGTGTCTTTATCTGTAACGAATCCGAACGACGGTCAAATTTCGACCATTGCAATGCGTGATCTGATTACTATAAACCCCAAGCCAGAGGCTGATTTTGAATGGTCGTACACCAACAGTCCAGCCGGAGAGCCCACTGCAAAGTTTGTTAACACCAGTATAAACGCGAACAGTTTTGTGTGGAAGTTTACCGAGAATAAGACTTCTACTGAAGTATCGCCAAGTGTTATTTATTCATCGAAAGGCAAGCAGCCTGTAATTCTTGAGGTTCATAATTCGTTTGGATGTAAAGATGAGCAAGTAAAGATTGTGCAGGTAAATGCAGATTTCAATCTTGGAGCTGCTTTAAAAATGAGCGAACAAGAAATTGCCTTTATGCCCGATGCTCTTAAAAAAGGCGGAAATAATTTCAAACTTACGATTTATGATGGCGAAAATATTATCTTCGAATCGACCTCCAAAACAAAGGCTTGGAAAGGTGACATTCGCGGAGGAAAAAAAGCCGTTGCCGGACAGCAATTCCCGTGGATTGTTTTAATCTATGGCGAAGAAGGAAATGATGCACGCTATTACAGCGGAACACTGACAATTGTACCTTAACCAAAACCTCATATACCTAAAACATAAGGGCCTTTTCGAAGGCCCTTTTGTTTGCTCAATTTCTTTGAAAAAGCAGAATGGAAATTTACTAAATTCGCATCGCCTTATTTTGTGATCATTGCGTGCAACCATTTGTTGTGCAAAAGCGTCAGTAAACTAAACAATTTCAAGAATGAATAAATTCTTATCCTTAGCCTTTCTTTTTATCATTTCTTCAACGGCTTATGCTCAATTGGATTGTGGAGTTCCGGGTAACTACTGCATGAGCACAACGACGATTTCTACATGCTCAGGATCATTATTTGACGCAGGGGGCGGAAATCCTTATCCAGACGCAAACTACACCATGACCATCTGTCCGGATACTCCAGGAGATGTTATACAATTAGATTTTTCTGCCTTTGCCTTACAGACCTCTCCTAATGGAAACAACAGTGACTATTTCACAATATTTGACGGTCCTACAACAGGTGCTGCACAGTTAGGAAGTTATACTGGAAACACCCTTCAAGGACTTCAAGTTACTGGAACTGTAAACAACCCATCAGGCTGTCTAACGATTGTTTTTTCCGACAACGGAAATGCGAATGTTAACTCGCCTGGTTTTGAAGCAGCCATTTCATGTACCACCCCATGCGCACCTCCTACACAAAACTCTGTTATTGCAGACCCTGCTCCCAACGGACCCGATCAATCTATTTCAATTTGTATTGGAGATGCCGTTGATTTCAGCGGTGTAGGGTCGTTCGCTGAACCAGGATTTACCTTGGCTCAATACATTTGGAATTTCGACGATGGAACCATTGACACTCTCTCTGGACAATTGACTTCTCACACATTCAATGAGCCCGGTGAGTATGTCATAACACTCACTGTTGAAGATAACAACGGTTGTCAAAGCCTAAACACCACGCCATTGCAGGTGTTGGTTTCCACAATACCCACGTTCCCAGAGTTGAATAATATAACAGAAACCACTTGCTTTGGTGAACAGGTAATTCTTACAGGTTCTGCTCAAAGCACCCAATGGACTGCTTTGCCGCCGCAAGTTGTTGCGGGAGAAACCTACTTGGCAGACGGAGCGGGATTTTCGTATTCCACATCTCTTAACTTCGACTTTTTTGATCCGGGAGCTACGCTTACGACTTGTGCTGATTTATATAGTGTTCTGGTTAATATGGAACACAGTTACATGGGTGACCTTGGTATCTCAATTACTTGTCCGAACGGAACAACTGTAGACCTTGTTACTTGGGGAACCAACGGCGGTGGTGGAACATTTCTTGGCGAGGCTATCGATGACGGATCTACCAATCCTGGAGTTGGGTATGACTATTACTGGGCTCCAACCTCTACAACAGGAACATGGGGACAGGCTTCCGCTGCGGGCTTAACGACCCCTACTGGTGGACCAACTCCCGGAAACGCACTTACCCCCGGAACGTATTCTGCCGCGGGCAACATGTGCAACCTCGTTGGGTGTCCACTGAACGGTGCTTGGACTTTTACGGTAACGGATAATTTAGCTATTGACAATGGATACATTTTTTATTGGGGAATCAATTTCAACCCAGCCTTATTCCCGGGTGTAACAACTTTTACTCCCTCTATTGGAATAGACTCAGACTCTTCTTATTGGACCGGGCCGAACATCATAGTAATTGACGTAGATGCAGACATTGCTACCATTGACCCTCCAGGACCTGGAACGTATGAATACACCTACCACGTTGTGAATAATTTTGGTTGTTCTTTCGATTCAACTATTCAAATCACTTTTACAGAACCACTTACTATAACTGCAGGACCTGACTTAATTTATTCATGCGGAGACTTAACACTTCAAGGTGGCTTCCAAGGCATTCCAACTCCGAGTTGTGCGCAAGATGGAGGGGTATTTAATTATTGTTACACCAATGGGGAGAACTTCACTTGGACATTCTGTCCTGACGTTCAAAACGACGGTGTTTCGTTTATGACATTCGATTTTATATCCGGACAAATGGAAGGCTTTTTCGAGAACTTCGATGTCTTCGATGGCCCCGATGCAACTTATCCTCAAATAGGTAACTGGAATACAGGCGATGCCACTGGGCAGTCTTGGACTGCAACCAATCCGACAGGATGTATAACAATAACGTTCACCTCTGATGGTTCAGTAGCTTGTTCTAGTGGATCTTACCAACCTTGGACCTACGATGTCAATTGCACCAACGGAGGTCCTCAGTATACCTGGGAATGGTCACCCTCAGCTAACTTGAACAATCCAAATGTACCACAACCGACCATGAGTTCTTTGGATCAGCAAACGACTTACACCCTTGTTGGATATCCTGTCGGCTTTCCTGCTTGCGCTAGCTCAGATGAGGTAACTGTTAGCATAGACCCCGTCGGAGACCCTGGTATAGACAACACTATTAACATCTGCTCAACAGACCCCGCATTTGACATGTTGCCACAGTTGGGAGGAACTCCTGTAAGCACAGGTGTATGGACTAGCCCAAGTAATACCGTTGTGCCATTTGGTATTTTCGACCCACTCACAATGGCTTCCGGAAACTACACTTACACTGTAACGTTGGGATCATGCTCTTTGTTTTCTACTTTGAACATTGCGTTCGCCGGACCAACAACCATGACTATTGCGAACGATACTTCCATTTGTTATCAGGGTAATCTGAATCTGACGCAAATCACTCAAGCTGCCGGACAGGCTCCGTTTAATTATGAGTGGACATACAACGGAACCGTAGTGGCGAATACGCCTGATGCAGTAATTAATCCAACGGTTAGCGGACAAGCTTGTTTAACGGTAGTTGATGATTGTGGATATACACTTACACAATGTTTTAATGTTGATGTTGCTCCAGATGTAACTGTTACATTCACATCACCTGACCCCTCGAATTGCTGGCCGGAGACTCTGACCTTGATTAACACCACAGACCCCTCTTCATACCTCAACATGGCATGGGAAATTAGCGACGGTACTTACGAACTCAACCAAGATGAACTTAATCTTAATTTCCTCACACCGGGAAGTTATGATGTAACCCTTTCAGTTGTTTCTGATATTGGCTGTACCTACAGTACTACCATTCCGAACTTCTTGACATCTTTCGACCCGCCAGTTGCAGGATATATAGCCGATCCTCAGCCAACAGACGCGAACAACACCGTTATTAACTTTACAGACCAGTCACTGGGTAATATCGTAACCTACGATTGGATTTTCAACCTTGGAGCTCCGCTTGGTACTTCCTCGGCACAAAATCCAACATTCACATTCCCTCAGGGAACAGGAGGAGAATATCCTGTTCGTCTAACGGTAACTGATGTGAACGGATGCACTGATTTCATTGAAGGTTCAATTATCATTCGCAACATTTTCCAGTATTATCTTCCCAATACATTCACCCCGAACAACGACGGTTTGAACGATGTGGTGAACATGGTTGGCAGCGACATTGATGAAGAGCGTTTTAAAATTGAAGTATTCAATCGATGGGGTGACATTGTATTTAGCTCGACCGACCCGAAAACAGCTTGGACAGGAAACACCTACAACGGTTCTTACTATTGTCCTGAAGGCGTTTACAATTGGAATGCAGTTGTTGTTTCAAAATCAACCGGTGAGCGCTATGAAATTCAAGGTCACTTGAATTTAATTCGCTAATGGCGGGCAATACAGTATTCGGATGGGTTATTAAAAAACGACTTCACCAAATGGAGTTGTTTAAACAATATCCGCTTGAGGTTCAGGAAGAAATTCGTCAAAAACTAATTGATGAAGCCGCGCTCACCTCATTTGGGAAACAACACCATTTCGAGGGTATTCATACCGTTCAAGACTTCCGCAAAGCTATCCCTTTAAGGACTTACGAAGAACTCTTTCCCTTTATAGACCGCATGATTAGCGGGGAAGAAAACGTTTTGTGGCCTGGAAAAACAAAGTGGTTTGCGAAGAGTTCAGGCACGACGAACAGTCGAAGCAAATTCATTCCCATTTCAAATGAGAATTTGGAAGAAGGACACTACAAAGGTGGAAAAGATCTACTCGCTATATTCTACCAGCTGCGTGAAAACGCAGATTTGTTTTCCGGAAAAACATTAATCGTCGGTGGAAGCACCAAGATGAGTGAAGAAGAAGAAAACACCATTGGTGACTTAAGCGGCATTATTATTTCGAATTTACCATTTTGGGTGGAGATGAAACGCGTACCGCAACGAGAGATTTCACTCATGGAAAATTGGGAGGAAAAACTCGATGCTATGGCGCTGAACACCATGAATGAAGATGTTCGCGTGCTATCTGGTGTGCCAAGTTGGACCCTACTCCTACTTCGAAGAATTTTAGAGCTGAAGAAGGCCAATCACATTCACGAAGTATGGCCAAATCTTCAGATGTACATGCATGGTGGAATAAGCTTCGCGCCTTATCGCGAGCAGTTCAACGCAATTCTTCCGAATGGAACTACAGACTACTTTGAAACATATAACGCAAGTGAAGGATTCTTTGGAATTCAAGATCAATTGCATTCCAACGAAATGCTTTTGATGTTGGATTATGGTGTGTATTACGAATTTATTCCGTTCGAAGAATTAGATAAAGAAAATCCACGATGCATTGGTTTAGAGAATGTTGAATTGAATCGGGTATACGCATTGGTCATAACCACGAATACGGGACTTTGGAGATACATTATCGGTGACACCATTCGTTTCACACACCTCTATCCTTTCAGATTTCGCATTGTTGGAAGAACAAAACAGTTTATTAATCTTACGGGCGAAGAATTAATGGTTGAGAATGCCGAAAATGCATTGCGAAAAACATGCACACACATGAACATCTTTGTTGTTGAATTCACCGTAGCTCCTTTCTTCCCGAAAGAAAATGAAACTGCAGCCCATGAATGGTTCATAGAATTTGAAAACAACGACTTCGACTTTGATCGTTTTTGTTTTTTATTGGATGAAAACTTACGCGTCGAAAATTCCGATTACGACGCAAAACGAAAAACCAATTTGAACCTTGGTGCTCCGCGCGTTCATCTTGGAAAAAAAGATGTGTTCTACACTTGGCTAAAGCAACGAAACAAGTTAGGTGGTCAGCATAAGATACCGCGTCTTGCAACAGAGCGAATTTGGCTCGAAGAACTTCTATCTTTGAACAAATGACGAAATCTATTTCGCTGATTTATGTATCACTATTGATGCTTGTATTCAACCTGCAAGCACAATCACATTTTTTGTGTGATGCGCTTGGCAACACCTATGACGTACAGCCAGACCATGTATTCAAGTACAGCTCTAACTTCGACCTGGAATACCGATTAAGTACCCTTCAGTATGGGACATCTGCGCAATTGGACTTAACCAACCCGTTAGTTCCCTTCTTATTCTTTCAAGATCAAGGTTCTTTGGTCTTCTTCGACAATATGTTAAACGTATTAGAAGACCCCGTTTTTTTGAACGAGAGATTTCAAGGACAAATTACATGTGTTGCAGGATCGAAAGGAGATGCATTATGGTTGTATGACGTGAATTCGAGCACACTTATTCGAACAGATAGGCATTTTGAATTGCTTAGTAAATCGGCAAATCTTTCTTATTTGTTGAAAGAAGAGCTTCAGCCTATTCAAATTATTGAAAATGGCCAGCGTGTTTATGTTTTTGATCCAATCAAAGGCATTTTCATATTCTCACTTTTCGGAACACTTGAAAGTAGAAGTTCCTTCTTGACTCAAGAGTTCGTTTATCAGTGGAACGACTGTATCTATTTCCGAACAGGAAATACATTGAATCTTTGGAAGAACACCGATGCGATGCCCGTGGTTATAGCAACATTGGAGCCGAGTGAAATAAATAAAAAATACAGTTGGACCATATGTAACGGTGTTCCATTCTACATTCAGCGTGAAACGGGCGAAAAACGCGAAATTCCACTTCTTGAAAACTTCGGGAAATAAGGCTTCCGTATTCCATAATTTTTCTCTACTTTCGAATCTGATTATTACCTAAACGAATTATGCATATAGCTATTGCCGGAAACATCGGTTCTGGAAAAACTACGCTCACGACTTTGATCGCGAAGCACTACAAATACACCGCTCATTTTGAAGAAGTAGATAACAACCCTTACTTAAGTGATTTTTACAAAGACATGCAACGTTGGTCTTTCAACTTGCAGGTGTTTTTCTTAAGAAGCCGCTTCAGACAGTTGATCGATATTAAAAAGAAATCGAAGAAAATCGTTCAAGACAGAACCATTTACGAAGACGCTTATATTTTCGCTCCGAATCTTCACGCCATGGGTTTAATGACCACGCGTGACTTTGAGAATTACACGGATCTCTTTGGTGTGATGGATGAATTCATAACTCCACCCGATTTACTTATTTACCTCAGAGCTTCTGTCCCTACGTTGGTACAAAATATTCAGAAGCGTGGACGTGAGTACGAGGAGGCTATTCGCCTTGACTATTTAACTCGTTTGAATGAGCGTTACGAAGCTTGGGTGACTACCTATACCAAAGGAAAGTTGTTAATTATTGATATTGACAACAATCGCTTCCATGAAAATCCGGAAGACTTAGGAACAATTATCAGCGGTATTGAAGCCCAGTTAAACGGTTTATTCTGATTTAACGAACGAACACCAACGTATTCTCGACGCTTAATTTTTCATTGAAGGAATAACCTTCTTCTTTGAATTGTTTGAGCATTTCTAGAGACTTGGCGTTTGACTGAATAACGAATCTCGCCATGCTTCCTCTTGCTTGTTTTGAAAATGTTGGAATACTCTTCAGTTCTTTTCCCTTCGATTGAAAGAATTTGAAATGAAGAATCTTTCGGCTGAAACTCTTCGTGTCTATAAGCTTGAAATATTCGTCAGATGATAAGTTGAGTAGATAACCTTTTGAATCGATTTCGTTCTCAATATTCTTCGTTACCAATTCGCTCCAATACGAATAGAGGCTCTTCCCGGCACTTGTTTTATATGGAGTGCCAACCATTAATCGATAAGGAAGAACAGCATCCGTAGGCTTTAACAAGCCGTAAAAACCACTTAGAATTCTTAGTGATTGCTCCGCTTGTTTCCAATTGGCTTGCGAAAAAGATATCGCGTCGAGCGATTTAAAGGCCTCGCCGCTGAATAGTAACGCCGCAGGAATACCCTTCGCTAAATCTTTCTTGTTCCATTTTTGAAAACGCACGTGTGTGTTCAACGCGAGTTCTTCGGTGATGTTCATTTTTTTCTTCCAATCTTCTACCGAAACCTTTTTCAATTCAGCACAAAGCGCATCTGTTTCTTTTATGAATGAGGGCATTGTGGCTTCTCCTTTGAACGTTTGAAATGTCTCGTTCATGAGTTTCGAAGGGGATAGAATAGCTACAAAAAACGACGACATTAGAAGTTAGGTTTTAGCAAATATTGTGAATAGAATTTATCAATTTCCTCAACGGCTTCATCTGCGGTATCTACCACAGAGAAGAGCATCATGTCTTCCTCATTGATGTTATTCTCCGTCTCAAGAAGCACTTTTTGAATCCAGTCGACCAATCCTTCCCAAAAAGACTTTCCAACTAAAATAATTGGAAAGCGACCAATCTTGTATGTTTGAATAAGGGTTAAGGCCTCGAAGAATTCATCGAGTGTTCCAAAACCGCCTGGCATAACCACGAAGCCCTGGCTATACTTCACAAACATAACTTTTCGAACAAAGAAATAATCGAAGTTGATACTCTTGTCGTAATCGATATACGGATTTGGGTATTGCTCGAATGGAAGTTTAATATTTAAACCAACGCTTGCTCCCTGACCATCTTTCGCTCCGATGTTTCCGGCCTCCATAATACCTGGACCTCCGCCAGTTATGACGCCATACCCCTTCTGTGTGAGTTTAAAAGCAATTTCTTTGGCCGTTGAATAGTACTTGTTGTCTGGCTTGGTTCGCGCCGAACCAAAAATAGAAACACAAGGACCAATGGCCGCCATGCGCTCATACCCTTCAACAAATTCAGAGAGAATTTTAAAAATACTCCAGCTGTCGTTCGACTTTAACTCATTCCAAGAGCGCGGTGTGAATTTCCGCATAACACGATCATCTTTTTCCATAATAAATTAAAGTTTTGTTTTATTCCGATACAATGAACTGAAAACCTACGCCGTGCAGATTAATAATTTGAATACGACTGTCTTCGGCAAAAAGTTTTCTGAGCTTCGCAATATAAACATCCATGGTTCTAGCCACGAAGTATGACTCTTCACCCCAAACCAAGTTCGCCAGATTATCGCGGGTCATTACGTTCCCCTTTCCCTCGCAGAAAGCTTTGAGTAAACTGGCTTCCTTGTTGGTCAAATGCTGACGCATGCCACTTGGCCAAACTAAGTAATTATTTATATTGTCGAATGAGTAGTTGCCAATTGCGTAGAATGCTTCTTTCGGCTTCTCCTCTATTTTCCCAGATCTACGCACAATATTCTGAATTCGCAAATTCAGTTCTTGAATTACAAATGGCTTTGTTATGTAATCATCTGCTCCAATAGTTAAACCCTTTATTCTATCTGAAAGCTGCTGCTTTGCAGTTAAGAAAATAAAGGGAATCCGTGGGAACATCTTTTTAATATCTTCGGCCAAATCGAAACCGCTTTTCATTGGCATCATGACATCTAACAGACAAATATCTATTTGCTCTTTTGCTAGAGTTAACATACCTTCTCGAGCAGATTTACAACGCAGAACAGTGTGGCCTAATTCGGTCAGCTGATCTTGGATCACAAAACCTAGGTTTTCGTCGTCTTCAACCAATAGTATTCTACTCATACTTGTTTTACTAGCGGAAACTTTAGCGTAATAGTTGTTCCTACCTTTTCAATACTCGTTACGAATATAACTGAATTGTGCGCATCCATCAACTGCTTCACCAAATACAATCCAAGACCGAATCCTTTAATGTGATGCGTCTCGCCGATGGGTACGCGAAAAAAGCGGTGAAAGAGCTCGGGCAAATGTTTCTCTGGAATACCAATGCCGTTGTCTCCTATTTGCACCACAACACTTTCCCCTTCAACCCAAACATCAATGGCAACTGAAGGTTCTGCAATGTTATACTTCAGTGAATTATCTATGATGTTTGTGATTATTAAATCGAATGACTTTTTATCGAAATTTATATAGCAATCTTTGGCTTTCCAGTTAAGAACAGAGCGTCCTCTGTAATTTTTAAACTGCAGTCCCATGCGTTCTAGGACTCCGTCTAGCTGGGCATAAACAGAGAACTCTTCTTTATTGAGGTGTATTCCAACATTGGTCATGCGTGAGACTTCAAGCACGCGGTCTAACTCTTCACGAAGTCTTTCTCCCTCGGTTCTTATGATAGAAATATACTGATCTTTTCGAAATGGTTTCGAGTGAATGTTGTCCTCTACCAGCACCTCTGCTGCCATAAGAATTGTGGATAAGGGTGTTTTAATTTCATGTGTAACATTATTCACAAATTCTTGCTGCATAAGTGTCATTTTCCGTTCATTATAAAACGTGTTTAGAATAACAAATGACATAATGGAATATACCACAAGTTGAACAACGAAGAAAAACCAAAATGCGCTGGATTTTAAAACCTGCGTCAAGGAATCTAAATACGTGGCATTCGGACTAACATATTTTAATACAAACCAAGAACCTGCGAATAGGTATGCTACAAAAAGAAAAAAGAAAGCCAGTGACAGCAGACCTATCACTTTGACTCTCTGATCGAATTGCAACGAATTATCCATACTTTATTGGGTATAAAACCTCCATTCTTGATATGGTAGGAAGGAGATTTTCTTACTTTCGTATCAAATCTAATACAATAATGAAAGCATTCGTTTTTCCAGGACAAGGTTCTCAATTTCCCGGCATGGGAAAAGACCTTTATGAAAGTTCTGCAACAGCCAAAGAGCTCATGGAATCTGCCAATGATATTTTGGGATTTCGACTAACAGACGTTATGTTCAACGGCACCGAGGAAGAGTTAAAGCAAACCAATATAACACAACCTGCTATATTCTTGCACAGTGTTGCAATGGCTAAAGCAATGGGCGATTCTTTTCAACCGTCTATGGTTGCAGGTCATAGCTTAGGTGAATTCAGTGCGCTTGTTGCGAATGGCACTCTGGAGTTTGCCGATGCATTAAAATTGGTTTATGCCCGTGCTATGGCCATGCAAAAGGCCTGCGAAGCAAACCCATCTACGATGGCTGCCATTTTAAATCTGGAAGATGACGTGGTTGAAAAGGTATGTGCTGAAACTCCTGGAATAGTGGTCGCAGCGAACTACAACTGTCCGGGGCAATTGGTAATATCTGGAGAAAACGAGGCTATTGACAAGGCATGCGAAGCGCTACTTGCTGCTGGTGCAAAGCGCGCGTTGAAACTTCCTGTTGGAGGCGCATTTCACAGTCCGCTTATGGAACCTGCTCGCGTAGAATTGGAAGCTGCAATAGCGGCTACTCCGTTCCACACACCCATTTGTCCGGTCTACCAAAACGTAACTGCTTCTGCAGTTTCAGATCCGGAAGAAATTAAGAAGAATTTAATTGTTCAATTGACAGCGCCAGTGCGTTGGACGCAAACCATGAACGCCATGATTGCAGACAATTGCAGTGAAGTAGTTGAAGTAGGCCCGGGCAAAGTTTTGCAAGGACTGTTCCGAAAAGTCAGTCGTGATTTGCCTTTGAGCAGCGCGGTAATTTAAATTCTGAAGAAACTTATTTTTTCCAACCAAAATGTTCTTCTGCCATTTGTAGAATATCTCCACCAATGGCCAAACATGCGGTTGCCGCAGGAGAAGGAGCATTCAGAACATGGATGCTCCTTTTTGTATACTCAATTCTGAAGTCGTCGCGTGTATCTCCGTCTTCACGCAGCAACAATGCGCGCACTCCTGCTCTACCCGGCTCAATATCTTCCATGGTTAAAGATGGAACCAAACGTTGAAGGGTCTTCAGGAATAACTTCTTGCTAAATGCCCTGCGATACTCGTCGATTCCAAATTTCATGTTGGAAAAGAAAAGCTTCCAAGTTCCTTTGTAGGTGAGCGCATCCCATGTATCGCGAAAACTGAAATCTGTTTTTCCGTATCCTTCACGTTTGAAGGTGAACACCGCGTTAGGACCACACTCAACAGAGCCGTCAACCATTCTCGTGAAGTGCACGCCTAGGAAAGGGAAATCAGGATTAGGAACTGGGTAAATTAGATTTTTCACTTTATGCTTCGCTTGCTCAGTAAGCTCATAATAATCTCCTCTGAAACCAACCACTTGTTCCTTCAACTTCACCCCGTCTTTTCTTGCTAAACGATCAGCTTGCAAACCGCCACATACAATCAAATGCGCGCACTCATAACGATCCTTGCTTGTAACTACAGTTGTTGTATTTGGATTATGAATGAATTCTAGGGCTTCTTCCGAGGTGTGAATTTCAGAATTCGAATTTACCTGAATCGCAAGTTCTGCCATTTTGATAGTGGCGCCTCTAAAATCTATTATCCCCGTGCAACCAATAAAAAGACCGTCAATTCCTTTACAGTGTGGTTCAATCTCACTTATCTCCTTTGCTGTAACGCGTCTTACATTTTCAATACCGTTCTGAATACCGTGTTCCTCAATTTTATTTAAAAACGGCAACTCAGATTTCTCCACTGCTACAATAAGCTTTCCACATATATCATGTTTTATCCCATGCTCCTTCGCAAATGCTACCAGCTCTCTTCTTCCATTTACACAGTTGACTGCTTTCTTCGATCCAGGCTTGTAATAAATGCCGGAATGAATAACACCACTGTTGTTTCCAGTTTGATGATCTGCCAGGCTTTTTTCTTTCTCTAACAAAAGAATTCGTTTCTCTGGGTAGGCCGATTGTATCTTGTACATAGCCGCCGCTCCTACTACACCACCACCAATAATAATCACATCAAATTCGTTCATATCACACTTAATATTAAGACAAAAATAAACCTCGGAGAAGTTCCGAGGTTTAAACAATTCGTTTTTCTGAATTTTATTTTTCTGCTGATTTTTTACAGCAATCTTTCTTTTCTCCCTCTTTGCATCCCTCTTTTTGACCGCTGGTTGCAGCGGCATCTTTAGAGCAACACTCCTTTCCTTTCTTCTTTCCTTTTTTAGCGTCAGCTGCTGCGCTCTTGCTGCAACATTCTGATTTGCCTTCTGCTTTAGTAGCAGAACATTCTTTCTTTTCAGCGCTTTGAGTAGCGGCAGATTTGCTGCAACACTCTTTCGATTTTGAACACTCAGTTTTCTTTTCTGAGGCGGTTGTTGTATTCTCAACTTGAGCAGATGCTACTCCTGCGAAGAAGAAAGACAATGCTACGAATGCGATTATTTTTTTCATATTGCTTATAATTTGAATCAAATATAGTGAAGCAAGTAATTAACGCAACAGAAAATAATAAAAGTCTTATTTTCGTTGCAGAAACATGATAAAACTTCACCCCAAACAATCGAACACTTGGACCTCGTCTATCATTATTGGCGTGCTCGGCTATGCCTTCGTGATGTTGTTTGGCTATTTCATTAGCTCTACCCCGGATAAACTTATCGTAAAGCCCATTGTTCCGGTGGTTCAAGAGATGGAAGTTGAGTTGGAAGCCCCCCCGGAGGAAGCAGGCGGTGGCGATGATGCCGGCAACTCCAAAATGAGTGAAGCTGTCCGGAACCTCATTGCTTCAACAGAATCGGCGAGAGTAAACGAGGAGGTGAATTATACTGGGAATGAAAATAGGACCGTTAATGCGGGGGCACAAGGTTCACAAAGCGCCTTGAATTACGCGAAGCAGATGAGTGATCAGCTATTGACCAATCATACCGATCATTCTGCTGGCGCTGCTGATCCTACCAACCGTTCTACTTCCAACAATAACAACAACGCTACTGAGCAAGGCGGAAACACGAGTTATTCAGGACCTGTTACCGCAACTTTTACTTTGAGCGGAAGAAGTATTAAACAATCGCCGAAACCAACCTATAAATGCAAAGGCGCGGGAACAGTTGTGATAAATATTACCGTTGATGAATGGGGAAAAGTAGTAAATGCGAAATTGGATGAGTCTCGTTCGTCCAAGGACGCTTGTTTGTCTTCAGAGTCTATTGCTTATGCGCAGCGTTGGTTGTTCAGCGGTTCTTCAAGCAAAGCGCAATCGGGAACCATCTCTTTCACTTTCAGCGCGCAGTAGCCACATAGTCTTTCAAGTACTCGAAATGTGGAGTTAAGGTTCCTTCCAAAGTCGTCTCTGTTCCCTTCCACAAAATTCCATCGACATCGTTATTCAGCAAAGCGGGCAAAATGCTTTTCATGATTTCATTTCCGAAATCTTCACTTGCATCTTTTGGAAGTTCACACGGGAGGTTATCAATAGACATGACTGCCACTGCGTTGTCATTTCGAAAATCAACTTCGGTTCCTGTAATTGGATCGTAACCATAAACAGAGTCACTTACCTTGCTTGCCCGAATGGTACATGCAATGGGACCGTTCAAATCGCACGACACATCGGCCACTACTTTGCATCGTATGTTTTGTTGGAAGAAAGATTGATCAAGCAATATTGGGTTCTTCGCGTTCCACAAGTGACAAGCAAAATAGATGTCTGCATGCTTCACGTATTCTCCTAGAGCGCTTGTATACAAATTTGGATTCGCGTAGAAATCGGATTTGCTGAAAGGCGTTCCATCTATTCGCGCATACATCTCGGGGGTGTCTATGTGTGTGTACACTCCGTTTTCGTTTGGATTCTGAAGGAACTCTTCCGGAGAAACTCTTTTCAGGTTAAGGAGCTCCATCATTTCTTGGGCGCCATTGCCTACTCTACCCCAACCAGTAACCACAGCACGGATGTTTCCGAGATCAGTACTTTTCAAAATAGCATCGAACTCTTCCCTTCCACTCAAAGTAATTGGTGAAGGAATGTTAAAGCGATTGTGTTTCAATCCGAATGTTCTTACTCCTTCGTAAACACCAACTATTCCCGCGTAACGGCCGAAACCGATGATGCGTTTTCCGTCGGCACCTTTAAGTGCCTCGTAATCTATCAACGAAATTTTCTTGTCGAGAATAGCAGCCAATAGCTTTGCATTGTAGGGCTGTTTTTTGAGAGTATGCGAGAAGAAGAAATACTTTTTACTCGGAATTAACGCATCAATTGGAACTTCCTTCACACCGAATAAAACATCACAATGTGAGACATCGTTTGAAATAGAAATTCCTTGTTGAGTGTAATCATGATCTGAAAAGCAGCGGTGTGGGCTGGTTTCAACGGTTATTTCAATTTGCGGAAATTGTTCCATGACTTGCTTGCATTGCGCTGGAGTCAGTGGCACTCTGAAATCGGGTGGTGATTTCCTTTCTTGAATAATACCAATTTTAATTTTCGTCATTGAATTGAAAGTGGGTTCGCGAAGATAAGTTGCAAGTTCCTTGCAATCGCCTTTGAAATAGACTAATTTTGCAGTGCAATTCTGTGCTACTGTTTAGGGCCCGACCTTGGATTTGACAGCAAGAAGAAGCAATTTGTAAGCATGCAGAGCGCTTGGTATTCTCGCTCTTTAATCTCGGGGTATCAGTCATAACTGACAACAATTCATACGCACTTGCTGCCTAATCACTGTATGTGATTACGCTTAATCTGGCTCAAGGAGTTAGACAAGTAAGTCTCGCCAACGACCCCGCTCCTGGTAGTTGGTAATGAGGCTTCGCCGAAGGGAGATCGCCAAAGACAAATTCTGTAGTCGGAGGTTAAAAACACAGGATAAGCAAGATTTTGGATGTTATTAGCCTGCGTCTTGTCGAAAACCACTAAATAACTAAGCATGTAGAAACCCTTTTGATTCCTTGTTTGGACGCGGGTTCGAACCCCGCCGGGTCCACAAAAAAAGCCTCGAGAGATCGAGGCTTTTTTATTTTCATTTACTTCGCGAATTCCACCTTCTTGAGTTTGTTCCAACTGCCTCTCGTGAAATCTGGAATTTCAACTGGTGCGGAATTGTTGTTCAATGAAATTTCAGTGAGTGGACCTAAGCATGACCATTCTGCTAAATCGTATACGTCCATGTCTAAAGGCAATCCGTTGTGAAGACAGTATATCAATCTGTAATCCATGATGTAGTCCATTCCGCCATGTCCGCCAACTTCCTTCGCTTTTTCTTCAATGTCAATGACAATCGGATGTTTGTATTTCAACATAATTGAATCTCTCATTCCATCTGAAACATAATCATGCGCCGTGAATTTTAGATGACTCGGATTTAATTCTTCCGGAAGTATTTTCGAATCGAGTGCATACCCTTCAAACGGATATTTATTTGCGAATCCTTTTGTTCCAGTGAGCTGATACATGCGAGTGTATGGACGCGGCGTTGCGACGTTGTGCTGAATCTCGATAGTCTTTCCCATTTCGGTGCGAATCAAGGTTGTCGTGTGATCTCCGTTTTTAAAATCAGCTAATTCTACTCCTGAAGTTTCTTTCACATGTGCCGGAATGTTTACCACTTTCGTGTCCATGGAAACGAGATAATTCATTTTATCTCCGCGATGAATATTAAGCGCGAAGCAAGCCGGTCCCATGCCATGTGTTGGATAGATATCTCCTCTGTGGTGCTGGTTGTAATCTAAACGCCAGTTGTTCCAATAGTATTTCCAAAACGGTTCAAGGTTGTGAATGTATGAACCTTCAGCGTGAAGAATTTCTCCAAAGAGCCCTTGCTGCGCCATGTTCAACGAGGTTAATTCGAAGAAGTCATACACGCAGTTCTCGAGCATCATGCAATGTTTACGTGTTTGCTCTGAAGTGTTGATCAACTCCCAAATTTCATCCATGGTCAAAGCGCCTGGAACTTCCACCACCACATGCTTTCCGTCTTTCATGGCTTGAACACTCATCTTGGCGTGGTTCAACCAATCGGTGCAGATGTAGATCAAATCTACATTCGGCAAAGCTGTTACTTTCTTCCACGAATCTTCTCCTACAAATTCTTGCGCTACCGGCAAACCTCTTTCTTTCAACGTCTCGTTGCATGCTTTCGCATTTTTTTCAACCATATCACATAACGCCACAATCTCTACTCCGTCAATGTACGTCATACGGCTCACCGCTTCTGAACCGCGCATGCCCAGTCCAATAAAAGCAACACGCACAATGGGAATAGGATCGCATGCTAAACGTAAGACATCTTGCTGTGCTCTGGGGCGCTTGGGGGTTTTGGTTTTTATTGTTTGTGAAGTTGCTTGCAATGAAGCGTTTGCAAATAGGACAAACAAAACAACTGCTTCAATTATGTTGAAACGTAAAAAAGTAAGAGGCTTCATTCGCTAATGATTAAGAATAGGTTGAGGTTCCTGAAAACTAAAAGTACGGATTTTGAAATTATCCAGATGAAACATCCATTCCTTTTTCCCTACTTTCACAGAATATTGCATACTTATGAAATTAACTACTACTTTTTTAACCGCTGGTGGTCTTGCTCTTTCACTCACCAGCTGCACTGTGTATTACACCACTTCTGAGGTAGATTCAAGCTTGAAATCGACGATAGATCAGGTGAATAATACTATCCAAAAGCTCGACGGACAAGTGGTAGCTATGGAAAAGGAATTCAACGAAATTCATTGCGACCAAAAATCTCCAAACTTTGTTCGGGCGTATGAAATGCTTACAGGTATTGATGCGGAGATGAAAGCTATAGATGAAAAAAGACTGTTTGTGAATCAGCTCTATTCACAATTCAAAGATTACACAAAAGGAAAAGATAAAATTCAATCTGGCACTCCTGAATGGGAGAAGGTGAAAGACGCTAAAGACGCATTGAAATCTACCCTTGAGAATATTCAAAATGAAAGTACCACTGTTGTAGAAAATGCTACTTCTTTCAATGCGTTTGTGACGAAGAGTATTGTTCCAACGATTCAGCTTTGCAATGTAGCGCAATACACAACGCAATTTGAAAAAGCCATTTCAGATTTAACTGCAAATCAAAAAGAAGTTGGAAATCAATTAACGCAGTTTCAAAAACAAGTTGCTGAGTTAATTGCGAAATACTCTGCGACTAAACCCGCGTTGTGCGAAGAGTTAAGCGCTGACCTACAAAAGATCAATACCGATGTTACGCAAATCAGTCGAATTAAAATGAATCTTCAAATAGCTGTCTCAGCATTTAAAACCGGCACACAAGGCAAGACGAAAATTTATTCGTGCAGCAACGACTGGAAAGTTGTAACCGATGCCGAAACTGCGGTTAATGCTCAGCAGAAAGAAGCAAATGCGTTACAACAATCTATTCAGACAACTGCAACGCATTTGCAAGGTGTTGTTCAAGCGCTCGGGCAATAAACATATCTATTGTTTCACCAAGAAGTTTACGCTTCCTACTTTTCCTGCCTTTGTAGATTTCAACGTGTAAACACCTTCTGCGTAATTCTTCACGTTAAGGGTTACCACATCTTTGTTTACTTTTGAAATGTAAACTAGTTTTCCAGTAGCGTCGAACAATTGAATGGGTGCACCTAACTCAAGTCCAGTGAAAGATATGTTTTCGTTTGCTGGAGAAGGATATGCTACAACCATTGACAAACTGTTCTCTTCAACTCCAACACATGATTGAATAACAACAGTTACAGTTTCTGTTGTTGCACATCCGTTTACGTCGTATGTGTAGGTAATGTCGTAGCTTCCGTCTCCGATTGTTGCTGAATTAATTTCTCCCGTCGGACTTGCTGGTGCACCGAATTCTCCACCTGCCGGAGCGCCCGTCAATTGGGCCAAATCAAGGAAGTTTGAACACAGTGTATCTGAAGTGGAGGTCAAGGAAACGATTGGGTATGGTATAACCTCTAAAAGGGTTGTCACCGTGCTATCACATCCGTTAGCTGCCACCAAAACATCTGTGTAAAATCCAGACGTTGTGTATGTATTGCTTCCAACTATCACAAATTCTCCTTCACACAAAATGAAGTTCTGTTGAGTACTTGTCCCGTTCGCGTCATCAATTAATCCATTGCAATTATCGTCAGTGTTGTTGTTACACAATTCCATTGCAATTGGATTTACGCTTGCCAAATTATCCGAACAATCAAGATTATTTTGAACAAAACCTAAAGGCTGCGCACAATTGCTGACTGATACATTTGGATCTCCAAATCCATCTCCGTCAATATCTGCGTAATAAACACTCGTCGCAATTCCTTCATCGATTAAACCGTTACAGTTTTCATCGACCGCATTGCAAATCTCTGTTGCGCCGGGGTTAACTCCTGCAGCAGCATCATTGCAATCTGTATTCAAGGTAACGTAACCCGCTGGAGCAACACATCCAGTTTGAGTAACTGCGCTGTTACCAAAGCCATCGCCATCTTCATCTGCGAAATAAGTCACTGCGGCTTGAACAACAACTGTTGAAGTTGTTGTATTACTTTCTGCCGTATTCGTCACCGTTAATGTTACAGTGAAAGAACCTGATGTTGCATAAGTATGAGTTGGGTTCGCCAAGGTTGAAGTCTGACCGTCTCCGAAATTCCACAAGTAAGAAGTTGGAGTTCCTGTTGAAGTATTCGTGAAAGATACCGTTGTGTTCACACAAGCCGAAGTTGGAGCCGTAAAGCTTGCAACTGGCACAACCGGTGCAGAATTGTAAATTCCCATACCGAATCCAGAGAATCCACTTGTGTATGTTGAAGTGAACGTTACATCGGCTCCAAAGGCTCCAAGTGTGGCAGGCACATCAGTAATAGTAAACGTGCCAAAGTTCGCTGGATTAACCGCCGCAATAGAGCTTGCGTTACCGTTTACTTTAATCATTTCAATGTTGTTGCGACTGTTACCTGTAGCGGTTTCCCATGCAGCAACTTCATTCTCTTTGTAGTAAAGTGTTATGGTGTAGTTACCCGTTGCTGAATGGTTTGTTGGAACAACTTTGAATGTCTTCGACATTAAATAATCAGCAGTGTTGTTGGTGGTGAAAGCTGCAGTTGTTGGAGTAGTTCCTTGACGATCTACCATTACGTCTACACAACCATAATCAAATGAAGAGTTGTTTTGAATCTTCATCATCACTTTCGAGGAAGTCGGATCAAAGAAATATACCGTTCCGTTTGGACCTAAATACGCTTGATCTGGAGCAGACGTATTTACAGCAGTTTGAATTCCTGCTGCTGCTTGTCCAGTTACAACTACGTTGTCAATTGAGCATCCATAAAGATAGCCTCCTCCATCACCATAATTGAATGCAATCATAACGTTTGCATTTCCAATGTATGGAGTTAAACTAACGGTGTATGGGGTCCATGCTGTATTACCCGGAAGGGTGAATAGGTTGGTGAAGGTTGTTCCTCCGTTGGTCGATATTTTAACACTTGCAGATTCTGTTACGTTCTGGTAAGTATTTCCCAAGAAGAAGGCATCGAATGTCAACGAAGCCGCAGTATATCCAGCCAAACTAAATACTGCTGATTTCAAATCAACGTTCGCTTGTATGCAATTACAAGCGTCATCATTAATCCAAGCAAACTGCGTTGTGTTGGTAGCAGGTACTGTATAAGGCCCTGTAGAAGCCGCAGCAGCTAAGCCCACTTGCCAAGGTGTATTTCCTGAAGGATTAACAGTTGTAAATGGAGCAAGTCCTGTATTGAAATTCTGCGTGAATACCGTTGTTGGAACGGTAACTCCTGAAGGGGCCGTATCATCGTCGTTGATGGTTACCGTTACCGTTTGATTCAATGTTCCTGCTTGTGCGTTTCCTCCATTGGCATTCAGGGTATAACCTAACGTAATGGTCTCGTTACCTTCAATGTAATCATCGTTGTAAACATGAATAACAATGTTCCCTGTTGTAGTGGTTGAGTTGAAAGTTACCAATGGAGTGGCAACTACATAGTCAACATTGTCGGTGGCCGTACCACCTGTTATGTTAACCGTTGCTGTTGTTGTTTGTGTTGGAGCTGCGCCTATGGAAATTGGGATATTCAATACGGTATAATCCAAACAGTTGTTGTTCACGTTGGCAGCACTTTCATTCACTGAAACCGTGCTATTCGAGAATTGAACCGATGCAGCGCAACCTGGGATTGTGAATGCTGCAACACGAGTAGACCAACTCGCAGCAGGATTGTACATTCCTGTGAACCAAAAAGTCTCTCCATCTGCTGGATCTAATCCCAATTGATTGTAATCGCCATAACGATTGCTGTTGTTCGAAGCAGTTCCTGCAACGATTACCGTTTCCGGTTCTGTCATGGTGTTCAATGGGTCACAAGCTCTGCGTCCTGTGTAACGCAACGAAGGAAACACCGTAGAGCTCGAAACGTTGTACGCCAATCCTATGTTTCCTGTCGCTGAAATTCCGATTGAAGCCATCCAGCGGTGGTTGGCATCTGGTGAATAGGTCGCTTGCTGGTAGATAGACCACGTACCCGATGTTCCGCCAGTTCTGCGCAATTCGTACCAACGAATACCCGCTTTATCGTTGCCATCTACATCAGCCGCATGACAGCAAACAATGCTCTCATGTGTACCGAAATTTCTATAATGAATGCGGTTCATCAATACTTCGCGAAGCGGATCTAAAGTCGTTGCAGAGTTAGGCTGAGGCACGCATGCAAAAGATGTATAACCGCAAAGTGAAGAGTTAAATGCTGCAATGGGTAGTGTCGCAACTTGCGTAAGTGTTGTATTGGCTGGTGTTGTCCAGTTAATGTTGAAGGCCCACATTTCCAATGCATCTGATGTTGTTCCCCATGAATCGTCGCGCATGCGCATAACGTATGCTGGCGTTCCTGTCGGGGGAAGTGTTGTCCCGTTCAAACTCACTGGAGTGGCTGCTTGGAATCCGATGGTTCCGAAAGAGTTCAAGGTGAAACGTTGCGCTGTGGTTGAAGCTCCACCGGCTAACATGGTGGTGCGATCAATGGCATAAACTGCAGGGCTGTTTTCGTTTGATGTTATGATGTAGGCGTTGTTCCAAATTGCGTATTTCGGATAATCTGGAAAATTCGGAGCAGTGAAAATATACTTGTACCAAGTGCCCAACGGATCTGGTGTTGAGGAAACCGCAATGGAAAATCTATTTCCTGTTGCCGTGAATTCACTCATGAACCAACGGTTCGCCAATTCATCGTACATAACAATGGGGTCTCCTGCTCCGCCCGGTTGACCGAAGAAGGTATCGAAATAGGTTTGCGCTTGAACTTGAGTTCCCGCCTTGTTCCAAATTCTAAAGTATCCGCCAGAACCTCCGTTTATCATTTGAATCACGTGGTTTGGTCCGACGTCCAACGACGGGTCGGCAGGACTAACATTTGTGTTACCCATTCCATTGAAAGAGAGTGTAAGCCCGCGATCATCGGTTGCCGGATGTGGATACTCACTCTGAAGAGCGGGATCCATTCCCTTTGGCAATGCATTCGGATTAATCTCCGGATAAAGAGACCAACGTTTTTTCGGATGATAACCGATTTTATTTTCCTTGGTTATTTCATTTGGAAAATTAGGATCTGCTACAAAGTCACGCAGGGCAACAGTCTCACCCAAATATTCAACTTGAATAACAGTTGGCTTCAACAAAATTGTTTGCTGCTTTTCCTGAGCATTCATTCCAAGGAATGCCGGAAATAAAAACGCAGTAGTGAATAGTTTCCTCATGAGCTGAAAATTTTCCACAAGATAATTCAGAAGTATACGAACCAACAAAAAAATAGTCGTGCTATCTTTGAACGCAAAGCTATTTTAAACAAAACAGGACAGCTATTGTCTTTTCTGCTATGAACTTCGAACATCATATTCAATCCATAGAAAATTCACTCGCCCAGTGGGAGATTCCACAAGAGTCCAAAAACTTGGTTGAACCCATTGAATATTTACTATCAATTGGTGGAAAACGTATTCGTCCTGTCCTAACTCTTTTAGGTCATGAACTTTTCAACGGAAATGCAGAAAATGTGATTTCGCAGGCATTGGCCATTGAAGTGTTTCACAACTTCACCCTTATGCACGACGACATTATGGACAACGCTCCTCTTCGTCGCGGAAAGCAAACCGTGCATGAAAAATGGAATGTGAATGCTGCGGTGTTAAGTGGAGACGGCATGATGATTCAGTCATATGAGCTACTTCTGAAAAATCAAGAAGTCAAGTTTGTTGAATTGTTCCGCTGCTTCAATCAGACGGCTTGGGAAGTGTGTGTTGGTCAGCAGATGGACATGGACTTTGAAAAGCGTGAAGACGTGAGTTTAGAAGAGTATCTTGAAATGATTCGCTTGAAAACAGCAGTGCTGTTGGGATGCGCCCTAAAACTTGGTGCTATTGCAGCCAATGCATCTGCCGAAGATCAGGAGCATTTACGATTATTCGGAGAGCATTTGGGACTTTCGTTCCAGCTGCGCGACGATTATTTAGACGCCTATGGAGATCCTGAAAAATTTGGAAAGCAAGTAGGTGGAGATATTCTTTCCGACAAGAAAACGTATTTGTATTTGCACACCGCTAATCACGAAGATGCGAGCATTCCTGCTGAATTGAAATCATTACATGGCAACTCAGACAATCCGCAGGCGAAAATCACCTCCACCCTTCACCTCTTTTCTAAATCAAAAGCAGATGAGGTGACACTGGCGAAAAGCGAATCTTACTATACCAGTGCGCTTAATCATCTGAAGGCTATATCTGTCAATGAAGAAAAGAAAGTAGCATTGCGGAAACTGGCTGCCTATCTGCTTGAGCGAGAGTCGTGAGCCTTCCTTCCAAACAAATAACGGAAGATGTTTTTCTTCAAATGCTGAAAGATTTGACGCTAGCGGGATATCAGATGAATGATGCGCCCGGATTCGAAAACGGATATGACTATCTCTTCGTTTTTTTTCAAGTTCAATTGAAATTGGCTCCTTCTAATTTGAAAAGATTTCTATACACCGCAGACATTACTGAAAGTACTATTGCGAATAACGTCACTTCGCATGTTCCCGCGGAAGCTGCTGCGCAACTACTTGCACTCGCGCTTGAACGTATGCAGCTAAAAATTGATCTTAGAAAAAAATACAGTTAGTTAATTTCACCCGTGATGTATATCTCCAATATACCCCAGACTATCTGCGTGAAAAAAGCAACCAAAAGTGCAACCACTGAGACCGAGAGAAAGTTTCTTTTCGGATTTTTAATGTTATCATATCTTACAATATGATCCACTGTTACCGAAGCCACTCCCAAAAAATTCAAGAACATAAACAACGCCCAATGCAAGCGAATCTCGGCATAAGCATTCAACCAAAACGTGCTTGTTTCACTTAAAAATTTCGAAACAAAAAAATAAGTGTTAAATAAGGCGCAAGCAATGAAAGTAAATGGAATTAAAACTTTACCAGGGATGTCGTTCATGCTGCTAAATTAATCACTACGCGAAGAACAAAGCAATAAAACTTTCCGCTGCGCGATGAGCAGACAGTTCTTTTGAAACAACACGATTCAACGTGGATTCGTATTTCTCCTTGAAGTCTGGTTTGTTCTGAAGCTGATGCAAAAGGACATTCTGAATTTGTTCTTCGAAGCTGCTTATCAATTGACGTTTACGATTCTCTTCCTTCCATCCGTTTGAAATACTCCAACGATTGAACTTATCTATTTCCTTCCACACAACATCAATCCCCTTCGCCTCCAATGAAGACGTTGAAAAAACTTGTGGCATCCAATTGTTTTCGCGTTGCGGAAATAAATGCAAAGCAGAAGTGTATTCACCTCTTGCTCTATCTGCCTTCAATTCGTTTCCTCCGTCGGCCTTGGTAATAACCATGGCGTCTGTCAATTCCATAATGCCGCGCTTAATCCCTTGCAACTGATCTCCAGCGCCTGCAAGCATGAGCAACAAAAAGAAATCGGTCATGGCGTGAACTGCAGTTTCGCTCTGGCCCACTCCTACTGTTTCAACTATGACAATGTTGTATCCCGCGGCTTCGCAGAGCAAGATGCTCTCACGTGTGCTTCTGTTCACACCGCCGAGGTGTGAACTTGATGGTGAGGGACGAACAAATGCATTCGGATGCAGCGACAATTCGTTCATGCGGGTTTTGTCGCCGAGAATGCTTCCTTTGGAAATGGGACTCGAAGGATCTATAGAAAGAACGGCTAACTTATTTTCTTCATTTTGAAAAACTTCGCGCGCTAGCGCTTCAATGAAGGTCGACTTCCCAACTCCAGGAACTCCGGTAATTCCAATGCGCAATGAGTTTCCTGTGTATGGAAGAATCTTTTCAATGACTTCGTCCATGAGCTGCATGTGCTCGACCTTGTTGCTTTCCAACAGTGTTAAGGCAGATGCCAACGCCAAACGGTCGTGCGCCAAAATTCCGCGAACCAACTCTTCCGATTGAAAAGAAGCTTGACGATCTTTTAATCGATTTTTATATTGAAGTTGTGCGTTGTTCTTGGCATTCATGAGCACCTCAAAGAAAAGAAAAAATAAGCAGACGAAGAAGATTATTTTTGTCGCATGGAATACGTGTTCATATTACTCATTGCTACACTCGGTTCTGGACTGAGTTTCTTCAGTGGATTCGGATTTGGAACCATGCTCCTTCCAGTTATGGCGTTGTTCTTCGATTTGCAAACGGCGGTATTCGCCACGGCCATTGTTCACTTCCTGAACAATGTTTTCAAGTTGACTCTAGTTGGAAAATATGCGCATTGGAAAACCGTAATACAGTTTGGAATTCCTTCCGCGGCTGGTGCATTCCTTGGCGCTGAAGCGCTGAACTATTTGGCGCATTTGCAACATCCTTTGCATGTTGAGTTCTGGATCATAGAAACCAACACCACTTTCCTTGGCGTGACGATGGGATTCGTTCTTATTCTTCTTGCAGCCATGGAATACTCGAATGCCTTGGTTCGTGTGAACAAGGCTCCGCGCATCCTTTGGCTTGGCGGTGTGTTCAGCGGATTTTTCGGCGGGTTAAGCGGACAGCAAGGTGCCATTCGCAGCGCGTTCCTCATGAATCATTTCGAAGACAAGCAAGTGTTTATTGGAACGCGCGCAGCCCTGGCATTCATTGTAGATGCCGTGCGCATTTTTACCTACGCCTCTTCCTTCCAGTTGTTCCTTCAACATGAAATATACCTACCGATGACTGTAGCGCTCGTAGGGGGAATGAGCGGCGCGTTGATTGGAAATAAATTCCTGAAGAAAACCAGTATCGAATGGATTCGCAAAACAGTCATGGTGTTCCTATTTGTTATGGGAATACTCATGATTGGGGGTTTAGTCTAAACTCAATCGAAGCGCATGTGCTTCACCGACTCTCCTGAATCGCGCAATTCATTCAATGCCTGAATGCCAATTGAAAGTTGAAGAGCAACGTAATTCACGGTAACACTTTCATCGCTTTTTGAAGTCTTCACTCCTTCCGGAACCATGGGATTGTCTGATACCAACAACAACGCTCCGCGCGGAATTTTGTTTGCAAAACCTACGGTAAACAATGTTGCTGTTTCCATATCAATCGCCGTTGACTTAATGTCTGTTAAATACTGTTTGAATTTATCGTCGTGCTCCCAAACTCTTCTGTTTGTGCTATATACAGAGCCTGTCCAGTAGTCGCATGCATGTGCGCGAATAGCTGCTGAAACAGCCATTTGCAATCGGAACGAAGGCAAAGCTGGAACTTCAGGAGGCATGTATTCATTGCTCGTTCCTTCTCCGCGAATGGCGGCAATGGGAAGAATCAAATCGCCAATGCGCGTCTTCTTCAACCCACCACATTTGCCTAAAAATAAAACTGCTTTGGGTTGAATAGCAGAGAGCAAATCCATGATGGTTGCGCACATGGCGCTTCCCATTCCAAAGTTGATGATGGTAATATTATTGGCAGTTACCGTTTGCATAGGCTTGTCTTCACCTATTACCGGAGCGTTGTTTTCCTTCGAAAAAATATCGAGGTACTTGTGGAAATTCACCAACAAAATGTATTCTCCAAAACCTTCCAAAGGAGTGCCCGTGTAGCGCGGCAACCAGTCTTTTACAATTTCTTCTTTTGTAACCATAGTTCTAAAGATAGAAGAAAAACGTGCAGAAACAACAAACGCCCGATGAACGGGCGTTTGACTATTTTTTTTAAATAGAACTATCCGTTCAACATAACTGGCATAACCAACATCAAGATGTCTTCGTTTTCGAACGACTTCTCTACTTCGGTAATGATACCTGCTCTGTTTGGAGCGCTCATTTCAACATGCACATTGTTCGCGTCAAGGTTATTCAACATATCTTGCAAGAAGCGTGAGTTGAAACCAATCTCCATGTTGTCTCCAACGAACGTACAAGCCAATTGCTCGTGTGCTTCGTTGGCGAAGTCTAAATCTTCCGCAGACAATTGAATTTCACTTCCAGTTAATTTCAAACGCACTTGATTCGT
>CAZEFR010000021.1:0-11649 GCA_964511555.1 uncultured Chryseobacterium sp.
ATGTATTGCGCGTGTAAGAGAACGCGGAGTGCCTATTGCCGACGGATATGGAGTGAATCATTGGGATATGAATCCTGATCTAGAGCAAGAAATTCGCCTGCTCTATGCAGATGCTAAGAAATGTCTTTGGGAAGAAACACCTTCGAATTTTAAAAAATCACTCACTCAAGGAATAGCGCTAGCCACTCTTTCTTCAGACCGAAAAGATTACATCTACCACCCGCAATCGGGCGAACAACTTTCACGCGATAGCATTTACGCTTTGGAAATTTTAAGATCGAAATGGAAGAATAAAACTCCCGATATTCAGATTGTAGTTTCTGACGGATTGAATGTTTCTTCCATTCTTGATCAAGGACATTTGGAACCTTATGTGGAAGAACTGAATGTATTGTTGAAGGATAAATTCACGTTGAGTAAAAACAATTTATTCATTCAACATGGAAGAGTTCGAGCGGGCTACCGCTGCGGCGAACAGCTCTTTGGCGATTCTCTTTCAACAAATAAAAAATGTATTTTGCATATCATTGGTGAACGCCCTGGAACCATGCACCACAACTATTCGGTTTACATCACCGTTGCGAAAGGTTCCGATTGGAATGTTGAAGGAAAAATAGACCACGACGTTACACGGGTAATCTCGGGTATTTCAGACACAGCGTTGCATCCGAAAGACGCGGCGAAAGAAACCCTTCGCATTTTAACCGAGCTTTTTTAGAATCTTAACGCCCATCCAGCATTAATCAAAGGGAATGCTTTTCCTTCCTTCAATAAATTAGACACAACTGGATTTTCCGTATCGTCATTGCTATAAAGCAACGGTGTTTTTCCCAAGAAATATCCACCTTCAACAAAGACTACATTCTTTGGAGTGAGATAGACATCGAAAAACGTTTTGAATTGCAGTTCGTTGTATCGAACAAAGGTGTTGTTGTCTTCACCACGAAAAGTTCTAACCATCGAGCGAAAAGCCAATCCGGCGTTCACGCGCGCAGGAACAAGAGCATAGGAAGCTCTAAAGCTCTGTGGAAGTGTTCCATATATCAAGAAGCGATCAGAGATTTTCCAATCGATTCCCACTAACGGCACAAAGAAATTCCCGAAGAATTCACGGTTGTAATACAGTCCGAATTTGTATCGAAATTTTTCAGACTCTGTTACCGTGAATAATGAATACGCTCCAATTTGAAAAACATCTGAAAACGCTGCGCTCAAATCAGTACCCGCAATTTTCGGAATAATCAAGCCGGTAAATTTCCATTTCGGATTCTTCAATTGAACTTGCATTCCAACAGGAAGAGTAACGGAGGAATAAGAAGCCGACAAAGAATCATTCTTTAAATCCAACTTCTCGTAATGTGCGCGAACAAAAAATGTATTTCCATTTTCTAAAACTTTCGGAATGAAAGCGTTCAAGAATAAGTTGTTGGTTTGTGCTCCGTTGGGTACGCTATATGATTGTCGATTGAACGAGAAGATATCTACGAAGTATTGGGCTTTGGCTCCGATAGAAATTAATATAAACAGAGAAAGAAGCTGTAATTTCATAGGTCATCAATTTTCACTTTCTTGAATTGCACATAATCCTTTCGCCTTTTTCCGGCCGCTTCTTCCCTATCCTTTACTACAAATGTTTCGGTAGTTAAATAGAAATTATCATACCAATACTCCACGTTGGAACTCACTACACTCTTTATCTTTTCGGAATCCTTTAAATCTTCTTCCTTATTTACAATTTTTACTAAGTCGTACAATTCTATTCCCCCATTCTCAAGCGAAGCATGTCCAAACGTATTGTGTGAAGCATAGTAAAAATTCAGTTTAGTTCCTACTTGAGCAATCCGTATAAATTTCCTTACATGATAAGGCTTATCTACAATAGACAATTCAAAAGTGTAGTCCTTTATCTTTTCCAATTCAGGACTTACTTGTAAAACAACGGCATGAGAATATGCATAACCATCGAAAACATAGACAGTCTGCGTAACAGGTCTACCATTTACGTATGTAGTTCGAAGCTCTGTTCTGTAGGTTGGATAGAACACCTCTCCAACAATTGTCCATGCATTCTCATTGAATACTACGGGATGTGTGACCATGTAGCATTGTGATTCGAAGTTCTTATTTCGCTTCTTTTTCTTTTCAATTTTCCGCTGTGTCTTTGCGTTGAAAGTTGAATAAAAATCCTTAAAACCGTTGAAATCATAATCGCTTCTTTGGACAACCATTCCATCTTTCACTTCCAAAATGTACATCCCTTTGGCTATGCTCGAGCTCTCTCCTGTGGCTCCGCAAATAAGCGAGGTATGTTCATCTAACCAAGTCACATTACCGTCTATTAACAACATTCCTTTCTCTGCCTTAATTAACATAGGTGGGCTATCTACCTCACCAAACTCGTTGAGAGATGCTATGTACTGCGCATCTATTTTCTTTGATTTGTAATTAAAAAACATGATTTGCAATGACGGTGCAGCCTCGTTTGAACTTAAAAAAGAAACTCTCTCTTTTTTTCCCATACCTGGTATAAACGTTAAATGCTGTGTTCCTGTAAGCATATTGTAAACAAGAATGCACGGGACTTTCCGAACGGTACCTAGGATAAAAAATTTGTTCTTAAAACAAGCAGTCGAAACACCACCCAAGAAATTAAGATTTCCATTTGGTTCGAATTTCTTTTCCAATTCAACACGAAGTTCAGTTCCTTCGAAAGTACTGGTATTGAAGACAACTGAGTGAATCTGTCTATTCTTATCAATCATGAGAGAGAAATAATACTCTCCCGAACCAGAAAGTGCGTGTGTTCTGAAAATATTTTTCTCAGCACACTTTGTCTGGAACCTACCTTCTTCTTGGAGTTGCTCGTTATAGGCTACAAGTTCCAACTGATCGTCTTCTCCTTTTTCCGAAATAATTGAATACGCAATTACCTTGTTGTTTGGAGTTATGCTCGTGATCACAGCGCCTTCATGCTCAAACTTCATTTGTTCAACAACTTGAACCTGCGAGAAAATACTCCGGCTAATAAAACATAGAATAAAACAAGTAATCGATCGCATTCGAATGGCGTTCATAGGTTCATAGAGCAAACAATTCAGCATACAATAATTCATTACGGTGCCATGCGACTTACCATCCAAATACCATTCACGAGAGAATAGGCCAAGCGATCGTGCAAACGATTCGGTCTTCCTTGCCAAAACTCGAAATACTTCGGACGAATAATGTATCCGCCCCAATTTGCAGGACGTGGAACAGCTTGTCCTTCAAACTTATCTGTGAACTCTCTGAAGCGTTCGTTCAACACCTCACGGGAATCAATGGTTGAACTCTGTGGAGACACCCAGGCACCAATCTGACTTTCACGCGGACGACTATTGAAATAAGCATCGCTCTCGGCCTCACTCAATTTGTGCAACTCACCTTCCACACGAACTTGTCGCTCAACTGTTGGCCAGAAAAAATTCAAGGCCACTTTGTTATTCTGCTCTAACTCTTGTCCTTTGTGGGAAGAATAATTCGTGTAGAATTTCAACCCTTCTTCATTCACACCGCGAAGCAAAACTACACGCGAATGGGGCTGTCCGGAAGCATCCACACTGCTAACAACCATTGCATTGAAATCATGCAACTCCTCTACTTCACTCAACCAAAACTCGAGCATTTCATGCGGAGTGGCTTTCAAATCTTCAACCTCTAGGCTATGTTTTTCATAGCTCTTTCTGTGGTGTACAATGTTACTCATAATTGCAAATGGCTTTTGCGTAATTGGTCCAACTCATGTTCTCTGTTGCCTTCGCAACGTTCTCTCTGTCTATAGGAGATTCTAAAAAGCGAAGCATTTGATTTTTCATGCTTCGAATATCTTCTGCTTCGGCCAAATAGCCGTTGAATCCGTCTACTATTGTTTCTGGAAAATGTCCAACTTTAGTTGCTAAAATGGGCATCTTGAAATTGTAACTTAACGATTCTATTCCGCTGGGTGTAGCTGTTCTGTAGAACAACACCGCCGCATCGGAAACTTGAAAAAACTTCGGCAACTCTTCATTCGAAATAAATCGATTGAAGACAACGCATTTGTCTTCTATTCCGAGTTTTTCAATCCATTCCAACGGATTGTCTTCACGCTCGTCGTCCGATTTCCGAAGCACAATTTTCTTCGCCCACCCGAATAGCATTTGTTTCACCTTGGTGCTCCACTTTGAATCGTCGAGCGTCTTCCAAAAAGATTCTCCGCAAATTAAAAACGAGACGTCGTCTCTTTCTTTACACAATTCAGCGAATGCTTGAATGGCTAGATCAAGTCCTTTGTATTTCCGAATGAATCCGAAGTACAAAAAGACATGCTTCTTCAAACCCAACTTCGCTTTCTCTTCTTCCAAATTGAAATTCGGAATGGGCTTGTACAAGTCGTAAATCGGATGATACAGTTTCGCGACTTGCGTAACTGAATTATTCGTGATGTCGAGTGAATCTACCAAACCGAATGAACGTTCGGGAAAGACGGTCTTCAATTCTTCAAACGTGTGCAATGCATGCACCACAAAAGACGAAGCGTGCTTCAAAGCATACTTCGTCAAAAACTTATCTAAGGAGCTGTGCTCTTTTTGAATCACAAAATGAATATCGAACACCACATGAATCCCTGCCTTCCGCAAGCGCTTCGCTATGAACGCCATGGGTAATCCTTGCAGCGCAATGCTCCACTGAAAAGTTACCATTTCTGGCTTCAATGAAATAATGTAGTCGGCAGTTTCCTTCCAACTAAACGGATTGTTATAATTCGTTAAGTACGTCACCTTCACGCGACTTCCTTCCAACAAATCAGTTGTACTGCTTTTGTCTACGAATTCTCTGGGAATGATAGCTGGATACTGCTGCGTCCAACTAACAATGTGAACATTGTTTCGCTCTTCCTTGTCCAATGCCAACGCCAACGAAGTGTTGTAGTTCTGCATTCCGCCTTTGAAGCGCGGACCCGGACCGAAGCAAACAATGGTTCTGTTTTTCATTTATTCTTGCGCTGCTAATTTCTTCACCGCGGCATCGTACACTCGCTTCATTCCCTCCTCAATGGAAATCTTCGCCTTCCATCCCAATTTCTCTTGAACAAAAGTCATGTCGCAATAGCGCGAATGCACTCCAACTGGTTTATCTAACAACGGCTTGATAGTAGGCTCGTATCCTGCATATCCGCAGAAGATGCGAATAATTTCGTTGAAGGAAGTGAGTTTCCCCATTCCAATATTGATGGCTGTTCCATCGTGAATGTGGTCCATCGCTAACAAGATGCAATCGATCACATCGTCGATATGAACAAAGTCTCTTCCTTGATTGCCGCTTCCCCAAACTTCAAACGGATCTTCTTTCTTCGCTGCGCGGGCTGCAATAGCAGGAACAGGATACGTTAAATCTTGATCTTCTCCGTAACCGCTGAACGGACGAATGCATGTCACCTTCAATCCGTAATGCGAAGCGGCAATTTTAGCAAGGAACTCTCCAGTTAATTTACTCCATCCGTATGTCATATCGGGCTCACCCATCTTCTTGAAATCGATATCAGACTCTTTCAATGCAATGGCACCGTCTACTGTCTGAAGATCGATTGGATAAGCCGCCGACGAGCTCGGGTACATAAGCCTTTCCGGCTTGTATCTGCAGGCCCAGTAAAACATTTCCGCATCAATGGCTAGGTCTAACGCTACTGCCATTGGATCTCCGTCGATCTTACTTCTTCCACCTACAATAGCTGCAAAATGGAAGACATCGTTGATGCGATTTATTTCAAACTGAAAATTCTTTTCGAAGTATTTCTCGTCATCTGAAAACGCCCGCATCACCTTCAACGCATCGGCATGAATGAATAGCAATCTTCCATTGTATACTGTGAAACCTGCGCCGTAGTTCGTCTTCGTGGCATTGAGCCAAGTGTCGGGGTGTGTTCCAACCGATAAATCATCGATGAAAATCAACTGCGCCTCGGTGGTGTTGAAGAGTCTCTTCACCATGTTTCTTCCCACAAAACCACAACCGCCGGTAATTAAATGCGTAACCTTATTCATGTTGTAAAAATACATCAATCATTCCAAGTGCGGCACTTTCCGATTAACTTCGCAACAAGAGAAAAATCAGATGCAACAACTTCAAAATTTCGCCCTTGGGCAATGGATTTCCGGCAGCGGAAAAGGAACCGAACTTTTCGATGCAGTAAATGGAGAATTGGTAGCGGTGGCAGACAGCTCCGGACTCGATTTCGGCGCTATGCTGAACTACGGTCGCGAGACGGGAGGTCCTGCACTTCGCAAGATGACCTTCCAAGAACGCGGAAGAATGTTGAAGGCATTGGCCCTGTATTTAACCGAGCGCAAAGCCGCGTATTACGCCGTAAGCGTAAAGACAGGTGCTACAAAGATTGACTCTTGGATTGACATTGACGGGGGTATTGGAAACCTCTTTGCTTATGCTTCGTTGCGCAAGCAGTTCCCAGACTCTTCATTTTATGTAGACGGAGAACTAGCCAAACTTTCGAAAGAAGGAACCTTCATTGGTCACCACATTATGGTTCCGAAGGAAGGGGTTGCGCTTCATATTAACGCATTCAACTTCCCGGTATGGGGAATGTTGGAAAAGATTGCGGTGAACCTCTTAGCGGGTGTTCCTGCTGTGGTGAAGCCTGCAACATTGACCTCGTATGTAACAGAAGTGGTGGTTCGCGATATTCACGCTTCAGGAATTCTTCCTGAAGGTGCTTTGCAATTGATTTGCGGAAGCGCTAACGGCATTTTCGATCATTTGGAAATGCAGGACGTTGTGACCTTCACCGGTTCTGCTTCTACTGGTAAAATGTTGAAGTCACACCCTCGACTTGTCGATCAAGCGATTCCATTCACCATGGAAGCCGATTCGTTGAACGCCGCTATTCTAGGACTAGACGCAGCGCCAGGCACAGAAGAGTTTGATTTATTTGTGAAGGAAGTTCGCAAAGAAATTACAGTGAAGTGCGGACAAAAATGTACCGCAGTAAGAAGAATTTTAGTTCCTGAAAAATATTTGTCAGACGTTCAAGAAGCGCTTGTGAAAGCACTTGGACAAACGGCTATTGGCGATCCGCGCAACGAAAAAGTTCGCATGGGATCGTTGGCTGGAAAGGCTCAACGTGAAGACGTGCTTGCTGCGTTGAACGAATTGAAAAAAGAAAGTGACGTTGTATTCGGAAACGATGCGCTCCACCTTATTGAAGCAGAAGACTCGAAAGGCGCCTTCATGTCGCCAACGTTGTTGGTGAACAACAAGCCATTTGAAAAATTAAGCTCACACAACGTGGAAGCGTTCGGACCTATCTCTACGCTTATGCCTTATTCCACAACGGAAGAGGCTGTTGCTATTTCGAAATTAGGAAAAGGAAGTTTGGTTTGTAGCATTACTACAAATGATACAAGCATTGCTCGCGATTTCGTGTTGAACGCTGCATCGCATCACGGAAGAATTTTAGTATTGAACAGAGCTAGTGCAAAAGAAAGCACCGGTCACGGAAGCCCAATGCCTATGCTTGTTCACGGTGGACCGGGTCGTGCTGGAGGTGGAGAAGAGATGGGTGGAAAACGTGGTGTTATGCACTACTTGCAACGCACGGCCATTCAAGGATCGCCAACCATGTTGACCGCAATTACAGGTGTTTACCAGCAAGGCGGCGAACAAACCGAAGCTCAACCGCACTTGTTCCGTCAGCATTTCGAAGACCTTGTTGTTGGAGATACGGTCTTCACGCACAAGCACACCGTATCTGAGGCCGACATTGTGAACTTCGCGAATGTGAGTGGAGATAATTTCTACGCGCACATGGACGCTACCTCTTTGGACGGAACCATCTTCGAGCGCAGAGTGGCTCACGGATATTTCGTTTTATCGAAAGCAGCAGGACTATTTGTTGACCCGAAAAAAGGTCCAGTGTTGTTGAATTATGGAATAGATGAAGCGCGCTTTACAAAGCCTGTTTATCCGGGAATGACCATAGCCGTTCGCTTTACTGTGAAGGAAAAGATTGCGCAAGAGAAACGCAGCGAAGACGATATTCCAAAAGGTATTGTGAAGTTCTTGGTTGACGTTTACGATGAAACTGGAGAGACGGTAGCGCTAGCAACGATCTTAACCATGGTTAAAAAACGCAACGACGAATAAGTGCGTAAACTTTTCTCGGTCATCTTTCTTTTTGCTGCTGTGCAGATATCTGCACAGTCAGACACGTGCTTCGATCCGAATTCAAAAGCGTATTATCGCTGCGAACGAAATATTGAACGCATTTGTGCTGACTATTTAGTCGACGACCTTATTGAACTCGAAGAAACTCTTCTATCTGTTCATCCTGATCCATACGCCTATTGCGGCAAACAGGCCTTTAGTGAAGCGTTCAAAAAAGCACTTGACTTCTACTCTGAAGATCGCACAATGATTGAGCATGCACAGAATCTAAATCGATTTATTCGCGTTGTTCAAGATTCACATTTGCAGACACACGTGTTTCGTTTGATGTTCGAATCTTGCGGATACAACTCTGGCTTTTTGCCTCTGTTCATTCAACCTATTGACGGAAAATTTTACGTTGAAGAAACATACTTCGGCGGACCTCCATTTGGCAGCGAAATTATTTCAATTGGAAAATTACCGATGAAGGAATTGCACGCGCTAGCAAAAGAATGGAGTATCGATGAAGGACAGGCCATGAATGCCAGTGACGAAGCGGCAGCCTATTATTACACGCCCGCTCAATTCTTCGCAAATCCTTTGCAAAGCGATTGGGATGTTGAAACGATTGTCTTCCGAATAGATAATAAAATAGACAGTATGGAAGTTCAACTGCTAGACGCAAAGCATCTTCAAAAAATCAGACGAGCACATTTCAACCAGAATAAAAAAAATATTGAAGCTACTTTTTATTTGGATGAAGGAAAAGCTGTTTTAGAAGTTCACTCTTTTTCCTCCCGACCTTTTCAGAACGACGTTAAAAAAATCAGGAAGTTCTTTCAAGCCACTCGTGAGTTGGGGATTCGTGACATTGCCATTGACGTACGCGACAATCCGGGAGGTTCAAGTGCCCTGGTTGAATATCTCTGCTCGTTCTTAATGCCTGAAGGATTGAATACGCCCAACAATATTATCTGGAAAGCAAGTGACTATTCGTATCAAATCGTTTCGAATTTCAGACAAAAGCATTTCCCTAAATTCACAGAGAAGCGCTTCAAGCGAAATGAAGATATGCATCAGTACTATTTGTTAAGCCAAACACCACTCGAAGATTCAGATACCGCCTTTTTCAGTATCCCTCAGCGTCAACTTAGAGAGCATGTATACAATGGAAAACTCGCGATTTTTATGAATGGGAATACGGTATCAGCGGCTTGCGATTTCGCACAATTGCTGCAGAGTAATCATAGAGCCGTTCTTCTCGGCACGCCCTGCAACGCCACTGCTAACGGCACCTGGGGCAACGCTACCACTATTCAACTTTCAGAATCTGGAATTTCTTACTCGGTACCAACCATTCGCTACAACTATAAAAACACGTTTAGTTATTCGCGAACGCCCATTCTTCCGAATATTACTTTGGAACAAAGTTTAGAAGATTTGAAATCTGGAAAAGACACCGTACTAGAATACTTCATTAAAAATTAGTTAATCACGAAGTGTCATCCGCGAAGCGGTCATCACTGAAAGTGTCATCACAACGTGTTGTGTCATCCGCGAAGCGGTTACACCGTTCCTAACTGAACCTTATACTTGTCGCAGAAAGCAGACCAATCCCAAATGAAATTGCGCATAATCTCATCTAAACTCTTTAAAAAAATTGGGTTGGGAGTATTCATACTTCTGAAATACTCATCTTGGTATTGATTCAACTCATACTTGAAGAAAAATGCTTTTGACATGCTGTACAATACATTTTTCGATGGGAAATTAACGTGCGACATGAATTTTTTATAGTCGTTCACTTTTGCTTGCAGAGCGCTTGGAGTTAAATCAAAAACTGGCGCTAACTGATCTATGCAGTGTTGAACAATTAAATCACCTTCACCATCGCGGAAGTGTTCATTCAAATAATTGAAGTTCCCCACAATTGCAATCATTAGGAACTTACCGTACTCTTCATCACTTATTTTCGGTGTACTTACAAACTCTGGCGTATCGCGAATAAATCCAGCTACCTCTGGGAATCCACCTTCAACAGAATCTAGCAACGTATTCACGAACATGGTTGCTGCGCGCTCTGCAGAAATTTTCTTTTTTCCAAAAAATGTAATCATATGCCTTAACGATTTTTTAACCTTTCGATTTCATCAAAAATAAACGGCATACGCAGCCTTGCGACGAAAGTGAAATTCACACATATCAACAGAGTTATTCACCATAACCGCGCAGCGGATGACAGCGAAGCCGATGACCGCGGAGCGGATGACACCGAAGGTGATGACAATCTTCGATTGATGACGGCGAAGCCGATGACCGCGCAGCGGATGACACCGAAGGTGATGACAATCTGCGATTGATAAATGAGATGATGTATTTTTGCAGCATGTATAAGCTTCTGATTAAACCTTTCTTTTTTCTTTTTTCTCCAGAAAAGGCGCATTACTTAGCCATGGATTTCTTGAAATTTTCCACAAGAATTCCTGGAGGGAAAATGATTTTAAAATCAATTTTTAAAGCGAAAGAAAATAAGACTATCGTTGCAGGAATTGAATTTCCGAACAAGGTTGGGTTGGCTGCTGGGTTTGATAAAGATGCTCGTTGGATCGATGAGTTGGCGTTGTTAGGATTCGGGCATGTGGAAATAGGAACACTTACTCCGAAGGCACAACCAGGAAATGACAAGCCGAGGTTGTTTAGACTTCCATTGGACAGCGGATTAATTAACCGTATGGGATTTAACAACGGTGGCGTTGAAGACGCTGCTGTTCGCTTGAGAAAACGCAAATCAAATATTATTGTCGGAGGAAATATTGGGAAGAATAAAATCACTCCGAACGAAGATGCATTAAGTGATTATTTAATTTGCTTGAATGCCCTTCACGAATGTGTAGATTATTTCGTTGTGAATGTGAGCTCTCCGAATACACCGGGGTTACGCGAGTTGCAGGAGAAGGAGCCATTAATGAAGATTCTTTCTGCTCTTGCTGAAACAAATAACACGTTCCCAAAACCGCGTCCAATCTTTTTGAAAATTGCTCCAGATTTAACAGACGATCAATTGAATGACATTGTTGAAATTGTTCTTCAAACTAAAATTGCAGGAGTTATTGCAACGAACACAACCATTTCAAGAGAGTATTTGCAAACGAGTACACAAACCATTCAAAGCATTGGAATGGGCGGATTAAGCGGCGCTCCTGTGCGTTCGCGTTCAACCGAAGTGATTCGTTATTTGCATTCAAAATCGAACGGCGCATTTCCAATCATTGGCGTTGGAGGAATTCACACTTCACAAAATGCGCAAGAAAAAATAGATGCAGGTGCTGCTCTGGTTCAGGTATACACGGGCTTCATCTACGAAGGCCCTGCAATCGCTCGTAACATCGCAAACAACATTCGTTAATCCGCTACGCGGTCATCGGCTTCGCCGTCATCCACGAAGTGGTCATCAATCGCAGATTGTCA
>CAZEFR010000021.1:11749-36867 GCA_964511555.1 uncultured Chryseobacterium sp.
CACGAAGTGTCGTGTCATCGCAACGCGTGGCGTCATCGCGAAGCGTTATCCCTCCACCGAAGTATCGGCCTTTCCACCAAATAATAAAGCGCCGAAGAAACCGCAATCACGAATACCCAATATCCGATATACTTCGCTATACCATCTGCATTTCCCTGAACCGGAAAATTCAATCCGATCACTTGAGCAACCAACGCAAGATTAATTAAATACATCGAATACGAAATCTTACTGATGTGCGTCACTGCAGCTACTATGCGTTTCCATGAAGAAGTAATCCCTTCAAACCAAGGAAGGATGAGCACAATGGCGAGAGGTGTTATACTGAAATAAAATACTTGACGATAAAACGTGGTGTTTGAAGCACTGTAATTCAACAAGAATAAAACAATGGCTAATCCTAAAACAAGCGCTGCATTTTTCCACTTGTCCCAAAGACTTTTATGGAAAGAATAAATCCAAGCGAGCAACAATCCGAAGGCTATCGCATCGAGTCGAAACACAACAATCTTTCGAACCTGCACATCGAACCAAAAATCATCGAGTTTTGGATCAAAGGAATAAGCGCGATAAATCAACGGAACAGTAATCATTGTAAGCGTCGCGATGAGATACGCCCATTTCAATCGACACACTTTAAGCAGTCCCCAAAGCATAATTGGAGTAAAAATGTAGAACCACTCTTCCACTGCCAAGCTCCACGACTCCCAGAAAAATCCAATGAGTGGCTTCGTGAAATTTTGAAGAAAGACCATAAACTTCCAACCGAAAACAGTTAAGTCCCCAGAAATAATTCCACACGAAATGAAAATGAAATTCAATAACAAAATCAAATAATAATTCGGCAAGGTGCGTAACCATCTTCTCTTCCAGAAGTGCGCAACACCTTGCCAATTCAGCCCTTCAGAAGAGGACTTCAATAAAATACCACCAATTAAAAATCCGCTTAGAACAAAAAACAAATCAACGCCGTCTAGCATTTTCACGTAAGGAAAATCCTCTAAGACGGTTCCATTCAATAAAAATTTTCCGTGAGACAACACAACCAACACGATGGCCAATGCTCGAAACAAGTCGAGTCCAAAGTTTCGTGTTGCGTTATTATTCATTCGTTCCCCAACGTTCTTGAAGCCATTTTAATATAGCCGCTTCCTTCGGATTGTTGCCTGGTGTGTAGAATTCCGACGATGCAATTTCTTGTGGAAGAAATTCTTGACGAACAAAATTTCCTTCGTGCGCATGTGCGTATTCGTAGTTCTTTCCGTACCCCAACTCCTTCATTAATTTCGTTGGTGCGTTGCGAAGATGCATGGGAACTGGAAGGTCACCTGTCTGTTCCACCAACGCCAAAGCCGCGTCAATAGCAGTATATACAGAATTGCTCTTCGCGCTGGTTGCCAAATAGACGGTGCACATACTCAGCGGAATGCGCGCTTCAGGCCAGCCTATATTTTGAACAGCGCGAAAGGTTGCTTCCGCAATCAATAGCGCATTCGGATTCGCCAAGCCAATGTCTTCTGAAGCCAAAATGACCAATCTTCGCGCTATGAATAGCGGGTCTTCCCCGCCTTTAATCATGCGCGCCAAATAGTATGTCGCGGCTTGCGCATGGCTTCCGCGCACGCTTTTAATAAACGCTGAGATAACATCGTAATGCATTTCACCGGTCTTGTCGTAACGTGCAGCGTTCGTCTGAATGACGTTCTCTACCGAAGCGTTTTTAATGACGCAAGGCGTCTCTGAAATGGACTCCACAACCAACTCAAGCACATTCAGCAATCGGCGAGCATCGCCGCCGCTATATTTCAACAACGATTGCGTTTCTTCTAATTGAATATTCCTTGCGCGAAGCGCTTCATCGCGAACAATGACGTCTTCCAATAACTGATTGAGTTCATCTTTGGTGAGCGCATTCAGGGTGTACACCTGCGAGCGCGACAACAAGGCGCCGTTTACTTCGAAGGATGGGTTTTCTGTTGTCGCGCCAATAAGCGTTACAACTCCCTTCTCCACCGCACCGAGTAACGAATCTTGTTGACTCTTTGAAAAACGATGAATCTCGTCGATGAATAAAATTGCACTCTTCTGAAACAGTCCGCCCTTCCCTGCTTGATCTAACACTTCACGAATTTCTTTCACTCCGCTATTGATTGCAGAGAGCGAAAAGAACGGACGTTGTTGTGTTTGCGCAATGATGTTTGCCAACGTTGTTTTTCCAACACCCGGAGGACCCCAGAAGATCATGCTAGGTATATGTCCGCTTTCAATAATGCTGCGCAACACAGCGCCCTTGCCAATCAAATGCGATTGCCCAACGTACTCATCGAATGTCTTCGGACGCATTCTTTCCGCAAGTGGCGTGCTCATAACAAGTCGGGTCTTCTTGTTTTCGTTTTCTCAAACGCTTGCTGCATGCGCCAGTCCTCAATGGCTTTGAAATTTCCAGAAGTCAAAACATCTGGAACTTTCCATCCGTTGTATTCAGCTGGACGCGTATATACAGGAGGCGCTAATAAATTATCTTGAAATGAATCGGTCAATGCACTTGTCTCATCGTTCATCACACCGGGGATTAATCGCACAATCGCATCTACCAAAACAGCAGCCGCCAATTCCCCTCCACTTAAAACATAATCTCCAATTGAAATTTCGCGTGTCACATAATGATCGCGCAAACGTTGATCTATGCCCTTGTAATGTCCGCATATCATAAGCAAATTCTTTCCCAATGAAAAGGTATTGCACATGCTTTGATTCAGTCTATCTCCATCAGGAGTCAAATAAATAATCTCGTCGTATTCGCGCTCGGCCTTCAACTTATCAATGCAGTCTGCAATGGGTTGAATAAGCATCACCATTCCTGCTCCGCCACCAAACTGATAATCGTCAACGCTCTTGTGTTTATCTGTTGAATAATCGCGAATGTTGTGAATGTGAATTTCACACAGACCGTTCTTCTGCGCGCGATTCAAAATTGAATCTGCAAAAGGCCCGTCGAGCAAGCGAGGAAGAATGGTGAGTATGTCTATTCGCATGCTAGAGTTTTTTAATTACAAATTCTGTTCTTCTATTTTTCGCTCTTCCCGCTTCGGTGTCGTTCGATGCAACAGGCTTGGCTTTCCCGAAACCTTTCGCCGAAAGTTGTTCAACCTTCACTCCTTTCGCAACCAAAAAATCTTTTACTTGATTCGCTCTTCCTAATGAAAGCGCTTCGTTCGATTTATCGTCGCCAATGTTATCGGTGTGTCCACGAATCTCAATGATCCACGAAGGATGTTCCTTCAAGTAATCTGCAAACTGAATTAAAATCAATTTAGACTCTTCGTTAATAGAGGTTGAACTGGTTGAATAGTAAATGTCGTTAATAACAAACGGTTTGTTCTCGGCAACAACAGAGGTTTCTAAATTCAACTTTAAGATTGCAGCGGGATCGCTGTTTTCTTTTTTCGAAATGACATGCGCATTGAACGCAATGTTTTCTCCTTCCACTTTCAGCACCACATCTTCTTTCTTATTCGTGCGAACAATAGCGGCATAAGAACCGTCGTCGTTGTTCACCTTCACTTGCTCTTCACTTCCAGACTGGGCGTATTGAATAGTTACAGAGGCATTCTGCGCAGGGGTTCCATCGTCACCTTTCACCTCTCCTTTGATAATGGCTACACGCTCGGGCTTCGCCTTTTCAGGCATATTGAATTGAAAAATATCGTAGCTCTTTTCTCCCAAATAACGATCGGCTCCGAAGTACGCCAATTCACCGTCGCTGCTTACAATAATTCCAATCTGATCGTTCTCGTCGTTAATCGGAACACCAATGTTTTCAACTTCACTGAATGTTCCATCGTCATTCATTTTCGCGTAAAAGAAATCCATTCCTCCTACACCCAAGTGTCCATCACTTGAAAAATAAATCGTATGACTATCGCTGTGAATGAAAGGTGCTTTCTCTTGTCCCTTTGTATTGATCGAAGCTGGAAGTGGCGTGCACTTGCCCCATGTGCCGTCGGATTGCTTCTTCGAAATAAATAAATCGTGACTGAAATTCCCAGAATTGTCTTTCATACATTCTGGACGAACCGCCGCAAAAATTAGCGTTTGTCCGTCACCACTTAATGAAGGCTGCGCTTCCCATCCGTCAGGCGTATTCACTCCTTCACCCAAACTCACCCAGTCACTCCATACATAACCAATGCTTCCGTCATCTTTGGTAATGCGTTCGAATCGGGTTGAAAACAAATCGATGTTGTTTGCGTTTTTTGCATTCGGATTCGACTTCGCGATGATGAGTTCTTTGTTGTCGATTGAAAGCGTTGATCCACCGTATGAACCACCTTTGTTGAAAGGCGGAGGAAGTGCCAATCCGTTGTCGAATTGCGCATTGATATCCACGCGCTTGCTCCATGTGAATTCTTCCACTTCTTTACTGGTGAAATCACCTTTCGCTTGTTTGATGAGTAAACGCGTGAAGAATAAAATTTCACCGTCGGGCGAGATCATGGGAAGGTATTCATCGCTTGGTGTAGAAACCCCGGTTACTTTTTTCGGTTTGAAGACATAGTCTTTGTTCCCGTTGAAGATCTTGTTGAAGGCTTTCACAGAGATTAAAGCCTCTTCTACTTCCTTGTATTTCTTGTCGTAATTCGAATTGAATTTGGAAAGATCACTGTCTGGAAAACGTAAGAATTTTTCGAAGCTCTCTGTGGCTTGGTCGTACTCTTGATTCGCGTAATGCATAGCACCCAGGAAGTAGTACATTTCCGAATGATACTCTTCGCATTTCGCTTTTAGTTCTTCGTACAAACGAATGGTTTCTTCAAAACCAGAACCTTGTCTTTTCGCACGAAGGAATTTCATTTCACCCAATTGCAACATACACGGCAGACATTCCGCGTCTTGCTCTAAGGCTTGTTCAAGAAATACAATGCGTTCATCGCTGGTGTACTTTTTTCCATCTGCCGCTTTCTCTAGCAACTTCTGAATATTCTTTGAAGGAGTGTATTCGCAATTCTGTGCATTCACGAATCTGAATGAACAAAAGATTACGGTAAGTATGAATAAGCTTTTATTCATGTTGAAAGGATCAAATTTGATGTCCCATTTTCTCGCGCTTCGTATTCAAATAATTTTTATTTGAATCGAATTCTTCGCCGTGCAGGGGAACACGTTCAACGCTTACAAAACCTATGCCTTCAAGTGCTTCCATCTTCAATGGATTATTCGTTAGCAACTTCACGCGTTGAACTCCCAATTCCAAAAGTATTTCTACCGCTTGATCGAATGAACGCAAATCTGCATCGAAGCCCAAGGCCTCGTTCGCTTGAATGGTATCCATTCCCTTTTCTTGCAGTTGATAAGCCTTGAGTTTATTGATTAAACCAATGCCTCTTCCTTCTTGACGCAAATAAATAAGTACACCCTTTTCTTCTCCACATTGTTTAAGCGCTTCGTGCAGCTGATCTCCGCAATCGCATTTACGCGAACCAAAGACATCTCCTGTCATGCATTCCGAATGAATTCGAACGACAACAGGTTCAGATAAATTACACGCCGGATGAACCAAAGCTAGGTTCGGAAGTTCGGCATTGCCGCTATCGAACGCCTTAATTTCAAAGTCGCCGTATTGTGTAGGAAGAAAAGTTGATACAAGCTCCACTATCGTTTCGAATTAGAAATTCAAAGATAATGGGGAATGTGTATTAATTGCTTTTCGCAGGCAACAAGAAACAAGACAATCCGCCAATTATTAAACTGGTTCCTGCCAACACCATGGTGAAAATAAGTTGATCTCCAAAAAAGGTCTTGTACGCCCAATTGATTCCACCTAATGCCGCAACAATTTGAGGGATAACAATGAACATGTTGAAGATACCCATGGAAACTCCCATTTTCTCTGGACGAACTGAGCTTGATAGAATGGCATAAGGCATTGAAAGAATACTTCCCCATGCTATTCCAACCAGCGCGAAACTTAAATTCATGATACTCGCAAACTCTTGATTGGCCGAGAAAAGCAATAAGAATCCAACACCTCCAGCCACCAAAGAAAAGAAATGAATCAATCTTCTATTCACGCCGCGCTTGGCTGTGTATAGCGTTAGCACTAAAGCAAAAACCATTGAGCTCAATCCGTACATACCCATTGAACTTCCAACTAAATTGGCTGCATTGTTATAGGCAGCGAATTCTGTTTCGAAATGAACTGCGCCTTTCTCAGGCATAGGTGCGTTGTATACATGATCGGTTAGAGCAGGAACTGCGAAAGACCACATGGTAAAAAACGCAAACCAACTGAAGAATTGTACCAATCCTAGTTTCCACATAACCGCCGGCATGTGAGTGAAGCTTTTCCCTATTTCAACAAGACCATTTACAAATCCCTTGGTCTCTTCACGCTCTTTACGAAACGCTTCCATATCGGCCGGAGCTTCCTCCTTCGTGGTAAAGACCGTCCACAATATAGAAATCATGAACACCAATGCTCCGATGGCAAATCCCCATTTCACTGAAGGAGGAACTTGTCCTTCTGGCGCAGTATTCGAAAAACCCAGGAAACTCAAGAACCAAGGCAGGTTACTCGCAACCCAAGTTCCAATTCCAATAATTAATGTTTGAACTACAAATCCATAGGAGCGTTGATCTTCCGGAAGTTTATCAGCTACCAACGCACGGAAGGGCTCCATGGAGATATTTATGGAGGCATCCATTACCCATAAAAATCCGGCTGCAATCATTAGGGTTGGCGAATAAGGGACAAAGAACAAAGCAAGAGAACTCAGAATTGCACCGATCAAAAAATAAGGTCGGCGTCTTCCTAGTCGAGGATGCCAAGTACGATCACTTAAAAAACCTATGATGGGTTGCACAATAAGTCCTGTCAGCGGTGCGGCCACCCACAAAAGGGGAATGCTGTCTTCCGACGCACCTAAAGCTTGGAATATACGCGACATAAATCCGCCTTGAAGTGCAAATCCAAACTGAATTCCCATGAAGCCGAAGCTCATGTTCCAGATTTGCCAAAAACTTAATCGTTGCTTATTCATACCTGCAAGATATAGAAAGTGTACCAAATACACTCACTCGCAGAAAAGATTTTTACAGATCGAAAATAACGCCTTCGTTGGCAATCTCTGTTTTCGGAAATACAGTCATAGCCTCTGTCTTAAAGAGCTCGTCGTCACTGTATCGACTGCTATAATGTCCAACTACCAATTTCATCGCATTCGCCATTTTCGCAATTGTCGCCGCTTGAATCGTTGTGGAATGGAACGTCTTTTTCGCACGTTCAGTGTCTTCTTGTAGAAACGTGGTTTCATGATAAACCAAATCCGAATTCATAATATTCGGAACAATTCGTTCGTCGTAAGCTGTATCTGAACAATAGGCGTATCTGCGAATCGGGATTGAAGGACTGGTGACTTTTTCATATGGAATCACTTCGTTCTCACGTTCGACATCGATTCCTTTCTTCAATAATAATATTTCCGAAGGTTGAAGTTTGAATTCAATAATGGCCCACTTTTCAACGTTTAACTTCCGCTCTTTTTCCTCGAAAACAAATCCAGTGCACGGCACGCGGTGTTTCAAAGGAAATGAATAAACTCGTACCGTATCGTCTTCAAAAATGAGCTGCTTCTCTTTGTCTTGTGTTTCAACAAAAATTAATTCGTATTCGAAATACGAATCAGACACTTTGAATTGCAGGCGAATGACTTCTTCCAAACCGGGAGGACCATAAATTGTTAAAGGAGTTTTCCTTCCCAATAAATTATAAGTGCTCAGCAGTCCGATAAGGCCAAAGAAATGATCGCCATGCAAATGTGAAATGAAGATGGCTTGAATGCGCTGCATCTTCACCTTGTATTTCCTCAATTGCATTTGTGTCCCTTCACCACAGTCGATCAAAAAATATTTATCGTGCACATTCACAACCTGTGCCGTAGGCTTGTGGCGCGAGGTTGGCGTTGCGGCGCCACATCCGAGTATGGTAACTTGAAACAGCATAAAAAAGAAAACCGTCTCGTGTAAGACGAGACGGCTTCAAAGGTCGTGAATAATTTCGATTAGTGTTGAACTTGAATCAACTTCTCTGCAACATTCTTTCCTGAAACAAGACGAGCCACGTAGTTTCCTTCTGGAAGGTTCGCAGTGTTCAAGCGATAAGTGTTAGCACCTGGAGTTGTCATTGTCTTCTCCGAGAAAACCAATTGACCCATGGTGTTGAACACAGAAACTTCAGCTTGCTCGTTAGCACCCATTGGGAAAGTCACCAAAGTAAATTCGTTTGCTGGGTTTGGAGCAACTTTAACAACATCGTTGAAAGTAACACCTTCAGTTACGCTGTTTCCGGAGAAGTCCAGGGTATAGCCTGTGAACTCATAAGGAACATCACCTAACAAAAGTAAGTTTGCTGTAACTGCAATCTTAACAGGGAAAATTCCACTTTGATTTGGGGTACCGGCGATATCTCCGCAATAACCCGCACCTGTTCCAAACATACAAGGATCTGGATCTTCACCGTTGTTGTTACACGTTATCGAAAGACCTAAACCACTCAAATCTGCCCACGTAGTATCAACTTCCGAAACAATTCCGTAAAAAACGGCATCAAGATGAATTGAATTAATTGAAATAAAAGCAGGGTATGAAGGGTCAATATCAGCAGCCGTAGTTGGTGTTCTAACATAAAGAACATCGGCATATGGCTGACCTTGAAGACCTGGAGCAAAGTTTTCTCCGATCGTTGGGTTTGGACTTACACCAAAAGTTTGACCAGCCCAATCATAGTCGGCTGAATTACATTGTGCAGCAGCAGACAAAGAAAGCGCCGCAAAAGCGAATACAGAAAGTAATTGTTTATTCATATGAGGTTTAGATGAGGTTTAGATTTCGCGTTCAACTTCTTCCATATATACCAAATCAATGGCTTCACTTAGTGTTGGGGTAATTTTTATAATTGAATCCAACTGTGAAATGGAAATTAATTTATTCACGGTAACTTGTAATCCACAAATTACAAATGAACCATTGGCTTCTCGACAAAGCCTATGGCCTACTAGCAAGGCCGAAAGTCCCGAAGAGTCTATATACTTCGTTGCAGAAAGATCAACAACTATATTCTTGCTATTTTCTCTGTTAAGCAACGTAACCTCCGCCTTGAGCTCTGGAGCACAAATCGCATCAAGTTTCTCAACATTAGAAACAACAACAACTAATTTATCTTTTTGACTAGAAGTAAAATTCATGTATTCAGATTTCATCAAATTTAAGAAAAATCACGAATGAAACAAAAAAAAAGCACTGAGAGGCTTAACCCACTCTCTTTATACCTTGAGCTAGAAGAAAGATCGTTGCCATTCTTACGGCTACACCATTTTCAACTTGATTGAGTATTATGCTATTGTTGCCATCTGCAACTTCGCTAGAAATTTCTACTCCGCGATTAATTGGTCCAGGGTGCATGATTACGATTTCTTTACCCAAAGCATTTAATCGATCTTGCGTAAGTCCGAATAACTCTGTGTATTCGCGAAGACTTGGGAAATATGGGATTCCAGCATCTTGTCTTTCCAACTGAATACGCAACATGTTAGCCACGTCGCACCATTCTAATGCGCGTTGAAGATTGTGTTCAACTTTCACTCCTAGTGATTCAATGTGCTTCGGGATTAACGTTGTTGGTCCACACACCATAACTTCCGCACCCAACTTCTGAAGGCAATAGATATTACTGAGTGCAACACGACTGTGTGTTATGTCTCCTACAATAACTACCTTCTTCCCTTTGACTTCGCCTAATTTTTCTCTGATTGAAAATGCATCGAGTAATCCTTGTGTTGGATGCTCGTGCGTTCCGTCACCAGCGTTTACAACAACAGTGTTGGTTCTTTCGGCTAGAAACTGACATGCTCCAGGCGATGCGTGACGCATAACCACCATGTCTACTTTCATAGCCAAGATGTTGTTCACGGTATCAATGAGTGTTTCACCTTTCTTCACCGAAGAAGTTGATGCGGAAAAATTCACAACATCTGCTCCGAGTCTTTTCTCGGCCAATTCAAAACTCAACCGCGTGCGTGTTGAGTTTTCAAAAAACAAATTGGCAACTGTAATGTCTCTTAAAGAAGGAACCTTCTTAATGGGTCTGTTCAAGACTTCTTTGAACTCATCTGCTTGCGAAAAAATCAAGTCAATGTCCGATTTTTTCAGCGGCTCAATGGCAATGAGGTGTTTGGTGCTCAGCTTCATTTTAGTCGTTCAAAAAAATTACATGATCTTCCTTTTCTCCTTCACTCTTCCACATGACTCTTACACGTTGATTATCGAAGCTCTCAACTTCTTTTCCAACATAAGTCGCTTCAATTGGAACCTCTCTTCCCTTCTTTCGATCAATTAATACCAGCAACTCAACAGACTTCGGTCTGCCGTACTCCAAAAGTCCTTCCATACCCGCTCGAATGGTTCTTCCCGTATACAAAACATCATCTACCAAAACAACATTCTTGCCTTCAACACTATGCTTCATGTCCGATGCTCGTGCAATCAAGGGTTTGTCGTGCATTCTAAAATCGTCGCGATAGAATGTTGGGTCTACAATTCCCCATTTAACTTGATGACCCGATTTTGTAAGTTCCTCAACAATGCGTTCAGTAAAAAAAACACCCCGAGGCTGCAGTCCAATAAGCACTGTAGAGGAGAAGTCTTTGTGATTTTCGATTAATTGGCGACATAACCTTTGAATGATCATATTCAGCAGTCCGCCATTGATCAAGGTAATTTTCTTTGCCATCGAGTGCAAATATAGTGGAAAATTGAATTGACTACTTTTGCAATGCATGATTGGAACAGAAATAGAAAAGGCGCGAGACCTACTTCTTCGAAACGAAGTGGTTGCAATTCCAACGGAAACGGTATACGGATTGGCTGGAAATGCGATGAGTGACATTGCAGTCTCTAAGATTTTTGAAGCTAAAAACCGTCCGCATTTCGATCCACTTATTGTTCATTTAGCCTCTATTTCAGATGTTTCAAACTATGTTGAAGAAGTTCCTGAATTGGCCTATAACCTTATGGAGCATTTTTGGCCTGGCGCTTTAACAGTGCTTCTTCCAAAAAAAACATGTATTCCCGATTTAACAACATCTGGGTTGAAAGAAGTTGGAATTCGAATTCCGAATCATCCTGTTGCGCTTGAACTTTTAAAAAGTCTTCCCTTTCCGCTGGCAGCGCCTAGTGCGAATCCATTCGGATACATCAGCCCTACAAATGCCCAGCATGTTTCAGACCAATTGGGCGGAAAAATTCCATACATACTCAACGGGGGAAGCTGTTCTGTGGGCATTGAATCCACTGTCTTGCGTGTTCAGCATAATGAAATAGAGATACTTCGTTTAGGAGGAATCTCAGTGGAAGACCTTCAGCCTTTCAATTCCAACATTCACATTCAACAACATTCTTCTAGTTCACCTGCTTCACCCGGTATGCTAACCAGTCATTATGCTCCTCGTAAACCAGTGTATGTAGGTAACATTCCCAAGCTCATGCGTTCTTTTCTTTCGCAAAAAATTGGAGTGCTGAGTTTTCAGGATGACTATCAAATAAGTAACCAACGTATTCTGAGCAAAACAGGGAATTTCACAGAGGCCGCAGCCAACCTATTCGCCTTCTTGCGCGAACTCGATCAGTTAGAAATTGATGTTATTCTGGCGGAATTCCTTCCGAATGAAAATCTAGGTCGCGCCATTAACGATAAATTGAAGCGCGCTTCCGCTAGGTAATTCATTCAAATTATTTCACAAATACCTGCAAAGCTCGTTCCACCCTCACTTCTTCAGCACTCAATCCGGTTGAACGTTTAGTGTAACTCACGACGTAGAAGTACACCCCAGCTGAAAATTCTTTCGGATCCCAAGAACCTGTTGGATCATTCACTTCGCCCACCTTCTTTCCCCAACGATTAAAAATTTCAACCTTGAAATTAGTAACAGTAGGAACAGTAGTAATTGACTGCCAATTTGGTTGAAGCACGGGGTCTTGTGATAAGAAGCTCAAGACATCGTTTATTCCATCACCGTCTGCAATGACAATGTTCGGCCATTCTAACAAGGTGTTGTCTATGAACACATGAATAGTGTCTTGCGCTTCGCAATTACCAATTGATGCAGTAACCGTTGTGACGATGTAATCAAGCGGCGGTGTTGGTGCCGTTGAATAGGAATTTTGGATTGTTGTTGCTGAAGTGGAGACGTCAGTTGTTCCGTCGGAATAAAAATCCCAATCGAAATTCGTTGCATTCGATGTTATATCGAAAGAGAATGTAGAAGGGTTCACAGCTGTTGCGTTTACAATTGAAACTGTAATCGGATTGACAACCACTGAAACGGTTGTGCCTCCCGCACATCCATTTGCATCTAATCCAGTAACTGCATATGAGGCATTCGCCAACGGACCTACATCAGTGATGGATGCATTCGGAGTTGCAATGGAAGCATCTGGACCTGCTGTATTTACCCAGTTGTAAGAAACCAAACCGGTTGCTGTTAACTGTGCTGTTTGACATTCAATAATAGGTGATGTTGAATTTGCAGTTACAACAGGTTGAGGAAAAACTGTTACTGTAACTTGATCCGTATTCTGACATCCATTCGCGTCTGTTCCAGTAACGGTATAGGTTTGAGTTGAAGCCGGATTCGCTGTTGGCGTGGCAGAATTTGCACCTGTCAATCCCGTTGAAGGAGACCATGCGTAGGTAGAGGCGCCGGCAGCCCCCAGCGTTGTTGGTATGCCCGGACAAATAGAGGTGTTTGCTCCAGCATTCACTATTGGTAAGACATTCACAGAAACTTGCACTTGATCTACGTTCGTGCATCCGTTTGCGTCAACGCCTAAAACACTGTAAGTCGTTGTTGTTGTTGGCGACGCTGAAGGATTAGCAATATTCGGATTATTCAATCCAACAGCTGCGCCACCGTTTATACTCCACTGATAAGTGGAAGCGCCCGTTGCTTGCAGTCCTGTTGAAGCACCCGCGCAAATAACAACGTCATCTCCAGCGAAAATTGTTGGCAGAGGATTAACCACGACGTCACTTACTGCTGTAACGGTGCAGGGTGCAGAAGTATAGGTATATGTAATTGGGGTTGTCCCTACTCCCGCAACACTTGGAGAAAATGAACCTGTCAAGGGGTCTAAGATTCCAGTTCCTGACCACGTTCCACCTGTTTGATTCACGGTTAAAGTGGTATTCAGAGAGTTCAAACAAAACGGAGCTTCTTGTGTAATGTTCACTGAAGGGGCTGTAACAACATTGATTACGGTGTTGTCCGTTGCAGGACACAATCCACCAATGGAATAACTAATGTTATTCGGGCCGTCGACTCCTGAACTTGGGGTAAAGACTCCTGTTACGGTATTCACTCCAACACCCGACCAAGAACCACCCGGCAATGAAGCACTCAAGGTAACCGGAATGCCATTGGCGCATAGCGGATCTGCAAGATCTGCAATGGTGACTAACGGTTGATCAACAACAGTAATTGTCGCAGTTGAAGTCGACGAACAAACGTCGTTCAGTGTGTAAGTTATGATATACGGACCACCCACTCCGGCTATATTCGGATTGAAATTACCTGACGGTGAAATTCCAGGACCCGACCAACTTCCTCCAACCAAATCCGCTGATAATGTTTGAGCACTTGCAGACACACAAATTTCCATTGGAGCTGTAATAATTGGAGTTGCTGGAGCCACAACAGTAATGGCTGTATTATCGCTTGCTGGGCATTGACCTGCAGCAGTGCATGTAATCGAGACAACGCCGGGACCCGCGATGCTCGGGTTGAACACCCCTGAAGGACTAACTCCTGGTCCACTCCAAACTCCACTTCCAGTGGTACAAGTAAGCGCAAATGGGGGGCTATTTAAACAAACCGGATTAACATCTGTAACAGATACCGTTGGGGTTTGAATGACTTGAATAGTGGCTGTTCCGGGCGAGAAACATTGTCCCACCGCTGGGGTGTAAGTTATAGTTTGTGTTCCGACCGCACCACTTGGTGTAAACAGTCCCGCAGCGGTTACCCCTGTGCCGCTCCAGGTGCCGCCCGCATTATTTGCAGTTAGTGCAACTGATTGTGCATCTGAACACAAGGATGCAGGGGCCGTAATTACCGAAGCAGCAGCAGCTTGAACTTGAATACTGGTTGAACCTGTACTTGGACAAGCACCACCTGTTGAATAGTTGACAGTCCAAGTACCTGCACCAGCAGTTGTCGGATTGAATACACCTGTTGCCGCATTCACGCCAGGACCTGACCATGTGCCACCTGCAATAGAAGGCGTTAAGGTAACTGGACTTCCTGTTACGCACAATGGACCTGGGTTTTGAACGGTTACAGGAGTACTCGCTTGATTGTCGTATAGTTCGGTGTCGCTCGAAGACCCTCCACATTCAGCATTCGCTTGCATACCAGAAAGTGTCAATGTAAATTGAGTGTCTTGTGTAGGAGCGGGAACCGTTGCCGAAATAACACCTGAAGCTGGAACAACTCCGTTAGCAACAGTGATTACTGGTCCAGCAGGATTAGCCGTCCATGTGTAATTGATATTCATTGGAAGGGCCACCGTAGAAGCTGCTGGTAAGTTTAAGGGAATATTCGTTGTTGAGCAGCATCCGGCATTGAAACCACCAAACTGTGCGCAAACGCCGTCTGCAATTGGCGTTGCCGCTGCAGGTGAGAACGTAACAGTCGTAGGTGCGCCCATTCCATTTGTTCCTGTTATGGTCAGAGAGGTTGTTGGCAAAATTGTTCCTGTATCTGTTGAATAACAATCCTGAACACGCAGAGTCCATGGACCTTGAGTGGCATCGCAACCATTCAGGGCAGACCAGTTTATTGGCGTTCCAGCACCCAGACCGTATGAGCCATAACTTCCGGTCATATTCCCGCCTGCTGTACAAATATTGAATGAATTCGTGCTTTGATTCGTGAAACAAAGATTTGAAAAATTGTCTGCTCCATTGCAATTGACAGCTTGTCCCATTGAACTACTGTAAGGACTCAAAACAACAATTGGACTTCCACATGAAGCTGGACCAATCAAAGCAAAAGTCATATCACTATTGAACGTGTGATTCCCCGTAACACAAATATTAATGTTCGTTGAAGGTCCAACAATTACCGGTGATGACAAATCCGCAGGAGAGTTGTAATATGGAGTAGCAGAACCTGGATTCACCAAAGCACTTAAATTCAAAGTGCCGCCGCAACCGCCGGGTATAGGCGCTACATCAACAGAAGTTGCACCCGCCACAGAAGAAACCCAAGCCACATCGGCTCCCATGAAAGTATTGAAAGCATCTGTAATCACCACGCGGTATCCACCCGGACCGACACCCGCTAAACTTTGCGGACTCAATACCAAAGGTGCCGTAAAGAAAAAGTCCCATGTACCTGTGAACGGATTAAAATACTGCCAAGTGTAGTTGTAAAGTCCAACCAAACTTACTGGTGACGTCGCAATTAAGTCAGCCGTATTTCCACCACAAACAAAAAATATCGAGTCGTTGGGCTGACCATTGGTATAACTCGTTGGTGCTGAACCTGCGCAAGTCGGACAAGAAAAAATTTGTGCTTGACTCGCAGTAGATAGCAATGTCAAAAACATGAACAGATAAAGGGCTCTCATGAAGAATGCTTTGAAAAGATTATTGATTAATCAAATGAAAATAACGGAGGAAATCCATCGGAGCGACAACGATATTCTGATTGGCCTCACGAATTTCAATTTGCGAAACATCCATTGAACCAAAAACTTTCATCCATACTCCCCAATGCACGCCTTCAACAAATTTTAATGTTAGTTCATTGCCGTTTACAAATACTTGGAAGTACTTTGTGTTATTCTCTACATACTTCAACAACCCTTCAACGTTCGCGTTTGACCCGCTAGTAAGCTGAAATTTCACTGGATGAAATCCATCTTCAACAAATGAGAAATTTGTGTTTGATTCAAAAGTAACTTGGGCATTCTGCGCATAAACAAACGCGCCGCAAAAAAATACAACCAGTAATAAGGCGAAGACTTTTTTCATTTCAATCGAGTTAAGTACATGCAATATAAGACTGAAATCGGTGTCACGAAGCTGCATTTTTAATCATTTTTAGCCACTCAAATAAATATTTCTGATTCCTAGTTTTGAAAAGTACCTTTGCGCAGCAAATGAACTTTAGCCGTCATCTTCAAAAAACCGTCTTTCGAGCCGTGCAACAAGCGGCCGTTGAACAAAATGCCGAAGCATTCGTCATTGGCGGTTATGTGCGTGACCTTATGCTAAAAAGACTAAACAAAGACATTGACATTGTTACCAGTGGCGATGGTCCTGCGTTAGCTAATCGAACAGCCGAATTACTTAACGTAAAACGTGTTTCCATCTTTGCAAATTTCGGAACAGCCCATTTCGTGTACAAAGGAAGCGAAGTCGAATTCGTTTCGGCTCGAAAAGAATCGTACCGAGCCACCAGCAGAAAACCCGATGTAGAAAAAGGAAGTTTAGAAGACGATCAAATGCGCAGAGACTTTACCGTTAACGCCATGGCTCTCTCTCTTCAAGAAGCATCCTTCGGAGAATTGGTAGATCCGTTCAACGGTTTACTCGATCTTGAAAATAAGATTCTTCGCACACCATTAGAACCTGCCATTACATACAGCGACGATCCATTGCGCATGATGCGCGCTGTGCGATTCGCCTCACAACTAAACTTCACCATTGAAGAAAAAAGTCTTCAAGCCATCAAAGAAAATGCTGATCGATTGGAAATCGTGAGCGTGGAAAGAACCATGGTTGAATTCAATAAGATTCTTCTTTCCAAGAAGCCTTCAGTTGGATTGAAACTACTTTTCGACACCGAACTCCTTCACCAATTCTTTCCTGAAATGGTGAAGCTTCACGGGGTAGAAAAAAGAAACAACAACGCACACAAAGACAACTTCTACCACACGTTAGAAGTGGTAGATAACCTTCGGGCAAACACGAACAACCTTTGGTTGCTATGGGGTGCCGTACTTCACGATATTGCAAAGCCCCATACCAAACGCTTTGAAGAAGGCATTGGGTGGACTTTTCACGGACATGAAGACGTGGGAGCTCGTTGGGTTCCGAAGATTTTTCAACGACTGAAACTTCCACTCGATCATCAGATGAAATACGTGCAAAAGTTAGTCGCACTTCACCTGCGCCCAATTGCATTAACAAAAGATGAAATTTCAGATTCGGCAGTACGAAGATTGTTGTTTGAAGCGGGCGACGACATTGATGATTTAATGTTGCTTTGTCAAGCCGATATCACCTCGAAAAACGAAACGAAAGTGAAACGCTATTTAGCGAATTACGAAAAGGTGAAGTTGAAATTGGTAGAACTTGAAGAGAAAGACCGTGTCCGAAATTTCCAACCACCAATAAGTGGTGAATTGGTGATGGAAACATTCAATCTTCAGCCTTGCAAAGAAGTTGGGGAAATTAAAAACGCGATTAAAGACGCGATTCTCGACGGTAAAATTCAGAACAATTTCGAAGAAGCTTTCGCTCACATGATAGAGCTTGGCAAAGCATTGAATCTAACGCCGAAGAACTAACGAATCAAAAGCAGTTTTCCTAACTCAACCTTCGTTTTAAATACACCGAAGGCCACTGTAGCGGTCTCGCCTACAACTTCCAATATTTCTCCTACTTGTTGCGTTTTTTCAAGACGAACGGTGGCACCTGGAATCATTTTCTTTCGATCTTGAATTACCTTTTCTTTAACTGCCTTCTTCGTTTTGGATTCAGTTAAGACTTTCTTCTTCTTTCTCGATTCTTCGCGTTCTGTTTTTTCAACTGCAACAAACTTCTTCAATTCTTCCAAAACATCTTTGTTCTTCGCGCGAAGATTGAATTTCTCCACCAACTGATCGGCCTTCTTTCCTAGAATAATGTATTTATTGTTTCTTTCGGAAGTTACATGCTGCTTGTCTAACTTATCTTGAAGTTTTTCCAATTTAGATTGAAAAGATTGCTCCTCTTTTCTTGCGCTAGCCTCTTGCTTTCTTGCCGCTGCTATCCCCTGCTCCAACTCTGATTTCTGACGTTGCAAATCCGAAAGCAAACTGTCCATTTCAATTTTCTGCTTGCTCAATTTCTTCTTCGCACGATCCAATAAATCTTCTGGAATTCCATTCATCTTCGCCACCTCGAAGGTGAACGAAGAGCCCGGCTCTCCCACACTCAAAATATAAGTTGGTTCAAGCGTTTCCGTATTGAAAAGCATACATCCGTTTACAGCATTTCGCAGTTGCGAAGCTTTAATTTTTATGGGGGAAAAGTGTGTGGTAATTACTCCGAATGACTTTCTCGCATACAACTCTTCGAAGAACACTTCGGCCAATGCACCTCCCAATTCAGGGTCTGACCCTGTTCCGAATTCATCTAACAAGATCAACGATCTTCGATTCGCTGAATCCAAGAAAAACTTCATGCGCTTCAAGCGATACGAATACGTTGAAAGCTGATTCTCGATACTTTGATTGTCGCCAATGTCGGTGAGTATACAATCGAATCGGCTCAATACACTCGACTCTTCGGCAGGCACAAGCAATGCACATTCCCACATGAGTTGAATAAGTCCAACGGTCTTCAGAGTGATACTCTTCCCTCCGGCATTGGGACCCGAAATAACCATCATGCGCTGCTGCGCATTCAATTCCAGCGATTGCGGAATGGTCTTCATTCCGCGTTCTGCATTTTTCAGAAGCAAGAGCGGATGAAAAGCCTTTTTCAGCTTCACAGTGGGTTCTGAAACAAACTGAACCTTCTGCGCATCCATGAGAATGGCCAAGCGAACGCGCGCCTGAATATTGTCCAATCGCATGAGCGTATCCAACACCGATTTCAGCATTGTGGCATGTCCAGAAAGATACTTGGTCAATCGTTGAAGAATCTTACGAATCTCGGCGCGCTCATCGCCGAACAACATTTCCAACTGCGAATTCAAAAGCGTGTTAACCGCCGGCTCTATGTACGTTAAAACTCCTGTCTTGCTTGTCCCCAAAACATTGCCCGGAACCTTTCTCTTATAAACGCTCAACACACTCAATACTCTTCGATCAAACAAATACGATTCACCGGTGTCTCCGAGGAACCCTTTGCCCTGACAGTCCTTCATGACTCTCATGAAATTCTTCGAGATCTCTCTTCGCTTAGAAACAATTTCCTGACGAATATCGGAGAGGTCCTTCGATGCTTCATCGCGAACAAGCCATTTCGCATCGAAGATTTTTAAGATTTCAATCTCGATCTCATCGGTATACTCGCATGTTTGAATCAATTCATTCAAACACGGAACCGACAGGCGCACTTCCTCTGGAATCTTCTTCAACAAGCCAATAACTCGAATACCCTGAAGAATCTTAGCGAAGCTCTCTTCAGCCAACACCGCGTCTTTCACACGAAGCAATTTCAACTCTTCACCAAACTCCTTGAAATCCAAAGCTGGAACGGCAATATCGTTTTGCAAAAGTGTCTTGAGCTCGTGTGTGATTTCAAGGGTCCATTTCCACAAATCGAAATTTCCATAAGGCGAAAGTTCCAACAATGCAGCCGCAGCAGTTGGCTGCTTCGCGAAAGAAGACAGCACATTTCGAATCTCTTGAAACTCAAGATCTGTTACCAGTTGCTCGTTGAAATACCTCATGGGCCGCTAAAATAACACCGTCCTGTGTGAAACATACCGAATTGAATGCGAATGATTCCAACAAATTCCCGAAATTAGACTCATGAAAAAGATCTTGCTCGTCTTCAAAAATCGCTACCTACTCACGCTAGCCTTGTTCGTGGTTTACAATCTTTTCATCAATAACATCGACATTCCTTTCATTATTTCTTCTCGATGGGAACTGCACAAGCTGCGCGACCAAGCCGTTCAAGTGGAAAAAGAAAATCAACGCGCCAAGGAACAACTGCAAGCCATTAATGCTAAAAACTTCGAACTCGAAAAATTAGCGCGTGAAGAATATTTCATGAAGAAGCCGAACGAAGACGTGTACGTCTTCAAAATAAAAAATTAAATCTCTTCCGAGATTCGAACGGCGCGTGGACCCAATTCGACCACTTCCAAATTCGTGATTTTTCCTTTTTGAATTTGAAAACGCATAAGGGTGCGCACCTTATGAAAACCATGCGTACCAGCAGCTCCAGGATTCAGATGAAGATTTCCCTGCCTCTGATTTTTTCCTGCTAAACAAATGTGCGAGTGTCCGCAAATGAACACATCTATTTTTTCATCTCGAATTATTTTCGAAACGCGCGCCGGATAAGACGGCGGCCTTCCACCAATGTGCGTCATGAAAACACGCACGCCATCTACTTCGAAAATCAAGTCTTCTTTCGTCATGGAACGCACACGTGCATCGTCTATATTTCCATAGACAATTCGAGTGACCTTCCCCATCGATTCCAATCGAGTCACTATCTCTTCCGACCCAATATCACCCGCATGCCAAATCTCGTCGGCATTTCGGCAATGTTCTTGTAAACGGTCATCGAAGTAACCGTGTGTGTCGGAAAGTAAAACAATTTGCATTGTTCAAAAATAATTCGAACCAACTGCGGTTAACCCATTAATTCAAAGAATTTCGTAACAACGAACAGAACGCTCAAAACGATTATGAATAGAATTATTACTTCGCTTGTTTCTTTGACCTTCCTATTTATGTTGAATTCTTGCTTGGCCCAGCCGCACAAAGAATACAGCATTAAAAACAAGCGCGCAATTTCGAAATACGAAGAAGCCATTACAGCATACGGACAATACAATTCCAGCCTCGCGCTTGTTATTCTTGAAGACTTGCTTCAAAGTGAAGATCAATTCGCTGAAGCATATTTTCTCATGGGACAGATCTACGCAGAAAAAAATGAAATGCAGAAAGCAATTGCTCCGCTCGAGAAAGGACTTTCCATTAACGCGAACATTTTCCCCATGGGCTATTACATGTTGGGCGAATGCTATTTCAGTGTTGCCGAATACGACAAAGCCGAGCAAGCGATCACCACTTACACGAAGATGCCAAAGCCCAACCCAAACGTGCACTACCGTGCGCAGCTCATTCTTGAAAGTTGTGTCTTCGCCAAGCAAAGCATCAAATATCCCGTGCCCTTCAACCCCATTAACCTCGGAGATAAAATCAACACCGAAAACGACGAATACTTTCCGTGTATCACAGCCGACACGAAGACACTTCTGTTCACACGTTTACTAAACGACAAGCGCGCCTTCGAAGGCAAACACGAAGACTTCTTCATGAGTGAAAGAACTGAAACGAAAAACTTCAACGAAGGATGGAACGCATCTCTTCCAGTAAAATCAATCAACACACTCTACAACGAAGGGGCTCCAACATTAAGCGCAGACGGACAAACAATCGTGTTCACCGCATGTGAACTTCCAGGATATGAATACGGAGAAACCCGCACAGGTCTTGGAAGTTGCGACCTGTTTTATTCGCTTCGTACAGCAACAGGTTGGACCGCAGCAGAAAATTTCGGCGTCGGAATCAATTCAAGTTATTGGGAAACGCAACCGAGCTTAACCGCCGATGGCGCAACGTTGTATTTCATTCGTGGAAAGAAAGGAAAAGGCGGCGCTGTAGAAGATCCGAATATTTACTTCAGTCAAATTAACGAAGCCGGCGAATGGAGCGAGCCAGCGAAGGTTCCCGGATTCATTAACACCAAAGGAAGAGAAGAAAGCGTGTTCGTTCATCCAGATGGACAGACATTGTACTTCTCTTCAGACGGACATCCGGGAATGGGCGGATTAGACATTTTCGTAAGTCGTTTGCAGCAAGACGGATCATGGAGTAAGCCTGTGAATTTGGGATATCCGATTAACACTGCAGCGAATGAAAACTCCATTCAAGTTACCGCGCAAGGCGACATTGCGCTCATGGCAAGTAACCGCGAAGGCGGAAAAGGCGGATTGGATCTTTACTCTTTCGAACTTCCTGAAAGTGTAAGACCACGCTATGTGAGTTATGTGGAAGGGTTTGTGTTCGACAGCAAAACGAATGCGCCGTTAGACGGAAAATTACAATTGTTGAATTTGAGCAACGGAGAAATCGTGGCAGAAACCTTTTCCAACAAAAGCAGAGACGGATACTTCTTGGTGTGTCTTCCAGCAGGAAACGATTATGCACTGAATGTTAGCGCGAGCAACTACCTCTTCTATTCTTCAAACTTCTCGCTTCGCGATTTCACTCCATCTAGACCTTACCGAAAAGATGCGCCCTTACAGAAAATGGATTCCGGTGCATCTATTGTGCTTGAAAACATTTTCTTCAAAACAAATAGTTCGAGTTTAGAGAGCGAGTCTTTTGTAGAGTTAGCGAAGTTGATTGAATTGTTGGTTAAGAATGAATCCATGCGCATTCGTATTGAAGGACATACCGATAGCGACGGCGATGAAGCAGCCAACTTGAAACTTTCTCAAGCCAGAGCGCTCAGTGTTAAAACATATTTAGAGTCGAAAGGCATTGCTGCAAGCCGCATTGAATCGGAAGGATACGGCGAAACCCAACCCATTGAATCGAACACCACTCCGGAAGGAAAAGCTAAAAACAGAAGAACGGTATTCAGAGTTCTTTAAAACAAAAAAGGTGTTCAAATGAACACCTTCTTTATGATGACTTTTCGAATTAATTAATCACATTAATCACTCTGTTAGGTGCTCTGTACTTTCCCTTGATAACACCACCTCTGGAAGTACCTTGAATATTGGTCTTTCTTGTTGTGCGATCTAAATAAACCGTTGAAGTTCCCAAAGGCAAATTCGATAGCGAGTTAACCCCAAAAACCATGTTCGTAGCGCCAACACTGTTTGTGAAATTCCAAGTGTCGTCACCCCATGCCCATGAGCCTACAAATACGCCCACCTCTTGGTTTTGACCTAGAGCCGTTCCGGTCCATTGAAAATCATACGCAGTTGAACGACTCAGCTCCGTGAAGTTGGCGGGAAAGTCTATCGACTCAAAAGTAGGAACAGTGTTCGTGAATACGTTGCCATCTAAATTCGTATAAACGAAAGTCCCAGGTGCGATATTACCCACATACTCTCGCACGTGCGCTCCCCAGAAGATGCTGTAGGGCAAATCATCTCCATTGAATTTCACGTTATCTGTCGAATCTAATTCTAGAATGGTTCCCAACGCATTGCCAAATCTGAATCTCGCGATAACAGTTGTGGTCCCAGTATTCGAATTGTAAAACTGCTCGTACTCGGTGTAAATGCGATCTTGATTTACATCGCCTGCAGATTCTCCTGTGCATGCAGTAAACACAACTGCGAACAGAAGAGAAAGAGAAAACAACACTTTTTTCATATCGATTTTTATTTCGAAGATAATTATAATGTTCTTCCCGGATATTGCTCCAAAGCCACTTTCAAACATTCAACTGCATTGCGAAGCGCATCTTCATTCAACACATAAGCCAAGCGGACTTCATTCGTTCCAGCGCCTTTTGTGGCGTAGAAACCAGTTGCTGGAGCCATCATCACTGTTTGATTGTTGTATGAAAATTCTTCCAACATCCATTGACAGAATTTGTCTGCATTGTCAATTGGAAGACGCGCAATGCAATAAAACGCACCCTTTGGATTTGGACACATAACGCCAGGAATGGCGTTCAATCCGCTCACCAAAATATCTCTGCGCTTCACGTACTCTGCTACTACTCCGTCGAAGTATTCTTGCGGAGTATCCAAAGCTGCTTCTGAAGCAATCTGTCCGAATGTTGGTGGTGAAAGTCTTGCTTGCGCAAACTTCATGGCCATAGCCATGACATCTGCGTTACGGGTAACGAGTGCACCAATGCGCGCACCGCACATGCTGTATCGCTTGCTCACGCTGTCAATCATGATGGCGTGGTTGTCTAACCCTTCCAAATTCATAACTGAATGCGGAATGGCTCCGTCGTACATGAACTCGCGATAAACCTCATCTGCTATCAAGAACAAATCGTGCTTAATAACCAAATCGCGCAATTGCTCAAGCTCTTCCTTCGAATATAAATATCCAGTTGGATTACCCGGATTGCAAATCAAAATCGCTTTCGTATTCGGAGTAATTTTTTCCTCGAAAGAAGAAATTGGAGGAAGTGCAAATCCCGTTTCAATGTATGAAGTAACAGGAACCACATTCACTCCGGCCATTACCGCGAATCCGTTGTAGTTCGCGTAGAACGGTTCTGGAATAATTACTTCGTCTCCCGGATTCATGCACGTCATGAACGTGAAAATCAACGCCTCTGAACCACCTGTGGTGATCATAAGTTGTTGCGGAGTTAGGGTAATGTCCTTCGAAGCGTAATAGCCGGTTAATCCTTTCTTGTATGAACCAATTCCATCTGAATTGCTGTATTCAATAACCTTAATGTCAAGGGCCTTCATTTTCTCACGCACAATCTCTGGCGTTTCAATGTCGGGCTGACCAATGTTCAAGTGATAGACAGTCTTTCCCGCAGCTTTCGCGGCCTCTGAAAAAGGCACCAGCTTGCGAATTGGAGAAGATGGCATAGCCACCGCTTTCGATGAAATGTTTGGCATAGAAATAAATTTGCTCGGCAAAATTAGGCAATTCCTGTCGGCTTCCTTCTTAACTTGCTCCAATGTTATTCTTTTCATCTGAAATACACGACGGCAGTTGGAAATTGAACGAAGAAGAAAGCCGTCACATTAAAGTCTTGCGCCTGCATGAAGGGGAGAAATTAACCTTCACCAACGGCAAAGGCGAACGCATAGAAGCCGCTCTAGACAAGGTCGATAAGCATTGCACCTTGACAACGCTTTCGAGAGAAACCGTTGAAAACACAAATCCAGATTTACACCTTTTTGTAGCACCCACGAAGAATGCCGATCGCATTGAATGGTTGGTTGAAAAGGCCGTTGAAATGGGGATTCGAAGCATAACCTTTTTGGTTTGCGAACACTCGGAACGTGTTCGCATGAAACCCGAGCGCATTGAACGCGTTGCCATTTCGGCTTTGAAGCAGAGCCTTCAATATTCATTGCCTGAATTGAGTTTCGACGTGAAAT
>CAZEFR010000022.1:0-5339 GCA_964511555.1 uncultured Chryseobacterium sp.
GCTGTTTGAATGGCCTTGTCTAAATTGTGCTCGACAACCCCTGTTCCCCAGGTAAATGAAGGAACACATTTCGGTGGGAAGTCCCCTGCAAACACATTCGCTGCGACACCAATGTAGGTGCCTGTATTGAGCATGGTGTTGATTCCGAATTTCGTATGATCACCTACAAGCGCTCCGCAAAAAGTAAGGCCTGTGTTTATTTCATTTCGATCTACATCGTTGGAAATGGATATCGTGCTGTAGTTGTTTTTCAGGTTACTGCAATTCGAATCGGCTCCGAAATTCACCCAAGAACCAATGACTGCGTTTCCTAAAAAACCGTCGTGGCCTTTGTTGCTGAACGGATGAAAAACAACATTCGATGTCTCTCCTCCTATTCTGCACTCTTCACCAAAGGACGAAGGCCCGTAGCATTTCGTCCCCATCTTCAACACTGCGTGTTTCCCGATGTATAGCGGTCCGCGCAACATACTTCCTTCCATCACTTCAGCACCTTCATCGATAAAGATGGGTCCACTTTCAACATTCAATACTGCATCGAAAACCTTCGCCGTTGAATGAATGAATAAGTTCGAAGACTCTCCTATGACTCTACAATATTGACTTGGCTTCGCTCCTTCATTTTTATTCGCTAAAGCGAAATCTGCACGAAGTAAATAATCGTTTACTGAAAACAAATCGGTTATTCCATTCAACCACATAGCTTCTACTGTCCAAGCGCGATGCTCGAATGATTCCCAATTCATATGCATTCCTTTCGCGGCAACGCATACATCATGAATGAAGAACGCTTCATTCGATTTCAAACTACGAATAGCTGCAACCGCTTCGTGGTTCGGAATGACACGTGCATTGATATATACCTTCTCTCCTTCTGGAAGTGCACCATAAAGATCCTGAAGCGATTTTCTTGTTTGAATGAATATTGAATCACTCTCGAAAAGAAGTTTCCAACGATCTTGAACGGAATACATTCCGGCGAAGAGGTCGGCAATTGCCCGCGTGTGGGAAAGCGGTAAGAATGAATTGACCAAGTGGTCTTCAAAAAGTACGATTTGCATATTCTTCAAATTTACGCGCTGCGTTTCAATTTCCAACTTGAAATTCCAACCGCAACAATAATCGTAAAGAAGAAATAACACGGAACCAAATAGCGCTGCTCAATAAATCCAAGTACGCCGCCTAAAACTACAAACAACACCCAAGAGGAAGCGAGCCACCAACGGCCTTTCCAATCTTTCATAATAACAGGAATGAAAAGGATTAACGCGAGCACATTCACTGAGAGTAACAAGGCATATGACCCTACCTTCACTCCTTTTTGAATGAGGTTCATTTGAGCGAACGCTGGACCCGGAATGTTATCGATTCGCGCTGGAAAAAGAAACTGCTTCATCAAACGAAAGCGATTCAGCACATAGTAATCAGAAGGATGCTCGTGCAAATAAGCCGACTTATACTTCCTAGCACGTGAGACGATTTCATTCCCCAAACTGTCTTTCGAAGTTCCTTCCAATTCGTAATAAAAGCGATGGTAGTCTTCCTTCAAACGCTTCATTTCTTCAGCTCCGTAGGCGGTTGTGTAATGACGCTCATTCAAAGGTGAAGTTGTGCATCCGTCTTTTGCGATTAGATAATTCGAAGCTGAATTCGGCACCCAAGGCTGACAATCTTCTCCCCATGCAATAACTAAATCGCGAATAGCGACCAACTCTTCCGGCATGTACCCGTAGCATGAAGAAAAAGAATCTACCATTGGAATGAATCGATTCGTCTTTGAATAATTGTATGCCGTCCAACTTCCGAAAGCCAATACCAACGGCATTCCGAAGAGGATTGAAGATTTGAAGAAGTGTGTTCGCCTCAACAAAAGAAAATAGAAAACAGGAATGAAGAGCACGTGAATTTGCCGAAAGAAAATTGACCACGTCAAAAACAACGACGACCAAAAAACGAGCTTCCAATTCAATTCATTTTTGAAACGAATGGCTAAATAAAATGCGAGAATTAAAAATGAATTTCCAAGGCTATCGGAAAGTAGCATCGGATCCCAAACAGCAATAAGCAAAGACGCAGCGTAGATAATTCCTGCTATGTAATACGCCTTCTTGTTCTGAGCGAGATGTCCGGCCAAACGCGCAACCCATACCACACTGAGTATTCCGAAGATGAATTGAAGAAGGGTGACAAACTGATATGCGACAAATGGATTGAAAACAGCACTAACTCCTGAGTAGATTGGGACAAACGCTGGCATGCGACAAACACTTGTATAACCCTGACCTTGAGCTAAAGACTCTGCTGGATTGAAGTATCCTGTTGTATCTCCCGCATGAACGGCCAAACCTTCAACGGGTCCCGACTGCCAATAATTTGAGTATTGAAAAAAGAGGTATGCAAAGAGTACGCACTTAAAAACAACCAGCGCGAAAATGAATTTTCTTTCTTCTCTTTTGGAAAGTGGAATGCTTAATCTTGATTCAAACATGCTTTGAAATGTTTGATGACATAATCCATTTCTTCTTGGGACATCGGCACATACAATGGAAGCACAATGCTTCGATCGGCGGCATCTTCAGAGATTGGAAGTGAAATATCGACTCCTCTATTCTTGTATGCAGTCTCGCGATGAGAAGTCATGATTCCCCTTCGTGTTGAAATACCCAAGTCGAGCATTTGCTGCATAATATCGTTTCTTGAAATTGGACAAGAAGATTCTATGTATACTGAAAACGATTGCCAATTGGTGAAATCATTTTCACTTTCGAAGGGCAACCGAATGCATTCGATGTCCTTCAATTCACTCAAATAAAAATTCGCAATTTCTCTTCTTCGTTCAACAATGGAATCTAGTTTTTCCAATTGACGAATGCCCACAGCCGCCTGAATATCGGTCATCCGGTAGTTATATCCAACTTCCAAATGATCTTCCACAATAACCTTGTCGCTTAGATGACGCACGCGATCGTTAACACTCATCCCATGTTGACGCAGACGTTTCAAACGCTCCGCGTATTCTGGGTTTGAAGTGGTAATCATACCGCCATCTCCTGTTGTAATCACTTTTCTCGGATGAAAAGAAAAGCAAACCAAGTCTGAATGCGAACCAATCTTTTTTCCTTTGTAGGAAGACCCCGCGGCACAAGCAGCGTCCTCAATTAAGATGAGGCTGTGCTTCGCGCACAACGCTTTTATCTCGTCTATCTCGAATGGTAGTCCAATCTGATGAACACCAATAATGGCCTTCGTCTTTGAAGTAATCTTCGCTGCAGCATCTGCAGGATCTATGTTGTATGTCTCTGACTTTACCTCTGCAAAAACAGGCGTTGCGCCAACATAAACGATGGCGTTAGCCGTTGCGATGTAGCTCATGCTCGGACAAATGACTTCGTCGCCCGGACCAATTCCAGCAACGATTAACGACAAGTGCAAGGCCGTTGTGCAATTGCTCACAGCCACAGCGTGCTCACTTCCCACGTATTGCGCAAACTTCTCTTCAAACTCTACCACGCGCGGACCTTGAGTTACCCAATTCGTTAAAATGGTATCGTAGGCCAACTGCGCTTCTTCAACTCCTAAGTATGGTTTTGCTACTGGGATTTTCATTTTTTCCAATTTTGAAGTTCTATCTCTCCCATTAAATCGTGCTGCTGATTCAAATCTCTGTAATAAGCAATGGTTTCGCGTAATCCTTCACGAAAATCTTTCTCTCCAGAGAAGTTCGTCAAGGCCTTGAATTTAGAGGGATTTACCCACAAGCGTGGAACGTCTGCCGGACGGTCTTCTTCAAACCGAATGCTCATTCGGTCTTTCAACCCCATTTCTTCAATCAACACTTCCATGAGTTCTTTCATGGTTATTTCGGTACCCGTTCCAATATTTATTATTTCTCCAACAACCTTGTCATTGTCCATTAACTGAACCAAGGCACGCGCGGTATCCTTTACAAAAAAGAAATCGCGCGTTACATCGCCCTTTCCGAAAACAACAGGAGCTTCTCCGTTTAGCATGCGAACGATGCTTCGCGGAATGATCTCACCGGCATCGCCTTCGTAGTGCGCTCGCGGTCCGTAGTTGTTGAAGATACGCGTAATCACGGTTTGAAGTCCGTAGCACACGTGATAAGAATAGGCATAGTTTTCTCCTGCTAACTTACTGCTTCCATAAACGGTTTTAGGCGCAGGAACGCCAAGCTCATCGATTGGAAAAGTCTTTACGTCTCCATAAATCTCTGAAGTAGAGATGTAAAAAAACTTCGAAACGTTTTCTTGTCGAGCGGCTTCCAAAACACGCAAAGAACCTTCAGCGTTTACTCTATGATTTTCGAAAGGACTGTGAATGGAATGACGAACACCCAAGCAAGCCAAGTGATACACCACATCGATTCCCTTCATGATTTCATTTACTTGCGCTTCGTCACAGATGTCTCCTTCCGCGAATTGAAAAGCATTGTTCTCCAATGCTGATTCAAGATTCCGCAATTTACCATTCGACAAATTATCCAACCCCAATACGCTGTGTCCTGCTTCAAGCAAGGCATCGGTGAGATGTGAGCCTATGAATCCGGCTGCGCCTGTGACTAAAATCTTACTCATGCTCTCTTTAGATTAATCACGAAAACTCCAGCAATGATTAGCGCTATTCCTACAATGTTGTTCCATGCTAGTTTCTCTCCAAAAAACACAGCCGCAACTGACGCTGTGAGAATAAAATTCACCGCAGCACTCACTGGAATAACATAACTGAAATCGCTAAGCGACAAAGCCTTGAATAAAACCAATGCCGAAACGAAAATGATTCCCATTCCGAAGAACACCTTCGGCTCGAACAAGAATGCGAAATAATCTTTCACTGAAACCAATCCGCGCTGTTCTGCTCCCCAACTGTTCAGAGTTAATTTAATAAGCGATGCGCCAACTACAGATAGCGTGGCATACATCGCCGAAAGGCCAAAAATTACAATCTTACTCATTCTTCAATATCTCTTCTACAACCGCTTCGGGTCGTTTGTTTACTTCATCGAAAATGCGCCACAAGTATTCGCCAATGACGCCTAGCATTACTATCACCAATCCCAAAAGGAAGGTAATTAACGAGGTCACCGTTGCGAATCCAGGCTCTGATATCTTTCCGGTTATTCCTCCAATTAACATGAGTATTCCGTATCCAAAACTCAGGAAGGAAACACACATGCCTATGAACGAAATAAAACGAATGGGTACTACAGAAAATCCCAAAAACGAATCGAGGAACAACTTCCATTTTTTTGAAAATGTCCAACCACTTTTTCCGCTTGAACGCTCTCTTCTTTCGTATTCAATCACATACGGTTTGAATCC
>CAZEFR010000022.1:5439-26833 GCA_964511555.1 uncultured Chryseobacterium sp.
TTCAACAATTCATCCCAAGTACCGTCTTTACTTCCATCGTCAACACACACCAATTCCAACGCAAGATTCATGCTATTCAATTGTTTCTCTACCTCTTGCATGTTGTGAAAGAGTGGAAGAATAAATTCTTCAACATGAAAACAGGGAATGACTACAGATACTTTCTTCATGAAACAAATGCATTTAAAGCATCCCAATTTACGGAATTTAGCGCTAATGTGTAAATAGGCTGAAGGCTGGTGCGTGCGCCAAAACCTTCTTTCTGTTGCGAAATACCCAAAGCTAAAGAGGCACCTTGATTGTTGGTACTCGTTCCAAAATCTATGTAATTCTTTTGAGAAAATGATTCTTGAATAAGCGTTGCGAAAAGCAAATCCAAAGCGCCTTTCTCCTTCCCTTCTGACGTGGAAGCGATGTATTGAAAACGCACACAATTCGGTGTGTTGAAGCATAAGATACCCGCGCACATTTCTTTTCCATTGAAGGCAGCATGCAATTCAATTTCATTTGGAAATCTCTTTTGCAAATCGAGTATCTCACTTCTGGAATGCGCCGGTGTTGAAGAATACGCCGCAAGCAAATCTTCCACAATGGTATAATACGAATCGAAATCTTCTGATAGGCGAACGACTATTCCTTCCTTCACCGCCTTCTTCATTCCACGAACTCTGCGCTCTTGAAATTTCGGAACATTGGAAGGAATGATAACCGGATTCACGTGTTGACCTGTGCATTTCGCTCCTGCAAGAAAAAGCATATGAACGTCTTCCAGAGCTGGCACCTGGTGGTACATGAACGGAATGGTTTTGTAATGCAATTGTTCTATTCCTTTCCCTTCCAGATATTGAAGAAAAGCGATAAACAATTTATGAAATTCATCAAGTCCAATGTTGTGCGAAAGCACCCATCCCCCATATGTTAACCCTTGATGTGCGAAGGCTTCTCTTCCACTTTCGTTCATCGGCAAAACACCCACCAATTGGTCTTCATCGAAAGCCAGCAACGAATGATCATTGAACTTCGATCCGTGATAGTCTATAAAATTTCGCGTGAGATGAAAGGTTCCGTTTTTACTACCGGAAACAAATTCCTCCCATTGCTTGCGATGAACTTCTGTGTATCGAATTATTTTCATTGCTTGTCCTCCAATACGGCAACGCCGAAACCTGTTTTTCCATTTTGATTTCCGTTGTAAAACAGGAATCGTTTTCCATTCACATCGACCACACACGGATAGCAAACCGATTCGTTTTCCCACGATTCACTTCCAACAGAAAAATTCAATTCACTATCTTGTCTTACCCATGAATAGCCGTCTTCAGAGGTGGCGTAACCCAAACGGTAACCCAGTGATTTCGTCCGAACACTGTAGAACATCTCAAATCCGTTCTCCATTTTCATTACCCACGGTCTTCCAAAACCGAACTCATCTTCGTTTTGAAATTGAATGCAATCGTGTTGATCCACTTCCCAATTTAATCCGTCTGTTGAAACCGCATGATGAATGCGATAGGTTGGAACTTTCTTTCCGCTCACGTCTATCCATGCGAATGCACCGACATACCACATGCGCATTTTCTCTCCTTCATGAAGAATAGAAACCGCACTTCGAATATCAGGTTCTGATGTTGTCGGAAGTAAAACCGGATTGGCTTGAAAGCGCTGAAACGAGCCATCGGCTTGCTCTCTCGCTACTCCGGCAAAATATCTATAAGGGACATCTATTGTGCGTTGCACACCCAAGTAGTACAACCAATTTTCATTTTCATGTTGAAGGAATTGCAACGGACAAACGCCACCGTCGTCGAACGAGCCTTCAGTTCCAATATCGAGTAGCACGTCTTCACTTCGGAAAATAATTTTAGAAGCATCGTGTGCTGAAACATCTACGTAACTGATTCTTCCATTGAAGTCTTCATTCATGGAATAATAATAAACACGAAGAACATCTTCGTTCAAAATGCGTACGGTAGGAATTGCAGCGTATTGCTGCGACCATTCCAAATTCGGATTGGCTTCGACAATTCTACCGAGTCGCTTCCAATTCATCGCGGTGTAAGTTTATGATAAGCGCGACAAGAGATTGGAGAGATGTCTTTTCCTTTTACAATAGAGTCTTCCGGAATGTTCTTTACCACCAAAGCTCCTGACGAAAGTAGGCAATCGTCGCCAATGCTCACGGCATTATTCACGGTGCTATTCACGCCAAGGAAACAACTTTTTCCGATAGTTACTCCACCGCTAATCACAACATGCGAAGAGATAAAACAGTTGTCGTCTACTTTCGAATGATGTCCAATATGGTTACCACTCCACAGCACGACGTTGTTTCCAATTTCAGTAAAAGGTTGAAGAGTATTGTCTTCAAAAATGAAAACGTGTTCTCCCAATTTTACGTTTCTCCATACGAAGGCGTATGAGCTCACGTAAGAAGCGATTTCATATCCTAAGGCTTTGGCTTCCAAATAGACTTGCGTGCGAAGTCTGTTTAGTTTGGTGTAGACACATGCTCCAAAGAACGCATGATCGTTGGGGTTGTAGAGCGAAGGCAAATCCTCGAAAGCCACCAATGGCAATCCGAAAATTTCTTCTTTGTTGATGTATTCGCGATGAACGCAGAATGCAACAACTTCGTAATCGCTGTCGTGCGTGAAGTATTCGTAGGCGATTTCCGCAAACTCAGTATTTCCAAAAATGATTAGTTTGTTCTTCATGTTATTTGTGCTTTACAAACAAGATATCTTCTCTTCTATTCGCCATAGGCAAGGCGTTGTTTTGTGGAAGCACGAATGCTTCCACTCCGTTTTCTCTAGCCATCTTCAAAATTGAAAAAACATCATCGTCGTTGAACTCGCCAGACTTTTTTTCATTCCAGTTTATTTCTGGAAATGAATTCGTACCGTGGTTGTTTTGGTGGAATTGAATGCCTTCTTCCGAACTGAAAAAACGGTTTCGTTTCGACACATTCGGAATATCGCCAATGAGCGCCATTCCGCCTGGGGCAAGCAGTTCGCAGATGGATTCAACAAACAATTCAACACTTGATTCTACGGCTATGTAATGCAAAACGCTGTAGCAGATGATGGCATGAAAAGCGTTCGTGCTTTCCTTCGACCATTGTTTTGTTTCGTTGGGAAACATAGCCGAGAACTTTTCACAAAACGAAAAATCTGGAAGTTGATTCAGCATTTCTTGCGAATCGATGAGCACCACATTTTGTCCTTTTTCTTCTGCGTTCTTTAACAACATAAAAGGCAAATCGCTGCAACCTGGACCAATGTCTAGGACACGCACGTTGTCCATTGAAAGCGTTAAAACCTTCGATTGAATATCTTCCCAAATCTGCGCTTCTTTCCCTTCACGAAAGTGATTGAAGAATCCGATTTTCTCATAGCGCGAAAGACTCTCGTCGTTCGCCAATGTTTTGAATTTATTGAAATCCAAATCGGAGAGTTTTTCGATCTTGTTCACTTCGCTCATGGTCTACAGGTATTGGGCAAGTTCGAAATTATTGTAATGTGATTCATTCGTTTTCATGAGCTCTGCAACTTTTAAACTTCCGGCTTGCAGACGAATGATGGGATCCCAACCAATGGCGGAAGGAAGAATGCCCATGTGTCCGGCCGGCACATTTTCCGGATGGAAATTTATTTCATGTTGAAATAAATCGGCTTCGCGAACGTCACCTGCGAAGCGCAGGAGAAGTGGGGAACTTAGCGTCTTCCAGATATTGAAGTTCAACAAAGGAAAAGTTCCCCAAAGATTTTCAGAAAAAGGAGAACCTGTGTAAATCACGGCTGAAGCCGATCTCCATTCGTTTGGAATTTCTGCAACGCTCCAATCACCGAGATAGGTTGCTCCTAAATTTTCAATTTCACTTTTGTATTCATGCGGACAATACACGCCCACTCCGGCTGACGTACTTACCAGAGGTTTGCATAGGTAGGGCGTGAAGTCGTTGTTTGAGACAACGATGAATTTATTACGATATGGGGTTTGTTTTGCGTCTTGAATGAGTCGAACAACCATATCTCCGAGGTAGCCGAATACATCGACTTGCGGATGTCTTTCGTTGGTTCCCGCAACGCGAATTCCCTTCGACTTACAAAAATCTAAATCAAGATCTTGTGCGCGAAACTCCCAGGATTCAAACATGAGCGGGATTCGACATGAAGCAGAAACTCGCTCGAGAATAGTGCTATCCAATGGACGAAGCGCACCGCTATTGGTAACAACGGTTGCTCTTTCCCAAGGCATTTCAATTTTTTCTGTATGGAAATGAATGCGTTTTGACACTCCGCATTGTTCGGCTAACGCTTGAACTTCGTTTATGCAATGGCTTGCAGATCCGTATTTCGAATCGCGTGCGAAGGCGTGAACCTCTGCCCCTGCAAGCGCCGCTAATACTGGCGTGCAGGAATAGGTACCCGAAGCGGCTTCAGTAAGCACACATTCATTTTGCAACTGAATGTTTAAGTCTTGAATGATATGTTGAAGTTTTTCTTTCAACTTAAATTTCAATTTTAACTTCTTTTCCGTTCTGCTTTATGCTGTGCTGAGCGGCTTCCAAAATTCGAATGGTGTTTAATCCGCCCTTTGCAGAAGCGCGGGGCTCGGAATTGTTTTCAATGGAAGAAATAAAGTCTTGCGCCAATTTTTTGAGTGGCTCGGCCAATTCAATTTTCGGGACATAGACATCGCCAACACGATAGTCGATCATGACCTTCTGTTTTTCTTCAAGGGTACTTACGCTATGAGCGGTATCGTAGACCTTAATCTTTTCGGTGGGTTCCATGTCGTTGAACACGACCATCTTTTCACTTCCCCCTAACAACATCAATCTAATCTTTACAGGCGAAGACCAGGAACAATTGAAGTGGGCGATGAAATTATTTTGGTAATTCACTGTGAGGTAAGCCACGTTCTCTATTCCATTGTGAATGTGGCTTACGCCGGTAGCGTTCACGCTAATGGGTAATTCGTCTGACAAGTAATCGAGCACAGAGATATCGTGTGGGGCAAGATCCCAAAGCACATTCACATCTTGCTGAATGAGTCCTAGGTTTATTCGTGTTGAATCGAAATATTTCAAATCGCCCAATGCGCCTTCTTCCTTAAGTGCCTTCATTTTCTCAACTGCGCCTGTGTAAAGGAAGGTATGGTCAACCATGAGCAGCTTTCCTTTTTGAGCAGCCAAATCGATCAATTCCTTTGTTTGAGCCACGGTAGCGGTCATTGGTTTTTCAAGAAGCACGTGCTTCCCCGCGAGCAGAGCGCGCTTCGCTAGTTCGTAATGCGTAAAAACCGGAGTCGCTATAACTACTGCATCTACCGACGAGCTGTTAAACGCATCATCGGCGGAAGTTGAGGTTTTCAACGTTGGAAATAGGCTTGTCGCTTGTTCGAGTCGGTTCAATTGCGAATCGACTAGAATTTCTACCTTGGCATTTCCAAGTGACATGAAGTTACGAAGCAGGTTTGGTCCCCAATATCCGTAGCCTATTTGCGCAATTCGTATCATGATTAAGGTTTGGCTTCGAAGTTATTGAAAATTGTAAGGAGTACCAATTAAATACCTATTCAAAACATGACTGTACTGAAAAAAGTGAGTATTTGTTTTTTTTTGATTGGAAATGAACCTTTTGGTTATGCTGATGTTATGAATTTCTAAAACAAAAACTATGCGCCCTCAAGAGTTCACCATTAAGGACCTGGAGAATTTCTCGGGAATCAAAGCCCACACCATTCGAATCTGGGAACAGCGCTATGGCATTTTGTCGCCAGATCGCACAGATACGAACATTCGTAAATACAACGACAAAGACTTGAAATCTCTGTTGAACATTAGTTTGCTCAACAATTTAGGACATAAAATAAGCAACATAGCAAAACTCAGTGATGATCAAATTCGTGAAATGATAAGCAAGCATGCTCACGAAACAAATACTGATGAGCACTTCCTTCACATATTGAAAATCTCTATGTTGAACTACGACGAGGAGTTGTTTTCGAATGTCATAGACCCCCATGTTGCTGAACATGGTTTGGAAAAAACCTTCCGTGTCATCATAATGCCATTTCTTCAACAAATTGGCTTGTTATGGCAATCAGATGCAATTTGTCCTGCGCAAGAGCATTTTATTAGCGCCTTAATTCGTCAGAAGTTACTCTATCATGTTGAATCCGTAAAAGTTCCTTTGGAGCAGAATAAACGCCCAGTTGTTTTGTTTTTGCCCGACCTTGAGATCCATGAATTGTCTCTCCTCATGCTGCATTACATTCTTAAGTTGAGAGGACTAAGAAGCATATTGCTTGGTCAATCTGTGCCTGCAGATGATTTGAAACAAGTAGCTCAACGATTGGGTGATGTGGATTTTGTTTCAATTTTCACCACACATCCTTCAACAGTTATGGTTCCAGACTATTTAAAAAGACTGACTAGAATGTTCATGGATACTGACTGTCATTTCCACTTCACAGGCTACAATTTGAAGGGAATTAAGTCTCCAGACACCCTTTACATAACACTTTATGATAACATCGACGCTTTATTGTCAGGGCTAAAAGACTAATGCTCAGCCTGTTGTTATTTTGTTTATTCTTTTTTCAAAATAATTAAACAAATATTTGGAATGACGGGAATCTTGTTTAATCTTTGCCTCACAATATTAAACAAAAACAAAAAATGAGCACACTCGAATTCAACTACCTAATTGGTAACCATTCTGGATCGTTAAAGAGCTTTGCATATAATTTCACTAAGAACACAGAAGATGCTGAAGATCTTCTTCAGGACACCTTGTTAAAAGCAATACGATACAAGGACAATTTCCAAGACGGAACGAATTTCAAAGGATGGTTGTTCACCATTATGCGCAATATCTTCATCAACAATTACAAGCGCAAGAAACTTCAAAAGACCATTAACGATGGAACAGACAATCAGTTTTATTTAAACTACGGGAAAATTTCAGAGGACAGCGTTTCTTCCAAGATTAACGAAAGAGACATCAATAAAGCAATCACACAACTCCCTTATGAGTTTAGAACTCCTTTCCAACTTTTTATAGACGGGTACCATTACGATGAGATTGCAGATTCAATGGGCATTCCTATGGGAACTGTCAAGTCACGAATTTTCCACGCACGCAAAAAACTAAGTGAAGATTTAGCTCATTTTGCTTAATCTCAAAAGAAAGTGTCCGTTTCGAGCCCTTTCTAACACCTCTACATTCAACTTCACCGATTTCGCGACAAGCAACGCTGTCTCAAAATCTACAAACAACCAGGGAAAACATTGTGTTTTCCCTTTGTATTTGAGCTCGAACTGGACTTTACCGAAATACTCAGAATCGAGCATGGGCCAATCGGCTTTGGCATAGGCAACGTCGGTACTGTCTATGAGAATAGAACCTGACTTACTTAAAAAACTCTTTAATTTCCGAAACATGATCTTCAGCTCGGCCGGTGATTCCGCAAGACCCATTCCGTTCATTAGGACCAGGACGGTGTCGAAATTCTTTAAACTCAAATTTCTCCAATCTTCATTGAGCACCTTTTCTACTCCTCTTTTCTGAGCAATTATGGCACTTTTCTTTGAAATTTCAACCGCTGTAACGTCGATCCCCTTGACTTGGAGATAGAGAGCATGGCATCCTGCTCCACAGCCTAAATCGAGAACTTTTCCTTGACTTTGCTTCAAGGCGATTTTTTCATACTTCAACATGTTTTTATACGAGCGAAAAAAAATGCTCGGATACAATTCAGGTTCCTCATTTTTATTAATAAAAACGCGAACGGGCGTGTCGTCTTTCCTGAGAAAATAGGATTCAATTGCTGAACCGAGAATGTCATGCGCCATTGAACAAATATAGACTCATTAAAAATAAAATGTGCGGCAACCAATTGCTTAACTTTGGAGTCTTGTTTATGTCAAAATACGATCATGACTAAAAAACTTATCATAACGTCAATAGTAGTGTGTCTTGGATTGAATGTCCAAGCGCAATTACAAATGCAAACAATGACCATTCAGCAATACGTTCAAGACGTTTTGTTGGGTAGTGGGGTGGCTGCTACAAACATCTCATTTACGGGGTGTCCAGAGCAAATCGGATATATTACGGGAGGAAACTCTGTTGGTCTTGGCATTGAAGGAGGCATTGCTCTCTCTACAGAGGCTGTTGCTTCAATTGTTGATCAGAATTCAGCTGCATTCCTAGACGGAGGCTGCGAGGTTACAGGCGATGCCGCACTTTTATCAATCGCTAATTCTGTTCCTCCATTGATTGGTCAAACATTTTCGGTTGGCAGTGTGAATGACGTTGCAATTCTCGAGTTTGATTTCGTTCCTACAGGTGACACCCTGCGCTTCAATTATATTTTCGGAAGTGATGAGTATTTAACATGGGTCAACTCCTCATTCAACGACATATTTGCATTCTTACTTTCGGGCCCTGGATTGACGGGGCCCTATGCCGCCCCAGCCGGATTCCCAGGTGGTGCCGTTAATATTGCGCAACTTCCGAACACTACCCCTCCACTTCCAATCACAATTAGCTCTGTTAACAATGTCTTGAATAGCGCCTATTACATAGACAATCAGCCGAATGTTGGAATATACTTAAACGGATACACTGTTACCCTGGAGGCATGGGCTTTGGTTCAGTGTGGCGAAACTTACCACATCAAATTAGCTATTGCAGATGGAAGTGACACCGCCTTAGAGTCTGCTGTGATTTTAGAAGAAGGCTCGTTCTCGAGTAACGCTGTTGTTGATGTTGACTTAACTCTCAATGCGGGCGGCCCAAATCAAGAAACACTTTTCGAAGATTGCGGTGAAGCCACTTTAACATTTACAAGACCTGAGGTCAGTGATCTTTCGATACAAGACATGTGTATTATCACTTGGACAGGCACCGCTGTGAACGGTGTAGATTATACGCTTATGCCCGACACTGTTATATTTCCTCCTGGAGTTGCGTCTGTATCATTCCTTATTGATGGTTTTTCTGACGGCTTAACGGAAGGAATTGAAACCGTAAATATGGAAATTATGAATCTTGCTGCATGCAATGGCTCAGGACTCGTAAGTAATTTCAACTTTTTCGTTGCAGATGTACCGGATCCAATCGTTGTTACAGGCTATCCTCAGGACCTTTGCCTTGGCGTGACTGCAACACTTGAACCAACAATTACCGGAGGATATGGCAACTATGTGTACGATTGGAGCACTGGTGAATCAACTTCAACTATCGATGTTTCACCCCTTAATTCAACAACGTATTTCTTAACTGTTGCCGACACATGTGGGTGGCCGGGGGGCAATGCAGACTTCCCTGTGAATATTCTTGTTTTCCCCGCTTTGGTGACGAATATCGACAATGGCGACATCACCATTGGATGCAATGAAAGTGTGAATATAACTGCGACTACTAGCGGCGGAGACGGTGCATACACCTATATGTGGACCGATGAAAACGGTGCTAATTTATTTGGTTGGGGAAGTTCTCTATTTTACGGGTCGTGGAACGGACCTGGTACTGTGAATGTTGAGGTAACCGATGGTTGTGGTCTTGTCGCAACGGACCAAATTCAAGTATCCTTGAATATACCACCACTTGTCATTACGGTTCCAGACACCGTTAACGCACCTTGCTTGACTTTCTTCACGATACCAGCAACAGTATCTGGTGGTGACGGTTTCTATTCATACAGTTGGTACACTAACAATGTCTTCGAATGGGACGAATGGGATAACATTTATGATAATACGGGCATCGTCTCTCAAGCCACAGTGGTTGTAGAGGTAAGCGACGGTTGCGGACAATTCGAATCTGAAGACATTATTATTACTGTTGAAGCGCCACCTTTGGCTGTTAGCCTTCCTGCTGCTTTGGCCGGAAACTGTATTACACCGTTTACCATTCAGCCAACTGTTACGGGGGGCGGCGGAACAATGTCATATGCATGGAACAACAACGGAACTCCAACAGCAACCAGCGTAAACTATACTCTAACACCTGGAAATTCAACAACAGTTGGACTTACCGTAACAGACGGTTGCGGATCTACAGCAAATGCTTCAGTTCCGATTACAATTACGAACCCTCCTGTTTTCATTGATTTAGGTAACGACATCACGGCTGGCTGTTTAGATAACAACATTCTTACTCCTATTATTTCTGGTGGTTCTGGAGGAAACAGTTTCGATTGGCTTGTGGACAATGCTTTAGCAGGAAATGGAACTACCTTCTCTCTTGTTACTCCGGTTGACGAGCAAGTTATTGCAATAATCACTGACGCTTGTAATCAAACCGATTCAGACACTCTCATGATTTTCATCCCGAACCTTCCGCTTATTTTAACGGCTTCGCCAGACACTGCTGTATGCGTTTTAGGAACCGCTAACTTAAGTGCTCAAGCAACAGGTGGCGGAGGTGGATTTACATACACATGGACAAACAACAGCAATGGCAATACCGCTACATATAGCGATTTGACTTCACCAGCTACATACACTGTCACAGCAAGTGATATGTGCGGACAGTTTATTTCGGAAGAAATTTTTGTTGATGTAATTCCGGTTGATGCGCAATTCACTGCGGACAACACTTCAGGTTACACCTACGATTTCATTCATGTAGATACACCTCCATGTATCAACTGCTCGTACGAATGGATTTTCCCAGGCGGAGAAATTCTAACGAATCAAAGCGTGAACTATACTTTTGATGGGTTCGGTGAAACAACCGTGTATTTCAATGTAACAAATTCTATTGGATGCACTGCCAGCAACAGCTTCACCATAACCTTCCCTCCGATTCTTTATATTCCCAATTCATTCACGCCGAATAATGACGGCTTGAATGATGTGTTTATGGTTCAGGCTAGTAGTGTTCTGAGCTTTGAGATTCGCGTTTTCGATCGCTGGGGAGCAGAGGTGTATTATTCTAACGATATAAAAGATGCTTGGGTAGGAGATTTCCGCGGAAACAACGACACCTATTGCCAGAATGACGTGTATGTCTATGTAGCGAAAATCAAGGGATTCAACGGTGAGGCTGAAGAATACAAGGGAACGATTACTCTGGTAAGATAAATCAACGCGTTGTGATGACCGTTACACGGATGACACTGCGTGATGACACAACACGTTGTGATGACACTGCGTGATGACAATCTTCGATTGATGACGCTTCGCGAGGTCTATTCGTTTATGATGAGGGTGTCTATTGAGCGAAGGATGTCGTTGAATAAAATTTTCTCTTCTCTTGTGAAGTTCTCTTGAGAGGTACTGCGAAGGAAGCTCATTGCGCCTAGTTGCTCTTCCTCAGAATAAACGCCTTCTTCAACTTCGAGAATACTTAGGAGCTCCAACATGCCCTGAAGACCGTTTTTAACTGCCACTTCAACCAACGTGTGTAATTGTCCGGCTGCGGAGAAACCGTTGCTCCATAAAAACTGAAGAATCTCTACCTGAATGTTCTTGTACTTAAGATCGAAAAGTGCTTGAACCAATTCCTCTTCAGCGTTTTTAACTCGCATGGCTGAAAGCATTTCGCGTGCCTCTCTCTTAACCGAATCATATTCCGAAGAAGCCAAAGCTTCTAGCAAAGGAGCTATGGCACTGGACTTACCATTTGATTTCAATTGCTCAATTGCAGCTAGTGCAATAGACTCGTCTGAAGACATAAGCTGAATGCGCAAATCGGAAGAAGACAATTTTTGGCTCACTTTTCGTTAGGATTATAATGAGCGGCGAAAATAGTTCATAAATCGAATAGAATATTTTCATTTCACTCACAGATAAATAAAAAGTATTTGTATAATTGTGTAAAGATTAAAACCATGAAAACTCTTCGTTCTCTTTTAGTTGTTGCGGCGCTTACAATAGGCACCTCTGTTATGGCACAAAACATTGTTTCTACCAATGAAGTTAACCTAACGCTTTCAACAAGCACGACTCGTGAGCAATTGTTTCAATTGCGAAATGAAATGATTGCACAAGGTTTAGATTTTCAATACACACCTCAGTTCGATGCGAACAGAACATTAATTGGAATTTCATACAGTGTGCGCACAACTACTGGCGGATTGGTTGTTTGTCAGTCGAACAACAACGTGAACCTTACAGCAACTGCTGCTCACATTCACTTGGTAAAGCAAAATGGAATTTTCGTAGAACAGAAATAAGAATATTTCAACGCATAGAAAAAGCCGCTTCAATGAAGCGGCTTTTTTAATGCTCTGAATTTTATTGCTAATTAAACTCTACTTTCCAAGCGGCAATTCCAGCAGTTAATTCCTTCACATAAGTTCCTGTTGAACTGTATACTTTCACTGTTGAAGGTGATGCATAATTTGTTTCACCGCACACCCACACTTCCTGTGTCGCCGGATTTACAGAAACACCCTGTGACGCTTGAATCAAAAAATCTGTGATAACCGACGTTTGCATATTGAACGACAACAACGTAGTGTTCGAAATATAAATCTTTTGATTGACTTCATCTTTCGCCATATGGAGAGGGTGATCTCCTAAAATCCCAATGTCAAAAGTCGACACTGAATTGTCAGCTGAATTAATCTGCGCTAATGCTGCAGGTGTATGACCAATTATCTGCGTCCAGTTCTCGTCGTACTGTGTCTCGCCGCTACACAATACCCATAGCATTCCATTAGAATCAGCCTGTATTTCCACAGGTCTATCTCCAACTTGAACAGTAGTTAGTACTGATTGAGATGGAATATCTATTACTGAAACTCTGTTATCAATGTCCCAACCCCCACTGTTACACACATACAGTCTGTCGCCAAATACACACATACCTTCAGGTCCTAGTCCAACCGCCGTTGATGACGCGATGGTGTTGGTTGAAAGATCAATCCACTTCACACTTCCATCTAGCGAACCATCGGTCACTGCAGCCATTCCATTTCCCACATACTGAAATGACCGTGGGTATGCAAATCCTGTAATTTCCGCTTCTACTTTAAACGTTGTTGCATTCATTACGATAACTTTCGCGGTCGAATTCGACACCGCGTAGAACTTACCATTAACAACATCAAAATCGGAAATAACATCACCTAGGGCAATCCCATTGGCATCGGCGAAGGGGTTTGAAACCAAAACACTGTTCAACGTCCATGTGACACTTCCATTTAGATTACCAAAGGAACCCTCATTAACAATGTATGCGCCACTCGAATAATCAGCCACTTCCGGTTCATCGGTCTTGCATTTATCGCAAGAGACCATAATGAGTGACAGAAATACTACAGATAATAATTTGAAATTCATGTTATACTTTTTTTAGTGAATGAAAAATTTAAGACTAAGTGAATAGACTCTTCCAGGCATTGCGTAACCGCGTATCCAATGATAAGAGACGTTTGTAATATTTTGAATTTCAAACTGAGTCGAAATCCTATTTCCTTTAATCAACCAATCTCTATTCAAACAAGCATTGAGTAGATTGAAAAAGGGCAAAGCGTAAAAATCTGTATTGCCCTCATCGGTATATCGTTTCGAAACAAATGAATTCGAAACCATGAATGACCAACTGTTGTGCGTGTATTGGGCATTCGCCGAAGCGCGAACCCAAGGGGTATATACAATATTAAAAACTCCCGGACTACCAATGTTCGAGGCTGTTGTTTTGGTGAATTCTGTTCGAACAGAAAAAAGCAAATTGTCGTTGGCTACAGGCAGCCTCAAGGTTGAGACTGCTTCAATCTGTTTCATTGAAACAGATTTGAAATTGCTTGCCACCCAAATATCCTCTGGCAGGGGTAACCACTGAATCCAATTTTCAACGTTTCCTGCTTTTGCGTTTATTTGGAATTGAATCGATTTTCTCGTGTCGAAGTCAACCTTGTTGTCCCATTTAAACTGAACCCATTTCGCCTTTTCAGAGAGCAGTTCAAGATTTCCGCCTTGTATCCAATACAAATCATTTGCGGACGGCATGCGAGATTTCACACTTCCAGAAAATGAAAATTGAGAACGGACTTTGTTCAATTTAAATGGAAGTTCCAACCCAACTTCCCCACTCACAATTGGACTGCGGTCTGAGCGCCATTCCGGCTTAATCCAAGATACCAACTTGAATTTACCTTTCGCTAAATCTTGGATATAGGACGCCCAAAGAGAACCTGCTTTCCAATTAACTTCTTGACTCCAATCTCGATATTGCAAAGACGTGAATCCAATAGTTGGATTTAACTGAAACAAGGCTCTACGCATTTGCAAGGATCCGTTTACAAATGCATTGACTTGATTTGTTTGAATTTGACTTGAAACCACATTACTGGAATATTCTTGATTCGAAAGAATGATTGAAACCCCTTGCTTCGATTGGAAATGCGAGAAAGAAAAAACATTCTTTCGCTTTCCTTCACAATAGAATGACGTTTGAAAAAGATCGTCACGTTGATTTGCATTCAAGTTACCCACTCCACCCATAACAGAAGGTAACAAGGCGTACCGATTAACTGCCATGGTGTTGAAATAATGGGTTCTCTTCCTACCAGCATAGACTAGATTACTCTGAACGCCTTGCGAAATATTGTTGTTATTGGTCTGAAGAACAACAGGAGCTTCCCATTGCTGAACATCTCTGTAAGAGAATTTATTTTCATTGCGAGATTGAAATGCACGGATGTTCCAATTCCATTGATCACGTTTCCTTGAAACCGACATTCCATAAAAGATATTCTGTAAGGAAGTCACCGTGCTTTCGAAAGAGACTTCATTTTTCGTAGCCGTGCTCGACTCCAAACGAAGCGTTGCGGCTATACCTACGTTACGTTGAAAGCCGCTGAAATTACGCTCTCCGAGCGAGGCCGATTGAATGAAAAAGGAAGGAATAAGAGACAGATCAGCCATGCCCAGTGTTGGAGAATTCAAGACCGCCCCGTTTAATTCAACAGTTACATAGTTCGAACTCATTCCTCCTAGACGGAAGGATGCAATGGATCCAGGTGCTCCATAAGTGTTCACCATTCCTATACCCGAACGCTGCAAAGTTGCAGCAATATCCAAGGATGAAGAACGAAGTAGAAGCGTAGAATCTACTGCGTGCAGTTCATCTGCTTTCAAGCTGCGCTCGGAGATAATCTCCAAAGGCATGATGGAAACATGCGGCAGTGAGTCTTGCGCAAGCAAAACAAAAGGCACGAACAACAATAAGACAGCACAAAGTTTTTTATTCATAGTCCTGTTCTCGCTTGGCCCCGAGCGATGATGGGGTTAAAACACTTGGCAGGTCTTCTGACTTATCTCTCGGTTGCGCGCCTTCCCGTTTTCACAGTGGCTTTGAGTGGCAATCGTTTTCATTCTTTCGAATGAGAGCTTTACAGCTGCGGGCACAGTTCGCGATTTTCACGCGATTCCCTTTTCACAATGAACTTCTTCATTGACCAAATGCAATGCAAATGTAGTACATCTTTGCTTCTGTCCTATTTTTGAAATATGATTCGATTCATTTGCACGCTTTCGTTCTGTTTCCTTTCTCTATTCTCATGGGCACAACCCATGCAAAGAGATTCGGTTGACATTAGCATGCTGTCTGTACAAGATCAGGCGCGCATTAAATCAATTGAGTCGAAACTAAATCTTTCTGAACAGCAACAACTTTTGATACCCTCTATTTTCGTTCATTACCACGGACTTATTGAAGAGCAAAAAAAAATCATGAGCATCGTTGCGGAACAACCTTCTGTGAATTCTGTGAATGAAGAAGAGCGCTTGAAAGATTTGAACATGCGCTCTGAATTTGTAAAAAAACTTCGCGAAGAACGTGACTTGAATATTGAACTCGCGTTCACTCCTGAACAAAAAGAAATTTATCTCACTCAAATAAAAATAGCGAAACCGCAAGTGCTTCACTTCGGCGTTCATGACCGAATGAATTGTCCAGTCTGCGTTTCACCCTCTACTGCACCATGAAAAAAATACATTTCTACCTGTCAGCATTTTTTCTTTCAAGCCTAATGCTTGGATCATGCGTCATAGCGCGCATCCCGCCAAATGAAGATTATGGAACACATGACGTCGCACCATTCGTGGCTAACCCGACAAGTCATTCAGTAAAGGTTCAGAATGTTGCCGTAAATGATGGGGTAAGTAAAAAATTCAATGTAAATGTGTTCACTGGAACGGGCGGACATGGACATACGTTCCCAGGAGCAACTGCTCCCTTTGGAATGGTGCAATTGAGCCCCGATACACGTCTCGACGGTTGGGACGGTTGCGGTGGTTACCATTACAGCGACAACATTATTTACGGATTTACACACACGCATTTGCAAGGAACGGGAGTTTCCGATTACGGCGATATCTTGTTCATGCCAACGAATGGACACACCAAAGAAAAACCACTTTGGCGCGATGCTATTGCCTCTCGATTTGCACACAACATGGAAGTTGGAAGTCCAGGTTTTTATGGTGTTCGATTAAGCGACTATGGCATTGATGCGCGCATGACAGCCTCTACCCATGCAGGAATGCATGAATACAAACTGCAACCAGGAGATTCGTGTTTGTTATTTTTAGATTTCATGCATCGCGATAAGTTATTGTATTACGACTTGCATTTTTACGGAGATACTGCGATTAGCGGATACCGTGTTTCTGAGGCTTGGGCAACAGAACAACACACTTATTTCTATGCGGTGTTCTCTCAACCTTTCGTTGCGAACGATCAACTGATGCAGCGCAGCAAGTCGGTGAATGAGATGGGGGAAACAAAAATTGAATATGAAATGATTCAAGCGTTTCAGTTTCTTTTCCTTCCAACCGAAAAAAATGTATTGACCATTCGTGTGGGTATTTCTGGTGTTGATGAAGAAGGAGCGAAGAAGAATTTGTATGCTGAAATGCCGAAAAACGATTTCAATTACAACAAACAAAAAGTAGAAGAAGAGTGGCAGAAAGTTTTTGAAAAAGCACCTGCTCCATTGCTATTTCCAACCGGACAAGGACTTGAGAATTACCGCACTTCTTTGTACCACTGTTACACCGTTCCGAATGTTTGGAGCGATGTAGATGGAAGGTACAGAGGCATGGACAACAAGATTCACAAAGCTGAAGGGTATACGCGCTACACGGTTTTTTCTCTTTGGGATACCTTCCGCGCTTACCATCCTATGATGTGCAAACTCGAACCTGAACGCACAAAAGATTGGATGAAGACCTTCCTTGAAATGTATAAAGAGCGCGGCGAATTACCTGTGTGGGAATTGGCGGGAAATGAAACGTATTGCATGATCGGATATCACAGCGTACCGGTAGTTGCTGAAGCCTACCAACAAGGCATTCGTTTCAAAAACCGTGAAGACGAATTGAAAATGTTGGAAGCCATGATTGCGACAAGCAATGGTCCGCAAGATGAAAAGAAAGCCTATGTGAAATACGGCTATGTTCCTGGCGACGAGTTCAGCGAAAGCGTGAGTAAAACCTTGGAATTTGCTTACGATGATTTTTGTATTTCTCGCTATGCTGAAATGATAGGCGATAAATCGGTTGCGCAACAATATGCCATTCGTTCTCAGAACTGGAAGAACGTTTTCGATCCGGAAACGAAATTTATGCGTGCTCGTGTGAATGGCGGATTCGCAACACCTTTCGATCCCTTTCAAGTGAACTTCCATTACACTGAAGCAAACGCTTGGCAGTATCGTTTCTTTGCTCCACACGCTATTCCCGAGTTGATGGAATTGATGGGTGGAAAGAAGGAATTCGAAGCGGAGTTAGATAAACTCTTCAACGCTCCAACACAAACAACCGGAAGAGAGCAAGCAGATATTACAGGACTCATTGGACAATACGCGCACGGCAACGAACCGAGTCATCACATGGCTTATTTGTATGCTTATGTAAACAGAGATAAAGTTCACATGTACCGCGATAGCATTATGAAGACGCTTTACTCTCCTACTCCAGATGGCCTTTGCGGAAACGAAGACTGCGGACAAATGTCGGCGTGGTATGTTGTTAGTGCTTGGAATACCTATCCGATATGTCCGGGTGAATACAACGGCTGGTGGCAAGATTACGATCCAATGCCGGAGTTTAACACGCAAGGGCAAGGCTACGCAAGTCCATTTCCAATTAATTACAATCTACGAAACATTGTCCCTGCGCCTATCATCTCCGCGCCCAATCGCGCCTTCGTGGGCGAGCAAATGATTTCCATTTCATGTTTGAATAAGAATGCGAAACTTCAAGTCATGATTATGGAAGAGGGAAATGCTAAGGCGAAAGAATTCACCTACACCGTTCCATTCAAGGTAACCAAAACCTGCACGGTGAAAGTAAAAGGAATTGCGAGCAACGGCGACGAAATTGACAGCCCTTGGATTGAAGCAACGTTCTATAAGCGCTCAGGAAATTTAGTGATGAAGGAAGTGGGCAACTACGACGCGCAATACACTGCTGGTGGGAATGATGCGCTTATCGACGGCATTCGTGGTAAGCTCGATTTCAGAACGGGTGTGTGGCAGGGATACAATGGTAAAATGGAGTGTGTGATTGAATTGAAAAATCCGACCAACATTAAAAAGATTTCGTTGTCTGCTTATCAAGATATTCGTCCGTGGATCTGGTTCCCTTCTAACGTGAAATTCTTTGTGAGCAAAGATGGAAAGTCATACGACGAAGTTTATTCGCAAGATTACACCTCGCAGCAACGCGTTGAAGGTCCGCAAGTGCATGAATACACTGCCACCTTCGACAAGAATTACAAAGGCGATGTGAGTGCCGTGAAATATGTGAAGTGCGTTGCTCTTCCAGCGTTCGATAAAATTCCTGAATGGCATTTGGGTGTTGGTGGGAAGCCGTGGATTTTCTTGGACGAAATCATTATTGAATAATATCCAATGAGCGAGTCGAATATTTTTTTTGAGAAGGGGTTAGCGCAGACGACGCCGTTTCCGTTGGGAATTGAGGTGGAGCGTGCAGAGGGGTTGTATGTGTACAAGAAAGATGGTTCGCGGATTATGGATTTTGTGAGTGGTGTTGGGGTGAGTAATCTGGGACATGGAAATGCGCGCATCCGCGCGGCCATTCATGCGCAGGTAGATAAGCACTTGCACACGATGGTGTATGGTGAATTTATTCAGGAAGCGCAAGACAATGCTGCCACAAGTTTGTTGAAATTACTTCCTTCCGAATTGAACTGCTGCTACTTCGTGAACAGCGGAACGGAAGCAAATGAAGCGGCCATTAAGTTGGTGAAGCGCGTTACCGGAAGAAAAGAAATTGTTTCTTTCGTGGGGTCTTATCACGGAAGTACGACGGGCTCAATGGCCATTAGTGCGAATGAAGTGAAAAAGCAAAACTTCCGTCCGCTTATGCCGGGTGTACACTTCATTCGATTGAACAACTGGGAAGATCTCGATTTCATTACAGAGAAAACTGCTGGTGTTATTCTTGAAACCATTCAAGGAGACGCAGGTGTGCGTATTCCGAATGAACTGTATTTGCATGCGTTGAAGAAGAAATGCGAAGAAGTGGGTGCGCTGCTCGTGTTCGATGAAATTCAATGCGGCATGGGGCGCACCGGAAAAGTGTTCGCGTTCGAACACTTCGGCGTAGTTCCTCACGCCATAACGCTCGGAAAAGCGCTGGGCGGAGGAATGCCCATCGGTTGCTTAGTTTCCTCGCGAGAGAACATGCGCGAGCTTTCACACAATCCGTTTCTCGGACACATAAGCACCTTTGCTGGACACCCCGTTGCTTGCGCAGCAGCGCATGCATTCCTTGAGCAAATTCACAACGAAGAATTGTTGAATCACGCCGAGCAAATCGGACAATTCATTGAAGAAAAATTAAGCGCTCATCCAAACGTAATCGAAATTCGAAGAAAAGGTTTGTTTTTCGCCATTGACATGGAGAGTGCTGAAATGGTTCAGCAAGTGGTGGAAGAAAATTTAAGAAACGGACTCTTGAGTTTTTGGTTCTTGTCTTGTCCTTGGAGTTTCCGCATTGCCCCGCCGTTGACGATTACCATGGAGGAAGCACAACAAGGTGTTGCCATTATTTTAAAGTCCATGGATGACACAACTTTGTTGTGATGACACAACACATTGTGATGACCTTCTGCGAAGGATGACACACTGCGTGTGATGACCGCGCAGCGGATGACGCTTCGCGATGAGGTTCAGAAAATCGCTTTTATTGTTTGAAAAATAATCTTCATGTCGGTGAGGAAGCTTTGCTCGCGGAGGTACTTGAGGTTGAGATCAAGTTTGGCGGGCATGATCTCTTCGATGTACGTTTTCTCAGGATCAGATGAGGCGCTGAGGAGTTCGTTTTCACGAACGTATTCGATGCTTGCGAAGTCTGTAATGCCCGGTTTAATGCTGAGGACGTTTTGTTGTTCTTCGTTGTACAACAAAACGTATTTCGGAACTTCCGGACGAGGACCAACCACGCTCATTTCACCCAGAAACACATTTACCAATTGCGGTAGTTCGTCGATCTTGTACTTCCGAATAAAATAGCCGCTGCGGGTAATGCGATTGTCCTTCATTCCAACGGTAAGCTGCCCTTTCGATTCTGCGTTTTTGCGCATGGAGCGAAACTTCAACAAGCCGAAATTCTTTCCTCCTAAACCCACACGCTGTTGGACAAAGAACGGCGAACCAAAATCATCGAGAACAATCCAAATGGAAACAACAAAACCAACTGGCAATAGCACAACAATAAGCGCTAGCGAGAAGACCATGTCGAACAAGCGTTTCATTATACTTCCTCAATAGCTTTCAATATGGCATTCGCCACGCGCTCTGCGTCTTCGTTCGACAAGTCGTAGTAGACAGGAAGCGAAATTTCGTTCTTGTAGAAGTTGAAGGCATTCGGAAAATCGTGAATGTCATACCCTTCACTTTTGTAAAACGTGAACAACGGTAAGGGTTGAAAATGCACGTTCAATGAAATTCCTTCTTCAGCGACTTTGCGAATGACTGCGTCGCGCTGATCTTCGGTAAACTTGTTTACGCGAAGCATGTACAAGTGATAATTCGAATCGGACCATTCCGTTTTAAAGGTTGGAATAATGCAATTCTTATGGGTTGAAAGAATGCGATTGTAGATTTCGCAAATCTCTTTTCTTCTGTCTAAACTTTCCTGAAAACGCTCCAACTCCACTCTACCGATTGCAGCGTGAATGTCGGTCATGTTGCACTTGTAACCCGCTTCAACAATGTCGTAACGCCAGTTGCCCGGTTGCATTTTTGAAATCGCATCCTTCGATTGTCCGTGGAGGGACTTCACGTATATCTCTTGACGAATTCGCTCTGAAATAATTTCATTCTGAAAATTCAATGCAATGGCACCACCTTCCGCTGTTGTTAAATTCTTCACCGCGTGAAAAGAGAATCCCGC
>CAZEFR010000022.1:26933-36535 GCA_964511555.1 uncultured Chryseobacterium sp.
ACCATAACAGGGGTAGCACCTAAATGCACAACTACGTTAGCAGTTGCCGCATAGGTATAAGCCGGAACAATTACTTCATCTCCAGGACCTATTCCGTACCAATACAAAACCATTTCCACCGCGTTGGTCCAAGAGTTTAAGCACAAGACAGGACCTGATTCGCAATACTCTTTAATATCGTTTTCGAAAGCTCTTGTCTGCGGACCGGTTGTAATCCAACCCGAACGCAAAACTGCCGTTACAGCATCTATTGTCTTTTCGTCTATTCGAGGCGGAGAAAAAGGAATGGGTTTCATATGTGAGCAAAATTAAGCCATTGCCACGATGCTTTGGTTAACTTTGCGCCATTAAACTTTTTGCACAAATTACTGTTCTTACAGCATGACTCCGTTAAACAATAAAATATTCACTAAAGGTAAATTATTACTACTCCTTACGTTTACTTTTTTTGAAGTTTCATTGACATTTGCTCAGCCACAAAACGGTGGCAGGCCGGCGGGTAGCGGATCTGGGCAACAGACACGGCCAGCGGCGAAAGGTAGGGTATACGGAAAGCTTCTGGACGCTCGGACGAATAAGCCACTGGAGTTTGTGGTTTTACGTGTGTACAAGGAAGACAGTTTGGTGGTGAAAGAAATGAATCCGCTTGTTTTAGGCGGAGCACTCTCGCAATCAAACGGTGAGTTCAGCATTGAAGATTTACCCGTTAATGAAAAACTAACGGCACGTTTTTCTATGGCCAATGTAGATGCCGCTTTTTATGTTTTCACATTGAAGCCATCTGGTTCACCCATGGGACCTATTGAGAAAGACTTAGGTAATATAAAATTAACCTTTACTGGTCAGTTGGGCACAGTTACCATTGACGGCGGTGGACCGCGTTTGGAATTCGACAAACGAATTTATGACGTAGATAAAAATCCAATGAATGCCGGCGGAACTGCTGAAGATGTTTTGAGAAACATTCCTTCGCTGCAAGTAGATACTGACGGAAACGTTCAACTTCGAAATGCGGCTCCGCAAATTTTTGTAGATGGAAGACCAACCACTTTGACCATTGATCAAATTCCTGCAGATGCCATTCAACGCGTTGAATTAATTACCAATCCATCTGCGAAGTACGACGCCAGCGGCGGCGGCGGTGGGATTGTAAACATTGTTATGAAACACAATCGAAGCGCTGGATACAACGGAAGCATTCGAGGAGGCGTAGACAGAAGAGGTCGGGTGAACTCAGGAGGAGATTTTAATATTCGTCAAGGAAAAATAAACTTCTTCGCGAACGCTAATTTCAATCAACGTAGGAACATTAGTATAGGTACAACCGCGCGTGAAAACGTTACTCCAGCCTTCTCGTTATTTCAAAATCAATACAGTATAAACAATGGTTTTTTTCTATCGGGCAGAGGAGGTTTTGACTGGTTATTAGACAATCGAAACACATTAACCTTTTCAAGCAACATTACGAAGGGTTCATTCGCCCCGTTCGACACTTTGAATGTTACCGCCGACACCTTGAACGGTGGGCAAAGTTCATACTACCGCGAGAGTAATACGAAACGCGCATTCCAAAATCTAGGAGGAAGTATTCTTTACAAACACCTCTTTGCAAAAGAGGGAACAGAATTAAATGCAGACATCAACTACAATCGTATTCGTAGCGTGTTCGACGGAGAATATGTGAACAGGTACAACGACGCAAACGAGACTTATTTGAATCAGAATGGAAATGTTTCTCAATTCTTAATAACCTCGCAAATTGACTTCGAATCTAAAATTACCGATCGATTCCGGATAGAGGCTGGGACTCGAATTTCAGTTCGAGATTTCACCACTGAATACAAAAACCAAGAATTCATAAACAATGGATGGATTGACATTACTTCTCTACAGGTAAATTACCATTATCTCGATCAAGTTTATGCTGTATATACTACAGCAGCTCTTGACTTACCCGAGTGGAAAATCAAAGGCGGATTGCGTGCAGAGAGCAGCGATTACAAAGGCGAGCTTTTGAGTGATGGAAGCAGCTTCGCTTACAAATATCCTATTGCTCTTTTCCCTTCGTTGTTCGTAACGCGCGTGCTTAACGAAAAGCAAGATGTTCAATTTGCATTGAACCGAAAAATCAATCGTCCAAGCTTCATGACACTCTCTCCTTTCACAGACTACAGCGACTCGTTGAACATTCAGCGCGGAAATCCTGCGTTAAGACCCGAGTTCACGCAGTCTGGAGAAGTTTCATGGCAATGGATTCCAAATAAGAAGAATACTGTTATTGTCTCGGCATACGGAAGGTATACGACAAACGTCACTGTTCGTCAGCAAAGCATGGAATACAGTCCATTCCTTGGCGATTCAGTTGTAGTTACATCCTACGAAAACGCAAGCAGCAGTCAGGCACTCGGTTTGGAATTTGTATCGCGAAATTCATTATCGAAGACCATTGATTTAAATACAAATATTAACATATACAACAGTGCTATTGACGGAACGAATCTCGATCCTAATCTAAAAAACAATATCAGCTCCTACTGGATCAAAAGCAATATAACATTCAAGGCACCAAAGAATGTATCGTTCCAAGTTATGTTCGATTACAGCAGCAAACGTGCCTTAGAAGTTGGAAGCAGCGAACGCGGTGGCGGTGGCGGTGGTGGTGGTGGCGGAATGGGCAACTGGGGTGGAAGTAACAACACCGTGCAGGGATTCATTGAGCCCAATTACGGTTTAGACCTTTCCATTCGCAAGGACTTTTTAGCTAACAGGAGTTTAGTGGTTTCTTTCAGTGCAACAGACGTTTTGCGCACACGTGTGAACATTGTTCACAGCACTTCGCCATACTTTGATCAAATCACCTACAAGCGTCGCGACTGGCAGATGTTCCGTTTCAATGTTTCATGGAAATTCGGAAAAATGGATTCGCAGTTGTTCAAGCGCAAGAACATGAGGTCGAACGAAGGCGGGATGGAAGGCTGATTCACGAAGTGAAAGATTGGCGGAACCAAAGATGTTTCACAAGATGCTTCGCAAGATTACTTCGTAAAGAGGAGCATTCGAAATTTCCCCTGCATATCCTTTTTCAATTCTCCTTTCCAGCCCATTGACTCTCCAAGAGCGAAGGTTTCGTTGGAATAATTCTCATGAATTTCGAAGAAGACTTGATTGACTGTTTCGCAATTATTTGCGAGTTCAAGCATGCGTCGATAGAAAATCAACGGGTCGTTTTCCGGGACGAAAAGTGCGAGGTGTGGTTCGTGTTGAACAACGGACGTTCTCATTTCATTTCCTTCTGAAAGAGTTATGTATGGAGGATTCGAAACGATGCACGTCCAGTTTCCTTCCGGTAAATTTCTTTCTAGAATATCCATTTCCTTCCACTCCACTTCCAACTGCAATTCAGTTGAATTTCTTTGTGCTACTTGAAGAGCTTCCTTCGAAACATCTACTCCACATACATTCCAATTCGGTTGTGTTTTCTTCAATGCGAGGGCAATTGCGCCGGAGCCGGTTCCGATGTCGATTATGGAATGAACCGAATGATTATCCGAAACCGAATGATTATTCGGTTTTATTGTTTCTAGAATCCATCTAACCAACTCTTCGGTTTCTGGACGCGGGATGAGAACAGAATTGTTCACGTGTAAATCCATGCCGAAGAAATAGGCAGAACCTAAAACATATTGCAAGGGCTCGTGCTCGGCAATACGCTTGGCGGCTTTGTAAATCAAGAGCATTTGCGATTCGCTAACGGTATCGTTCGCTTTCACTACCAAGTCAGCAGCAGAGAAATTCAAATAATGTCTGAACAATTCGTTCACGACATTTCGCGCTTCTCTTGCTTCATAGACCTCTCCTATTCGCTGAAGCGCGAATTCTTTCAGTGTACTTATTTTGTTATTCGGAAGAATGTGGTTCATTTCATGAAGAAGAATCCGTATCCTTTTCCACCTACTTTCAACGAAAATGAATTAGAACCAGCATCGGTTGAAACAACTTCCACACCATCTACACTCACCTTTCCTTTCCAATACCCCGGAAGCGTGATGTTCACATTGCCTTCACCTTTCGCGAAGACTGCGATGGAAATTTGATCGAGGTATTTTCTTGCGATAACAAGCGCCTTCTCGTCGGCTTGCATCACATAAGTCTCTCCGTAAATCAAAGGCAAATTCTTTCTTCTCAATTTTACTAATTTCTGTGTTGAAGTGCGTAGAGCTGACTCTTGTTCATTCAATTGATCGAAGCGCATCATGCGTCTATTGTCTGGATCGTTCCCACCTGGCATTCCAATTTCATCACCGTAATAGATACATGGAATTCCAGGAACCGACATTAAGAATGCGGTAAGTTGTTCCAAGCGAACATATCCCACGTTGTCTTTGTGTTCAATCTTACGCGACCAGCCGGCTTGCTTTGCGTTCTCTTCAAACTTGACACTTCCATCGGCGTAGGAGATGAAACGCGCGCGGTCTTGATTACCGGTGATGTTCCCCATCATGTGGTGAGATCCATAATACTTCGCGCTCTCTTGAATGACTCTTCCCAAATTCGCAAAGCTGGTTTCTGGTTTAGCAAAAGCATCTACTGCCGCATCGTATAAATTGAAATCGAACTGCGCATCTAATTGCTCACTTCCAATGTACGATTGAATCAACTCCGGACTTCCGTAAGTCTCTCCAATTTGAAAAACGTTCTTTCCACTTGCCTTCACCTTCGAAGTGAGTGTTGTCCAAAATTCTGTCGGAATGTGCTTCGTTGCATCGTGACGGAATCCGTCGAGATCGTAATTCGTCACCCAAAACATAGCAGTATCTGTCAGCGCACTCACCACTTCAGGTTTCGCGAAATCCCACGTTGGTAGGAAAACGTCGAACCAGGTGGTCAAACGCTGATCGTCCCAACGCTCGGTGTTCATGCTTCCATCTGGAAGATACAATGGCGTTACCCAGTCTTTGTGTTCTTTGATTAATGGGTGATCTTCATGAACGTGATGTGCTACGTAATCGAGGTAGACATTCATCTTGTGTTTGTGCGCGGCCTTCAATAAGTTTTTGAATTCTTCTTCTGTTCCGAAGCGATCATCGATGGTACGAAGTGACGTTGGCCAATAGCCGTGGTATCCGCTGAACATGCTTGTATCTCCGCCTTTGTCCCACAATCCCCAAGCGCCTTCTGCATTCTTAGTAATGGGTGAAATCCAGATGGTGTTCGTTCCTAACTTCTTGAAATACCCGTCTTCAATGGCTTGTGTAATTCCAACTAGATCACCCCCTAAATTGTTTGCGATGGGCTTAATGCGGGCGTCATTTGTAGGACGATCGTTTTCTTTCTTTCCATTTTTAAAACGATCTACCATGGCGAAATACATGACTGTAGCGCGGGTATCTTTTCTTTTCAGTTGGAACGCTTTCTTCACGGGTCTTCCGTATGAAAGAGGAATGAGCACATCGTTGAAGAGTTGATTTCCGTCGTGGGCGTATGCGCGAATGTGCGAGCGTTTCATTTTCCAAGCCTTTGCTGGAATGTTGAAATGCAGTTGCCATTCGCTCATATATGGTTCCTGGACATTAACGATTGAAACAGGCACGCGTTGGTTCTCGAAATAGATTTGTGCGCCCTTCGGTTCGCTGCTGCAATGAATGATTATTTTCTTTCCTTTTTGAGAAAGGACTTCCATGGTTTGTTTCGGCGCGGAAGGAATTTCAATGAAGCTATTTTCTCCGCCAAGACCGTTCGGCATTTTGTTTTTGTTGTTCACGTCGAGCAATTCATCGGTCCCGTTTTCCCAAATACGATACGGATATAGGCCTGGCTCTAAAAACAATTCAACGCTGTATGTGCCATCGTCATTTAGTTTGAGCGGTGTTGCATTTTTATTCCAACCGTTCATTCCTCCTGCGATATACACAGAATTAATATTCTTTTGTGGCGTTGGCTTGTAACTGAATATGTATGATTTTTTTGCTGAAGCGAAAACAGGAATATCGTATTCGCTGCGGGTGGTTTCAATATTCAAGTTGAAAACGGGTTCATAGTTTCCCGCGGGAAAGACTACTTCTCTTGACGAGGAAAGATTTGTCTTGTCGTAAGGACTTGTGGAAATGCTCACAACATCTTCCGGATTGACGATATAATTCGCGACGGGAATGCGGGTGTATGATGTTGGAAGATGAATGGGTGAAGCCAATCCGGGCAACTCTGCAACCTTTTTATTCTTATTCAAGATGCTGCATGAGGAAAGAAGCGCAACGCCAACAAAGAAGGAAATCCATTTTTTCATACTGCGAAGATAAATCGTCCGTTGCGGAGAGCGATACTTTTAACTTATCTTTCCAACATGAAATTGAGACGCTTCGCCCCGCTTCTGTTTTTGGTGTGTATTTCATATGTTGCTCAAGCGCAATACACCACAAACCCCATGTTAAATACCTCGTGGACGAGTTTCGGAATTGGAGCAAACAGCTCTGACAATCTTTCCTATCAGTTGTTTGCTTCAAAATCGAAATACGAAGAAACAGTCTCTACCACACTGCGCGCGGCATATTCGCAAGAACTTATTGAAGGCAGTGACGACAGTATTTTTTTCAGAAAAAACAGGTCTTTGGAAATTGGAATTTTATGGGGACAAGTGTGGGGAAGAAAGAATTTATTCTTAGCTGCAAGTGCGGGAATGGGCTTAAATCTTCGTTTGTATGGCGACAGTGCCCTTCAGGTTGTCAATCAATTTGTGTACAAAGCCGGAGCAACTATTGGGGTTCCTGCGCAGATTGAAGCGGGATATCTCTCAAAGAAAGGCGGACTATCACTTATGCTAACGGGTAATTGGAATTTCCGCGAACCATATTATGGTGTTTTGCTTTGTTACACGCGAAAGTTGAGTATGAAATAATGAAGAAAGACATTCAAACCAAAGAAGACATTGCACGACTTGTAAATGTGTTTTACGATCGTGTTCTTCAAGATGAAAAGCTCGCACATTTTTTTGCGCATTTGAATTTCGAGGAACACAAACCGAAGATGGTTCACTTCTGGTCTTTCGTCTTATTAGATGAAGCCGGTTATACCACGAACGTCTTCGATAAACATGCAAATTTGCATGCGAATTCTTCGGACTTCAACGAATGGGTTTCGCTCTTTCATTCTACTGTGAATGAATTGTTCGAAGGAGAAAAAGCCGAAGCAGCCAAGTTTCGCGCTACCACCTTGGGCTATACGTTTGGAGCTAAGTTAGACGCGTTGAATAATTCATAAAATGAATTAATCTAAAATGATTCCAACTCTTTTCCGTTACTGAATTATGAAACTTCAAAAAGCATCATTCCTATTTATTCTGCTAAGCACTTTTGCCTTTGATGTGAATGCTCAATCTTCGAACGAAGCAGAGCAGCGCATTCTAGACCTCTACACTTCCATGACAAATGGAAATGAAAGCAACGCTGAAGAGCAGTCGAATAAGATGATTGCTGAATTGGAATCGGTGTGTTCATTGGAAGATTTTTTTGTTTACCCGTTTGAAGCATTGCGCATGTTCAAGCCTGTCTCAGCGGATGGAAAACTTCGGGTATTTACTTGGAACTATCCTAAGGAAGATGGAACACAATTGTATTTCGGGTGTGTGGCTTTTAAAACTTCAAAATCGGAAGAGCCCTTGTTTTTCAGATTGAATTACACTCCGGTTAATGGAGCGAAGTGGGACAACAAAGTCTTTGACGAAGGGAAATGGCCAGGCGCCTTGTATTACTCCATTGTTCCTATGAGTAAAGGAAAGAAAGGTGGAAACAGTTATGCGCTATTGGGATTCGAGGCGAAGGACAATTTATCGAATTACAAAGTGATTGAGATCATTACATTAAGCAATGACGGATGCAAATTCGGAGGAAACTTTTTCGAATTTGAAGATCGTAATCCGAAACGTGTGGTCTTTGAATTCAGCGATCAAGTCACTTGTTCATTGCGTTATTATGAAAAACAGAAGACGATTGTCGTGGATCACCTAGCACCTCGGGAATCGATATACGAAGGGTTCTTTCCTGAGTACGGACCTGATGGAAGTTACGACGGCTACGTACTCGAAAACGGAAAGTGGAAATATAAGCCCATTATAGACATAGCTCCATTCGTAGACGGACAAAGTGTTCCCTTCTACAATCCGAGACCGTAGGTCTTTCAACCTTTATTTTACAATTTGAAGTCGGACAACACGTCCTTCAACTTTGATAAAATAAAATCCTTCTGAAAGTTTTTCGATGTTCAATGTTTGATTCAAAGCGTTCAATCTGTTTACCAACATCTCTTGTCCGAGCGCATTGTAAATGACAATCGACGCACCCAAATCACTTTCATTTACTTGAAATGTAATTTGTGTTGAAGCTGGATTCGGAAAAATTCGAAGGGTTGAGTTGGTTTCTTCTGAAATGTTCGCAGCCAACAAGTTCATGACGTTCGAACGGGAGGACATCATTTCTCTACTCGGATCGCATCCTAAGCCTGCCACTTCAATGACATATAATATTTCGTTGACGGGCGGTGCGATGTCTGTGTAGGACAAAACATTTCCCGCCACAGTTGCAATTAAATTTAAAGTCGATGCTGAAGCGCCTCTGTAAATATTATAACTTGAAATCTGCATAGGACCTTCAACTGTGTTGGCTTCATAAGGGCTCCAAATTAAATTAATGTTGTTTCCAATACCCTGGTTGGCTGTTAAGTGAATTGTTTTGTGATTGATAGCTGTGAACGACGGAGACTCCTGTCCGCAGAAATCTCTTGTTCCAATTCCGTATCTATTTGCCTGAATTATTGGATTGGAATTCAAATCTTCAAAAATTCCTATTCCGTCATAAGGTGCCGTTCCAATTTCCTCATAAACTCCTTGCGCATTCGACTCTTTATACACAACAACTGTCTCATGAACATCTGAAGGGAAAGGATCCCAAACAATCTGATTTTTACCTGTAATTTCATTTACAGTTACCATACACATAAAGACATTTGGCGATGGAATGGTATTCACTAAAATGGGTCCTAAAGTAAACGCACACCCTGTGTCATCAGTTGCTGCAAAATAGAGATTTTCCATCGAATTAGTCAACACAAGGGTATCTTCATAGCTGAAAGGGCTTATGTTATTTGCCCAACCTGAGCCCCAGCTGTACTGAATAAAATTTCCCGCCGACGGATAAATATTCACCCCGTTATTGTAGCAATTGCCACCAAAAGGCTCCACGATGATTTCTGGAATTACATTTGGATAAACACACGGGCCTTCAATGCTTGCGCTTGGATCATAATTGCACGCGGCAGCATCCATGCACCCCACTCCAATCAAATCACAGGCAACGCATTCATTCCAGCAAACTGCTGGAAGCACCGTATCAATACTTCCAACCGTTACGAATCGATTCCCGTTCAATATATTCTCACAATTTAGATCCCAAGAGAAAAACTCACTTATGTCCCACACATTTCCGTTGATGAATTTGTATTGATACGAACCCGCAGCCAAATCTAACGTTATCGACCAAATTCCATTTCCTGCGTTTGTCAAAGCAAGCACACTCGGATCCCAATTGGGATATGGATTATCTATGGTACCGTCG
>CAZEFR010000023.1:0-31662 GCA_964511555.1 uncultured Chryseobacterium sp.
AACCCAGGGCCCATACATTAAAAGTGTATTGCTCTACCAGCTGAGCTACGAGATCATCTTGCTCTTAAAAGCGGGTGCAAATATACACGAATTTTTCAAATTCCTATTTTTTTTGAAATCATTTTCAAGAATGGGCAACTATTTTATTGATGATTAAGTCAACACATTACCTATTTTTGTTTTTATGGAAAAGAAAATTCTTCTATCATTCTTTTTGCTCTTCGGAACAATTGGATTTTCGTTCGCTCAGTCGAACATCACCAGCCGTCACAACAGTGATCCGTCTTGGTTGAATTTTTTGCAGAATAACATGGTGTCGGTGACGCTCGCTCCCGAAAAGGCGGCTAATGCTCCTGTGTTGAATACTTCCGCATATAACCGTTTGAGTTCTGAGTCACCAACGCCACAAATGCTTTTCGCAGCTTTAACGAGTACTCCCGCTCTTCAACCAGATGCGACAGAAACGAAAGCTTTCCGTTGGATGAATTCAGATTATGTCATCACCGTTTTTTCTGCAAAGCGCCTAGAGACTTTGTACAAAAGAGAATTGATAAACAACAAAGCCAAGTAAGATGAAAAAAGTATTATTATCACTTTTTGTAGCGGCGTTGTCCGTATTGCAAGCTTCAGCTCAGGAATATCCTGTAGGTACTCCGTTTATTTCTGATTGTGGAGGCTTCTTGGTAGACCCAGGCTTAAGCGCAGCAGATTATGGTCCAAATCTTGTCGGTATTTCTGTAATTTGTTCAGACGCAACAATACCAGGTCAGATTAATTTGGATTTTAGCTTCTGTGATCTAGGTGCTGGTGACCAAATAGCAATCTTCAACGGTGGAGATGCGAGCGCCCCTTTAATTGGAACTTACGTTGGATCAGATTTGAGTGGAGTTACTATTTCTTCGAGTAACCCATCGAATTGCTTAACGGTACTGTTTACTTCAGATTCAGATGCAAGTGTTGGAAACTTCGGCGCTGAAATTTCATGCGGCATTCCTTGTGAACCACCTGTTGTTGCTGTAACGGTTGACCAACCAGATTTTCAACCCACGCTACTTTGTGTCGGAGAATCAATAACCTTTGATGCGTCTTCGACCACATTTGCGCCGGGTTCTGTTTTAGGAAGTTTCACTTGGGACTTCGACGATGGTTCTACAGATGTTAGCTCTTGGCCAATTGTAACACACTCGTTCTCTGAATCAGGTGCGTACATGGTTGAATTAATGGTCCTAGATACAAACGGTTGTGGAAACATCAATTTGATCGATGCGCTGGTCTTAGTGGATACCGAGCCTTCCATGTCCATAGCAGCAGATGATTTTCAAGCTTGCCTTGGTCAAGAAATTAACCTGGCGGTTGCAATAAATCCGACTTTTTGGACCTCAGTGCCTACAGCTAACTTTGGCGGTGCTTTATTTATTCCAGATGATCAATCACAATGTTTCTCAGACACAATCTTGTTTGGCGGGTTTAATGCGGGTCAGACCATTCAAAATGCCACAGATATCGCGAATTTCTTCATCAACTTTGAACATAGCTTCATGGGAGATATCACGATATCGTTCGAATGTCCGAATGGTCAAACGCTAATCGTTCACCAGCAAGGTGGAAGCGGAACTTTGTTGGGTGAGCCAATAGACATAAACGGAGGAAACGATCCGGCAGGTGTAGGCTATGACTACTATTGGTCCCCAACTGCAACTGCAGGGACGTGGGCCGCCAATAGCGGTGGAACTTTACCAAGTGGAGAATACAATTCAGTTAACTCTTTTAACCAGTTAATAGGCTGTCCACTTAACGGAGCATGGATTATTGAGGTATGTGATTTGTGGGCTTCAGATGATGGATGGATTTTCGACTGGACGGTGAATTTTGCTGAAGAGTTGTATCCACCTCTTATCTCTTTCTTGCCGTCTTTTGGTTATACATGTGACTCTATCACTTGGACAGGCCCTGGAATTGTCAATACAGTGGCCAACTGCGGTGGTGCTGTCTTGAATCCAACTACTCCAGGTGATTATTACATTATTGTATCTGCTTTGGATAACTTTGGTTGTACCTATTCTGACACTATTGGTGTGAATTATTTTGCGCCACCGGTTTTGGATTTAGGCGATGACCTTCCGTATTGTTTGAATTCTGTGAACTTGACTAGCAATCTTTCAGGTCAAGTTCCAGGAATAAACTACGTTTATGACTGGTCAGTGGTCAGTGCAAACGGTGGGTCATTCAATGCTTCGAACATACCTTTCCCAAGTTTCAGTGGAGCATCTGGAACTTCTGAGGTAACCTTGTCTGTTCATCCAATAGATGACATTCAATGCACCGTAACAGATAACATCCTACTTATTACGCCGGAAACTCCTTCTTTTGCTCCCTTGTCAACAGATTCTATTTGCATAGGCGAAGATCTGCTTTTAACAGCACCATTTATTAACGCTTCCTATTTGTACCAATGGTCAGACGCGAATGGAGCAATCACAGGAGCGAATGGTATAAACTTCCCCTCAAATGCAACGGTTCCGTTCACACCGTTTGAATACAGTGTAACTATTTCAGAACCGATATGTCTGTTTAACAGCACTTCTAATTTTGAGGTTACATCTTTGCCTTGTGAAGTGTTTTTACCGAATATCATAACTTTAAACAACGATATTTTGAATGAAGTGCTCAGTTTTGGAGATGCGTTGCAGTATTTCCAGAGCGCGGAGGTGCAAGTGTTCAGCAGATGGGGAGATATGGTGTACGAAAGCACCAATTATCAAAATGATTGGTCTCCGACCGATTTTTCTGACGGTGTTTATTATTACATCTTAAAGGTAACAACCCCAGCTGGAAATGTAGATGACTACTCGGGTTACTTCCACTTGATGAGAAATTAATATTCATTTTATATTGAAATAAGGGGCGATATTCGCCCCTTATTTGTTTTAGCCATGTCATCACAAGAAAGTATAGCATACCTCGGAAATCTTGCGGAGCTCCTGAAAATAGAGCGCGACGAAGATTGGTCGCGCTTTCAAAAACAATTGAAAGAGCAACCGGTCAATGCACGAATCAAAGAAGGACTCTCGTGGTACCCTTTGAAGATTGTGGAAGATGGGTTCGGATTTGGTTCGTATCCTTTTTTAGTGGTTGAAAAAACCAATGGTCCTGCGAAACATTCCTTTCAATCGGGACAACCCGTGGAGTTGTTTTCCAATCACGAAAACCATCAGGGAGAATCAATCAAAGGAACTATTGCATTTGTCGATCACTCAAGAATGAAAATTCAATTCAGAGTCGATGAATTACCCGATTGGACGGACGATGGAAAGATTGGATTGAATGTATCCTTCGATGAAAAATCATACAAGGAAATGTTCGCGGCATTGAACAATGTCATGAACGCGAAGAACAATCGACTAGCAGAAATTCGCGATGCCATTACTTCGGAAGAGAAACGCCTTTCAGAAATTGAATATTCTGGATCACACGGGAATTTAAATGATTCTCAGAACGAAGCTGCACGAGGTGTCGTGAATGATTTGGTTGTGAGTGTTGTTCATGGTCCTCCTGGAACCGGAAAGACCACCACGCTCATTCATGCTATGCAGGAATTGGCCAGGTTGAAAAAGAAAGTTTTGTGCTGCGCACCGAGTAATGCAGCAGTGGATCATTTGGTGGAAGGGTTAGGGGAGAAGGGAATTAAAGTTTTGCGATTGGGTAATCCGGCGAAAGTGCATTCGAAAGCAAACGCATTTACGGTTGATGTGAAGTTGGTGGAAGACAAAGATTATTCGCGCGTGCGTGAATGGAAAAGAAGAGCGAAAGAATTGCGCTCGTTGGGAAGTAAATACAAACGTTCGTTTGGAAGAGAAGAAGCGGAGCAGCGCAAATTGATTTTCAAGGAAGCAAAAGAAATGATGCGCGAAGCGCGCGAGACGGAGTTGTTCTTGTTGGATAGACTCATTGATCAGGCTGATGTGATTTGTACTACCCTCGTAGGATCTGCGAATGATATGCTTCGCGATCGCGTGTTCGATGTGGTTGTGATCGACGAAGCAGGACAGGCATTGGAGCCAGCTTGTTGGATTCCCATTGCGAAAGGAAACAAATTGGTTTTGGCGGGAGATCATCTGCAACTTCCTCCTACGATTTTTTCGAATGAAGCAGCCCAGAAGGGCTTGGCAATTTCGTTAATGGAGAGAACTGCACGCATTGAAAAAGGCGTGCATTTTCTGAATGTGCAATACCGCATGAACGAAAAGATTGCGGCGTTCAGCAACAAGCATTTCTATGAAGGGAAACTCACCGCAGATGTTTCCGTTGCGCGTCGTATGTTGGAAGGTGATTTGAATCCGATTCAATTCATTGATACTGCTGGAACCGGATACAATGAAGAAGCGGGAGCAGAGGGGCACTCGCGCATGAACAAAGGCGAAGCTGAATTGGCCATGAAAATGTATTCGATGTTGAAGGAACAAACGCAACAGTTTTTTTCATGTGCCTTAATTTCACCGTATCGTGCGCAGATTGAATTGTTAGAGCGTGTGTTCAAAGAAGAGGAGGTGACGATTAATACCGTGGATTCGTTTCAAGGGCAGGAGGCAGATGTGGTTATTATTTCTTTGGTGCGAAGCAACGACGAGAATGAAATTGGATTCTTGAAAGACTACCGCAGGATGAATGTTGCGCTTACTCGCGCTAGGAAGAAGTTGATCGTGATTGGCGATAGCGCAACAATCGGCGGAGATGCATTTTATCAAGAGATGCTGCAGTTTTTTGAGTTGCAAGAATCGTATGAAAGTGCGTGGATATACATGAGCTAGGTTTCAAAAAAAATCTTATTTTCCCTTTATGAAAAAATCGAATTTCCTTTTTGCTCTTTTAATGATGATGGTTTTGGTTTCTTGCGACCGCTGCAAAGACGATCCCCGTTCATTGGATGGTCCAACGGTTTACATAAAGATTGTGACAGACTCAACGCAAGAGCGATTGAACAATTTAGGCGCACCCTCAACTGTTCCTGCGGGACATGCTGCATTAAGTCCGCTGTTTCATAAAATTTCTGCGCACTACATTGAGTTCACACCGAACATGTTCACCGCGTTAGGTGCGGGTGAGGTTGTTTATTATGCAGATGAAACGATAGCTGGGGGAGCGAATGCGATTGATTTTGCTAAGGCTCGAATTGTCGCTCCAGGAGAAATTTTCGTTGCTGTTCCTATAGCTTCATTTACCCCTGGCACGTACGAGTATGTTCGTGCTTCGTTGTTGTACCAGAATTTCGATGTGAATTTGTTGGCGAATGGATTCAATTTAACCGGACGCGTGGCGAGCTTTGTTGGCTTCAACACCTATATCACGAATTACTTCATCAACACGCAATCGGTGGCTGTGAATAACGATGTGCTTCAGGGATACTGGGGATTCGAGACGAATGTATTTGGGACTCCCTACGTTTCTTCAGGACAAGCACCTCCTGGTGCCACTACAGTTCCGAATCCGTTGTTTGCAACCTCTCCCATTCCTCAGGGCAGTTGCGTAGTTACTGGTGGATTTTCTACACCTTTGGTCATTACAGGAAACGAGACAGAAGATATTTATGTGACGTTATCCCTTTCGACCAACAAAAGCTTTGAATGGGTAGACACCAATTCAGATGGAAAGTGGGAACCAATCGCAGGAGAACAGGTTGTAGATATGGGCTTGCGGGGAATGATTCCGAGTTGGAATTAGTTCATTCGAGCCCTCTTCCGAAAAGGAGCAAGTACGACATAAAATAACAAGGCACCAAGACATTCCAGCGTAATTAGGTAATACGGATAAGGGCCGAAGAAATCCATGGCACTGCCGCCTTCGGGTTTGTGCATGAGGTATCCGTAATTGCTTCCAATAATTTTATTGACTGAAAAGGCTAACGCGAAATACACTTGCGATGCAATGACTACGCGTAGCCAAGATCCTTTTTCCGGATACATTTTCATTCCGAAAACTAAAAAGGATGTAGCGATTATCAAGCCTGCATGTCCAATGAAAAACGAGACGTAAGGCACTTCGGGAAAACTTCCGTAAAAGTCAGGTGTAATCAACCCATTCAACGTTCCTGTCATGACCCAGCACCAAGCAATCTCTGCCATGCCCCGACGCTTCAGTAACAAAGCCAATGCAGCTAAAATATTCGCGAGATTGCAAAGCTCCAACGGTAAGTCGTGACGAACTTCCCACAGGCCTGTCTGATAACGATACGTCTGATAAACAATCATGTTCGTCAACAGAAGTATCCCGAAAAACCATCGCAGTACCTCGCGAGACTTAGCGTATTTTCTTCCAACCCAAACAAAAAAAAACGAGAGGATAACAGTGAAAAAAAGTATGAGAAAATGTTCTAGTGTGAACAGTTGAAATTTCATGAAGATCGGTATTTTTCAGTTTCGCTTTCTAACATAGATCTATAACTCATGTATCGCGATTCTGCAATCTCACCTTCATTCAATGCCTCCAGAACAGCGCACTTCGGTTCGTTAATATGCTTGCAATTGTTGAACTTGCAAGATGGTAATAATTCTAAAAATTCAGGGAAATAATTCGCCAACATTTCCTCTTCGAAATCCACTAATCCAAATCCCTTGATACCAGGCGTGTCAATTAAAAAAGAGGTGTCGCTCAATGGAAATATTTCTGCAAACGTAGTGGTGTGTTGTCCTTTCCCGCTCCAGTCGCTGATTTCACCAATACGAATATCTTCGTTGTTTGAAATTTTACTCACCAAAGAAGACTTCCCAACACCGCTGTGTCCCGAAAATAAAAACGTTCCCACTTCAATGAGTTCTTTCAATTCTTGAAGACCTTGTCCCGTTTCAATACTCGTAAATAACAACTCGTATCCTATGCCTTTGTAGATGGAAGCCAAGTCAATGGCTTTCTCTTTTTCTTCATCTGAAAAAATATCCCACTTGTGAAAAACAAGCGTTACAGGTATGCGATACGCTTCTGCAGTGACTAAAAAACGATCGATAAATCCGGGCGTGGTTTGCGGACGATCAATGGTAATAAGCAAGAATGCTCGTGTAATATTGGCCGCAATAATTTGCGCCTCTTTTGAAAGGTTAACCGATTTACGAATGATGTAATTCGTTCTGTCGTGAATGCGATGAATGCTGCCGTTTCCGTCGCTGTCCATTTCAACATCTACATAATCTCCGGCAGCAATAGGGTTTGTGGTACGTAAGCCTTGAAGTCTAATTTTTCCGCGCAGCGAACAGACCACCACTTTTCCGTCTATTAAAACGTCGTAGAATTTACCTGTTGTTTTAAATACCAATCCTTTTTTCACTTGTCTAAGGTAATACCTTTCTATATTTGCCCCGTTCTCATAGGGGTGCCATTCGAAAAAAATGGCTGAGATTATACCCTTCTTGTTTCAGAACAAGAGGAACCTGGGCGGGTAATGCCGCCAAGGAAAAGAATGAACAACGTGCACAATTACCCCTGTCGTGCGCATAAATTAAAAGTTATGTTTAAGAAAATTCTATTCTTCAGTGCTGCTTTTTTTGCTGCCGCTGTTTCATTTGCTCAAGAAAAGGCAGATACTACCGTTGTACCCAACTTTGTTTTGGAACCGTTGAGTATTCGAGACGTATGGTCTGCAAACAAAACCGCTCCATTTGCCTTGACAGATATTAAGCCAAGGGATATTCAAAGTATTAATACGGGGGTTGATCTTCCATTCTTGTTGCGTTTTACACCTTCGCTTACCGTAACATCCGATGCTGGTAACGGAATCGGCTATACAGGTTTATGGATCCGTGGAAGTGATCCTACGCGCGTAAACGTTTCTATAAACGGAGTGCCCTTGAACGATCCTGAAAGTCAGCAAGTGTTTTGGGTGAACACACCCGACCTAGCTTCTTCAACTTCCAACATTCAAGTTCAACGGGGAATAGGAACATCTGCTAACGGAACAGGATCTTTCGGCGGAAGCATACACCTCGATACAGACACTGATTTAGAACGGAATTTTGTTCGTGTGAATACAGGTGGGGGGTCTTTTGAGAGTGCTAAACTCATGGTTGAATTGGGCAACAAGGCGAGACCAAATTTCGAGTACAATGCACGTGTAAGCCATATCCAATCGAATGGTTACATTGATCGTGCTGAAACGAATTTGCTTTCTTATTTCACAAAAGGAAAATTCACGCTGCTTAAAGAAAATAATCGCTCTAAGGAATTAACATTTTTTGTTTTTGGTGGACAGGAAAAAACTTACCAAGCATGGAATGGTACACCCTACGAGAAACTTTTCGGAACCTCTGATGATGTTTTAGCCTTTGCCGGAAGGAATGGTCTTTCTGAATCGGCTACGAACAATTTGTTGAACTCGGGAAGAACCTACAACGCCTATACCTATGATAACGAGATTGACAATTACGCTCAGCAACATGCACAGGCGCATTATTTTTCTTCAAAGAAAAAGAATGGGACAATGCGCGAGTTCAGAACAGCTTTCCATTATACTCATGGCCAAGGATATTTCGAACAGTTTAAAACAGATCAAGATTTAGCGAGCTACAACATGTCTCCGCAAATTATAAATGGCGATACACTTTCAACCACGGATCTCGTTCGCAGAAGATGGTTGAGCAACAATTTTTATGGTGTAACAAGTTCATATGTCGTGAAAGGCTCAAGTTTTACCAGCACCTCTGGTCTGGGTGCCAACCATTACAGTGGTCAGCATTTCGGGAGGGTAATAGCCATTGGTAACCCATTGGTTTTTGACGTAGATCACGAGTATTATTACGGTCAATCCGATAAGTACGATGCCAATGCATTTTCGAAACTTGAATGGGCAGTTGTTCCAAGAAAATTAATTGTGAATGCAGACATACAGGCAAGACATGTCACCTACAGAACCAAAGGAACCGACAACGATCAAAGGGAGTATGATGTAGATATGTCTACCAATTTTTTAAACCCAAAATTAGGTTTGCGCTATTTTGCTGGAAAGTTTGTTTCGGTTTATGCTTCAGTTGCTCATTCAGGAAAGGAGCCGAATAGAAACGACTTTGTTGATGCACCTTTTGGGCAAACCCCACAGAACGAATACATGACCGACTTTGAGGCGGGCTTACACTTTGCGAATGATTACTTGTTTACGTTCGACGTGAATTTGTACTCCATGAATTACAACAATCAACTCGTTTTGACAGGCGCGTTGAATGATGTAGGGGCCCCGCTTAGAACCAATGTAGCTCGTTCATTCAGAAGAGGTATTGAGTTAAGTTCTTCGGCATATGTCAAACAAAGGTTAAGGGTAGGTGCTAACCTTACCTTGAGTGAGAACAAGATTATCGACTTTCAAGAGCGCATCTTCAACTACGATACATTTGCTGAAGAAGTGATTGCGCGTGGAACAACTAACATCGCTTTCAGTCCGAATATCATAGCAGGATTAACTGCCGAGTATCAGGTTTTTCCCAACGGATGGCGTGTAACGGAGAAGCCGGTTCGGAAGCAACTGTATCTATTGTTTAATGAAAAGTTTGTAGGAAAACAGCACTTAGACAATACAGGAAGTAGCACAGCTGTGATTACTGCTTTTGCTGTTTCAGATTTCGGTATTCAATGGGATTCGAAATACGGCCCGAAGCCATCTGTGAAGATTACTTTTTGGGTGAACAACGCTTTCAATAGAATGTATGCAAGCAACGGTTACGCGTTTTCATACATTTACGGAAGCACCATCACGGAACGTTTTTATTATCCGCAAGCGGGAAGAAACTACATGTTGAATTTAGCTTTCGAAATAAATTAACGAATCGTCACAGAAGAATTTTTTCCGTCAATACTTACGGTAACATGTTCTTTTAATGTAGACGAGAGTTTGAGCCCAACGAAATCTGCTTTGATTGGAAATCTTCTGTGTTTTCTTTCAACCAAAACAGCCGTGGTTAAACGATGAACATCGTGCGAAACAATGAAGGCTGCTGCGTGCATTAGTGTTCGGCCAGAATTGAAGACGTCGTCAATGAGAACAACACATTTATTCTTTAAGGCTATAGAAGATGAAAGTGTTACGCTGCCTTTTGGGTTTTCTTTTGAGAGACGCAGACTATTTATTTCGCATGGAATACTAACAATTGCTGAAACCAATTCAAAGAGCCTTTTAGCAACTTCTGCACCATTATCTTCAATTCCAATGAAGACAATATTCTTTTCATTGTAGTGACGCTCAGCTATTTCGTATGCCATTCGCATGAGCTTTTGTTCTATTGAGTCTGCGTTGAGTAGTTCAGAATTTTGCATGTTCAAAATTACACTTTTTTGAACGGAAACGATTGATTTCTATTTTTTCTGAAGTGGATGAGGTACATTCGTAAAAAAACAGAGAAATGGAAATCTATATTGTACTCGGGTTTGTGGCGTTACTTATTTTTTCAGGTTTAAAGACCGTGCAGCAAGGAAATGTTGCGGTAGTAACCGTATTCGGAAAATATCGCCGTGTGCTTCGTCCAGGATTGAACCTACTCATTCCATTTGTGGAGACAATATTCAAGCGAATTTCAACACAGAACAGATCGGTAGAGTTGGAGTTTCAGGCGGTTACCATAGATCAGGCGAACGTATATTTCAAGAGTATGCTTTTGTTCTCTGTTCAGAATGATTTAGAGGAAAGCGTGAAGAAGGTTGCATTTAAGTTCATAGATGAGAAAAGCTTAATGCAGGCGCTTATTCGGACCATTGAAGGAAACATTCGTGCTTTTGTAGCTACAAAAAAACAGTCGGAAGTGTTATCGCTTCGAAACGAAATAGTGGATCATGTGAAAGAACAGATTGACAATGTCATTGAAGAATGGGGTTATCATCTTCATGATTTACAAATAAACGACATTACATTCGATGAGGCCATTATGCGATCGATGAGTCAGGTAGTCGCTTCAAGTAACCTGAAAGCAGCCGCAGAGAACGAAGGACAGGCTCTATTGATAACAAAGACCAAGGCTGCGGAAGCTGATGGGAATGCAATAAAGATTGCGGCAGAGGCAGAGAGAGAAGCCGCGCAATTAAGAGGTCAAGGTGTAGCATTGTTCAGAGAAGAGGTCGCAAAGGGCATGCAAAACGCAGCAAGAGAAATGCAACAGGCGAATTTAGATACTTCTATGATTATGTTTTCAATGTGGACTGAAGCAATAAAGAATTTTGCCGAGTATGGAAAAGGAAATGTAATATTTCTCGACGGTTCACCAGATGGAATGCAAAAGGTTATGCGTCAAATGATGGGAATGGATACGCTTCTAGACAATTCTAAGCAGACCTTAGGAAATGATAAATAAGGAAAAGAATAATAGCGTGATTAACCCGAAAATGACAAGAAGAATTTTTTGAAATTGAACCGTTTTTCTTTTTCTTATGATCTGGTCAAGTGAATTTTGAAGTCCGAGCGTGGATGTGTTTTTTTCTTTTAGTTTTTCAATACAGATTTTTAAAAGCCCCTCGTCTTTAGAAAGTACGGCTTTTCCTGCAAGTAATTGGTAATGACGAACGCTAATTTCATTAAGTAAATTCTCAAATTCTTCTTTTTCTTCAGGTTTAAGATCGGTCGTGCATGCCTGTATGGCTTTTTCTGCTCGATACAAATTTCCTTCCTCTAGCCAATGTTTTATTTCTTGAACCCGATTCATAATTTGAACTTTGTAGCAAATAAAGTTTTTCGTTTAGGCCGAATCAAACAAATTCGGGTGAATTGGGTTCTGTTTTTTTTGTTCACCTATTTGAAAATATATAAGCTTGAAGTTTAGATACTTAGGCCCGAATATTTTTTAAGTGCGTGACCTAAGCAGGTCTTATTTTTTTGTTTCAGGCAATAGAACGTTAAAGGTTGAACTCATCTTATAGACAAACATCCTCTTGTCCGACTCTTGTCTCTCTCTCGAAAAAGCAATTTCTGTAAATCCAATAGATGTAAAAAAGGTGTTCATGCGCTTGATCCATTCAGCTCGCTGTTTCTTCTGGTTTTCGGGCAACTTGTTTTCCAAACCAAGCCAGTCGTTTAAGTCAATTGTTGTAGCGTCTTGTTTCGCGAAATGAAGGATGACGCTGTAATCTTCAGGGGAAATAGGATACATTGCTCCTTCGAATCTGAGCGTATTTGAAATAGTTAGATCAAGTGAGTTAATTTTCTTTTGCTCATCAAGGGGCTTTTCATCGATTTTGGCGGTTTTTTTCCTATGGTAAAGAAAGAGAAGTCCAAGAAACATAGAGACTGTTGCATAAAGCCAACCTGACTTTAAGAGTGGAAAAGTTTCATCGGACGAAAGAAGGTTGTCTGAGAAGACAGGAGAATTTAAAGCAACGTCCCAAGGTATAGAATCGAATGTTTTTATAGAGTCTTGAGAAAGGAGTTTAAGTCCGTAGTTATCAGAGTAAAGTTGAATGTTTGCTTTATGGTGTTTAAGGAATTTGTATAGTTCTGGATTTTGCTGCGGATTATAAATATCGAATTTCAGTTTGTTGAAATCTATATAAATAGCGGAAGAGTCGTTGCTTACCGGTAATACAAGGCAGCCGTTTTGGTTATGAATTGTACCTAGCCGATGGTGCAAATGATATTTTTCACTCAGAAGGGGGTTTAGTTTTCCTAAATTTTCCCATTTCATTTCAAGTAGGTCAATTCTGAAAAGGCTGTCAAGAAATTTTTTTTCTTCACTTACAGATTGGTTGTAAACGAAATTTCCAAAGGAGTATAAGTTATTCTCTTTTCGGTTGAAAAAAGCTAAGCTTCCGCTAAAGGGAATGTCTCTGTTTGCGGGTTGTATGACCCAATCACCGCTTCCTTCATGGAAATAAACGAACATGCCGTGAGTTCTCCAAAAACCGTAGCCGCCATATTTCATTAATATTCCGTTGCAATCAAATAGAAATGCGCCGTAGTGGTATCCCTCTAAACGCGTTTTATCTATGCGCTTCCATTTGTTATTTTCAGAAGTAAAGACTTGGCCATCTCCATTTCCTACAGCATACCATTTCGAATTGGACTGGACGAGATAGTAATTGAAATTAGGTTTAGCCTGTTCAAGAGTATCAAGGGATAGGAAATTTAGGAAAGGTTGATTTGCCTTAATTTTTTCGAGTTCTACAGGTACCGACTCCTGTGCACGAATGCAACAATTCAAAAGAACAAGAAGTAGCAGAACAGAGATCTTTTTCATTTCCTTTTAGAGAATTTCAAAGATACTTGAGTCAAGAAATAAAAGCAGAAATGTTAAAAACTATATTAGTTGTTTATTTCTTGTTTGTTTCTAAAAGAATCATTCCACTTAATGCAAAAAGAAATACAGAAAATAGAAGATGTAGCGGTTGCAAGGCTATTGGAATGCTGAAGTAGGCCATGCCTACACCGAAGAGTATCTCCAGACCTAATGCCCCAAACAAGAGTGGAAACTTTCTCGGTTTTGTTTCCAAACGTCTGTATTGCAGAAACATTAATGTTGAAAGAATAACAATCAAAATTGAGAAACTTCTATGAATTTTGAATCCAACAGGCAAGTTTTCAATAATCAAGTCCCGTCCAATTCCATTTTCAAGAAGTAAATCAACGGACTCCCTTACTTGAGTCCCAAGCAGAAGCTGCACAAGGTGTATGAGGAAGAAGAGTGAAAGTGCACGGCGTAAAGTCGAGGGTATTTTATAAGCAGCAGCTTCATTTGTTCTTCTTATGAGAAAGAGCAGGCTCAATAATATCCCCAATGATCCAATCATGTGCAGGGTAATCGTTGAAGTATTGAGGTTTTTATCTACCACCATCTTACCTAACCATGCTTCAAAAAGAATCATAATTATGGCAAAAACGGCGTACACCATAGGCCAAAAATCATTTGATTTTTTATAATACAGCAGCGCGAAAAATGCCATTATCAATACCGGCAAACCTAAAAGTGCGGTAAGTAGTCTATTGATGTATTCAGTCCAAGTGTGAAAAACATTAAATTCTGCGTATTGGTGTTTGGGGTATGGTTTGAGAGCTGCCTCTGAACCAAAATTAGTTTTCCAAAAGTCGGAAGAGTACTCGAATTCACGCTCTGCTATCCAGAGGGTATCTTTATGAATGACCATTTGTCCTTTCGCATACATTCTTCCGTTTTCTAAAGAAACCGTTGAAGCTTCAGTGGGCGGAATGTAATACCCGAAGCACTTTGGCCAATCGGGACAGCCCATTCCACTATTGGTAATTCTCACAAAACTGCCCGCAATAATGATGAGAAACATGCAAATAAGCGCGATTTTCCCCGCTATATTTAGCCTTTTTTTTGCTTGTTGTAAGGAAGGCATTATGACGCTTTGTGCGAAATTATTTCGGCTTTCACAACATGGTATTGACCATCGGCAATGGTGTTAACGATAGTTGTCATGTCGGTTTCCTTCACCACATTCGGATCGAATTCTACTTTCACAACATTTATATCGCGGTCTTCAACAAAATCTAATGATGTAGTAACTACCCCATTTAAGTTTTGAAGTTCTTTTTGAATTTTTCCGCCACATCCGGCAGAGCAGGTCATTCCGCTAATAGAAAGAACTGCTTCGGTTTTATTCGTGCCGTCTACAACTGTGTTTGTTGTTGCGGCGGGAGTTGCTTCAGCGTTGGGTGTTGCGCTTCCGCATGCGAAGAATGTTAAAGCGAGAAATAGATACAATAGATTTTTCATAGTGCGAAGATTAAAAAAAAGGACTTTAACAAGTCCTTTTTTTATTATTAAAGTGATTTTCTAATTAAGTTCAAAGCACCACCTGCTTTGAACCATTCAATTTGTTGGTCGTTGTAGGTGTGGTTAACATGAATGTTTTCTTTCGAACCGTCTTCGTGAACCAATTCCAATGTCAATGGCTTTCCTGCAGTGAAATTCACCAAGTCAACGAAATTGATTTGATCGTTTTCTTGAATTTTATCGTAATCGGCTTCATTTGCAAAAGTGAGTGCCAACATACCTTGTTTCTTCAAGTTTGTTTCGTGAATACGAGCGAAGCTTTTCACAAGTATAGCACGTACACCCAAGTGACGCGGTTGCATAGCGGCATGCTCACGAGATGAACCTTCACCGTAGTTGTGATCTCCTACAACAATCGAAGGAACGCCAGCAGCTTTGTAGGCGCGCTGAACGGTAGGCACTTCAGCGTATTCGCCTGTGATTTGATTCTTTACTTTGTTCTGTTCTCCGTTGAAGAAGTTAGTCGCGCCAATTAAAGTGTTGTTCGCTATGTTGTCTAGGTGACCACGGAAACGCAACCACTGTCCAGCCATAGAAATATGGTCTGTGGTACATTTCCCTTTTGCTTTAATCAAGACACGTGCGTTTTCAATGTTCGTTCCGTCCCAATCAGAGAATGGAGCTAACAACTGAAGGCGCTCACTGTCGGGAGCAACTGCAATTTCGATAGCACTTCCGTCTTCTGCCGGTGCTTGGTAACCGGCATCCTTCACATCGAACCCTAAAGGTGGTAATTCATATCCAGTTGGAGCATCGAACATCACTTGCTCACCTTTCGAATTCGTTAACGAATCGGTAAGTGGGTTGAAAGTTAAATCTCCGGCAATGGCTAAAGCAGTTGTGATTTCCGGAGAAGCAACGAATGCAAGGGTGTTCGGATTTCCGTCCTGACGAGCAGAGAAGTTTCTGTTGAATGAATGCACGATCGTGTTGCGTTCCTTCTTTTCAGCTCCCGTTCTTGCCCACATGCCAATGCATGGTCCGCATGCGTTCGCAAATACTTTCGCACCAATTTTCGAAAATGTATCAATGAATCCGTCACGTTCAATGGTGTAACGAACTTTTTCTGAACCCGGCGTAATGCTAAATTCAGCTTTCGGTTCCATGCCTTTTTCGGCCGCTTGCTTCGCTAACGATGCCGCGCGTGAAATATCTTCATAAGAACTGTTGGTGCATGAACCAATAAGTCCAGCTTCAACTTTAGTTGGCCAATCGTTCGCAGCAGCAGCCTCTTTCATTTTAGAAATTGGTGTAGCTAAATCTGGAGTGAAAGGACCGTTGATGTATGGCTCTAATTCGTCAAGGTTTATTTCTATGACTTGATCGAAATACATTTCAGGGTTAGCATACACCTCAGGGTCTCCAGTCAAATGCTCGCGAATGTTGTTCGCAAGATCTGCAACTTCAGGACGACCGGTAGAACGAAGATACTTCTCCATGCTGTTGTCGTAGCCAAAGGTTGAAGTCGTTGCGCCAATTTCAGCACCCATATTACAGATGGTTCCTTTTCCTGTGCAAGACAAAGAAGTAGCACCTTCACCGAAATATTCTACAATGCAACCGGTTCCACCTTTTACAGTGAGTATTCCAGCAACTTTCAAAATAACATCTTTAGCTGAACACCATCCGCTTAATTTACCGGTCAATTTAATACCAATCAATTTCGGGAACTTCAACTCCCAAGCCATTCCGGCCATAACGTCCATGGCATCTGCACCACCAACACCTATGGCAATCATGCCTAATCCACCAGCATTTACGGTATGTGAATCGGTTCCAATCATTAAACCGCCAGGAAAGGCATAATTCTCAAGTACTACTTGGTGAATAATACCGGCTCCTGGTTTCCAGAAACCAATTCCGTATTTATTCGAAATAGTAGAAAGGAAATTGAATACTTCGTTGTTTTTAATCAATGAATCGCTTAAGTCGGTCGCAGAACCTACGCGAGCTTGTATCAAATGGTCGCAGTGAACAGTTGAAGGAACTGCTACTTTTTTTCTTCCTGCCTGCATGAATTGTAAGAGTGCCATTTGTGCTGTAGCATCTTGCATAGCAACACGGTCAGGAGCGAAATCTACATAAGAACTTCCGCGTTCGAAAGCCACGTCAGTAGAGCCTTCCCAAAGATGTGAATAAAGAATTTTCTCGCTTAATGTTAGTGGTTTTCCAACAACATTTCTTGCGTTTTCCACCCGTTCAGCAAGTCTGCTGTAGTGGTTTTTAATCATGTCTAGGTCGAATACTTGACTCATTGTATGTAGATTTTTACGCTGCAAAAATAGTTAGGAATCGAGCGAATTACAACCCTACTTTTGTTTAATGATTCGAGTTTTATCGACATCTTTCAAAGAAAACATTCAAACTGCTATAGGTTCGGTTCGAAGTCAGAAACTTCGAGCTACTTTGACAGTGTCGATTATTGCAATTGGTATCACGGCTTTAGTCGGCATGATAACCGCTGTGAAGTGCATTGAACGAAAGTTAAGTGAGGAATTTTCGAGGCTAGGGTCGAATACATTTTCTATTCGATCAGGAAATAATGCGCGTCAGGGTATGCGTCGCGGACAGAGCAATAGGCAAGTTGAAGTTATTTCATATCACGAAGCCCAGAAGTTCCAGGAATTGTTTAAAGGTGACGCCACAATTTCATTGAGTGTATTTGCAACGGCGACGGCGACTGTATCTAGAGCAGGTTTGAAAACTAATCCTAATGTTTCTGTTTTGGGTTGTGATGCGAATTATTTTGATCTCTCTTCTTACGTTTTGAGTGAAGGTCGAAATTTTTCGTCATTCGAATTGAAAGACGGTGCCAATGTTATGGTATGCGGTGCAGATATTGCCAAGGAATTATTCAAGGGCGGTGTCTCTCCTGTTGGTCAGGTAGTAGATGTAAACGGAAGGTCATATGCTATTGTTGGAGTCTTGAAGGAGAAAGGAAATACGTTTGGTTTTGCGGGCGACAATCAGTGCCTTATTCCATTAACCAATGTTCGAAAGACTTTTGGCGACGAGAATTCAGAGTATCAGATTAGTGTTGCAGTAAAATCGGCAAAGCAGCTAGAATCTGCAACAGAGAAGGCTGTGGAGGCTATGCGCATAGCGCGTTCCGATGGCCCGGGGGAAGCGAATTCGTTTGAAGTGAATATGAGTAATGGGCTGGTAGAACAGCTCATGGGTTTGATTTCAGGAATTACGTTAGGCGGAATCTGCATTGGTATAATTACGCTCATTAGCGCGGGAATTGGACTAATGAATATCATGCTTGTCTCAGTTACTGAAAGAACAAGGGAGATTGGCGTTCGTAAGTCAATCGGTGCAAGCGCGAAAATTATACGTCAACAGTTTTTAATCGAAGCTATTGTCATTGGTCAGATAGGGGGAATAATTGGAATAGTGCTGGGTGTTTTGATTGGGAATGTTGTTTCATTGGTTATTGGTGTGGGATTCACTATTCCTTGGCTTTGGCTTATACTGGGGGCAAGTATTTCTTTTTTGGTGTCGGTTGCTTCGGGATATTATCCGGCGAAGAAAGCGTCCTTGCTCGACCCGATTGAAGCTCTTCGATACGAATAAAAAAAGGCCACCCGAAGGTGGCCTTTTCATTTCAGAAAGAAAATATTATTTCTTAACTACTAATGTTTTAGTGAACATTCTAGCTCCACCGATTACCAATGAAACTTCGTAGTTACCAGCATTCAAACCAGCAACACTCAATTCGAAGTTATTCATTCCTGGAGTGAATTTACCTAAGTTTTTGAACTCGATTAATTTTCCGGTGATGTCACGTACTTCATAAGCAACGTTTGCAGCAGAATTTAACTCGAAATTAACGCGAGTTGAATTTACAGCTGGGTTTGGAGCGAATTGGAAGAACGTAAGGTTGTCAGAGTTGATTTCATCAACCGAAACACGCTCAGAAAGAATAAGGCGAACAGCAGGGGAGTAGCTCTGACTTCCAAACCACACGAAAGTTCCGCTTCCAGATATTTCGTAAACAGCAGTAGAATTGTCAGAATCACTGTCGTCTTCGGCCGCAACCGTTAACTCTAGCTCGCTCGTATTTTCATTCAGTACAGCATTGAAATAAGCAATTTCTTGTTGAAGTTCAATAGGAGCATCAAATGGGAAGTATTGATAGCCGTTATCTATCCAACCTGCATTCACTTGATATTCTTGCGCAGCAAGAACAGCAGCGTCGTTCGGACTTCCTTCGAAAAGAACTGCAGTGAAGTCAACGTCAGGGTCTGTTGTTGGTCCAAACACTACGGTTAATCCGTATGCCATTGAGCCGGCATTCGGACAAGTGAAGAACGCACCGTAGCCTGTTGGATCAAATTCTCCTGGGCTGTCATCACTTTCGCGTGGTGTTAATTCAATATCAAGGTTTGCCTCGTCTTCATGAGCGTATTCGTCAGTTGAATAAACAATTAATTTTTCTAAAGAATTGTTTGCAGGAGTTTCGTCAGTAAAGTCTAAACTTTGAATGCTAGCTCTAACAGTATAATTTCCTAGTGCGCTTGGTTCCCAATTGGTTTGGATATACAACGTGTCTGTTAAGAATGAGGGACATTCTGGAGTGTTTCCGAATGCTTCCATAGTGAAAGGGTTTGAAACAACATTTCCAACAACTGCTCCCGACTCGTCAAGAATATCGACGTTAATAGAAGTATTCGTTTGATCAGCGCTTCCGTTGTTGCGGTAGATTACACCAACCAATAGACCTCCATCTGCAGCGTAAGTACGTTGTTCGAACGGAGTAACGCGGTATTCCCAAATTCCGAAAACATCACCGTTTGTTACTTGAAGAATTTCGAGGTCATTTACGATTGAATTGTCAAATATTTCAATATCATCGATTCCCCAAAAGTAGTGGCTGTAACCAGTAGCTGCAGCTGTGTTGTATCCCCAACGAACTTGAACGTTTGACTGTCCTGCAGCAGCGCAAGAAATGTCTACGCGCGTGTTCAAAGGATTGGCTGAAAGTGAGTTTGCGCTAGGGTTGAAACTACCGTTTGCTGGAAAAACGGTCCAGTTTGTTCCGCCATCTGTAGAAACTTCCAGTGTTAATGGAGAGGCAGAAAAACAGCAATAACGGAAGTACTGAGACCACTCAACAATAACAGACGTTAAAGCACTGCAATCGATAACCGGAGTCGAAATGCTTCCTGTTACGTCTTCAACACCGTTCGATACAGGGGTGTTGTATAGATCACAATCGAAGATTGCCCATCCGTTAGCTGCTGTCGGAGATGCCAATGCGGGTATGGTTGTAGAGAATTCTCCGCCAGGAGAGTTTGCATTTGCAATCATCCAGATTGTTCCTGCAGGGCTGCTATCTTCCGCGGTCATATCACCGAAGCCAGAAGAGAAGTTTTGGCTATAAACAACAACACGGTTTGCATCGTTGGTCATCGGAGTTGCTGCATTTGAGTGAGCAGATCTCTCCAATTCTGTGTTTGAAGGAGCTTTTGGAGCCGCTTTAATATCTGATAAAGGCATTACTTGCGCAGAAGCAGAAAAAGCTAAACCAATAGCACCACAAAGAGTAAAAAGTTTTTTCATCTTGTCAGGTTTAATTTGGGCTGTAAGGTAATAAATCTTTCAATATGCATGTCTAATGCTTAAAAAAAAAGTCCCGCAACTGCGGGACTTTTTTCTTAAAAAGACATCTAGTGAATTATTTCACCATCATTTCTTTTGTCAAACTTGAAGAACCAGCAGTAATAGTGTAAGTATAGATACCTGCACCCAAGTCTGAAGTGTTCAAATTAATCATGTTTTTTCCAGCAGGTCTAACACCTTCGTTAGAAACAGAAACAACGCGTCCAGTCAAATCACGTACAATTAATGAAACGCGTTCGTTGCTTGGAAGGTTGTAAACAATAGTTGTGTTTCCGTTAGATGGGTTCGGCATGTTTTGGCTTAACTCAAAAGAAGTAGTTCCGCTAACAGCTGAAACAGATGCTGTTTCGTCAGAGTTCAAGCGAACCATTGGAATAGAGCCTGTAGCTCCCCATGATTGGCCATCATACAACCAAGAAGTTACCCATTCGTTGCTACCTGAAACAGGAATACGTGTTCCACTTACGCAAGAAACAACAGCAAGATATACATTTTCAGCATTCAATGTAACAGGTGAAGCGAAAGGAAGGGTAACAAAGTTGTTTCCACCAACGCTATTGAATTCATTTCCTGTGAAGATGTACTCCAACGTTTCAACTCCAAGATCTGTGAAGATAGGCTCGCCGCTCGCGTCAAACCCTTCCCACAAATAGACACGACCAATGATTGGGTCACCAGCAGCAGATCCTGCGCCTATCGCAACATCAATACCACCGAAAGAATCGTCAGCATAGATGTCGAATAAGTTACCTATTTCAAAATCTGAATCTGGACCAACGAAAGCTTGCGCGCCGTTCGCGTCACGACCGTAAGTGAAATCAGTGATTTCCATAGAAGTTACACCGGTGTTGTTTGAAGTCACATCATCTCCTGTTGCAGAAGTAGTTGTTCCAGTAATCTGAATTGTTCCAATAGCACTTGGAGTCCAAGTGGTAGAAACCGAAATGGTGTCTTTATCTAAAGACAAGAAGTTTGCAGAAGTTTGGTCAGCAGCAAAAGGAGAACCAGCAACCGGAGTTCCGTTGAAAGTTACTTCGTAGTTCATTGTAGCATCTACTTGGTCGTTGGTACCGCCATTGAAGATTACAGATGTAGCATGAACTGGGCTAACTTGAGTAACTGGTACTCTGTTGTAATCCCAGAAGCCTAAACCGAAACTTTCTTGGTTCCAGTTACCTGTTTTTGTTTTAACCACACGAATGTCATTTGCCGGTAGCTCACCAACAACTACGTTGTCAACTGCGAAACCTGAAGCCCATGAACCAGCATCAGTCCATTGAAAACGAATGATAACATTCGATGCTGTAATAGAATAAAGTGGAACAATAATAGACTGCCAGTAATCTTGATCTAAAGGAAACACATCAATGTTTGCACCTTCTTCATCAACTCCGATTGGAACAATGTTGAATACATTTCCACCATCAGTAGAAACTTGAAGGGTAGCATCACCACCACCGAAATTACCATCGTGGAAAATGTCGAAAGAAATTGCGATGTTTGTTGCTGCCGAGAAATCTAACGATGGCGATTGCAAGTAAACATCATCCATTCCGCAGTCGCAAGGGACGTTGTCATCGTTTGCGCCAGCGAACTTATTTCCTGATCCAATTTGAGGAACTGGCCAATAACCACCTGCATTAGCGGTAGTGCTCGTGTGTGTTTTGAACGCGTTGCCATTTGAACCGTCTTGTTGTACCACCTGATTGGTAGACCAACCTGCAGGTAAAGCACCTGGCATAGTTCCAGAAACACCTTGGAAGTCTTCACTCAGAAGAACTACACGATTGCTCATGTCAATAGACGGAGCCATTTCTTGACGAATGCTTGCTCTTGGTGAAATTTCACTACGTGTGAAAGTTCTGCGAGCCGGTGATTGCTGAACAGACCATTGAGCGAAAGAAACGCTTGCAAGGGCTGTGAACAAACCTAATAAGTAGATTTTCTTCATTTGATTAAATTTAAGTTAGATTTTAAGGACACGAATATAATGAATTTCTCAATTCACAAGTGAATGAAAATAGAGAATAAATTATCATTTAAGGCTTATTTTTTTCTACTCTTTGGGCAACATGAATACTTATTTCATAAAGAAGTAAAAGCGGCAAAGAAACAAGCAGTTGACTTGTGACATCAGGCGGGGTGATAATTGCGCTTACTATTAGGTTAACGACAAAGGCATGTCTTCGGTATTTCTTTAAAAAATCAGATGTAATTAGACCAATTTTGGCCAAGAAGTAGATCACCACAGGCATTTGAAAAACCAAGCCAGTTCCGAGTATAAGCGATGAACATAGTTTGAGATAAGAGAGAATAGTGGCATTAACCTCAACGTCAGCGAACGCAAAGTTTCCGAGGAACTGAATAGAAAGCGGTGTTAAGACATAGTATCCAAACGATACACCTAAAAAAAACAGAAGTGAAACAAAAAAGCCAATGCCTCTTACCGATTTTAGTTCGGCTTTCTTTAACCCGGGCTTAATAAAGGCCCATAGTTGGTAGAATATTGCAGGGAATGCGAGAATGATACCTCCAATTAAAATTACGGTCATGTAGGCCGAGAAGTTTCCGCCCATGGTCGTACTCTGAAGCGTAAAGTTGGCGTCTGAGAAGCACAATTGATCTCCCAGCCCAAGAATATTGCCCAACCAACAGAAGAAACGGTAAGTTGGAAAATCAGCCCTTCGTGGAGCCATAATTATATTCTCAATCACAAAAGTGTCGAAAATGAAGACCACCACAACTCCTAAAACAGCAAACAAAACGGCTCTGAAAAGCCTTTTTCGCAGTTCTTCCAGATGCTCTAGGAAACTCATGTTTTTTTCTTCCGCCATTGCTGTTAATTAATTCCCGCGCTTAATAAGTCGTGCAAATGAATGATTCCGCAGTATTGTCCTGACTCGGTAACTACAAGTAATTGGTTTATCTTATTGTTTTCCATTAACTGAAAACCTTCAACGGCAAGGGCAGTTTTGCTTATGCGTTTTGCTTCACTGTTCATTAAGTCAGTTGCTGTAAGATGTTCCGGGTGTTCGTTCTTTTCTACAGCTCTTCGGATATCGCCGTCTGTAATTATTCCAAGCAAGGCGTTTTCTTGAACAACAGCAGTTGCTCCTGCTCTTTTTGACGAAATTTCTATGAGTACATCACGAAAGCTACTTTTGGGAGAAACCTGAGGTACAGCTTCTGTGCGCATAACTTGTTCTATGGTTGTAAATAGCTTCTTACCTAAAGCGCCACCTGGATGAAACTTCGCGAAATCGAGTTTGCTGAATCCTTTTTCCATCATGAGTGCTACAGCTATTGCATCGCCGACTGCAAGTTGCAATGTTGTGCTGACTGTTGGAGCAAGATTGTTCGGGCAGGCCTCACTTGTCATTGGCGTATGAATAAAAAGAGTGGACTCTTTTGCGAGATAACTCGAACTATTTGCACCAATTCCAACCAAAACAACATTTAACGATTTAAGCAGTGAAACTAAGTATTGAATTTCAGGAGAGTCACCACTTTTAGAAAGACAGAAAACCACACTGTTGTTTTGAACCATCCCTAAATCACCATGAATGGCCTCTGAAGCATGTAGAAATTGTGCGGGTTGCCCTGTGCTGTTGAATGTTGCAACCCATTTCTGTGCTATTATTCCACTCTTTCCAATACCGGTAACTATTACAGGTAATTTGGTTTGAAGAACTTCTTCAACAACACTTGTAAATATATAGTCTAATGATTCGCCTAAAGCCTCTAAAGCCTTCTGCTCGAGTTGAATGGCATTTTTCGCCGATTCTAAAATGGATGTTTTTGAACTCAATTTCACACTGCAAAGATGCAAATAAACCGAGGTTCTCTCTGTGTTTTTTTTCGTCCGAATTTGTTTGGTGTGCGAGGTTGTTTGTGCTTACATTCGTTAAGGGAACAATACCAAGACATTAGGTATTCACAATGTTCAATTATTAAAGAGAATGATTACAGCGACAGAAATGGCCCCGAAAGAGGCTTTGAAGTATTTTTTTGGTTTCTCGAATTTTAAGGGTCTTCAGCAAGATGTTATTGATAATGTTCTTGCCGGAAACGATACGTTCGTAATCATGCCTACCGGTGGGGGGAAATCACTTTGCTACCAACTTCCTGCGCTTATGTTGGAAGGAACAGCCATTGTAGTTTCGCCACTCATAGCCTTGATGAAAAACCAGGTAGACGCTATGCGTGGCTTTTCGAATGAAGAGGGTGTTGCGCATGTGATTAATTCTTCGCTGAATAAAAGCGAAGTTGCACAAGTGAAGAAGGATATGCTCAGCGGTAAGACGAAACTCTTATACGTTGCGCCCGAGTCTCTCACAAAAGAGGAGAATATTGAATTTCTTCGCACGTGTAAAATTTCTTTTGTAGCCATAGACGAGGCGCACTGCATCTCAGAATGGGGTCATGATTTTCGACCAGAGTATAGAAGAATTAAAACCATTATTCAGCAAATAGCAGATTTGCCTGTCATGGCGCTTACCGCAACTGCAACGCCCAAGGTTCAAATAGATATTCAAAAGAACTTAGGGATGGTAGATGCGAAAGTTTTCAAATCATCATTCAACCGTGATAATCTGTATTACGAAGTTCGTCCGAAAGTAAACGTGGGAAAGCAAATTATTCAGTTCGTAAAAGGAAATTCAGGAAAAAGCGGAATTGTTTATTGCTTGTCGCGAAAGAAGACCGAAGAGATTGCGGAATTATTGGTTGCGAACGGTATTAAAGCACTCTCTTACCATGCGGGTATGGATAGCCATCAGCGGAACGATGTGCAAGACAAATTTCTAATGCAAGACGTGGATGTTATTGTTGCTACGATTGCATTCGGAATGGGAATTGACAAGCCAGATGTTCGTTTCGTTATTCACCACGACATTCCAAAAAGTTTAGAGAGCTACTATCAAGAAACGGGAAGAGCAGGAAGAGATGGCGGAGAAGGACATTGCTTGGCTTTTTACTCTCCGAAGGATGTAGAGAAATTGGAAAAGTTTCTGCACGGAAAACCAGTTGCCGAACAAGAAATAGGAATGCTTCTTTTGCAGGAAGTTATGGCCTATGCAGAGACAGCGATGAGCCGAAGAAAATACTTACTTCACTACTTTGGTGAAGAGTGGGATGAAGTAACCGGAGAAGGGGCAGGCATGGATGATAACTCGCGCAAACCGAAAGAAATTTTCGATGCTACCGAAGATGTGAAATTGGTTTTGGAGTGCATCAAGGCCTTCAAGGAAACGCACAAGGCGAAGTTCATTGCGAATGTCCTCGTAGGAATTAACAATGCCGAAGTTTCCACATACAAAGCAGATAAGCACAAGTTGTTTGGATCAGGTAAGGAAGAGTCTGATAAACACTGGAATGCCATTATGCGCCAGCTCCTTGTAAAGAACTTTATTCGAAAAGAAATAGAAACCTACGGAACTCTCAAACTTACAGCAGAAGGATTGGACTTCATGAAGTCTCCTTTCAAATTGGATTTAGTGAAGGAAGAGGAAATTGGTGAAACAGATGATGACGGCGAATTGATTCACGCAGTAAAAGCCACAGGCGGAGGAGCTGCCGACGAAACCCTCTTCTTAATGTTGAAAGAGTTGCGTCAGAAAGTTTCAAAGGAAAAAGGACTACCTCCCTATGTTATTTTTTCAGAACCTTCTCTGGAGGAAATGGCTACTCAGTATCCAATTACCGTAGACGAACTTTCACACATAGGTGGAGTAGGTAAAGGAAAGGCCATCAAGTTTGGTTCAGCGTTTTTAGCACTTATTAAAAAATATGTTGAAGACAATGACATAGAACGTCCAGAAGATTTTGTGTTGAAGAGTGCACACGCGAAGAGCAGTCATAAAATTAAAATCATTCAAAACGTAGATAAGCGCATTCCGCTTTTTGATATTGCAAAAGGAATTGGAAAGACTTATCCCGATTTAATCGATGAAATTGAAACCATTGTTCACGCTGGTACGCGTTTAGATATTCAGTATTTCATAGACGATGAAATAGATGAAGACGCACAAGATGAAATCATGGAGTATTTCATGCAGTCTGAAACCGACGATATTCTGGAAGCCGAGGAATATTTCGACGGTGATTACGAAGAAGAGATTTTGCGTTTGATGCGCATTAAGTTTCATTCAGAAATAGGGAATTAATTCCCTATTTCTTTTTCTATCAGAAACAATATTTTCCTGTAGTAATTAATTCCGCTGCAATTGTGCGTCGGCCTTCCTTCGTATTGTAGGGTTCTGTTTTTGTAAAACGACGTAAGCCCATCATCATCATCCGCTGCTCATCTCCTTCAACGAAAGAATTCAACGCGTCTTTTCCTGCCTTGTTCATGTTATCTGCAAGATCGTTAACTAGGGTTTGCATCATAGCAATTTGACTGGCAGAACTTTCCAGTCCATGCAATTGAACTCTTTTTTGTGTGCGAAGAATAGTGCTTTCCGCAACGTAGGTCCAAATGGCCATGTCAGCAATATTCATTAGAATTTCTTGTTCTTTCGCAAGTTGCATCATGAGCTTTTGCGCTGCACTTCCTGCAATCATGAGAACAGCTTTTTTGAAGTTTTCAATGTATCCCAAGTACCGTTCAAAGATGTCCTCACTTGGTTCAGCAAAATCAGGAATCGACATAAGTTCATTCGCAACATTCATGGCAGGTGTCATGAGATCCAATTCACCTTTCATGGCTTTTTTCAGAAGCATGTCCACGATAAGCATGCGATTGATTTCATTTGTGCCTTCGAAAATTCTGTTGATACGAGAGTCACGATAAGCGCGTTCAACGCGTGATTCAGCGCTGTATCCCATTCCGCCATATATCTGCACGGCTTCATCCACAACGTAATCTAAGGTTTCACTTCCGTATACTTTTAGAATGGCACATTCCGGCGCGAATGCGGCTATTCCTTTCAGAACGGCTGTGCCTTTTCCCATTCCAGATTCGGCTAATCCCGCAATGGCATCATCGATATTTTGCGTTGCGCGATATAACGCAGATTCTGTTGCATAACAACGAATGGCCATTTCAGCCAACTTGTGGCGTATGGCTCCGTATTTTGAAATAGATCTACCGAACTGCTCTCGCGCAATAGCGTATTCTAAGGCATCTGTTACGGTTGCTTTCGCACCACCCATTACTGCTCCTGCTAATTTGATGCGTCCGATGTTCAAAATGTTCACAGCGATTTTGAATCCATTCTGACGTTCGCTTAACATGTTTTCAATGGGAACCAACACATCATTAAAAAAGACTTGACGCGTTGATGAACCTTTGATTCCCATTTTCTTTTCTTCGGGACTCAAGGAGATGCCCGGCATGTCTTTGTGAAGAATGAAGGCTGTAAGATTTTCGTCGTCTTCAATTTTTGCGAACACCGTGAACACATCTGCAAAGCCGGCATTCGTGATCCACATCTTTTGTCCTGAGATTTTGTAATGCTTTCCGTCTTCCGTTAATGTCGCTTTTGTTTTTCCTGAATTAGCATCGCTTCCAGAATTCGGTTCTGTTAAGCAATAGCAAGCGAACCATTCACCAGTAGATAATTTCGATACGTAGAATTTCTTTTGTTCTTCATTTCCATAATAGAGAACAGGAAGTGTGCCTATGCCGGTATGAGCGCCGTATGCAACGGTAAACGAATGCCCAGCACCTAATATCTCTGTGCACAACATGCTTGTTTTAAAATCCATTCCCATGCCGTTCAATTCTTCTGGAACTGAAATGCCAAGCAAACCTAACTCTCCTGCTTTGTGAAGAACAGACGGCATAAGTCCATCTTCTAAATTGTCGAGGCGATCGAGGATTGGCGTGATTTCATTGTTCACGAAGTCTTCACACATTTTCTTCATCATGCGTTGCTCATCGTTCCATTCTTCTGGAATGAAAATTTCCGATGATGTTGTTTTGCGAATTAAAAATTCCCCACCTGTTATTGGTTTCATAATGTGTTGTTTTATTAAAATCTTTCGAATACTCCTGCAGCGCCCTGACCTGTTCCTACGCACATGGTCACTACGCCGTATTTTTCATTTCTTCTTTTCAAATCGTTCAATAATTGAACAGTCAGTTTTCCTCCAGTGCATCCAAGTGGATGTCCCAACGCAATGGCACCACCGTTGATGTTTGTGCGTGAAGGGTCTAATTCTAAATGATTGATTACTGCAACGCTTTGCGAAGCGAAGGCTTCATTCAATTCGAATAAACTAATGTCGCTTTGCTTTAGTCCCGCTGCTTGAAGTGCTTTTGGAATCGCGTAGATTGGACCTACACCCATGATTCTTGGAGCCAATGCTGCAACCGAATAACTTTTCAATTGCGCAATAGGAGTGAGGTTGTGTTTCTTCATGAATTCCTCTGAACATACCATGACAAAAGCTGCGCCGTCTGACGTTTGCGAAGCGTTACCTGCGGTAACTGTTCCGTCTAAGGCAAACACTGGTTTCAATTTTGAAAGTGCTTCAACTGTGGTTCCTGCACGAGGACCTTCATCAATGGTTACTGTTGTATTTCGAACTTGTCTCTTTTCTTTTTCATCGAGAAAAATCTCTTCCACTTCAATGGGAGCAATGCCGTTTGCGAAATGTCCGTTTGCAATGGCTTCCAACGCTTTTCGATGTGAATGAAAAGCGAATTCGTCTTGTTGCTCACGCGATACGTTGTATTCTTTTGCCACCGCTTCAGCGGTTAATCCCATTCCCCAATACCAGTCTGGATGAGACTTTGCAACTTTCGGATGTGGAACAATGCGCCATCCTCCGAATGGAATGGGCGACATGGTTTCAACACCGCCGGCAATAATGCAATCGGCCATGCCTGAATGAATCTTTGCGCAAGCAAGAGCAATTGTTTCCAATCCGCTTGAACAATATCTGTTCACAGTCATGCCTGGAACTTTTTCCGTATTCAATCCCATTAAGGAGATCATGCGTCCAATGTTCAAGCCTTGCTCTGCTTCGGGTGTGGCATTTCCAACAATGACATCGCTAATCTCATCTTTGTCTATTTGTGGAAAGTCTTTCATTAAATGTTGAATGACTTGCGCAGCAAGTTCGTCGGCGCGCATGGACTTGAACATTCCCTTTTGCGCTTTGCCAACAGCAGATCTATAACCCCCAACTATGTATGCGTTCATGGAATTAGTTTCTTAAAATTTTTCCTGATTTGATAAGACTTTGCATGCGCTCCAACGATTTACGCTGCATGCACAATTCGAGAAATGCTTTGCGTTCTAAATCGAGCAAGTATTGTTCACTCACTTTTGTGGGTGCGGAAAGATCGCCACCGCACATGACGTATCCCAATTTTTCACTAATGAGTTGGTCGTGCTCTGAAATGTAATTTCCAGATTTCATGGAAGAAGCTCCGGCGTATACAATGCCTAAACCTTCATTTCCTAAAACTGTAATGTCTTTGCGTTCTTGTGGTGCCGAGTATCCGGCATGATGAAGATTCAAACAAACTTCTTTCGCACGCATGAGCTGATGGGCGCGGCTTATGCACACTTCATCTTTCTCTCTGCTTAAGTATCCCAGTTCAAAAGCTTCTTCTGCTGAGGTTGCCACTTTCGCTTGTCCTACCGTTAAAAATCTATTTCGAAGGACATTCAAACGAATGTCACCTTCCTTCATTTCATCAGAAGCACGCAAGGCGAATTCTTTCGTTCCCGCGCCACCTGGAATTACGCCCACACCCATTTCAACCAATCCCATGTAGGTTTCTGCATGTGCAACGGTTGCGTCTGCATGCATGGACATTTCGCATGCACCGCCAAGTGCAAGGCCATGCGGAGCAACCACAACCGGAATGTTCGAATAGCGCAAGCGCATGACAGTCTTTTGGAAATAGCGAACGGCCATGTCGAGCTCTTCATATTCTTGCTCAACAGCGAACATGAAGATCATTCCTACGTTCGCACCAGCAGAGAAATTGTCTCCTTGATTATAGATGACAAGTCCGTTGTATTTTTCTTCCGCAAGATCAATGGCCTTGTTAATACCTGCTAGCACTTCGCCACCAATGGTATTCATTTTAGATTTCCATGAAAGGGAAAGAACACCGTCTCCGATGTGTCTTACGGTGCAGGCACTGTTCGTCCAAATAATTTCTTGAAACGAATCCAACGAACGCGCTTGTTCGCTCCGCACAATGACACCGTATTTATTTTCTGCTGGAAGGAATTGCTCGGTACTTTCTGAATTTTTGTAGAAGGAAGTGAATCCAGATTTTTTCATTTCATGAACCCAAGGTGCTACTTCATAACCCTCGTTGATCATGTTTTCAAGACACGCTTCAAATCCGAGTGTGTCCCACAATTCGAAGGGACCTAATTCCCATCCGAATCCTGCGCGCAGCGCTGCGTCTACATCTTTCAACTCATCTGCAATTTCATTCATTCTGAAACTCACATATGCGAAGAGTGAATGAAACATTTTCTTGTAGAACAGTCCCGCTTTATCGGTTGCGTTGTATAAATGTTTTAATCTGGAAGGAAGATCGTCGATAAGTTTAGCCGCTTCATATGAAGCGAATTTTACTTTGTTTTGTTTGCGGTATGCGAGCGTGTTTAAATCGAGCACGAGGATTTCTTTCTCGCCGTTTTCTCCTTTGGTTTTTTTATAGAATCCTTGTTTCGTTTTATCTCCTAACCATTGATTGGTTATCATGGTTTGAATGAATTCGGGTAGTGCAAACAGTGCATGTTGTTCATCTGATTTCGCAACAGCGAACAGTCCGTTAGCAACATGAACGAGTGTGTCTAATCCAACAACGTCGCAGGTGCGAAACGTTGCAGACTTCGGTCTGCCCATAATGGTTCCGCTTAGTTTGTCAACCTCTTCAACGGTAAGGTTCAATTCCTTCATGCTATGCAACAAAGCTTGAATACTGAATACACCAATGCGGTTCGCAATGAAGGCAGGCGTGTCTTTGCACAGCACGACTTCCTTTCCGAGTTTGAGACTTCCAAATTCTTTTAGAAAGGAAATAAGATTTGGACTGGTTTCTTGGATTGGAATAATTTCCAACAAACGCAAATAGCGTGGTGGATTAAAGAAGTGAGTTCCAATAAAATTCTTTTTGAAATCTTCGCTTCTTCCTTCTGCAATGAGATGAATGGGAATACCGCTGGTGTTGGTTGAAACAATACTTCCTGGTTTTCTAAATTGTTCTACTTTTTCGAAGAGCGTTTGTTTGGGTTCAAGCTTTTCAATAATGACTTCCATTATCCAATCGCAATTTGAAATGTCTTTCAAGTTGTCTTCGAAATTTCCGGTA
>CAZEFR010000023.1:31762-35881 GCA_964511555.1 uncultured Chryseobacterium sp.
ATTAACAAAATGAAGGTAAGCTTTCTTTCCTTCCACTTGAATTATTTAAACATGATTTCTTTTATGTAGAAACCTGATAAGGATTGGTCTTCTTTTTCCAAGAGAAGTTTACCATCGGCCTCCACTCGAATAATTTTCCCGGTGAATGATGACTCGTCTTTAGCGATTCGATATTCCTTCCATTCCTCTTTCTGAAAAAGAAGTTTGTGGTATTGCAGGTCTATTTCCATCCAGTTATTTCCTTCCAACAGAAAATAATCTGAATCCATTTGTTTGCGAAGGGCCTGAAGAAAATCGGTAGTTGAAGGCACCTTATTCGAATGTTCTGAAAAATTCGTGGTGTTTTCGATTGGGCTTGCTGAAAGGTTTATACCTATTCCGATGAGTGAATGGTGAAGCTTTTGATCGCTCCACGAATTTTCAATGAGTATTCCTCCGATTTTTTTCCCTTCAACAAAAATATCGTTGGGCCATTTGATGGAAACGTCCTGAATATCTAGTTTAATGATTGTTTTAGCTACTTGAAGGGCAGCCCATTTGCTAAGGAAGAAGATGTCATCCGGATTCAATTGGACTTTTAAAATCAGTGTTCCGAGGAACGAACTTCCGGCCTCTGCGAACCATTTGTTGTCACGCTGTCCCTTTCCTTCCAACTGAAAATCGGCAGTTATGGCAGTGCCTGTTCGGGTTTCTGGCAGTTTTGCAATTGTGGAAGCATAGTTGTTTGTACTGTCGAGCTGCTCGAAATGGAAATGTGGGGATTCTTCAAACATGGACTCTTTCAATGCAGAAAACTTAAAGTTTACAACGAAATTACGCCGTAGCGGAATACCTTTGCTACAGAAGACAAAAAAATGAAGAAAAAAGAAACGAAGACAGGTAGCGATGATGCATTGTTACTTTCCATTATCGAAGGAATTGAAGAAGTAAAGGGACACGATATTAAGATTCTTGACTTGCGTAACATTGAAGCAGCTATTGCAGATTACTTCGTTGTTTGCACGGGCACAAGCACAACGCAAGTTGAAGCAGTGGCTCGAAGCGTAGAGAATTTCACAAGGAAGGAATTGGATGAACGTCCGAGAAGAGTTGAAGGTGTGAGAAATGCGCAGTGGGTATTGATGGATTATTTTTCCATCATTGTTCATGTGTTTTACGAACCTATGCGCGAGCATTATGATATTGAAGGCTTGTGGGCCGATGCCAATGAAATGGCTTTGCCGAAGAAGGCAAAAGCGGAGCCGAAAGTAAAGGCAGAGCCGAAGGCGAAGGCTGTTGCTAAACCTAAGGCAGCTGCAAAGCCAAAGGCTGAATCTAAAGTTAAAACTGAACCAAAGTCAAAACCCGTTGTTAAACCTAAGTCTGAAGTTGTTAAAAAGACTGCAGCAAAACCAAAAGCGGTAACAAAGAAAATAGCAAAGTCAAAAGATGAGTGATCAGAACAGTAAAAAGTCAGGTGGTTCGGGCAATCCTATGAAGGGTGGATTCAGTTTCTATTGGATTTATGCAGTAATAGCCGTTTTGCTTATTGGATTAATGGTATTCAACGGCAGTTCAGATGGATCTGAAACCAACTACGCACAAGTCAAATCTTGGGCGGAAAGTAATTACATTGCTCGAATAGAGTACAACGGTTCAACAGGAAAAGTTTATTTAGATTCACTTGGCAAAGCCAATTTGAAAGGCCAATATCCTGAACAACGCGGTGTAATGGGAACGCGTCAGGGAAGTGATTTCTGGTTTAACATTCCACCGAGTGAGCATTTCATTGATGAGTTGCATGCGCTAGGGCCCGTTCACAATTTCGAGGTGAAATTCCAACCTCCCAACGAGACTGCACAGAGCTTGTTGTGGTGGTTAATTGCTTTGGGAGTTATGATTGCGGCATGGACGTTCATCATGCGTCGCATGGGCGGTGGTGGCGGCGCAGGCGGCGGCGGTCAAATTTTTAATATTGGAAAAAGTAAGGCCCAGTTGTTTGAAAAAGGAAAAGGAACGAACGTTACTTTTGCGGATGTTGCTGGTTTGGAAGGAGCGAAAGAAGAAGTGGAAGAGATCGTAGATTTCTTGAAACATCCCAAAAAGTATACAGAGTTAGGTGCAAAAATCCCCAAAGGGGCATTGCTTGTTGGACCTCCGGGAACTGGAAAGACGTTGTTAGCGAAAGCCGTTGCTGGTGAAGCACAAGTTCCGTTCTTTTCTTTGTCGGGATCTGATTTTGTGGAAATGTTTGTTGGTGTTGGAGCGAGTCGTGTGCGTGATTTATTCCGTCAGGCAAAAGAAAAAGCACCCGCCATTATCTTCATTGATGAGATTGACGCTATTGGACGTGCAAGAAGCAAGAACGTTAATTTTGGAAGCAACGACGAGCGTGAGAACACGTTGAATCAGTTGTTGACTGAAATGGATGGGTTCGGAACTAATTCAGGAATTATTATTCTTGCTGCAACAAACCGCGCAGATATTCTAGATAAGGCATTGATGCGAGCAGGTCGTTTCGACCGTCAGATTTATGTAGACATGCCTGATATGAAGGAGCGTGTTCAAATCTTCAATGTTCATTTGAAGAATGTGAAGACAGATCCTTCTGTTGACGTAGACTTTTTAGCTCGTCAGACACCAGGTTTTTCAGGAGCAGATATCGCGAACATCTGTAACGAAGCGGCCTTGATTGCTGCGCGTCATGGCGCAGCGACTGTAGAGCAAAAAGATTTCTTAGCTGCTGTAGACCGCATTATTGGCGGGCTTGAGAAGAAGAATAAAATTATTACTCCGAATGAGAAACGTGCCATTGCTTTCCACGAAGCTGGTCACGCGGTAACTTCTTGGTTGTTGGAATACGCTTCGCCGTTGGTGAAAGTAACCATTGTCCCAAGAGGAAGATCGTTAGGAGCCGCATGGTATTTACCAGAGGAAAGACAGATTACAACCACAGATCAGATCTTAGATGAGATGTGCGCAACCCTAGGTGGACGTGCAGCAGAGCAAGTCATCTTTGGAAAAATTTCAACAGGTGCTCTTTCCGATTTGGAAAAAGTGACAAAGCAAGCTTATGCAATGGTTGGAATTTACGGTTTGAATGATCGCATTGGTAACTTGAGTTATTACGACTCTTCAGGCGAGAATCAGTTTACGAAACCATACAGTGATGAAACGGCTCGTACCATGGACGAAGAGGTGAGTAAGTTGGTGGAAGCCGCTTACCAAAGAGCGCTTCATTTACTGACCGAGAATCGTGAGAAGTTGGAAGAGTTGGCGCAGTTGCTGTTGGATAAAGAAGTTATCTTCAAGGAAGATCTTGAGCGAGTGCTTGGTGTTAGACCATACATAGACCGTCAAACCCAAATTGACGAAGCTGAAACAACTGCTCAGATTGAAAAAGATAGAGTAGATGCAGCAAACGCTTCGGTTATTGAAGCGACTGAAAACACAACTGAAGTCGCGGAAGAATCTCATGATGAAAAGACTGCTGATTCAAACGAAACCCCAACAACAGAGGAGAGTTAGGTGTGAGTAATTTGTTATTGAGAACATTAGTCGGACTAGTTTTTAGTCTAGTGGTAGTAGGCTCTGCATTTGCAGGGCTTTTGCCATTTACACTGTTGTTTGGATTTTTCGCGGCGAAAGGTTTTCAAGAATTTGTGAGATTGGTTAATCCTCAGATGAAGCGCTTTCAAAGAAGAGCTGGTTTAGGATTAGCCGTTTTACTTTATCTAACAGCTGCTTCAACCATGGTTTATGGAACAGACTGGCGATGGATGCTTGTTGTTCCCGTTTTGTGGTTGTTGTTTCTTTCTGTTGAAATGATGAAGGTGAGTGCGAGTTTTATTCTTGATACCTCAACCATTTTAATGGGTTTTATTTATACCGTTGTCCCCTTTTCACTTCTTGTTTTTTTGAGTAAGATTAATGGTGACTTTGACGCAAGGCTTCCGTTTGGATTTTTCTTAATCTTGTGGGCTAATGACACTGGTGCATACATGGTAGGTAAGTTTTTTGGTAAGCATAAGTTGCTTGAGGCTGTTTCTCCTAAAAAGACATGGGAAGGTTTATTCGGAGGAATGGCGAGTGCTATTCTGTCGGGTTACTTTTTATTCTCTTTGATGCCTAATTCTTTTA
>CAZEFR010000024.1:0-9338 GCA_964511555.1 uncultured Chryseobacterium sp.
CTGTTGCCCGACGGAAAAACAATTGCGGATATTACCTCTGTTGAAAACGCTCAGAAAATTAGACAATTCTGCATGGACAGTTTGCACTGGAAGGAATCAAAGTATGCGAGAATGAGCAGACTTACTCCGTTCTTTCTAACCTCTGTGATCTTGCAAGATTTGATAGGCAAATCAAAAAGCTTTGAGGTAGAGCTAAACAAACTTGCCGAAAAGAATAAGATGACAACATTGGGGTTAGAAACTATTCAATTACAAATGGATCTTGCTAATGACGTTCCATACGACGAACAAATAAAGTTGCTTTTAGAAGGGCTCACGACAAATAACAGCGAATACAACAACATGTTGGATTGTTATTTAAAAAAGGACATAAACAAATTAGGAGAATTAATGAACGATGCAGATCTCTCTCCTGAATTCTATTCTAACTTCTTGGTAAAACGAAATCAGAATTGGATGCCATTAATTTCTCGACTCGCCCAAGAGAAACCAATATTCATTGCTGTCGGAGCAGGTCATTTACCAGGAGAGCAGGGTGTATTGAAGTTACTAAAGGACGCGGGGTATAGTGTCACCTCAGTTGAATAATCGAATCGAATCTTTCCAACCCAACCTAAGCTCCGCTTTAGTATCTTCGCTAGCGGTATTTCAAACCATATTTAACACATGAAAAAAGTAACTCTCTTTGTTGCTCTGCTCTGCTCTTTCGCGGCGCAAGCGCAAAACATTAAATTCATCGAATACGATTTGCCAAACGGCTTGCACGTAATTCTTCATGAAGACCACAGCACCCCTATTGTAGCCGTTACCGTGCTTTACCACGTAGGCTCGAAAAACGAACAAGTGGGCAGAACCGGTATGGCGCACTTCTTCGAACACCTGTTGTTTGAAGGTTCTGAAAACATTGGTCGCGGAGAATACGCGAAATATGTTGAGAACGCTGGTGGTGGACTAAACGCAAACACCACGCAAGACCGTACATTCTACTACGATCTTATGCCAAGCAATCAGCTTGAATTAGGCCTTTGGTTAGAAAGCGAGCGTATGCTTCACGCGAAAGTGGAAAACAAAGGAATTGAAACACAACGCGAAGTGGTGAAAGAAGAAAAGCGTATGCGTTACGACAACCAACCATACGGTAACCTTCTTCCTGCAACATTGAAACACGCTTACAAAAAACATCCTTACGCTTGGTCTCCAATCGGAAGTATGGAAGACTTGAACGCGGCGAAAGACGAAGATTTCGTGAACTTTTACAAAACATTCTACGTTCCGAACAATGCCGTTCTTTCGCTAGCTGGAGACATGAACATTGAAGAAACGAAAAAGCTTATCGCGAAATACTTCGGCGATATTCCAAAAGGAACAAACCCTATCCCTCGCCCAACCGTGAAAGAAGACATCAACACCGGCGAGGTGCGCGATACCATCTTTGGAAAAGATGAACTTCCAATGGTTGTTCAAGCGTACCACATCCCTGCTCAAGGAACCCCTGAATATTACGCCGTAGACATGCTGAATATATTGCTTTCAAACGGAGAAAGTTCAAGACTAAACAGAGCCATGGTGGAAGAGCAACAGCTTTCGTTGTATTGCGGTGCTTTCACTTTCAACCTAGAAGATCCAGGATTGACGTTGGCTTTCGGTCTAGCGAACATGGGTGTTGATCCAAAGACTTTGGAAGACGGCATGAACAAAGAGTTCGACAAAGTGAAAGAAGAATTGATTTCAGAGAAAGAATTCGAAAAATTGAAAAATCAAATCGAAAGCACATTCGTTTCAAGTAACAGTTCTATGGCAGGAATTGCTGAAAGCCTTGCGAACTACCACACCTATTTCGGCAATGCCAATTTAATTAATACTGAAATTGAGCGTTACATGAAGGTGACTCGTGAAGACCTACGTGCTGCTGCGCGCAAGTACTACATACCTGAAAACCGCGTGGTGTTGTACTTCCTAAACGACCCTAAACTTTCTGCAAACTAAGATTCGAATTAAAATGAAATTCATATACACCCTACTCGCCGCATTGCTTGTTTCTACAGCCATTGCGCAACCTTCTAAGAAAACTACTCCTAAACAAGCTCCGCTCGATAGAAGTATTGTTCCTCAGCCTGGTCCTGCTCCGAAAATTCAAATTGGAAAAGCAACGACCTTCAAACTAGATAACGGAATGAAAGTTATTGTGGTGGAAAACCACAAGCTTCCAAGCGTGACTTATTCGCTTTCGTTGAACCTTACTCCAATTGCTGAAGGAAACAAAGCCGGATACATTTCTATTGCAGGCGATTTACTTTCTGCTGGAACAACTTCGAAGACAAAAGGACAAATTGACGAAGCCATTGATTTCATTGGCGGATCACTTTCAACTTCTGCTTCAAGTGTTTCAGGTTCTTGCTTAAGTAAACACAGCGAAACCATGCTTGCGCTTATGCAAGACGTGTTGCTTCACCCAAGCTTCCCTGCTGAAGAGTTAGAGAAAACAAGAAAGCAAATGATCTCTGGTTTAACCAGCGAAAAGACCGATCCAAACGCGGTTTCAGATAAAATTGGAAACGTGGTGCGCTACGGTGCACGTCACCCATACGGTGAATTCATGACCGAAAGCACACTTAGCAACATCACACGTGAAGACCTTATGGGTTATTACCAAACCTATTTCTCGCCGTTGGTTGCTACACTTGTTGTAGTTGGAGATGTAACTCCGGATCAAGCGTTGGCTTCTGCGAAAAAATATTTCGGCGAATGGACAGGCAACGCGGTTCCAACAAGAACCTACCCTGCTCCTGCTGAATTGAAAGCCAATCAAGTGGCGTTCGTGGCAATGCCTGGTGCTGTGCAAAGCGTTATTGACGTGACATACGCTGTTCCATTGAACATAAACTCTTCAGATTATTTAGCTGCGACTGTGTTGAATAACATCCTCGGAGGAAGCGGATTTCAAACACGCTTAATGCAAAATCTTCGTGAAGACAAAGCGTATACTTACGGTGCTTATTCTTCTATGAGTCCAGATGATGTAATTGGAAATTTCAGCGCAGGAGCTAGCGTACGTAACGAAGTTACCGATAGCGCCATTGTGCAATTGTTGTTCGAAATGGACCGTCTTTGCACCGAAGCTGTTTCTGCTGAAACCTTGAAATCGGCTAAAAGCATCATGTCTGGTGCATTCGCTCGCAGACTTGAAAACGCTGCCACTGTAGCGCAATTCGCTTATAACATTTCGAAATACAATCTTCCTGAAAACTATTACGAAACGTATTTGGAAAGATTGAACGCCATTACTGCGGAAGACGTTCAAGCTGCTGCTAAGAAATACTTGAAAGCAAATAACTGTTACATTTCTGTAGTTGGAAATAAAGACATCTTAGACAAGTTGAAACCGTTCAGCAAGAACGGAGAGGTGATGCAATTCAACACTGACGGAAGCGTTTCAAAGGGAATTATTCCACCGGCTGCTGGAGTTACCGCCGCTACTGTTGTTGAAGCTTACTATGCTGCAAATGGTGGAAAAGACAAATTCAAAAAAGTGAAATCAATGAAGCAAGAGGGTAAAATGAGCGTTCAAGGAACTTCAATAAACATTGAAACCTTAACCTTCGACAACAAAATGCTTCGTGTTGAAGTTAGCATGGGCCCTATGAAATTGTCTACGCAAATTTTCGACGGAACGAAATTGGTGGTGAAGTCAATGGGGAAAGATCAACCAACAGAGGAGAAAGATATTTTGAAAGCGAAAATGGAAGCAGACTTCTTCCTTCGCGATCACATGGCTGATTACGGATATTCATTGAATCTTGCTGGAAGCATTATGCGCAACGAAAAAGAAGTGTACATGCTTGAAACTTTGGACGAGAAAAAGAAAGTGGTAAAGACCGAATACTTCGACAAGGCGTCTGGACAATTGGTTTCAGCGTATTCCATTGAGGAAGGACCTGAAGGGGCTGTTACCTCTGAAACAAACATCAAAGATTTCATGACCGTAGACGGAATGACGTTTCCAAAAACCATTCAAATCAATGCGGGCGGGCAAGCACTTGACATGACTATCGAGAAAATTACCATCAACGGTAAAGTGAGCAAGAAAGCCTTCAAGGTAGACTAAATGACTTCAATGAAAGACAACACCAATTGCATTGTATCGCTCGAACGCGCTTCTATTTTTCAAGGAAAGATTTGCGTGTTGGAAGATATAGACTTCGAAGTATTCGACGGTGAATTCGTTTTCCTCATTGGTAAAACAGGAAGTGGAAAATCGAGTTTATTGAAAACACTTTACGCCGACATTCCGTTGAAGAACGGCAAGGGTCAAGTGTGCAACGCAGACTTGCGCAAGCTCACGCTGAAGCGTATTTCAGAACTTCGTAGGAAATTGGGAATCGTTTTTCAAAATTTCGAATTGCTTACAGACCGTTCGGTTTCAGATAATTTGGAATTCGTGCTGCGTGCAACAGGATGGAACAATACTTCAGCCATTCACAGTCGCATAGACGATGTATTGGAGCTTGTTGGACTTTCTGAAAAGAAACAAAAAATGCCTTTTGAATTAAGTGGTGGAGAACAGCAACGTTTGGCTATTGCCCGAGCGTTGTTGAACTCGCCGCATCTCATTATTGCCGACGAGCCTACTGGAAACTTAGACCCTTCCACCGCCAAAGGCATTTTAGATTTATTGAAAATGATTAGCGAAGGCGGCACCGCTGTAGTTATGGCTTCGCACGATTACGACGCTATGCGCAAATACAGCTCACGTATTGTTTTGTGCAAAGGAAAAAAACTCATCGAGTCTCCACGTCCGGAAGAAATAGAAGAAGCCATCGCCTAACGCTTCCATATGCAATGCACCGTTGTTATTCCAACCTTTCGAGATGCGCGCATTGCGCAAGCCCTCGATAGCATTGCTTCACAAAAAAACATTCAACTTGAAGTTGTCATTGTAGACGGCGCGAATGAACCCGAAACGTTTCAATCGCTTCCGACTTATTCCTTCCCCATAACTTTCATTCACGAAAAAGACAACGGCGTTTACGATGCCATGAACAAAGGCATTGCTCTTGCGAAAGGTGAATGGATTTACCTCTTGGGAAGCGACGATATTATAGCGAATGAAAACACGCTTTCGAATTTAATTTCTCGCGGCGCACAAGCAGACCTCGTCTTTGGAAACGTTGAAAACACGGGGCTTTCACACAGCGCCACCACAAAAATTCATATCCCTTCTTTTCCAAATGGAATGATCTGGAAGCACACGCTTCACCAACAAGGTGTGCTCTACAGACGTTCGTTATTCCAAGAACGAAACTTCAATACAACGTACCAAATCCTAGGCGATTACGAGTTTCACTTCCACCTAAAAAATAAAAATGTAAAGGTGGAATATGTGAATGAAACCGTGGCGCAATGCGATGCTAACGGACTTTCAAAACGTTACGTTTGGAAATTGTATAAGGAAGAAATTCGGTTGAAGAACGAATACTTGAACGCTGTTCAAATGTTGTTTGTGATGCCGTTTATTGTTTCGAAGTATCTCTTCAAACGCCTGACTGCGTAAGCGGTTTTACGCGGTGCCCTTGCGGCGCATCCATGAAATGCTGAATAAATCCAGCGCTCAATTCCGAAGTTTTCAAAGGTGTAATTCGATCTACCAAATCGTCGACCGAGGTAATGGTGTCTACGTGTTCATTTATGAAACCGTAACCCTTAGGCAATCCGTCTTCAACCAAAACAAAAACATACTCGCCGTGCGCTCTTCCGCGATGTGTAAGAATAGCGTGTTGCGGATTGAAGGCTTGCTTCATGGCTTCAAGCATGCGCGTGTTGTGCTCTTCACGCTCCGATAATTCTTCTTCACTGAACATACCAATGGCTTTTAGTGAAAAACCGTGGTAACTGCAAAACTTCACCAACCACTTGTTCGCAGCCGGAAGGGTTGGAAAAATGCGAAGCGGTGTGGCTTGTCCGGAAAGCTGCGCCGCCATTAAGCGCAAATACCCTTGTTGGTCTTCGAATTGAAAGAGACCAACTTTCGGACGCTTCTTCTTCTGCGCGGCGTTGTGCTTCGGCATGTGCGTGCGAATCTCTTGGTCTTCCAACAAAAAAGCCACTAACTCTGAAGACGTTTCCACATAATCGATGTGATGAACTTCATTCGAAAATGAAATCTTTTTTTCCGGTTCTCCGTTCTGGAAATGTTCTTTTATGCGTTTGCGAATGTTCTTCGCTTTGCCAATGTATATGGGCATTCCCTTGTTATCGCGCATGTAATATACACCCGTGGTCTTGGGAAGTTTGTCAATGGTATCCTCTGGAAGGTGATGCGGCAAATACGCTTCGGCGTGGCCTCTTCCCAGCATGGAGTTCACTCCGTCTAAACCAATCTCTTCAATAACTTTATCAAACAACTCGGCCGTTGCCTTGGTATCGCCCATGGCGCGGTGAGCGCTCGCGTTGGTAATGTTCAGCTCGCGACACAAATTGTCTAGACCATAACGCGTCATGTTTGGAAACGCTTTACGCGCCAAACGAATGGTGCACAAACGCTGTGGCGTCCAAGAATATCCAATGGCATTGAACTCTTCCTTAATGAAATTAAAATCGAAGTTTACGTTGTGCGCCACGAAAACCGCATCTTTCAGTAGGTCGTAAATCTCGTCGGCAACATCTTCGAAGATGGGTGCTCGAGACAACATAGCGTCTGTAATGCCCGTGAGTTGAACTACAAAAGGCGGAAGTCTTTTCTCCGGGTTTATAAGCGTTTGGTAGGCATCTATGATCTTATGCCCATCGTGCAGTAGAATGGCAATTTCAGTAATGCTACCTTGCTCAGCTCTACCGCCGGTTGTTTCAATATCTGTTATAGCGTACAACATCTTTTCTCCGTGGAGCCGAATTTCGGCTTATTTTTGAAGACTATCACCCATTGTTATGAAAAAAAGTTTCTTGTTCATATCTCTCTGCTACTTAAGTCTACTGTTTTCCAGCGTGTTTGCTCAAAAAAGCGATGAGCGCAAGGGGTTTCGCTTCGGACTGAACATGGGCATGTACTTCCCTTCGAAGGTTTCTGCCAACTATTATAACGGCAGTGGGTTCTATAACAACGACATTGACCCCAATGGCGTGCGCATGTTCAGCATTGAAGAGCGGTTAAACCTGACTCCTCAAGAGACCCAATACATCACCTCATATTTTAACGCCACGGGATTTCAGTTTCCTTACGATGCTTATCCAGCAGCCATGCGCTACAACGGTGGATTCAACATTGGCCTTCAAACGGCTTATGACTTCAACAACAAAGCCTCTTTAGTTTTCGATTTAAACGTGTGCAATGTTCGGGCCTACGACAGATTTACCATGCAATTGAACGGTACTTCAGCGCAACTGAATGGGCAAAACGACGTTCGTATATTTAACATTGAAGGAAATGAGCAACGTCTGCAGCTAGGCTTAGGTTACAGAACCGGTTGGGCGTTAAATGGAAACGGATTGTACTTCATGCAATTTGGCGGAAGTATGCTCGGGACGAAGGTTGTGAACAATGTTGCAATACTTGCAGACAGGAATTACGATCTTATCATTGGAGCGGCAAACCCGGCTCAGATTATTCAATATCAACCGCGCACGGGGGTTGGATACGGGTATTATGTGAGCACTGGATTTTTTCTGCCGTTAGGAGCAAACAAAAACGCCGAGCTTTCGCTGGCGTTTTCTAAAGACAAGATGATCTTAAACTTGAACGAGTTCAGAGGTTGGAATAAGATACTCATGTTTTGTTTCTCTATTTAAGCTGAAAAGAATCTGCGTCGTTTAACGCTGGAAATTTTTCGCGAAAGGCATTCAATTCATCTAACGAAAGTTCTTGGGTTAACTCTCCTCTGTAATTCACAATGGCTGAATCGCCGCTGTAAACGTGTCCGTTTCCATCTTCCCCAATGCGATTAACACCGATGACGTAAGCCACGTTTTCAATAGCGCGTGCTTTCAATAAAGTCCTCCAAACTTCAGCGCGAACACTTGGCCAATTCGCGACATATATCATCAAATCAAATTTCGGCTGTCCGTTTATCATTTCATTTCGCGTCCATACCGGGAAGCGCAAGTCGTAGCAGATGTTCAGCAGAATATTCCATCCGCGCCATTCCACCAGGCATTGCTCCTGCCCTGCTTCGTAGTGTTTGTGCTCACCTGCCAAGGAGAACAAGTGACGCTTGTTGTACGTTGAAACTTCTCCGCTTGGGCGCACGAAAAACAAACGGTTGTAGGCCTTCCCTTCTTCGCTTACAGAGAGGCTTCCAACGATAGCGGCATTCAATCGAGCGGCTTCTTCCTTCAACAACGTAACACTCGGAAACTCGCCGTTGACCAGCTCTTCGGAGACAGCGGTATTCATGGTGAAACCGGTAGAAAACATTTCCGGAAGAACAATGAGATCCCACTGATTGGGTTGTTGTTCTTGCAGTAACGCTTTGAAATGCGTGCGGTTTTCTTCTTGATTTTCCCAATGCAGGGACGTTTCCAGTAAAAGTGACTTTAGTTTCATTTGCATTCGAAGGTAGAAGAAAATGGGATAAATCAATTATCTTGGCTTCATGAAAAAATTGATCTTTCTTTCTATTGCAGCTGTAGCTGTTGGATGTGCCGCTTCGAAGCAAGTAACAATTACTGAAGCCGATTTAAGTTTAGCGAAAACAGAATTCTCTGGCGTAACGCTTGCTGAATTGCAAACTGGACAAGTTTTGTACACAGAGCATTGCCAAAGTTGTCATGCTTTGAAAGATCCAGCATCTGAAGGCATTCGCGGATGGAAGCATCATGTTCCAGAAATGGTAGAAATAGCGAACAAAGACAAAGGAGCGGGCATTGACAAGAAAGAAGAGCAAGCGATCCTTCGTTATTTGATTACGATGGGACCCCTAAAAAAATCGTAGATTTTTTTGAACTTCGTTATTGGAAATCCTTCGGATTTATTCTTACGTTGTAATGGGAAAATCGGAGATTTTATTCCTATTTCATAATTGGAACCTTGTTATTAGAATTACGCAGTAGGAATTACGCAGTAGGAATTACGCAGTAGGAATTACGCGGTAGGAATTACGTAGTAGGAATAAAATCTCCGATTTTCCAATAACGTAGTTCTAGAAGCTCGGACAAGCAATCGTTCTAAACTTCGCTTTCGAAACCTGCATAGACTTCGGAGTCTTAATGCTGTAGCCAAGGGTGACGGTTTTACTTTCACCGGGTGCTAGCTTCATGTTCCATGAAAGCTTGCCGGTGTTCTTTTCCAACACGGCGCCAGAAATTTCCAACATAGCTACTTCAATCTGTCCGTCGGAAGAAATAGG
>CAZEFR010000024.1:9438-11916 GCA_964511555.1 uncultured Chryseobacterium sp.
AAATAAACACTCGCCTTTCCACTTACTAAATTCAAGGTGTTCCAACCTACAACCTTCGCCATTAAAAACGCATCGGCGTCTTGCTTCGGAACAGCATAATGCATGTACGTTGCCGGCAACGTGAACGAGGTAACGTCTACCACATAAGGTTTTCCGTCTGACAAAATGGTATACGGCAATTCAATCTCGAACTCGGCACTCAACTCTTGCACTGCTACCTGCTGAAACGCTACTTCGCCATCCGCATTCCTGTCATCTTGCTTGAGATAATCACTGCGATTGCTTTTCACATCCATAACCATCACCGACTCTAGGTTCTTCTGAACTCCCGCTACCCTTCTTGTAGATTCTGCAATATCCCACGTCTCTAATGTAGGCTTCTCTGCGCCTTGCAATGGTTCGCTGGTGCTTAAAATCATGAGTACTTCCGTCCAATCCAATCCAGATTTATTGAACACATTCGCATGGTAATCGAGCTTCACCGGATCCACTGCGTTCTCTGCGCGAACGTCGTACTTCGGCGCCCAACCGGCGTTACGAACCAAATATTTCAGCGTGAAGGTGGCGTTGCCACGAACCTTCGCATCTAACACCACTGTTACTTCAGAAGTAGGCGGATTGGTTTTCGCATTCAACTCTGAAAGCTGCGCGCTGTAATTGGTTTGCTCTTTCACCAACTTACGTTCTTCAGCATCGGCCTTCAACAAGAACGCATTGATCTCGTTGTTACGCTTGCGGAAGAAATCAGCAGCCTTCTCAATCTCTGCAATTGGAACGTTGTTCGCTGTTCCGCCAATGGCTTCGTTGCGAAACAACATGTCGCGCTCTTTCGCATACACGCCTTTCTCTGCGCGAAGCGTTGCCAACTTCTCTTCAACCGAAGCTAACTTTTCTTGCAGCTCGGCAATCTTCGCATTCGGTGCTTGCTCTTTCAAATAGTTGTTCCGAATGGAAACGCTTTGAAACACCACGTTTCTATTTCCACATTCCAACACCACACTCTCGGGCTGCATGTCGGCACTCAATCCTGTAAACACTACCGTTTGCTTTCCTTGAGCCACCTGCGTTTCAGCCGTATGAACCAACTGCGCACCTTGCAGGTACACCGTTACTTGCGTAATCTTCGAATCTACATTCGTCTGCGCAAAAAGTGCAAAACTTGAAACGACAGAAAGACAAAGTGCAATTACTTTTTTCATAATTAAAATTTATATTGAAGAGAAATTTCGTGATTCCATTGTTGAAGTGAACGGTTCTGGTCATTCGCCAAGCCCGTATATCCGATGACAAATTTTCGAAAAATATAATAGCCGCGAACGAACGCACCCATGTGTGCATTGTCCCATGCGCGAACACCCGCACCCAGCATGTATTTATTTCTTGTGGTAAAATTCAGTCCGGTCTGAAACTGTCTCACTTTTTCCTCACCTTCATATCCACGTTTGTAAATTCCTGAAAAACTCAAATTCGATCTGCGCGAAAGACGAGCCACAGCTATTCCTACTTGGGCGCTTATGACATTTGAAAGAATCGTGACTTCATTTTCGAACGGAGTCACTTGCAAGTCTTCGTTCTTATATGAAACTCCCGCTAGAAACCTTCCTGCCGGATTGCTCATGACATTCAATCCGAATGAATAATTGAAGGTGTGATTTTCGTAGTTGGTGAATTCAGCGCGTGCGCCGAATCCAACATGTAGATTTCTTCTTGAAGTGTACGAGTGTGTTGCAAACTGAAGAGCTGCGGCATTGAACGCGTATGTGTTGTTGTAGAGATCAATTCCAACTGCAGAATAAATTCGATCTAAATTCAACTGACCCTGAAATCCGCCTGCACCGTTGGTTTGACGATACATTCCTGCTTTGTTGTAGTCTAATGGTGAAACTACAAAAGACGGATTCTCTGTACTCAAATAAGCCATGGGATTCAATTGTCTAAATTGAGTCCATGCTAGAGAAGCATTCAAAAAAAGTATGAAGAACAATATCCGTTTCACTTCAACGAATATACTGCGTTAAACGATGAGCGGCTTCAAGAATGTCGGCATCTTCCTTCGCGAAACAGAAACGCAAACGCTTCGCTTCGCTTCCGTTTTCATAGAAAGGAGAAAGCGGAATGCTTGTCACCTTCGCTTCTTTGTTTAAGCGAACTGCAAAATCGAAATCTGATTCGTCTGAAATAGCGCTGTAATCAAGCACTTGAAAATAGGTCCCTGCGCAAGGCAAGACTTTCCAAGCGCTTCCACTTAACGCTTCCACAAAAAGATTTCTTTTCCGCTCATACATGCGCGAGATTTCAGAATAGTCAACTGTCTTCATGTATTCGGCAATGGCAATCTGAAACGGAGCGTTGCAGGTGAAGACGTTAAATTGATGTTGTTTGCGAAACTCTACCATCCACTTCGCATCGCACACGGCATAGCCCAATTTCCATCCGGGTGCGTGAAACGTCTTCCCGAAGGCCGACCCCACCATCACG
>CAZEFR010000024.1:11926-34567 GCA_964511555.1 uncultured Chryseobacterium sp.
TGCCTTCTTCCGTCGAACACAATGTGCTCATACACTTCATCGGAAATAATAAAAATATTGGTATCGCGAACAACCTCTAAAAGTTGGTGGGCGTCGTCTAACGAATTCACAGCGCCCGTTGGATTGTGCGGCGTGTTAATGAGCATAAGTTTCGTGCGATCGTTGATTGCAGCTTTCACTTTTTCCCACGGAATGTGAAAGTCTTCTCCTTCCAATTCAATCCAGATCACCTTCCCTCCATTCAACTCAACCGCTGGCGCATAACAGTCGTATGCCGGCGCGAAAAGTATGACTTCATCTCCCGGAAAAATCAATGTTGAAATAGCAGTGAAGATGGCTTGCGAAGCGCCCGCTGTAATATTCACTTCCGAATTCCAATCGTAATTGCATCCGTGCTTGGCGTTCAATTGCTCCGTAATAATCTGACGAAGAACAGACATGCCCGGCATTGGGGCATACTGATTGAATCCATCTTTCATGGCCTTGGTCACCAAATCAAATAAGCGTTCGTCAATTGGGAATCCCGGAAAGCCTTGTCCCAAGTTCAAAGCGCCTTCTTGCACAGCAAGGGCCGACATGGTTGTAAATATGGTTGTCCCAACGTTGGGTAGTTTCGATTTCATGGAACGAAGATAAAGATGGGAATCGGTTGGGCAAGATTCCTTAATTTCACAAACATGAAGAAGGCAACACTCATTCCCATTCTCTTTCTGTTTCTCATTCTACACTCAACGCTTCACGCACAGGAGATTCCCACTGCGCTTGGATATGCGAGTAAAATAGCTGGAGAAGAAATTAAATATTTCTCACCCTTGCATGAGTTTGCGAATACGGGCTTGCTTACACGCGCGAATGGCAAATCGCCCATTTCGCTTCAACTTGAAATGGAAGAATCGGAAAGTGAATTGCGAACTTTTGAACTACTTATTGGACATTCAACTGGAACGAGCAGCGGTAAACGTGAGTTTATTTTTTCTATTGATGGAAAAGAACTTTTTCATTTTACTACTTCACCGAAAGAACCGCTTGGAACGGTGAAAGCTGGAAGAAGCGATGACGACATTGCCTTTGAATTTCGATCGTTGGAACAAGACATTAACAAAGACGCTTTCGGATTTCTTCGAATAGAAATACCCGACAGGCTCATTCAAAAAGGTGAGCTTACTGTTGTTGGTGTGAACGCTGAAAGTCGCGATTGGTTGATGGTGTTCAAGTACAAGCGGACATTTAAAATAATTACCACACCCACGCAATTGGTGCTTCGAAAAAACAATAAGCTGCAACTGAACATTGCAGTAGACTACCCCTATTTACATTACAAAATACCAAGCATGACAGTGGTTTCGAAGTATTTTGAAAATACGTATCCAGTAACAACTGGTTACAATTCAATTTCTGTGGAAAGTTATCCCGCAAGCTTTTCAGGCATAGATACCCTTCGGTATTTCATGGGAAACAAATTGGTGCATACCGAACTCGTGGCCATTCAACCGCGAAAGAATTTCGACTTCCACATTATACATCATTCGCACAACGACATTGGATACTCGCACCTTCAAACCGAAGTTGAAAAAATTCAGACAGAAAATATCTACGAAGCCATTCGATGGTCTATTGTGCCCTACCCTGGCGACTGCCAGCCTATCTGGCACATTGAGAGTTTGTGGGCGGTTGACAATTTCATGAAGCAAGCAACGGAAGAAGAGATTGCACTCTTCATTCGAAAAATAAAAGAAGGACGCATCGTATTATCTGCGAACTATGCGAACGTGTTGAACGGATTGTGTCAGCCTGAAGAACTCAACTGGATTGTTGCTTACGCGAAACGCTTGGAAAAAGAATTCGGCATACGCATTCAAAACGCGATGATCACAGACATTCCCGGCATTACGTACGACGCATTGAACATGTATGTGCAGAACAACATTCCGTATTTATCGTTGGGACCGAACTACGTTGAAACACACGCCGATCATGGCGATCGTGTGGGCAAGGTTATTCGTGAATGCGGAGATGACATGTTCTACTGGACGCCGAAAAACGAGCCGAACAAAAAGCTCTTGGTATGGACGGCCGGAAAAGGATATTCCTATTTCCACAACATTCAAGAGAATGAAAAACAAACGAAATGGGAGAACAAAATTTCGGCGTATGTGAATGAACTCGTCGATAAAAAATATCCGTATGAATTGGTGCAACTGCGCTACACCAAGAACGCAGACAACGGTCCGGTAGACACCTCGCTCTGCACCTTCGTGAACAATTGGAACGCGCGATATTCTTCACCCAAGCTCACGCTTTCCAGCGTTGACAAACTTTTCAGTGAATTCGAAGAACGCTACGGAGAATCGCTTCGTACTGTAACGGGTGAGATTTCTCCGTATTGGGAAGACGGCGCTTATTCAACAGCAGAAGAGGAAATGCTTAACAGACAACTTGCGCGATTAACTGTTGCTCTGGAAAAGCACATTGCACAACTTCCACCTTCGAAAGAAATTCAAGAGCAGCTCTTCCAACTTCAAAAAAATATAATTCTCTTCCACGAGCACACGTGGGGCTCATGGTGCAGCATTTCCGACCCAGAGATATTCTTCACCACAGAGCAATGGCGCATAAAGAAATCTTTTTTAGATTCAGCCGCTTCGCAATATCCAAGATTGGCTGCAAAGGTGAAATTCAATTTTATTGAGCGTCAACCTGAAAGGAAAACAAAAAGCATTTACAATTACACCGTAAATGAAAAAACAGGGGCCATTGATTGTATTTATTTCGAAAATGATAGCCTTGTTTTTGAAACAGACAATCACTTGTTTGAATTTATTTATTCCAAAGGAATTTCGCCTCAAAAATTCTTCTATCCGACCAACGTTAAAGTAGAAACCATTGCCGATACACACGATAAAAAATACGTTCAAGTTCACTTTGAACTTCCATTTTCAAAAAGACTTTCAGTGTATTATTCGTTATGGAAGGAAGATGGCATTATTCGCATGAGCAGCACCTTCAGCAAATTGGTAGAAAAAGATAAAGAGTCTCTGCATCTCGCTGTTGGAACAGGAAAGAACGGAACATTGACATACGGAAAAGACGGCACTGAACTCGACTTTCAAACCTCTCGCCTTCCCGGATCCAATGCAGATTTCATTTGTTCATCAAACTTGTTCAAGATGAATTACGGACAGCACACGGCTTGTATTTATTCTCCACAATTAAATCTGGTAGAGGTTGGAAACATCGTAAATGAAGAGCAAGTAAACGGCGCAAAAGTTTGGAAAGAAAACACCACCGACCTTTCTAAGATGTACCTGTACTTATTCAACAATTACTGGCACACGAATTATAAAGCGTATCAGGAAGGGTTTTTCAGTTACAACATTGATTTTTGGATGGAGTGATTACTCAGCCACCAAATACTCTTCAAGCAAATCGCAAAGCTTTTTCTGTTGCAGTGAAGGAAGCTGATGAATCTTCTTTCCCAAACGCTGAACATCTACACAACGCAATTGATCGCACGCAATTTGTCCTTTCTTGCCTTTCAAGGTTAGTGACAAGCGCATAGGGTAATTCCGTAGGGTTGAAGTTATGGGCGCTATAACAACGGTGCTCATGTGTCTGTTGGCTTCATTGGGAGAAAGCACAATACATGGACGCGTTTTCTTCATTTCTTTTCCAACGGTGGGATCAAGGTTAATCCAATAAATACCGTAACGCTCTACCATGTCCAGTCCTCCAACTTTTCATTTTTGAAAAAATCAGGCATACGATCCTTACCTGAATCATCCTTCGCGGCTTGGGCTATTCTCTCTTCCCAGCCCTCGCGGACTTTCGAAACCGGACGAATAACCAAGGTGTTCTCTACAACCTCCATCTCTACAGCGTCGGTTAAACCTAGGTCTTTCATGAATGAAGAAGGAATGATTACTCCTTTCGAATTGCCTATGGAAATTATTTTCGATTTCATATCGCCAAAATATCTTTCCACAAAGTTATAACTATGTTGTAACATTTTGAATTATTTTTTTCAAAATTGAAAAAAGTAATTCACACTTCGAAAAAATGCGTATTCGCATCTTCCACATAAAATAATCTGAGAACTTCTTCGTTGCCTTAACTGCGTTGACTTCTTCAAATACGACTTTCATGAATAAACTTGCTACTGCGTTTAAATTCGGAACCATTGCCCTGCTGCTTGCGGCTATTGTTCAATGCTCTTCGTCTGTAGAACAAGGTTCTTCGAAAGGTGTTTCACAAGATGCTTCGCAAGGTGCTACGCAAGGTCCTGCGGAAGGTGCTTCGCAAGATGTTGCACAAGAAAATAACGCAGGGAATACGGTGGCGACGCGTTTTAGTGTTCCGAACGGCTACACAAGAAAATCTTACGCGGTCGGGACGTTCGGAAATTATTTGCAGCAGTTGCCGCTGAAACCTGCGGGAACGTTGACGAAGCGATACAACGGAGAAACGAAACCGAATAAAGTTGCAGCAGCGGTCATTGATGTTTCCGTTGGAAATTCAGACCTGCAACAGTGTGCCGATGCCATTATGCGATTGCGCGCCGAGTGGTTGTTCGCAGAGAAACGATTCGATGATATCGCTTTCGATCTCACGAACGGATTCAACATGAAATATTCCGAATGGAAAAAAGGAAAGCGCTTGAATAGCGCTTGCAACGGTTGGACAACCGGAGGCACGGCTTCAGAGACGCACGACGATTTCATGAATTACATGAAGAAAATCTTCACCTACGCAGGAACGCTTTCCTTGTCGAACGAACTTCAACCCAAAGAAATTGCAAACCTTGAAGTGGGGGATGTCTTCATTAAAGGCGGATCTCCCGGACATGCCGTTATTGTGGTTGATGCAGCTGAAGGACGTGAAGGAAAAATATTCATGCTTGCCCAAAGCTACATGCCCGCGCAAGACATTGAAATTTTAAAGAATCCGAACAACGCAGGAATGTCGCCATGGTTCAAGGCCAGCGAAATAGGCATACTCGAAACACCCGAGTGGGATTTCCAGTGGAGCCAATTGAAGACGTGGCCGTGAGTGATTATATTTGAAGATGAAATTTAAAATCTTCACGCTGCTTGCTTTCATGCAAGCAGGACAAGCTTTTGCGCAGACTTCCGACAATTGGTTTCAAGATGCAAAATTTGGAATCTTTATACACTGGGGAATTTATTCCGTGAAGGGAATAGATGAATCGTGGTCTTTTCACAACAAAAAAATTAAGCACAGCGACTACATGGCGCAAGCCAAAGGCTTCACTGCGAAAAATTACAATCCAACAGACTGGGCAAACCTCATAGAACAGTCGGGCGCGAAATACGCCGTGGTCACTTCCAAGCATCACGACGGGGTTGCGCTCTGGGACACGAAGATTCCCTACTTGAACACTCCTTCCCATCAAAAAAGAAAAACGCCTTTCATCAACAGCATTCCGAAAACCTCTCCAGCTGCGCGCGATATCTATTCTCCTTTGATCGCTTCCCTTCAACATAAAAAAATAAAAATCGGAATCTATTATTCGCTCATCGACTGGAGCCATCCGTGCTATCCCGGCTATTTGAAAGACAGCACACGCTATAAAATCGCAGACGACGCCGAGCGCTGGAACGTTTTCAAAACCTACAACGAAGCGCAAATCATGGAACTGCGCAATGCCTACAATCCAGATTTGTGGTGGTTCGACGGCGGTTGGGAACATTCGGCGCAAGAATGGAACGCCTTCGCAATTCGCGACAGCCTGGCGGCAAAAAACAAAAACGTGCTCATCAACAACCGCCTTCCGGAATGCGGAAACTACGAGACTCCAGAAAACTCCTTCCCTATTCACAGAAACGAAAAGCCTTGGGAGTTGTGCCTCACGCTGAATACCAACTGGGGTTGGCAACCGCAAGACACGGCCTTCAAAACGCCGGAGCAGATCATTCACATTCTAACCGATGTGGTTTCGTTGGGTGGAAATTTATTGCTCGACATTGGTCCGAAGGAAGACGGCACCTTCCCTCCGCAAGTTCACCGTGTGTTGGAAGAGACAGGCAATTGGCTGAATCACTACGGCGCTGCGATCTACGGAACATGCGCCGGCTTGCCTCGCGAGTACTGCGAGTTCCCGACGACCGTGAGCGCAAACGGACATACGCTCTTCGTTTTCGTTCCGAATGGAATAGAGACGGTTTATTTGAAAGGCCTTCTTCCAAAAATAAAATCGGCGTTTTACCTCGATAACGATGCCCGCGTGAACTACGAAATCATTGGCAAAATTTCCTGGAGTTCACATCCCGGACTTGTTTCGTTGAAAACTTCTGGAAATGGCCCAACTCCCTATGCCCGCGTCATAGCGCTCGACCTCGAAGAGAGCCTTTGGAATGACGAGGGAAAAATGAAGTTAGACGAGTTGAAATAAGTTATCTTCGCGTCAGTTTTTTAAACGTACTACATGTCGAACGCATCTACGCAAATTGCAACGCTTGAACAAGCACAAGAAATGGGACTTCGTCCCGAAGAATTTGATCAAATCAAAACCATCTTAGGCCGCACGCCGAATTTCACGGAAATGTGCGTGTACTCTGTAATGTGGAGCGAACACTGCTCATACAAAAACAGTATCAAGTGGTTGAAAACACTTCCGAAGGACGGACCACACATGTTGGTGAAGGCCGGAGAAGAGAACGCAGGTCTAGTAGACATTGGCGACGGCCTGGGCTGCGCCTTCAAAATAGAATCGCATAACCACCCGAGTGCGCTTGAGCCATACCAAGGCGCTGCTACCGGAGTTGGTGGAATTAATCGCGACATCTTCACCATGGGTGCGCGTCCGATTGCGCAATTGAATTCATTGCGTTTCGGAAAACTTGAAAATCCGAAAACCAAATGGTTGTTGGAAGGTGTGGTGAAGGGAATTGGTAATTATGGAAACGCCTTCGGTATTCCTACTGTTGGTGGTGAAGTGTTTTTCGACGAGAGTTACCAAGTGAATCCGTTGGTAAACGCCATGTCTGTGGGCTTGGTTGAAAACGGAAAGATGATTAGTGCGAAAGCAAGAGGCGTTGGTAATCCGGTTTACATTGTTGGATCTGCCACAGGAAAAGATGGAATTAAAGGAGCATCGTTCGCTTCGAAAGATATTACCGCTGAATCTGCGAAGGATCTTCCTTCTGTTCAGGTGGGCGATCCATTTCAAGAAAAATTATTGTTGGAAGCGACCATGGAGTTGGCGGAAACCGATGCTATTGCAGGAATGCAAGACATGGGTGCTGCAGGTATCACCTGCTCTACCTCTGAAATGAGTGCGGGTGGTGGTGTTGGAATGGACATTCAGTTAGACAAGGTTCCAACCAGACAAGAAGGCATGCAGCCGTTTGAAATCTTACTTTCTGAATCGCAAGAGCGTATGCTTATTGTTATCAAGAAAGGACACGAAGCGGAAGTAGAAAAGATTTTCGAAAAGTGGGATTTACACGCTGCTGAAATTGGAGTGGTAACAGACGGACCAATGGTTCGCTATTACATGAACGGTGAAATTGTGAGCGAAATTCCTGCAGAGAGCTTGGTTCTTGGCGGTGGCGCTCCGGTTTACGAAAGAGAATACAGCGAGCCTGCTTATTACGCAGAGAACAAGAAGTTCAGCATGGATAACGTAGCTGAACCGAAAGATTATGTAGTGACTGCAAGACAGTTGATTGCTTTACCGAACATTGCGAGCAAGCGTTGGGTGTATGAGCAATACGACAGCATGGTAGGAACTGTGAACATGAGCACGAATCGCAAGAGCGACGCGGCTGTAGTGAATGTAAAAGGAACCAACAAAGCGGTTGTTTTAACTGTTGACTGTAACGCGCGTTACGTGAACAACGATCCAGAAATTGGAACACAAATCGCAGTTGCTGAAGCAGCGCGTAACATTGTGTGTTCAGGGGGTGAGCCTTCGGCAATTACGAACTGCTTGAACTTTGGTAATCCATACAACCCAGAAGTATACTGGCAGTTCGTAGGAGCAATTAAAGGAATGGGTGCTGCTTGCACGAAGTTCCAAACTCCTGTTACGGGCGGAAACGTGAGCTTCTACAATCAGACTGCAAAAGCAGACGGATCTGCTGCGCCTGTATTCCCTACGCCAACCATTGGAATGTTGGGTGTAATGAAAGACAAGAGTCTGCAAATGACGTTGGACTTCAAATACAAAGGAGATTTGATTTTCCTTTTAGGAACAACTCAAAACGAAATTAATTCGAGCGAATACTTGGCGAACATTGTCGGAACCCTCGGTTCTCCGGCACCTTCGTTCAACTTGGAAGAAGAATACCAACTTCAGCAATGCATTAAAGGATTGATCAAAAACAGTTTTATTAATGCAGCACACGACGTGAGCGACGGTGGGTTGTTTACTACGTTGGTTGAAATGTGCTTGCCGAACGACCTTGGATTCGACATTGTAACAGACAGTGAAATTCGTAAAGACGCATTCTTGTTTGGTGAATCGCAAAGCCGTGTTGTTGTTTCAGTGGTGGAAGAAGACGAAGACAAATTCCTAGATTTCGTTGCTGAAATGAATATCCCTTGCTTGCTTTTAGGTCATGTTACCAAAGGAAGATGCACGGTTGACGAACAAAATTTTGGAATGATTGCAGATTATAAAGAACTTTATGACAATGCAATTGGAAAAGAAATGGCGAACTAATTCTTTGAATTGAAACTATGTCGTTTGTAAAGTTTTTAAAATCGAAATACGGTAAGAAGCAAATGCTCATCATCTTGGGCGTGAACCTATTTTTGTTTCTTGGCGTTATTTTCTTTTTGAAGTTTTATACCCGACATGATCAAGCCATTCAAATTCCTGATTTAAAAGGGAAATCTGAGGCGGAAGCTCGAGCCATATTAGAAGATCTCGATTTGGAAATGGTAGTGACGGACAGCTTGTTCGTTGCCACTGCTTCGCCCGGAACAGTAAGAGATCAAAGCCCGAAGCCGGGAAGTATGGTGAAAGACGGGCGTGTTATCTTCATTAGTATTTTCAAAAGAACGCCACCCATGGTTCCGATTAATGTGAAGGAAGGCGACCACATTCAGATTGCTTCACTTCGCTTGACGAATAAGGGAATCAAGTTTCAAATTAAGTATGCTCCGAACAACAGCATGATTGGTGTTGTCATGAAAGTGGAATATAACGGACGTTCCCTGAAATATGGCGAATTGTTGGAACACGGCCAAACGGTGGTGCTTACGGTAGGTGAAGGAGCGAAAACGACGGTGCCCGTTCCAAACCTTTTCGGATTGTCATACAACGACGCAATTAGTCTGTTGAACAGTTTGAATTTATCTGGACAAGGATTCTTCGAACCAGCGGCATATAATTTTGCTGATTCTGCACAGTACCGTGTTTGCCGACAAGACCCAAAGTATTCTTCTCAAGCTATTCCAATGGCCGCAGGAAGATTCATGGATTTTTGGTTAAGCAAAGAGCCTTGCACAATAGACACGCTGATCAATCCGTTTGAGCAGCAACAAGACCTATTCGTACCTTAATGAAAAATCTTCTTTCTATCGTTTTATTGTTTGCGTTCTTTTGCGGTTACACCCAAGAAACGGAAACTGTTATTCGTTTCGATGCGCAGCGCAATGCTCAAGCTAAAAAAGAATTTATTTGGAAACAACAAGGGGAATTGCGCGGAGGAACCGCTAGTTTATCTATACCTTTTTTCGATGATTTTTCCAGGTATTCTTTACCCACGAATGACCCTACTATTCCATCGAATTGGAGACGCTGGACAGACACATGTGCATTTATAAACACAGGGTTTCCCATAGCCCCTCCAACCATTGGCGTTGCTACTTTAGACGGCTTGCGCGCAGACGGATACCCATACAATTTCAGCGATGAATTTTCTTACGGAAGTGCTGACACGTTAACTTCTCTTCCCATTGACCTTTCATCTTTAACTGCAACTGATCAAGTTTTTCTATCTTTTTTCTATCAGGGCGGCGGAATGGGAAACAATCCTGATTTAGGAGACAGTTTAATTGTTGAATTCTACTCCCCTTTCGGCGCTGGTCAATGGACGCAAGTATGGACCAGTCCCGAGGTATTTCCAACTGACACCTTCGAACAAATATTTATTGGCATAAGCACACCTGATTATTTGCTAGATGGATTTCAGTTTAGATTCAGAAATTTCGGAACGTTAAGCGGTGCTTTCGATCATTGGCACATTGATTATGTTCAGCTAGATGCCGGAGTAGATTCAAGCAATGTCATTTTCGATGAGGTAAGTATGCAGTTTCCTATACGCACCATGCTTAACGAATATACTGCCATGCCCCTTACCCACTTCGCAGCAAATGCATCGAGTAATATGGCTTCAAGCATAGCTGTTCAGGAAAGGAACCTAGGAAACGATGAAAACATTGTGACCAGTTACAGCGTGACAAAGGAAGATGGAAGCGCACAAGTTTTTAACGCCGTTGATTTCAACACAGCATTAAATGCAAATTCTTCCTTTACTCGAACCATTAATCTCAATGGATTTACATACAACGTTACTCCAGACGACACGTGTTCTTACTTCGATGTAAAAACGTATATCAATCCAACCGATGCGCGGCTTCAAAACGATACCGCAACACTTCGTCAGTACTTCTACAACTATTACGCTTACGATGATGGCACTGCAGAACGAGGTTACTCCAATTCTGCCGCAGGCGGAATGATAGCTGTGAAGTTCCGCGCTGAAGTTGCAGATTCATTGCTAGGGTTATTCATTTACTGGCTTCCAACCGGAATAGATGTCTCCGCAGAAACTTTTTTGCTTCGTGCCTGGTCAGATGGCGGAGCGCTACCTGGCAGTGAGCTGGGTGAAAATTTCAATTACCATTTACCTGTATTTTATTCTCAAGGTGAAAACTACTTTTCATATTACAGCTATGACAATCCCATTGCGGTCACTGGCAACTTTTATGTAGGTTGGGTGCAAAGTGGAAGCATTGGTTTACCCGTTGGAAATGATAAGAGCGGAAACACAAACGTTACGAAAGTCTTTTACAACAATGGTTTTGACCAACCTTGGCAACAATCAAGTATAAACGGCTCGCTTATGATTAGACCTGTTTTCAAATCTGGAAAATCTTCCGTTTGGAATTCTATAGCAGAACTTACAAGCGAGAATCCTTCTGTGTATCCGAATCCGTTTAGCAACAGCTTTACTGTTGAAGGATTGCATGAAAATTCATCTTACCAGATTTCGATTCTTTCTTCAACCGGACAATTACTTGAGGCAAACAATTATTCACACGTTTCTCGAGTAGAAGTGCACAACAGTGCGCTGCCGGCAGGTATCTACTTCATTCAAATCACAAACAATTCAACACAAGAAATCATTCGCTTAAAAGCAATGAAACAATAAGATGGAAGAAAACGAAATTCTAGAGGAGCAGGAAGAAGGTTTTTTCGAACATCATCGGATTGTAGCAGATAAAGGTCAAAAGCTTATGCGTCTGGACAAGTTCTTGGTTGATCGCCTGGAACGAACTTCGCGCAATCGTATTCAAAATGCGGCAGACGATGGCTACGTAAAAGTCAATGGTATTCCCGTAAAGAGCAGCTATAAAGTAAAACCCAACGATGTTATAACCATTGAGATGCCCTATCCTGTTCGGGATATGGAATTGATAGCAGAAGATATTCCCATTGACATTGTATACGAAGACAATGATTTGGTAATTCTTATGAAACCCAAAAACATGGTTGTGCATCCCGGTTTCGGAAATTTCTCGGGCACCTTGCTGAATGCCATGCTGTATCATTTTCAGAACCTCCCGATTAACAGCGATGCACGTCCGGGATTGGTTCACAGACTAGACAAGAACACAACTGGATTAATGGTCATTGCTAAGACCGAAGAAGCACTGACGCATTTAGGCAAGCAGTTTTTCGATCGAACCATTGACAGAAGATATGTGGCGTTGGTGTGGGGAGACGTGAAGGAAGACGGAACTGTAATTGGCAACACAGGACGCAGTTTGAAGGATCGTAAGGTGTTTACAGTATTTCCAGAGGGAGATCACGGGAAGCATGCCGTTACCCATTACAAAGTGTTGAAACGTTTCGGATACGTTACCCTCATTGAATGCAAGCTCGAAACCGGTCGCACCCACCAGATTCGTGTGCACATGAAACACATTGGGCACACTCTTTTTGGCGACTACGAATACGGTGGGGATAAAGTTTTGAAAGGAACCACTTTCACGAAGTATAAACAATTCGTTCAGAACTGTCTAGATCTTTTGCCAAGGCAAGCGTTGCATGCGCGAACGTTGTCTTTCACCCATCCTACAACAGGAGAATGGATGAGCTTTGAAAGCAAGATGCCAGACGATATTCAAGCGGTGCTTGATAAATGGGAATCGTACTCGGAAAATAGTATGAAAGGTTAGTTTTTTAAACCTTATTGCTCTATTTTCGTGCATTGAACAAAAGTTAAACAAATGCTGTTTGTTTCAAAAATATGGCTGACTCAACTAGTTCAATTTACAAGACCCTGAGCGAGATGCTCTCGCTGGAGAAATTCTTCATTCGAAAAGTTATTTTACTCTCCTCGTTAGCTGGATTGTTCTCGCTAGCCTTGCCTGTGGGTGTGCAACTACTTCTGACCTTCGTAACTGCGCAAGAGGTTCGACCAGGCATGTATGTAATTCTCTTACTTATTCTTTTCTTCGTTTGGCTCAACGGCTACATTCAAATAAGACTCATGCGCGAAGGTGAGGACGTTGAACAAAGGTTATTTACACAACTTGCCTATACCTATTTGGGGCGAATACTCAATCAGAGTCCATTATCGAATGACCGAAGTTTCGCCAAGTACTTTATAGAGATCAGCTACTTACAAAAAGGCTTCAGTAAACTATTTATTGATTTACTCTTCGCATCACTACAGCTGACTTTCGGATTGTTGCTCATTTCCTTTTACCATCCAATATTTTTTGTTTTCGGACTGTCATTTGTTTTCTCATTCATTTTTCTTTTGAGATGGAAATTCAATGCTGCGGTTCACTCGAGCTACGAGGAATCTTGTTCGAAATACGAAATGGTTAATTGGTTATCTCTGGCAGAATTATTTCGCAAGAAATTCAACAGACCTTCATCGGATTTCGCCTTTACCGAAGCGAACAAAATTTCTGAGCAATACCTTCAATCAAAGCGCTTTCACTTCAAGTTACTCATTCAAAAACAAAATGCATTTCTTGCGTTCAAGATTTTAATTGTGGGGGGAATGTTATTGCTCGGCAGCTACTTGGCGGTCTCTCAAAAAATAAGTATTGGCCAATTCCTAGGAGCAGAAATTGTAATCGTATTGGTTATTTCAAGTATTGAAAAAATCTTGTTCTCACTTAGCTCTATTTTCGATACGCTAACGAGCATGCAGAAAGCCATGTCCTTTCAGGGAAACAAACAACACAATCTAGAACTCAACGACCCAAGTAAGGTATCTATCCCATCCATTGATTATATCGAAGGCGTTAGTCCGGATAGGTTTGTAATGGAAAAAGGCAACATCTACGCCATTTCCGGGAACTCGATTAAGTGTAAAAAGTTTTTACAGCTTTTAGATTTTCGCAATGACAATGTATTTGAATTGAAGTGCAACGGGCATGACATTAAGCATGTTTCGATAAAAGATTTTAAATCTCGCACAGCCTGGTGCGATCACTTGCCGGTAATTCTTGAAGACTCTTTTTTCAACAACGTCAAATGGAACACCTTGGCGAGTAACGAGGAAATTATAGAAGCCGCAACCCTTGTTGGATTAGATCAGTTTTACAAAAATTCAAGCGACGGAATATACAAGCATACTCACCACCGAGATTATATTTGGACACTCGAAAATAGATCGCTTTTAGAAATGGCAAGAGCCATAGCTGCGAAACCTGATTTGTTGATTCTAAGAAATCAGTACATTCTTCAGCATCCGGAAGGACTCGCACTTATTCAATCACGATTCAAATCATCTATTGTTATTATTCACAATACAACAGACAAGCCGCTAGATGGAATTCAAAAAATTCAATTCAATTAATTGATGGAACAGAATAACCCGCATCTACTCGACGATATTGATTCTTCCGTTATTTTTAGTTCTTGGAGAAAGATAGAGCAACGATCGAAGAATATTCGGACAGCCCGAATCCTTTTAATTGCTGGAAGCATACTTGTTGGAATTCTATTTGTTCCATGGACTCAAAATATTACTTGCTCAGGTAGCATTATTTCTCTTGAACCCAACTCGAGACCACAATCGATTGAGACAATTATTGGAGGTCGGGTTGAGAAGTGGTTTGTTCAAGAAGGCGATAGCGTTAAAAAAGGTGACACCATACTTTTTCTTTCCGAGGTTAAGGTAGATTATTTCGACCCGAATTTGGTGCAGAACACCGAATCTCAATTACAATCGAAAGAGAGTGCGCTGGAAGGTTACATGTCGAAAATTGTCTCTCTTGATTTGCAAATAAATGCAATGATTAGCGGGAAAGAAGTGAAGAAAGACCAAACGCGCGCTAAGATTGAGCAAGCACAATTCAAAATCAGAACAGACAGTACTGATTTAGCCAATGCTGAAAGAAATGCACAAATTATTGAAGAGCAATTCGTTCGTTACGAGCAACTCTTCAAGCAAGATTTAATTTCGCGAACAGAGCTTGAGACGCGCAGAATGAGTACTCAGAATGCTGCAACAAAGGTTATAGAACACAGAAACAAATTGTCCATTGCGCGAACTGAACTTATGAATTTAAGACGTGAGCTTCGTGCTATTGACGCAGATTACAACGATAAAATTTCCAAAGCGGAAAGCGAAAAATTTGCATCCATGTCTACGCTATATACCGCTGAAGCCGAATTGACAAAACTTCAAAATCAATTCAACAACTACGATAGACGAAACGGTCTTTACTACATTCTTGCACCTCAGGACGGTTTTGTAAGCAAAACTTCTAAGTCGGGAATCGGCGAGACTGTTAAAGAAGGAGAAGAGATTGCTCGAATTAGCCCTTATCAATTTGCTCATGCAGTTGAAATTTTCATAGACCCGATGGATATGCCGCTTGTTCATCCGGGTGAACAAGTGCGTTTAATCTTCGACGGATTTCCTGCGTTCGTTATCTCTGGCTGGCAACACATTTCGAAAGGTGTTTACAACGGAACAATATTAACGGTAGACCCTGCCCTGCACGAGTCAGGTAAATTCAGGGTACTTGTCCGTCCTGAAATAGGCTCATCTTGGCCCGAAGTGCTTAAACAAGGCGGTGGCGTGCAGGCCATTATGTTATTGAACGATGTTCCTGTTGGATATGAATTGTGGCGAAAGTTCAACGGCTTCCCTCCTGATTTTTATTCCCCTGAAGCCGCTAAAAAGAAAACTGAAGAAAAGTCGAAATGAAAAAACTAGTTTATCTATTCATTCTCTTCATTCATTTTAACGAAACATTGAGTGCCCAGGAGCTTTTGCTTACAGAATATCTCAATTGGGTTCTGGAAGAACATCCAATGGCTCAAAAAGCAAAACTGAATCCGCGATACCGCAATGCTCAGTACCTTCAAGTTAAAGGCCTATTCGATCCTCTTCTCGAAAGTAAATTCAAAAACAAATTTTTCTCAGGAACACAATACTACTCTATTTCTGAAACTTCACTTTCATACAATACTCCCTATGCCATAGGCTTGGTGGGACACTTCGATGTGAATACAGGAAGTTATGTAGACCCATCTGACTTCACTTCTGGCGGTGGTTTACTTGCGTTAGGCGTTGCAGTGCCATTACTCAAAGGTCTTGTCATTGATGAGCGAAGAATGGCGAAAAAAAGAGCAGAAGTGTTGCTGGAAGCCGGTAATCTTGAACAACAATTAGCCCTGAATGAACTGTTGGCACAAAGTGTTCAGCTGTATTCAGATTGGTATTTTGCCGTTCAAAAAAACATCATTATTGATTCTCTTGTTGAAACCAGTGAGCGAAGGTTCTTCGCAGTGCGAGAAAGATACTTAGGAGGCGACCGATCGGCCATTGACACACTTGAAGGTTTTGCCCAATACCAGAACAGACTGCTTCAATTTCAAGAGTCGAAACTTGACGTAATAAAGAAAAGAATTGCACTAGTCGCATTCCTAGAAAACAACAATGAGAGCAGAATAGCTATTTTGAATGAAAATGTAATACCCTCTTCCAATTTCAAAAATGAACTTGCGCCATTTAGATCAGGAAGTGAATTGTTTTCAGTTATTGATTCCCATCCTGAATTAGCGCTCTACGCAAACAAAGGAGAGTCACTGCGTATTGAAGAAAGGTGGAAAGCTGAAAAATTAAAACCAAAGTTAAACCTCGAGTACCATTTCTTGAATAAGGACTTCAGTGAAGACATCCCTTCTTACTTTTCAACCAACAACTACCAATGGGGCGCTGAATTCTCTATGCCACTTTTACTTCGCGAAGCTCGAGGCGATCTCAAAATTCAGCGACTTAAAATTGAAGAAAATAATTTGAATGCCGAGTGGAAAAGAAATCAACTCGAACAAAAGGCTATAGCACTAGACGCCGCCTATTCAAACACCGTTTCACAACAGCAACTCGCTGAAAGTAACTCGGTTCTGTACAACCGTCTTTTGGAAGCTGAAAACGTAAAACTCTTCAACGGAGAAAGTACTTTGTTCATCGTTAATCAGCGAGAGAACACTTATTTCGAAAATGCCATTAAAGCTCTTGATTTAGATAAGAAAGTACAGGAAGTTCGCATTGAACAAAGCGCCGTTTGGGTGCTTAATTTTCTCAACTAATTCTCAGTGAACTTTCTCATGAGATAGCAGTTTTTATTACATGAAACGTAAAAAGATTTTCGCATACACCTCCCTTGCGGTTGGCGTTTTATTTATACTTTTTCAATCCTTCGTCTATATGTCCACAGACAAAACAAAAGAACAGCCGTATACCGTTCTTGAAAAAGACGGAAAGATAGAAATACGTCTTTATCCTTCAGCAACACTAGCAACGGTGCAGTCAAAAGCAACATCGTACGACGAAATGGCAAGCCCCGGCTTTCGCGCATTAGCTGGTTATATTTTTGGTGGAAATGAGAACGAGACCCAGATTGCTATGACCACTCCTGTTCAGATGGACATTAACGATAGTTTGTCCTCCATGAGTTTTGTTATGCCCGAAGGCTATGACTTGAATAATCTTCCGAAACCGAATAACAGTCAAGTTATTTTATCAAAGACGGAAGAACAAGTGATGGCTGCTATTCGATTCAGAGGTTTTGCGAACGACAACGACAGAGAAAAACATAAGCAAGAACTTCAGAATTACCTGAATTCAAAAGGCATTCAGACCAAGGGCAATTTCAAGTTCTTGGGGTACAATCCGCCATACCAACTTTTCGGTCGACGCAATGAGGTAGTGGTTGAAATTGTTCGATAATATCTATATGAATGAAATACCTTCGTGATTCTAAACAATCATGAAGAAAAAGACGCACTCTCTTTCCTTTCAAAACAAATTATTCAAAGTTGTTGAGTGGAGTAAATCCGACTACCCAACCGAACTTATCCTTTGCTTGCATGGTTTTGGTCGTCATCCGGAAGACTTCGAAACGTTTACCCATGAATTGAAAGACCATGAGCGTATGGTGGCCATTGGATTTTGGTCTCATGAAGGAAGTGATTCCTTCACCCCGAAAGAATTAAAAGAAGGGCTCTATGTTGATGCGTGGGTGGCGCAGTTTTTATTCATCTTGAATCATTACGGGGTTGAAAAATGTAAGCTGCTATCTTACAGCATGGGCGGTAGACTGGGACTGATGCTAGTTCAAGAGAGCGGTAAAAATATTTCATCAGCCAAATTTTTAGCCAGCGACGGTCTTACGCGCAACAAGCTTTACGCCTTTACTGTAGGAACTTTATTGGGAAGAATTATAGCCAAAGGATTGAAGAAAAACGGCAACGCAGTTATTCGCTTGGCGCGTCTCCTAAAAAATTTAAAATTGCTTCCTGTAAAGTTGTTTCGTTTTGTTGAATTCTACATGCATGAGCGAGCCATGCGCGAGCAAGTTTTCGATGTTTGGATGGGCTATCGAAAATGCTATCCGAAAATGAAATCCATTGCGCAATCGATCGAGAAAAATAAGATTCCCACTGAATTTGTTTTTGGGAAATATGACGTCGTCATTCCATGGAAGCACGGAGATAAACTTCGGGCGCTAACCTCACAAATGAATTATGTGAAATGGAAACTGGTGGATAAAGGGCATAGACTGATGTAGTGAACTACAAGATACTTCGTAAGATTTTTCAAAAGATGTATTACAAGATACCTTCGGTAAGCTTCTTTCGCAGAATCTTGTGCAACATCTTACAAAGTATCTTGCATCGCATCTTTTCGCTGAAACAAGGTTGTCAACAACTGTTAAAATCTCTACTTGCACACAAACGGTTTCGGGTTGTACTTTCGCGAACGTATTAGAAAAACGCCTCTTACTTCACCCTACGAAGTGAGATAAAAAAAAAATGCCTAAAGACAAAAGCATTAAGTCGGTCCTTATTATCGGTTCAGGACCTATTGTTATCGGACAAGCATGTGAATTTGATTACTCTGGAAGCCAAGCTGCGCGCTCGTTGCGTGAAGAAGGCATTGAAGTAACCCTCATCAATAGCAATCCCGCAACCATCATGACAGACAAGGTGGTTGCAGACAATGTTTACCTCCTTCCCCTCGAACCAGCAAGCATTGAGACCATTCTCAAAAATCATAAGATCGACGTTGTTCTTCCAACCATGGGTGGACAAACTGCTTTGAACCTTGCCATTCAGTGCGAAGAAAGCGGCATGTGGGAACAATACGGTGTTCGCATGGTGGGAGTAGATACCAAGGCCATTGAGATCACTGAAAACCGCGAGGCGTTTCGCGATTTAATGATTGAAATAGGTGTGCCTATGGCGCCGCAGTTAACTGCAAAATCTTTCCTTGAAGGAAAAGAAATTGCTCAGGAATTCGGATTCCCCCTTTGCATTCGTCCTTCATACACACTCGGTGGTTCAGGCGCAAGTTTGGTCTACAACCAGTTAGACTTCGATCGATTACTGACACGCGGACTGCACCTTTCCCCTATTCATGAAGTCATGATTGACAAAGCCCTTATGGGTTGGAAAGAATACGAGTTGGAATTGCTTCGCGATGCCAACGACAACGTGGTGATTATCTGCAGCATTGAAAACTTCGACCCCATTGGAATTCATACCGGAGATAGCATTACTGTTGCTCCGGCAATGACTTTAAGCGACACCACTTTCCAAAAGATGCGCGACATGGCCATAAAGATGATGCGCGCCATTGGAAATTTCGCAGGCGGATGTAACGTGCAATTCGCGGTTTCTCCAGATGCAAACGAAGACATTATTGCCATTGAAATTAATCCGCGCGTATCGCGCTCTTCAGCGTTGGCATCGAAAGCAACGGGTTATCCAATTGCCAAGATCGCTTCAAAACTAGCCATCGGCTATCACCTCGACGAACTTCAAAACCAAATTACCAAGAGCACTTCGGCTTTGTTCGAACCAACCTTGGATTATGTGATTGTGAAAATCCCGCGTTGGAACTTCGATAAATTTCCCGGATGCAACCGCGAGTTAGGTCTGCAAATGAAGAGCGTTGGAGAGGTTATGGGTATCGGTAGAACCTTCCAAGAAGCGCTTCAAAAAGCTTGTCAATCCTTAGAAATCAATAGAAATGGATTGGGTGCAGATGGAAAAGAACTTCGCGATCAGCAAGAAATATTAAACTCATTGGAACACCCCAGTTGGAATCGTATTTTCCACATTTACGACGCCATTAAATTGGGAATACCATTCAAAACCATTCAAGAAAAAACACGCATCGACTTGTGGTTTTTGAAACAAATTGAAGAGTTACTTCAGTTGGAACGCGTGATCGAAAAACACACCCTCGCTTCCATTCCGAAAGAATTGTTGTTCGAAGCGAAACAAAAAGGATACGCCGACAGACAGATTGCACATCTCTTGAAATGCTTGGAAAGCGAAGTCTACACAAAGCGCGACGTGATGGGCATTCAGCGTGTTTACAAATTGGTAGACACTTGCGCGGCAGAGTTCGAAGCGAAGACTCCGTATTACTACAGCACCTTTGAATACGAGAACGAAAGTGTTCGTTCCGAAAACAAAAAAGTAATTGTATTGGGAAGCGGCCCGAACCGCATTGGTCAAGGCATTGAATTCGACTACTCGTGCGTGCATGGCGTTCTTGCAGCTAAGGAATGTGGTTACGAAACCATCATGATCAACTGCAATCCGGAAACCGTATCAACCGATTTCGACACAGCAGACAAATTGTATTTCGAACCCGTTTTCTGGGAACACATTTACGACATCATTCGTCATGAAAACCCTGTGGGAGTAATTGTTCAGCTTGGCGGACAAACTGCTTTGAAGCTTGCTGAAAAATTACAACGTTACGGAATTAAAATATTAGGAACCTCTTTCGATGCCTTAGACCTTGCGGAAGACAGAGGACGTTTTTCAAATTGTTTGATGGAAAACAACATCCCGTATCCGAAATTCGGTGTGGTTGAAAACGCCGAACAAGCCATTGAATTATCGAAAGACTTAGGCTTCCCGTTGTTGGTTCGTCCGAGCTATGTGTTAGGTGGACAAAAAATGAAGATCGTGATTAACGAGACCGAATTGGAGCAACACGTTGTGAACATTCTTCGCGACATGCCCGACAACCAGATTTTGTTAGATCACTTCTTGGAAGGCGCTATTGAGGCCGAAGCCGACGCTATTTGTGACGGAGAAGATGTTTACATCATTGGTATTATGCAACACATTGAGCCTGCAGGAATCCACAGCGGTGACTCGTACGGTGTTCTTCCTCCGTATAACTTGGGCGACCTTGTTATGACGCAGATTGAAGAGCACACGAAGAAGATTGCTGTTGCACTTGGAACGGTCGGATTGATTAACATTCAGTTCGCCATCAAAGACGACGTTGTATACATCATTGAAGCGAATCCGCGTGCATCGCGCACGGTGCCATTCATTGCGAAAGCCTACGACGAACCGTATGTGAACTACGCCACGAAAGTTATGTTGGGTGAAGTGAAGGTGAAGGACATCAATTTCCAACCAAAACGCAACGGCTACGCAATTAAGATTCCTGTATTTAGCTACGAGAAATTCCCTGAAGTAAACAAAGAACTCGGTCCGGAAATGAAATCAACTGGCGAAGCCATTCGATTCATTAAAGACTTGAAGGATCCGTTTTTCAGGCAGATTTTTTCGGAGCGCAACTTATACCTTTCGAAGTAATTCCGCAGAGCGGATGACGCAACGCAGTTGCGATGACACAACAAGTTGTGATGACCTTCTGCGAAGGATGACAACTTCGTTGATGACCGCATCGCGGAGCGTCATCGATTGAAAATCGTCATCACACACAGTGTGTCATCGCAACTTCGTTGCGTAATCCTTCGAAGAAGGTTATAAACCTTTGATATAGTTATTAAACGAATCATTAAACGCCGTCCCTCCCGCTGTGCGATGTTTGGAAAGTTGCTTGAATTCGACCAACGCCCACAAAACGAATTCCATGAGGAATGGAACGTCGATGGTTGCAACCTTCGGTTGATACTTGTTTAACAATATCACAAGGGGTTCAACGGAAAGGAGTGCTTTCACATAAGTTTCTTCGTTAGATTCGTCGGTGAGTTCAAAAGCGTCTGCTTCGAAAAACCAGTTGATGATTTCATCGTACGGAGTTTCTTGATCTTGCTTTTTTAATTTTTCAATCTTCGGGAAGTATTGAACGAACAAGGTCTTGGTAGCTTCTGCTATCAAGTGATTCGCAACGAATGCCGTTCCTTCTTGTTCACCCTCGTAAACCAATTCAACCTTTCCAGTTATGGAAGGAATCATACCCATGAGGTCACTGAAGCGAACAGTGGTTTTCTTTTCACCGTTCATTAACGCACGACGCTCAGCAGTGCTGATTAAATTTTCAAAAGCCGTAATACTCATACGCGCACTTACACCACTCTTGTGATCGATGTACTCACTTTGTCTAGCTTCGAAAGCAATTTGCTCGAGAATATCACGAGCCAATTCAGGAACGTGAACTTCACACAAACGATCTTCCAACTTCTCTGATTCTTGCTTCGTAATCTTCTTCGCGGTTTGAATATCGGCTGAATAGTGCGTCAAAATCTGAGAGCCAATGCGGTCTTTCAGCGGAGTGACAATACTTCCGCGATTGGTGTAGTCTTCCGGATTCGCAGTAAAAACAAATTGCAAATCCAAGGGAAGTCTCAATTTGAATCCACGAATCTGCACATCTCCTTCTTCCAAAATATTAAATAACGCCACTTGAATACGCGCTTGCAAATCGGGTAATTCGTTAATCACGAAAAGACAACGGTTCGCTCTTGGTATCATTCCAAAATGAATCACGCGCTCATCTGCATAACTCAATTTCAAATTAGCGGCTTTAATCGGATCAATGTCTACAATAAAATCGGCAATGGTCACATCGGGTGTTTCCAACTTTACAAAGTAACGATCTGAGAGATGAAGCAAGGTGATAGGCGAATCAT
>CAZEFR010000025.1:0-29236 GCA_964511555.1 uncultured Chryseobacterium sp.
TTCGGAAGGAAGAGAGAAGCGGGTTTACTTGGGAGACTAGGCCGAACCATTTTTTGAATTCGGTTTGCTCAAGCTTTTTCGCTTCTTGAATGAATAAGTTTCGCGCTTCAGAATTGCTCTTCTTCGGCATAATGATGAACGCGAAAAAGCGATATAAAATCAAATAGGGAATAATAGACTTGAACGTATCGCCGAAGCGCATAAGCAGTTGTCCGCGAACATTCAGTTTCATGGTAGCTCCGGCGAGAATCATTGATTTCACCAATGAAGAAGCGCGTTCGCTAATGTCACGAATCACAATGGTTCCCATGGAAATGCCAACGAAGTGAGTGCATTTGATTTTCAAATGTTCAAGCACTTCAATGACTTCGTTGCCTATTTCTTCGAAGTTGTATTTCTCTTTTTTAAGCGGACGAATATTTTTCGATTGTCCGTGACCGCGGAGGTCAATAAGCAAGACGTTAAAATGCTTTTGAAAGGAGCGAATTTGTTTGAACCAAATGGCACTGCTTCCGCCTGCTCCATGAATAAAGGTGACCCATTCACTCGAGCTCGAGTGATTGAAGATAGAGTAATGAAGAATGTGTCCGTCTGAAGAATTGATCACGCCCCCAAGGATTGTGCAGCCTGCTTTCCAACCATTTCAACTGCTGTTTTAACCATTCCAGCAACATCGTAACCACATTCTGCATACAACTGATCTTGTGTTCCGTGCTCTATGTATTCGTCTGGAATACCAAGACGCTTCACTTGTGCGGTGTACCCGTTATCTGCCATGAATTCAATCACAGCACTTCCCATTCCACCTTGAACACATCCGTCTTCCACCGTAATCACATGCTTGAATTTTCCGAATACTTCATGAAGCATCAATTCATCAATCGGTTTCGCAAAACGCATGTCGTAATGTGCTGCTGAAATACCTTGCTCAGCAAGGTTCTCACAAGCTTTTATCGCATAGTTTCCAATTGGACCAATAGTTAAAATAGCAACGTCTTCTCCCGATTTAATCTTCCTTCCAGTTCCTACTTTGATTTCTTTCATAGGTGTTTTCCAGTCGGTCATAACTCCGTTACCTCTAGGGTAGCGAATGCTGAACGGACCTTGGTTTGGAAGCTGTCCGGTGTACATTAAATCGCGCAATTCACTCTCGTTCATGGGGCTTGAAACAACCATGTGAGGAATGCAGCGCATGTAGGCTAGGTCATATGATCCGTGGTGTGTTGGGCCATCGGCACCTACCAGTCCGCCGCGATCTAAACAGAAAACGACATTTAATTTTTGAATGGCAACGTCGTGAATGACTTGGTCATAGGCGCGTTGCATGAAGCTCGAATAAATGTTACAGAAAGGCACCAATCCTTGTGTTGCCATTCCAGCAGAAAATGTCACGGCGTGTTGTTCAGCAATTCCCACGTCGAAGGCGCGCTTAGGCATAGCCTCCATCATCAATTTCAATGAACATCCGCTTGGCATTGCCGGAGTAACACCCACAATCTTTTCGTTCTTCTCTGCTAATTCAATAATGGTATGTCCGAATACATCTTGATACAACGGGGGTTGTGGATTTTTCGGAACCACTTTTACAATTTCTCCTGTCTCTTTGTTGAAGAGTCCTGGCGCGTGCCACTTCGTTGGAGAGCCCGCTTCAGCTGGAGCGTAGCCTTTCCCTTTCTTCGTAACGCAGTGCAAAATTTTCGGGCCAGGGATGTCTTTCAAATCGCGCATCACCTTCACCATATAATCTACATCGTGTCCGTCAATTGGACCGAAGTATCTCCACTTCAACGATTCGAAATAATTACTTTCTTTGATTAAAGTTCCTTTCAGCGCTTCAGAAATTTTGTGTGCAATGTGTTGTGCGTTCGGTCCGAATTTCGAAACCTTTCCCAACAACTGCCACACATCGTCTTTCACTTTGTTGTAGGTGTGAGAAGTCGTAATGTCTGTTAAGTATTCCTTCAATGCACCCACGTTCGGGTCAATGCTCATGCAATTGTCGTTCAACACAACAAGTACGTTGCAATCTGCCGTTGAACCGTGATTCAAACCTTCAAAAGCTAATCCTGCAGTCATAGCGCCATCGCCTATGACAGCAATAACTTGACGGTCTTTTTCTTCTTTCACCTTGCTGGCCACCGCCATTCCAATTGCTGCTGAAATAGAGGTAGAGCTGTGTCCAACACCGAAGGTGTCGTATTCGCTTTCGCTTCTTTTCGGGAAGCCAGAAATGCCTTTGTAAATTCTATTCGTGTGGAAAACGTCGCGTCTTCCAGTTAAGATCTTGTGTCCGTAAGCCTGGTGTCCAACGTCCCAAATCAACTGGTCGTATGGCGTTTCGAAAACATAGTGAAGAGCAACGGTCATTTCAACCACACCTAAGCTTGCGCCAAAGTGACCACCTTTTTCAGATACAATGTCAACAATGTATTGGCGCAACTCGGTGCACAAGTCTTTGAGTTGTTCGTCTTTTAATCCGTTGCGAAGGGCAATTGGATTGTCAAATTGAGCGAGAAGAGGGCCTGGTGTAAATGTCGACATATAAACAAAAGTAACACTTACGCACCAAGTTTGTTCATCTTCAGCCTATTCGAAAATTAGTTTTTTGTGCGTCACGGTGTTTCCACTTTGAATTTGAACAATGTAGAAACCGGAAGCTTTGTTGGAAATATTAAATGTGTGCGTTCCCACCGTTAGGTTTCCTTGGTAGATCTGCTCTACAATTTCTCCTGCACTGTTGAACAAGGTTACGCTTGTCTTTTTGTGCGCAGCACTTCCAAGAATCAGTATAGCAGCGTCGTTTGTTGGATTAGGGAAAAGTGAAATTTCCAACGGAGATTCGGTCAGCTCAATGAAATTTCCAAGCGTGTCAACAACAGTAATGTTAATGTCATCGAGATAAATATTATTTCCACCATAACTGATGAATTCATATTTCAATTGGAAATTTTCGGTCATGTAACTCGAATTGGTAAGCGTGAGTGTTTCACCGCTCCATTGGTCAATACCGCTTGGGGTAAAGGCCAAGTTCGTCCCTGTTCGGGTAGGTAAGTTGGTTGTGCCTTTTCGAATACGAGCAAGCGTCCAAGATTCTCCACAATCGCCCGATGCGCTTATTCTTAATCTATCGTCGGTTTCGTTTACTCGGTTGGCATAGGCCCATTTGTAACTCACAAAAATGGTGTCAATGGCACTCATGTCAAAGGTGTTCGAAATGAATTCATCTACATGTCCAGATTCGCTTGTGAAATTAGAGAGCTTCAGTCCTTTGGTTCCGCTGTAATTTGTATTAACCACCTGCCAAGTTTCATCGCCATCTACATTGTTTATAAACCAATTGTTGGCCGGCCAATTTCCTTCAAACCCTTCCAAAAGAGGCGTATTTATTCCACCTTCACCCAAAACAGTAATGACATTGGAATAGGTTTTCGAGAGTTCGTCTGCACCGTTACTAACCGTTAGTGTTACCGTGAAAGTGCCCGGCGTAGTGTAGGTATGAGTAGGGTTTTGGTGAACAGCAGGATCGTTACCTACCAGAGTTACACCATCTCCGAAATTCCAGTTCCATGAGTTAATGCCATGGTACGAAACATCTGTAAACGCAACGCTGCCTCCAGCACACAAAATACTTTTATCGAATTTGAAATCAGCTATGCAAAGTGCTGGATTCGTAACGCCTGTTGCCAACAAGTTTGAAGCGGTGATCAAACTGCTTCTTTGCGCAACACTGCTGGTAATAGCTGCACGCATGCGTGTGCGTTGCCCCTCTGTAAACATGCGAGAGCAATATGAATATTCCATGTAGTTCTGCACGTTGTCTACTGTATTTCCGCATGAACTTCCCGTTAATGCACAGGTAGTCCAGCCAATTGTATTCGGAGTGTCTGTAACGTTATCGTCTTGATTACAATTGGAAGCAACACCCGGAGAATTTCCGGGACCCCACGTATGATAGAGATTTATCCAATGTCCAACTTCGTGTGTAAGTGTTCGGCTGCGTTGGTTGTTGCTGGTTCCAATGGCTCCCATATAATCTGCTCTAAGAACAATACCGTCGGTAGCGGCACCCCAGAACCCAGCAACGTCGCCCGGCAGGTTGGTATAACCAGCAGCACCAGCAGCATCTAAGCAAATCCAAACGTTCAGGTATTTATTACGAGGCCAAATGATTAAATTTTTCATTTCTTGTCCCCCGTCTGAAGTAAGCGGAGAAACAATTCTGTTGATACCTCTGGTGCAATTGCCATTTGGATCTCTTGTTGCTAATGCAAATTGAATTCCTACATCTGCCGTAATATTTTCGAAAGCCGAAACAACTAAGCTAACGTCGGCGTTCTGCAAGGCAAAATCACGATTCAATATAGAAAGGCCGTTGAGAATTTGTTCGTCTGAAATGTTCTCCGGACCGTTATTGTGTATCACATGGAAGACAACAGGTATGGTGTAAATGGTCTGCGAACCGCGATCGGTAGCATCGTCTCTGAAATTCTCGGTGTAAGACTCAAGAGCTTCATTTGCTCTGCGAGCAATGCCTTCTGCTTCGGGATACATGCCAAACATGCGCACGCGGTTCTCACGTTCACCGCAATACATGTGGTCTCCTTGAGCGAATATTCCTGTGCTTGCAAATCCAAGTGCAACCACTAAAAGGGTTTTCAAAATTTTCATGGTGAACAAAAATAAACGAATGTGACCTAGAACAATTTTTGTTTTTGTGTAATTTCTTTTCATTGTTTTGTTCCTAGCTTTAGACCTACCTTTGCACCGCTTAAAAAGAACATGAAAAACATTAGAAATTTTTGCATCATTGCGCACATCGATCACGGGAAATCAACCCTTGCAGACAGAATGTTGCAAATAACCAAGACCATTGAAGACCGCAAGATGGTTGCGCAGGCGCTAGACGATATGGATCTTGAGCGTGAGAAGGGTATTACCATTAAGGCACACGCGATTCAAATGTTGCACAAAGTGGGCAACGAGCAATTCGTTTTGAATTTGATTGATACTCCCGGTCACGTTGACTTTTCTTATGAGGTTTCTCGCGCCATTGCTTCGTGCGAAGGCGCTATTCTTATCGTAGACGCTTCGCAAGGAATTCAAGCGCAAACGATTTCAAACTTGTACTTAGCGTTGGAAAATGATTTAACCATCATTCCAATTTTGAATAAAATAGATCTTCCGAACGCCGACCCTGAGTTGGTGAAAGATCAGATTGTGGATTTAATCGGTTGCGAGCGTGATGAAATTTTAGCCGCAAGCGGAAAAACAGGTGAGGGTGTTCTAGAAATTTTAGATGCTATTTGTGCGCGCATTCCAGCTCCGGTTGGAACGGTAGATGCCCCTCTGCAGGCAATGGTTTTCGATTCAGTATTCAATTCATTTCGTGGAATTATCGCCTATTACCGAATTAAGAACGGTGTTCTTCGTAAAGGCGATAAGGTGAAGTTCATGAGCACAGGAAAAGAGTACTATGCAGATGAAGTAGGTGTTTTGGGAATGGACTTGAAGCCGCGCGACTTTGTTGCTGCCGGCGATGTGGGATATATTATTTCCGGAATTAAAACAGCCACGGAAGTAAAAGTGGGTGATACCATTACCACGCTTGCTAATCCATGTCCAGAGGCCCTTCAAGGTTTCGAAGATGTGAAGCCGATGGTATTTGCGGGTATTTATCCTGTAGATACCGACGAGTATGAAGAGCTTCGTGCGAGTATGGAGAAATTGCAATTGAACGACGCTTCTTTGGTTTTCGAACCCGAGAGTTCTGCTGCGCTTGGATTCGGTTTCCGATGCGGATTCTTGGGAATGCTGCATATGGAAATTATTCAAGAACGCTTGGAACGCGAGTTCAACATGACTGTTATTACTACCGTTCCGAACGTTAGTTATTTCTGTTACACCACGAAAGGTGAAAAGTTAGAGATCAATAATCCGTCTGAACTTCCAGAGCAGAACTTAATTGCTCACGTTGAAGAGCCGTTCATTAAAGCGCAAATCATAACCAAGACCGAATTCATTGGCGCCATCATGACCTTGTGTATTGAAAAACGAGGCATGCTTACCAATCAGTTGTACTTAACAACCGACCGTATTGAGTTAACGTTTGAAATGCCATTGGCTGAAATCGTATTCGATTTTTACGATCGCTTGAAAACGATTTCAAAGGGATACGCTTCTTTCGATTACTTCAGAATTGGCTACCAAGAGAGCCAATTGGTGAAATTAGATATTCTCCTAAACGGAGATCAAGTAGATGCCTTAAGTGCACTTATTCACAAAGATCACGCGTACGAATTGGGTAAGAAGATCTGTTTGAAATTGCGTGAGCTTATCCCGAGACAGCAGTTCTTAATTGCGCTGCAAGCCGCCATTGGTGCGAAAATCATTGCGCGCGAAACCATTAACGCCTTGCGTAAAGACGTAACTGCAAAATGTTACGGTGGTGACATTTCGCGTAAACGCAAGCTTCTTGAAAAGCAAAAAGAAGGAAAGAAACGCATGCGTCAAGTTGGATCTGTAGAAGTTCCACAGGCAGCTTTTTTGGCGGTGCTTAAGTTGAATAGCTAAACTTCTGCGAAGCAGAATCAATCACTTCGTGATCAATCCTTCGGATCAATTACTATGTAATCAATCACTGCGTGATCAATCTTTCGGATTAATACTAAAGGAAAAATCACGAAGTGATTGATCAGTCGAAGACTGATTGATCTGAAAGATTGATCCGAAGGATTGATCAGACTTCGTCTGATTTTACATAGTCCAATCTTCCAAAAACTTCGTCGTGAAATTTCCTGAACGGAACTTCTCGTCTTTCATAAGTTTTTGGTGGAAAGGAATCGTTGTTTTAACGCCTTCAATGATATACTCGTCTAACGCGCGTTGCATTTTAGCAATGGCTTCTTCACGTGTCTGAGCAACGGTGATCAATTTCGAAATCATTGAATCGTAAAACGGAGGAATCACGTATCCCGCATAGGCGTGAGCATCTATACGAACACCGTGTCCGCCTGGACAATGATAGTCGGTAATTTTTCCTGGAGAAGGAATGAAGTTCTTGTAGGGGTCTTCAGCGTTAATACGACACTGAATGGCGTGCATGGTTGGGTAGTAATTTCTTCCCGAAATAGGCTCACCTGCAGCCAGTTTAATTTGCTCCTTCACCAAGTCGTAATCGATTACTTCTTCGGTAATGGTGTGTTCTACTTGAATACGCGTATTCATTTCCATGAAGTAGAAATTACGGTCTTTGTCGACCAAGAACTCTACGGTTCCAACGCCTTCGTATCCAACAGCAAGAGCAGCCTTAATAGCAGCCTCACCCATGCGCTCGCGCAACTCGGGAGTCATATATGGAGAAGGAGTTTCTTCAACTAATTTCTGATGTCTTCTTTGAATAGAACAATCGCGTTCTGAAAGGTGACAAGCTTTTCCGTATTGGTCTCCTGCAATTTGAATCTCGATGTGACGTGGTTCAACAACGAATTTTTCCATGTAAATACCATCGTTTCCGAAGGCAGCACCGGCTTCACGTTTCACCATTTCCCAAGCGCTTTCCATTTCGTCTTCGCTGTTCACCACACGCATACCTTTTCCACCACCACCTGCGGTAGCTTTCAAGATAACCGGATAAACAATGCCTTTCGCCAGTTCTTTCGCGTGTTCAAGGCTCTCAATTAACCCGTCGCTACCTGGAATGGTCGGAACACCAGCGTTTTTCATGGTTTGCTTTGCCGAAGATTTGTCGCCCATAGAGTCGATCATTTCCGGAGAAGCACCAATGAATTTGATTCCATTTTCTTTACAAACCTTCGAGAAGGTAGCATTTTCAGAAAGGAAACCGTATCCCGGGTGAATGGCATCTGCATTGGTAATCTCTGCAGCCGCAATAATGTTAGGTATCTTTAAGTAAGACTCTTTACTTGAAGGAGGGCCAATACAAACAGCTTCATCTGCGAAACGCACATGAAGGCTATCACGATCGGCTGTTGAGTATACAGCAACCGTCTTAATACCCATTTCTTTGCACGTGCGAATAACACGTAGCGCAATTTCGCCGCGATTGGCAATCAATATTTTGTTAAACATGGAAGTAGTGTTTAAGTGCGATTAAGCGGGTTCAACCAAAAATAAAGGTTGGTCAAATTCAATTGGAGACATGTCGTTCACCAAAATCTTCACGATTCTACCTGAAACTTCAGATTCGATTTCATTGAACAATTTCATGGCTTCAACAATACATACCTTATCTCCAACTTTAATTTCAGAACCTACCTCAATAAATGCAGGCTTGTCTGGAGCAGACGAACGGTAGAATGTACCAATCATTGGGCTCTTGATCTCAATAAGATTTGAAGCAACCGGAGCAGCGGCAGCAGGAGCGGCAGCAACAGGTGCAGGTGCAGCAGCAGGCAATGCAACCGGAGCAGGAGCAGCCATTACAGGCGCAGCAGCAACTTGAACGTATTCTTGTTTTCCTTTTCCTGGAGTCTTAATGGTGATTTTGAAATCTTTTTGCTCGATTTCCACCTCACTCACGCCACTTTTTGCAACGAACTTGATTAAATCTTGAATTTGAGTAATATTCATCGTTTTTTGAATTTTTCGTTAGAATTGAGGGCAAATATATAGCTTTTTGGTTCGTTTTTGAGAAAAAACAGGCAAGCAGATTCTTCGAAAGGTGTTTCACAAGGTTCTTCGAAAGATGTTTCACAAGGTTCGCTGAAAGATACTTCGTAAGATGTTTCACAAGGTTCACTGAAAGATACTTCGTAAGATGTTTCACAAGATGCAAGCAAGATTTTTCAAAAGATGCCTTCGGCAAATAGTGCCTTAGCGAAGCTTCTTTCAGAGAATCTTGCTTGCATCGTGCTTGCATCTTGCCTTCGGCATCTGTGGTAATCACTTTTTCTTATTTCTGACGAATCGCATGAGGGCGTATAGCTCAGCGACAATCTGTTTGCAGTTTTTTTCAAGAATGTCAAATTGATCTTGGCATATGTGCCCCTTAATCTTCAGCACACGAAGCCAATAGGTAGTTTCTTCCGCCTCCCGAATTGCCAGAGAAACTTTATGCAGATACATTTTATCCGAAATAGAAAATTTCGCTTCGCTCAAATTCGCAGCAATGGAAGTTGAACTTCGAGAAATTTGATCAGAAACATGGAAGTCTTTGTGAAATCTATCCGTAGCATTTACTAATTCCAAAATGCCGAATGAAAACTCTTCCGCTTTTTTGTATACACTCTTTTTATTCATTTTTTCTTTCAAAATTCTTGAAACAAAAGCAGTTCGCGAACAAATTGTTATGCGTTAAATTCCATAGAATTCAATAGAGAAAGGGCTTTCAGTCGAATAAATACTTATTTAAGGAACTAGATTCTTCGAAAGAAGTTGCTCAAGATACTCCGTAAGATTCTGCGAAAGAAACTTCGCTAAGGCATTACTGGCCGAAGGCATCTTGCTCGCATCTTGTGAAACATCTTTCGCAGAATCTTACAAAGTATCTTGCATTTCAAGAAAATAAACGTATCTTTGCCGTCCTTTTGAAAATCTATCTATGCAAGATTCACTTTATACCCTGAACTTTTCAGGCTGGAAATTGGGAATGCATGAGCTAGAGTTCCAACTGGACAAAACGTTCTTTGCAGACTTTCCCGACAGTGAAATTCAAGAGTCAAAGCTCAATGTAACAGGCACTTTAGACAAAAAACAAAACATGCTTATCCTAGATATGCAAGTGGAAGGTGAAGTCTTGTTGCCCTGCGATAGATGTGCCGAAGATACCTGGATTCACGTTGAAAACGTTGATCACCTTTTAGTGAAATTTGGAGACCAAACAAACACCGACGAAGACGATGTTTGGACCCTCGGCCCCAGTGAACACCAATTGGATATAAAGCGACGCATATATGAAATGGCATTGCTGTCTCTTCCTCCAAGAAGAGTTCACAGCAATGAAGCCGACTGCAACCCAGTTGTTCTTGGCGCATTAAATACGTATCGCGTAGATGAAAACGCAGACAGCATCTGGAAAGGCTTAAAAGATTTAGAAACAGATGAATTTGATCCTTCCGACGAGGAAGAATAACTTTTTAAATAAGAACCCATGGCACATCCCAAACACAGGATCTCCCAAACGCGTCAAGCGAAGCGTAGAACACACTACAAATTAGAAGCAGCTAACGTTTCTACTTGTCCTACTACTGGTCAACCACACCTTTTCCACCACGCACACTGGTACGAAGGAAAGTTGTACTACAAAGGAAAAGTTCTCGCTGAGAAAGAAGCCTAACGTTCGCTTGCGAACGTAGAACTTCGTAGAACGTTCCGTAGAATTTCATAGAACCTTCGGTAGAAATCCGTCTGAAAAGCGGTTTTTCTATGCGAAGGTTTTTGTGTTTATTCTAATTTCTTTTCGAAGAAATCTTGCGAAGCATCTTGTGAAACATCTTGCGAAGCATCTTGTGAAACATCTTTCGAAGAATCTTGCGAAGCATTTCCTATCTTCGCATCTTCAATTCTACAAACCAAATGAGAGCAGCCATTACCGCAATAGGCGGTTACCTTCCACCAGACGTTCTGACGAACGCAGATTTAGAAAAAATGGTAGATACCAACGACGAGTGGATTCGCTCTAGAACGGGAATATCTGAACGCAGAATACTCAAAGGCGCTGGACTAGGTACCAGTGATATGGCAGTAGAAGCCGTGAAAACACTCTGCGAAAAAAGAGGTATCTCTCCTCTGGAAATAGATCTTTTAATTTGCGCAACAGTTACCCCAGACCATCTTTTCCCGGCAACGGCAAATATTATTTGCGACAAGTTAGGGGCGAAGAACGCTTGGGGATATGACTTGGGTGCAGCTTGTTCCGGATTTCTCTTCGCAGTAGCAACTGGCTCGCAATTCATTGAAACCGGAAAGTGCAAAAAGGTTGTTGTAGTTGGTGCAGATAAAATGTCGAGCATCGTAGACTACACCGATCGCGCAACATGCGTTCTCTTCGGAGATGGCGCAGGTGCAGTGCTTCTTGAACCAACCGAGGAAGACAACGGAATCATGGATAGCATCTTAAAAACCGACGGTAACGGTAGACATTATTTATATCAAAAAGCCGGTGGTTCTGTAAATCCGTCAACAGCAGAAACAGTTGCCAACCGCGAACATTTCATCTATCAAGACGGCCAGCCTGTATTCAAGGCAGCAGTTATGGGCATGGCAGACGTGTCTGCTGAAATCATGGAGAAAAACAACCTAACCGCAGACGATGTGGCATGGTTAGTTCCGCACCAGGCTAATTTAAGAATTATAGATGCCACTGCACGCCGCATGGGTGTGGGTAACGACAAAGTAATGATTAACATTGGTAAATACGGAAACACAACAAGCGGAACCATTCCACTTTGTTTGTGCGACTGGGAATCTCAATTGAAAAAAGGAGACAACCTCGTACTTGCCGCATTTGGCGGTGGATTCACGTGGGGAGCGATCTACGTGAAATGGGCGTACTAGCGTTAACTTCGTTAGGTCCCATGGAAGGTCCTACGGAAGGTCGCTACGCGAAGCGTCCTTGCAAAGCACCTTGTAACACACCTTTCGAAGAACCTTGAAACACAACTTGTAACACACCTTGTAAAACAACTTTTATAAAAAATAATTATGGCAGCAACTACCGCAGACATTCACAACGGAATGTGTTTCAGAATGGATTCGCATATCTGGAAAATCATTGAGTTTTTACACGTTAAACCAGGAAAAGGTCCGGCTTTCGTAAGAACGAAGATTAAAAATTTGAACAACGGAAAAATCGTTGATCACACGTTCAATTCTGGAGTGAAGATGGATGTGGTTCGAATTGAAACACGCGAGTATCAGTTCTTGTTCCAAGACGATCAATACAACTTCATGAACTCGGAAGATTTTGAGCAAATTACTATCCCAGCGACCATGATTAACGCACCGAAATTCTTGAAAGAAGGAATGGTGTGTATGGTTATGTTCAATGCGGAAGACGAAGCGCCCATGTCGTGCGACCTTCCAACATTGGTTGAATATGAAGTGACCTACACAGAGCCAGGTTTGCGCGGTGACACGGCAACAAATGCCATGAAGCCAGCAACGTTGGATGTTAATGTGGAAGTGCGCGTTCCATTGTTTATTGAAGTGGGCGACAAAATTCGCATTGACACTTCAACCGGACATTACCACGATCGCGTTAAGAAATAAAGCATGTATCAAATAGACCAACACACCTTCGCCGGCAAAGCAGTTCTTGTTCGCGTAGACTTCAATGTTCCTTTGAATGAAAAATTCGAAGTAACAGACAACACGCGTATTCGTGCAGCGGCGAAAACCATTTTGAAGTTGTCTTCAGACGGAGCGAAGGTGATCTTGATGTCGCACTTGGGCCGTCCGAAAGGAGGTCCGGAAGATAAATTTTCGTTGAAGCACATTCAACAAGAAGTATCCAATGTGTTGGGAAAGTCGGTTGCATTTTCAGGCAATTGTGTGGGTGAAGAAGCGAAGCATGCGGTAGAGAAAATGAAAGCAGGAGAAATTCTGTTGTTGGAAAACTTACGTTTTTATAAGGAAGAAGAAGGCGGAGATGAATTCTTCGCGGGTCAGTTGGCAGAGTTGGGAGATGTGTATGTGAACGATGCCTTCGGAACGGCTCATCGCGCGCACGCATCGACTGCGGTTATTGCGAAGTTTTTTCCAACCGATAAATACTTTGGTTATTTAATGGAAGACGAAGTGAAAAGCATTGATCGTGTGTTGAACGGCAATGCTTCTCCGGTTACCGCCATTATTGGTGGAAGTAAAGTCAGCAGCAAGATTGCTATTTTGGAAAATTTAATGAACGCGGTTGACAACATCATCATTGGTGGTGGCATGGCGTTTACGTTTATTAAAGCGCAAAAAGGCAAGGTGGGAAGTTCCTTGGTGGAAGACGATAAGTTAGACTTGGCTTTGGAGTTAATGGCCATGGCTCGCGATAAGAATGTGAATTTATATTTACCAACCGACGCTATTATTGCAGACGCCTTTGCGGCCGACGCGAATCACAAAGAGTGCAGCATAGCGAGCATTCCATCGGGATGGATGGGCTTGGATATTGGAGTGAAGTCGCGCGAGCATTTCGCCATGATTATTGCGCAATCGAAGACCGTATTGTGGAACGGCCCAATGGGTGTGTTTGAAATGGAGGCCTTTGCTGCTGGCACCATAGCCGTAGCGAACGCCTTGGTTGAAGCCACCAAAAATGGCTCTTTCACATTGGTCGGCGGCGGCGATTCAGTAGCCGCTATTAATCAGTTTGGCTTAGCCAACGATGTTTCTTACGTCAGCACCGGCGGCGGCGCCATGCTCGAATCTCTTGAAGGCATTGAGTTACCGGGGGTGAAGGCGGTTACGAAGTCGCTCTAACGAAGGTCTACGAAGGTGCTACCCAAGGTCTTTCAGAAGGTGCTTTGCAAAAACACTTCGCGGAGCGACCTTCCATAGGACCTTTCGTAGGACCTTGTAACACACTTTCCGCAGGACCTTGTGTAACATCTCACGAAGTGTCTTGTTTTAGCATTTTGTGTCATCCTTCAAAGAAGGTCATCACAACGTGTTTTGTCATCGGCTTCGCCTTAATCTTCCCTTTTCTTAACCTCTCTTACCTTCTCTCACCTTTTTTTTTTATAAACGTAACCTTTTTTGGTAGAATTCGATATAACAGGACAAATACATTTTGTTATGGAAATTCTCCCAATATTAGAAATGACAAAGTCCATTGCGAATGGACACGCTGAAATCGTTACTTTCGCGGCCATGATTGTGGTGAGGAATCCTGCTACGCAGCTAAGTGAAGAGATTCAGAAGTGGAAACAACCGTTGACTTTCGAAGAATCAAATGCGATTAAAATTAAATTAGATGAATATTTAAATGTTCATCCGGAAATCATTCAGCGCGACATTAAAATTCAGGAATTCGCCGATTTATTAGATGTTCCGAAATATAAATTATCAATCTTTTTCAGTCGAGATATGCTCATGCCATACAAAGATTGGTTGAATAAACGTCGATTGGATTTATTCCTCCTTCAATTGGAAGCGGGAGCGCTGAAACGTTACTCTATCATGGGATTGGCAACACGCTGTGGCTTTCAAACCAAGTCGAATTTCTATTCGATCTTCAAGAAGTTCTGCGGATGTTCTCCGTTTGAGTATATTGAAAATGTTTAAATTTTAGGTCTTTCAGAAGGTCTTTCAGAAGGTCTTTCAGAAGGTCTTTCAGAAGGTCCTGCGGAAGGTCGCTACGCGAAGCGTCCTTGCAAAGCACCTTCGCAGATCTGAATACAGAATCAGAGGCTTCGGCCTCTTTTTTTTTAATTAAAAGTTTTTTGTATTGATTTTATTTTATTTTAGTAAAACCTTAACTAAAAAGAATTTTATGTTGAAAAGCATTATTTCTAAATCGAAGCTTTCAATTGTTTCAATAGGCTTTGTGTTTTTTTCAATTTTATCCCAAGCTCAAACCGTAACGATTCCCGCTGCGAATACGAGCAACGGTTCTGTAAACGATCCTTTTGGAACTTATTGGGGTTTTGAGAGGTCTGCCATGATTTATTCTCCAGCACAAATTGGTACAACGGGTAATATTAATTCTGTGGGGTTTTACGTCAATGCTGTAACAAATCCAGGCAATGCAGTAAATGTTCGCATCTACATGAAAATGCGTACAACTACTTTTGGCGCGTCTTCAACGTATGCAACAGAGACTTCCGGAGCAACTTTAGTATACGGCCCAACGACCATACCTGCAGCGAGTTTTGTTGCTGGAACTTGGATAACTATTCCTTTAACTACAAATTTCAATTACACCGGGGGGACAAATAACTTGGAGGTTATAGTTGAGACCAATGCAACGGGTACAGGAAATGAACCCACACCTGCCGGAACAGCAAAGCAGTTTAGATATTCTACACAAGGGAATAATCAATGGTATCAATTCTGGAATGCAGACAATACGGCACCTGCAGGTAATGGATCAAGGTCGACTAACAGACCGAACATTCAACTGAATTTTGTTGTTTCAACGGCGTGCACTGGCGCGCCTACAGGAGGAACTTCGGCATCAACGACATCAGCCGCTTGTACTGGGGTAAACTTCACAGTTTCCAACACAAGTCAAACCGCAGGGACAGGAATTACCTATGTTTGGCAGTCGGGTCCTTCTAATGCCGGTCCATGGACGAACATTGGAACTGCAAGTGCCACCTATACCGCATTAACAACTAATCAATCGACGGCGACTTATTATCGACTTTTGACCACTTGCACCAACAGTTCGCAATCGACAGGATCAACACCCGTTTTGGTTGGAATGGGAGGTCCTTGTCAGTGCGCAACTTATTGCAATTCAAATTTTACCAACGTCACCTATGAGTTCCTTACCAATGTGAATTTTTCAGGAATTAATAATACTTCTGGAGGAAACACCGGAGGTCCTGTTAACTATACTTCTGTCGCATCGGCTTCTGTTCAGCAAGGACAAGCCTACAACTTATCGGTTACCATTGATCCAGATGGAAGTGATTATGTCTATGCCTGGTTTGATTGGAATCAAAACGGAAGCTTTGCCGACGCTGGAGAACAATATACTGTTGTAGCGAATACTGCCGCTGCTGGACCGCATATCGTTTCAATACCAGTTCCGGTTTCTGCAACAGTTGGTACAACGCGAATGCGCGTTATGATTGATTGGAACAACGCAACTCCGAATCCTTGTCAAAATGCAACCTATGGTGAAGCTGAAGATTATTGTGTTTCGATAACTCCAGCACCGCCTTGTTCAGGAACGCCAACATCAACTGCAGTTGCGTTGCCTTCAACTATGTGCGGAGGTAATACTGCAGTTCTTTCTTTAAGCGGCCTTTCAGGAACAGGCTTGACTTATCAGTGGCAGTCTTCTGTTGATGGTGTTAGTGGTTGGACTGATATTTCAGGAGCGACATCTTCAATATACACAACAGCAGCGCTTTCAAGCACATCTTACTTCCGTTGCAACGTGACGTGTTCAGGATCGGGAATCACAAACCCTTCAAGCGTAGCAACAGTAACTGTATCTCCTGCACCAGCAGGCGCCACAATATCGAATCCGATTTTTGTAGGTGTGCTTGATTGCAATCTTTATTCAAACACAATGAGTAATGCCGCAGGTGCATGCATTGGAAACGATTTAACTTCTGCTACAAATCAAGCAAGTGAAGATATTTTTTATTTCTACAACCTTTCCAATCCGAATAACTTCAACACAATCGTAAACATGTCGCATTGTGGAACAGGATTAGACACTTACATGCACCTTTTGAATAGTTCGGGTGCTGAAATTGCTGCCAATGACGACGGGGGACCGATTTGTACTGGGACTTCATCTTCAATTCAGTCGACTCTAGCACCAGGTTTTTATTATGTTGTATCTGAAGGTTATGGAACCGATAGTGGAAACATTATTACCCAAATTCAAGTTGCTCCAATAACTGGAACGGGCTCTATTTCAGGACTTACCACAGTCTGTCTTCCTTCAACAAATACATACAGTGTTGCTGGATTAACGAATGTGACAGGCGCAATTTGGACCGTTCCGGCAGGAGCAACGATTGTAAGCGGACAAGGAACAACTTCGATTTCAGTTTCATTCCCTGCGGGTGTTTCTGGCGGAGATATAACATGTGTTCCATACAATGGACCTTGCTCGAGTGCAACTCTTTCGTTAACTGTAACAACGAGCACTCCTGTTGGAGATCCAAGCGTTTCTCCAACTGGACAATGGAACGTTTATTCCTACAACGCAGGAGACGCAACAGGAGGAAGTGGCGCTTGGACAACCAACTACGCCGGATATTATTCCATTCTAAATTTGAGTTTCGATACACAAACAGGTCAAGCCAACTCAACGGCACAGAGCTGGGGGAACACACTCTCACCTTCTAGTGCTGCGAGTTACCAAGGTTGCGCCGTTCAAGTCGATAATCATTCATACATCTTCAAACGCACCGGCGTTCCTACTTGTGGAACGTATAGAATAGATGCGCTGAATCACGATGACATGGCCATCTTGTACATCAATGGTGCAGAAGTATGGCGTCACAACGGATGTTGCGATGTGCACAACGGAGTTTGGACAGGTTATTTAGATGCTACATCATTATTGGAATACCGCGTTTCTGAAGGTGGCGGCGGATCGAATGCGGGATTAGCATTTTCTCAAATAGCCACCACTGCAACTCTATCGAGTACCAATCCAACTTCTTGCACGACTAACGGAACAATTACCATTTCAAATATAACAGGTGGTGCTTGTAATTTACTCTCGACCGGATTCGGATCTTTACCAACAAGTACTGCTGTTTCAGGATCGGCTAGCATTACAAATGAAGAATGTGTAATCACAACAGCTGCTAACTCATTGGTTGGTGCATGGGGTTACACGCCATTGATTCGCCCAACTGCTTTCGGATTAATCTACAATCAATTTATTGGATCAGGTTCAGGTGCAGACGGAATGAGTTTCAGCTACGGTCCGTTTGCGTACAATACAGGTGGAAGTGAAACAGGATGGAATACAGGATTGGTAGTCTCTTTCGATACCTATAACAATCCAACAGGAACAACAAACAGCAGAATTTACCTGTCTTACAACGGGGTTGAATTCGCATCAAACACACTGGGTGCTTTCAACTTGAGAACAGGATCTTATATTCCTGTTTCAATCAATGTTAATCAAGCCGGACAATTAACTTTAATTGTAAACGGAACAACCATCTTCAATAATACTGCTGTTCCAGCTGCATATATTTCAGCAAATAAATCGACATGGAATTTTGCGCTCTCAGCAAGAACGGGCGGATTGAACGATGTGCATAAAGTCGATAACGTAAATCTTTATGCCGATAATTATTATGAATATTCTATTGACGGAACGAATTGGCAGACTTCAACATCGTTTGCCGCTCCAGTAGGCACCTACAATGTTCAGGCACGTCCGCTTTGCGGAACTTCGTGTGTTACAACTCTGGGAAGCGTTACCCTTTCTGCTCCAACATTGGATTGGGCAAATACACAATGGCCGGCATCTGGCGAGATTTGTTATGGTGGTGCATTCAATGTGTACGGACAGGTTTACGAGCCAGGTGTAACTCCTGGTGCTGCTGCGCAAGGCCCTGGCATTGTCGCTGAAGTCGGAGTATTTACATCCAACACAAATCCTTCTGCATGGCCTGCGAGTGCTTGGTCTTCAGCCACGTTCAACAGTGGAGGCGGTGGAGCGAACAACGATGAATACATGGCGAACATTGGATCAAGTTTGTCTGCTGGAACATATTACTACGCTTTCCGCTATTCATTGGGCGGATGTGCTTATCAATACGGTGGTTACAGCGCAAGCGGTGGTGGATTTTGGGATGGAACAGCCAATGTAAACGGACAATTAATTGTTCATCAAGTTGTACCAGCAGTTACTGTAACTGCTCCCATTGTATGTAATGGTGGGACAGCGGGCATTGCGGTCACAGGTGCTGGCGGAGTAGCACCGTATTCAGGAGAGACAACAGCTTCCTTATTAGCCGGAACATATACCTACACGCTTACTGATGCCAATGGTTGCGTGGGAACCTCGTCATACACAGTTACAGAACCGGCATTACTTGTGGCATCTGCAACAGGCAATAATGTACTCTGCACTGGTGGGAATACTTCCGTTGTTGTGGCTGCTAATGGAGGAACTGCGCCATATTTTGGAACAGGGACCTTTAACGTAACAGCAGGTACTTACGATTATATTGTTACTGATTTCAACGGTTGCGAAACTTACTCATCAATTACGATTACTGAGCCGACAACCTTAGTTGCAAGTTCAATTTCAGGACTAGCAATTACATGCAACGGAGGCACAACAACTGTTACGGTTTCTGCAACTGGCGGAACAGGACCTTACACAGGCACAGGCACATTTACCGTAAGTGCTGGAACACATTCATACACGGTTACCGATGCGAACGGATGTTCTTCAAGCACAAGTATTACAATTTCGGAGCCTACGGCACTTTCTGTAAACTATACATCAACCCCTATTTCTTGTACAGGTGGAAGTTCAGTTATTACAATTTCTGCAACGGGTGGAACAGGAACCTTAACAGGAACTGGATCGTTTGTCGTTACAGCGGGAACACACAGTTATACTGTAACCGACGCAAACGGATGTACAGCTTCTGTATCGGTTGTTGTTACTGAACCAACAGTATTGAATGCAACAGCTAGCGCGACAACCATTTCATGTTACGGAGGAACTTCAGTAGTAACGGTTGCTGCTTCAGGAGGTACTGGTCCGTATTCAGGAACAGGAACCTTCAATGAATTGGCTGGGACATACAATTACACCGTTACCGATGCAAACGGATGCTCTGCATCGGCTTCAGTTACTATAACTCAACCGTCGCAATTGGTAGCTGCATCTTCTGCAACTCCGATTTTATGTAACGGAGGAAATTCAACAGTAACGGTAACTGCAACTGGGGGGACGACTCCTTATGGAGGAATTGGAAACTATACTGTGACTGCTGGTACTTACTCGTATACTGTAACTGATACAAACGGATGTACGGCAACTACAAGCATCACGGTGACTGAACCAACTGCACTTACAGCGAGTTCATCATCAACAAGCATTTTGTGTAACGGAGGAACCGCAACGGTAACAGTAACTGGCGCAGTTGGAACTGCTCCATACACTGGAACAGGAACGTTCACAGTCACTGCTGGAACGTATTCTTACACGGTAACCGATGCAAACGGATGTACAGCAACGACAAGCATTACCGTTACTGAACCAACAGCACTGACTGCAAGTTCATCATCAACAAGCATTTTGTGTAACGGCGGAACAGCAACTGTTACAGTAACTGGCGCAGGAGGCACAGGACCGTACACCGGCACTGGTAACTTCACTGTTACAGCGGGAACATATACATACACAGTGACCGACGCAAACGGATGTACCGCAACTACGAGCATCACAGTGACTGAACCAACAGCACTGACTGCAAGTTCATCATCAACAAGCATTTTGTGTAACGGCGGAACAGCAACAGTTACCGTAACTGGCGCAGGTGGAACAGCTCCATACACAGGCACTGGCAACTTCACTGTTACAGCGGGAACACACAGTTACACGGTAACGGATGCCAACGGATGTACCGCAACGACAAGCATTACCGTTACTCAGCCAACGACATTAACTGCGAGTTCTAGCTCAGCTGGAATAAGTTGCTTCGGTGGAACGGCTACAGTTGTGGTAGCTGGTTCTGGAGGAACAGGTCCATATACAGGAACAGGATCATTCAGCGTTGTAGCAGGAACATATTCGTATACAATAACTGATGCTAACGGATGCTCAGATTCAACAAGTATTGCAGTAACTCAACCATCTGCATTAACCGCTTCTATATCTTCTACTCCTGTTCTGTGTAACGGCGGAACTTCAGTAATTACTGTTTCAGCAGCAGGAGGTACTGGTCCGTTTACAGGCACTGGAAACTATACCGTAACTGCAGGTTCATACAGTTACACGGTGACTGATGCCAACGGTTGCACAACATCTACTTCAACGACAATTTCAGAACCATCGGCACTAGTGGCGAGTTCATCTTCAACAAGTATTTCTTGTTATGGAGGTTCTGCTACCGTGACCGTTTCGGCAACAGGTGGAACAACGCCATACACTGGTGTGGGAACCTACACTGTAACGGCTGGAACCTATACTTATACGGTTACAGATGCCAACGGATGTGCTTCAAATACAACAATCGTGGTTACCCAACCGGCCTTAGTGACTGCGCCTACGGGAACTGCTTCTCAGACGTTCTGTAGCACATTGAGTGCAACGTTGGCGAGCATTCAGGTTGCAGGAAATAACGTTCAATGGTACGCTTCGAATGCAGGTGGAACTCCATTGGCAACGAGTACGCCACTTGTAACAGGAACAACTTATTACGCAACACAAACTATTGCCGGATGTGAGTCGCCAAGTTATTTGGCCGTTACGGTTACAGTTCCTGTGGCTGCAACTTATTATATCGATTCAGATGCGGATGGTTTTGGAAACGCATCGGTCTCTCAATTGGCATGCACGCAACCAACAGGATATGTTTTGGTTAATACGGACTGTAACGATGCTGTGGCATCGACTTATCCAGGTGCTCCTGAGTTATGTAACAACGTTGACGACAACTGTAGCGGTTTCGTTGACGAGGGTTGTCCATCTACAATTGCTGGTGAAGAACCCTTCAATTCGTTGTCGGCCCCGAGTGCAATGTACAGCTACTGTGAAAGTTTTTACGGTACGTTAGCTGGCGCCTTCCCAAGTACATTGGCACAGAGCACATGCATCACTGGAGAAGACCGTTGGTATAACTTCACCACGTTGTCTACAGGCGTTACGATTTTTGTAGGAAGCAACGCGAACGACATTGTTATTGAACTTCAAGACATCAACGGTAATGTTATCGATGTTGAAAATACTGTTGTTGGTGTAGGTACTGAAGTGCTTACAAGAACTGGACTTACTGTTGGTGCAACGTACCGCGTGGGCATAAGAAACTACAACAGCAATGCGCAAGCTGGCGGGCAGTTCTCTGGATGTATTCGTCACTTACGTGCAGGAGGATCAGACAGCGGAACAAGCGCCACTTGGCCAGCAACGATAAGCATGTGTAACGTCTTCAAAGCATCTTATTGCGGTGGCACAGGTGTACAATACCGATACACATGGACAGGCTTGACAGGTATTGCAGCCGGACAAGTATACACGAGAACTCAGACAAGCGATTACTTAACACTTACGAGTGTGACACCGATGTTACCAGCAGGATGTATGTACAATGTTTTGGTTACTGCAATCTACACGATTCCAAATGGAGCAGGTGTGAACGAAGTATTCGAGATGCCAGCTGCTAATCCAACAACGATAACCATTTCAGTAAACCCATTGACTACATTGCGTACGAGCGATCAATGCGCTGCAGGAACAAAATTCAGAGGCGCTGTAGTAGCCTCTTTGCCTTGGGTGTGCGGTGTAACCAACTGGAGATGGCGATTTACAGAGGTTAATCCACTTACGCTTCAAGCGGTGGGATTACCCATTGAGCAAAACCGCGGTGCGGCATCGAACTTCATCAATTTGAACAACGTAACCGCTCTTCAATTTGGAAAGACATATGCGGTTCAGACCTCGCCCATCTACACTTACACAGGAACCAATTACCAATGGGGACCGGTGACGTATATGTGCATTGTGGGAAGTGCGGGAATGATAACAGATGCTATGCAAGATGAGATGCAAGATTCTTCGAAAGATGCGATGCAAGGTGCTTCGCAAGATTCGGAGAATCTAGATCTAGAACTCAATGTTTATCCGAATCCATCGAATGGCCATGAGATAACACTGATTTTATCTGGAATTTCTTCAGGCCGTGTTCAAGTGGTCATATACGATGCCTTGGGAAGAGAAGTCATAAGCCAAGTCTATACTGCAGATGCAACGTTGCAGACAACGTTGAACTTCGCTCAGAAGTTAGCTAGTGGGCTATATATCTTAACCGCGACCACTGTTGAAGGAAAAAGCAGTGTGCGTTTTTCAGCTGAGTAAGAAACGCTGTCTTTTTGAGAAAAGAGGACCTACTAAAGTACTAATTTTCGACCATTAACAAAATCTTAATGTCGAATTGGTTTAAAAAAGTAGTACTTTCGCGCCGTGAAAGGGGAATCAATGAACAATTTAATTTAATTGAATAAAAAGTAACCTTTTGTAAAATCAATTCGCACGAAAAGGAATTTAATAATTATTTCCAACAGCATGGTTAGCTTCAAAAATCTAATCGGTCTTTCTTTATTCGCGTTAATGTTCACGTTTTCATTAACCGGATCTGCTCAAGCCATTTATTTCAATGCAATCACGGGTGAACAACCAAGTGAAGACAATCCGTTTACTTCTGGTCAAATTGTAGCAAACGGAATTACTGTATCTGGTATTGGATACGGCAGTGGTCTTGAAGAAACTGGAGCGAGTAACAGATTCAATGTCGAGGATTGGCCAACTGGAAGTTCACTAAGTTCAAATGATTTTATCGCTTGGACGTTAACTCCAAGCTCATGCTTCGAAATAGATTTCGCTAGCCTCGTTTTTGAATGCCAGAGAACCGGAAATGGTCCGCAGAACATTGCTTTAAGAAGTAGTTTAGACGGATATACCACTAATATTTGGAGCCTCTCGAATGTCACTACAAGTGCACAAACGGTAACTATACCGCTCAATGCAGCAGCTTTTCAAAATATAACGACTGCAATTACTTTTCGTCTTTACGGTTGGAATGCAGGTAACGACGGCGGAGCATTCTCCATAAATTCCTTTCAATTTAATGGACAAGTAAATGGACTTACCGCTCCTTCCGCTGGAACAATTACAGGTGTTTCACCAATTTGTTCAGGAAGCAGCACGACTCTTTCCCTTTCGAGTTATACCGGTACTGTTCAATGGCAAAGTTCAACAAACAACACCACATTCACGAACATTGGCGGAGCAACTTCAGCAACCTACACAACCCCGGTTTTAAATGCAACGAGATACTATCGTGCAGTGTTCACTTTAGGAACCTGCACATCATTTTCAAATACGTTCACAGTTGTAACAACAGCGCCTTCATACACTGCAGTGAATCGTTCAGGTTGCAGTGGTTCTGCTGTTAATTTGGCCGTTAGCAGTGTTTGCGTGCCAAATGGTGTAAGCACAAACTGGTACTCTTCAGCCACCGGCGGGTCTTCATTGGGAACTGGAAATACATTCACTACACCCGTTCTGAATGCAACTACAACTTACTATGCAGGTTTTAATAGTATCTCAGGTGAAACTACTTTCGGAAGTGCAGACAGAGATAATGAAAATACGGGGTTAGTATTCAACGTGACCTCGCCCATGTTGTTGAACTCTGTTCAAGTAGAATCTGACGCGAACGGAACAATTACGGTTCAGTTGTTTAACTCAGCTGGAGACGCCATCTCTGGTTTCCCAGCAATTGTTTTTCCTGTTGTAAACGGCATTAACACGTTAAACTTAAACTGGAATATTCCAATTGGATCGGATTACCGAATTTTGGTGACAGACATGTCAGGCAGTGTTGATTTGTCTTACACCGAAGATTATGATTGGCCTGTAAGTTTGGGATTATTCGGGGCTATTGTTGATGATATTGGAAGCGGTGACCACTACAACTATTTCTACAATTGGAATATTTCAACATCACGTATTCCTGTGGTGGCAACAATTACACCTGCAGCGAACAACACAACAACCATTAGTGCATGTGATTCTTACACGTGGTCTGTGAACGGCACAACCTATACAACAAGCGGAACATACACTTTTGTGAACGGCTGTCAGACAGAGACTTTAGAGCTGACTATCACCCCAAGCTCAAGCAATACAACCATTGTAAATTCTTGTAGCACTTACACTTGGGTTGAAAACGGCACAACCTATACCACAAGTGGTACTTACACTTTTGTGAGCGGTTGTCGGACAGAAATTTTGGAGTTGACTATTTCAGAAATTGCAAACAACACAACCACCGCTAGCGCGTGTGATTCTTACACGTGGTCTGTAAACGGAGAAACTTACACTCAAAGCGGAACATACACGTTCGTAGACGGTTGTCAAACAGAGAATTTGGTACTTACGATTACACCAAGCACAAGTAATACAACTACTGCCAGTGCATGCGACACCTACACATGGTCTGTAGACGGGAACGTATACACCACAAGTGGAACCTACACTGCTGTGGTAGGTTGTTTAACGGAAACGTTGAATCTTACAGTAACCGCAAGCACGGTGTATTATGCAGACGCAGATGGTGATGGCTTTGGTTCAGCTACAACAGCGAACTTTTGTTCAGCTCCTGCAACAGGTTATTCAGTGAACAATACGGACTGCGACGATGCAGTTTCAACAACATATCCAGGTGCACCAGAATTGTGCAACGATGTAGATGACAACTGCAATGGATTCATTGACGAAGGATGCCCGTCTACCATAGACGGTGAAGAGCCATTCAACGCATTAGAGGCGCCATCGACGATGTATTCTTTCTGCAACAGTTTCTTTGGAACACTTGCCGGTGCATTCCCATCTACCTTGGCACAATCTTCATGTGTAACGGGTGAAGATGTATGGTACAAATTCACAGCATTAACAGCTGGAGTAACTATTTTTATTGGATCTAACGCGAACGATTTGGTTCTTGAATTACAGGATGCTGACGGAAATTTAATTGATATAGAAAATACGGTGAACGGTCCGGGTACAGAGGTGCTTTCAACCATAAGTCTAATACCTGGAAACGAATACAGATTTGGTATACGCAACAACAATAGCAACCTTCATCCTGGCGGACAATACTCAGCATGTGTTCGTCATTTGAGAAGAGGCGGTTCAGACAGCGGAACCAGTGCAACATGGCCAGCAACCTTGAGTACATGCTCATTGTTTAAGGCAGCTTTCTGCGGTAGCACAGGAGTGCAGTATCGCTACACTTGGACCGGTATTTCAGGAACGGGTTCAGGACAGGTCTTTACAAGAACACAGACAAGTGATTACTTGAACGTGACTGCTGTAACTCCAGCATTGCCAGCAGGATCTATGTACAATGTTTTGGTAACTGCAATCTATTCTATTCCGAATGGAGCGAATGTGATTGAAGTCTATGAATTACCTGCCCTTGCGCCAACAACCATTACAATCAATCCAGAATCTAACGTTGCGTTAAGAACTTCAGACACGAATGTGAATGGACCAAGATTCCGTGGAAGCGTTGTTGCAGCTCTTCCTTGGGTTTGTGGAATAACCAACTGGCGTTGGAGATTCACGGAAGTGAATCCGTTAACGCTACAAACAGTGGGTATTCCAATTGAGCAAAATCGTGGTGCGGCTTCAAACTTTATGAATCTAAACAATGTTACTGCGCTTCAGTTCGGTAAGACATATGCTGTGCAAAGTGCACCGTTGTTCACCTACACAGGCACCAACTACCAATGGGGACCTGTTCGATACATGACAATCATTGGTAGCTCTGGTATGATAACAGATGGGGCTTCAGAAGGTGTGGAGAAAGATGCTTCGCAAGATTTTCTGGAAGGTGCTTCGCAAGAATTAGAAGTGAGTGTTTATCCGAATCCATCGAACGGTTCAGATTTGAATTTGAGCATTTCAGGAATTGAATCAGACAATGTTCAAGTAATCATCTACGATGCCCTTGGTAGAAAAGTTGAAAGCAACCGTTATGTTGTAGACGGAACGTTGCAGACGACTTTAATTTTGGAAAATGATCTGTCGAACGGATTGTATATTCTAGAAGCAACCACAGAAAAGATGAAGCAAAGTATTCGCTTCATGGTAGAGAGATAATGGTTTCGATTTTTATGGAAACAAAAGCCAACCTTCGGGTTGGCTTTTTTGGTTGAATAGAATGACAAATAAATGACATTGGAGAGTATTACTTGGACGAACTTCGCGTCCTGTGAATAATCTACGAGCAATATCCTTGAATCACCATCATTTCCCATTGGAAACGATTGGTTCGTTCGCTATTCCGCACGAGGAATTAAGAGCTCGTTTAGATGCCGCAAAGCAAGAATTTAAAATGAGTGAGCTCATGTATTTGGGAACATGCAATCGTGTTGAAGTAGTCTTCGACGTTCCTCATTTTGTTTGCTCTGGATTTACCCAACAACTCCTCTCTTTCATGTTCCCTGAACATGACAAAAGTTTCATCAAAGGTGTAGCACAAAAAGCACAACGCTTCAATGGCGATGAAACAGCCGATCATGTATTTCGCGTTGCGGCAAGCCTTGATTCGTTGATTATTGGAGAAAGAGAAATCATTACCCAACTTCGCAACGCCTACGAAGAGTGTGAACGAATGAAGTTAACGGGAGATTCTTTGCGCCTACTGAATCAGCATGCGATTCGCATTGCAAAGGACGTCTACACGCACACCAACCTCTCGAAGAAACCCGTCTCTATTGTTTCCATTGCGTGGAAGTTATTTCAAGAGAAACATCCCGATGTAAACGCTAAAATTGTATTAGTTGGTGCCGGTCAAATTATCACCAACTTCGCTAAGTTTCTTGCTGAAAACGGGTACTTCAATGTAACCGTTTACAACAGAACAATAGAAAACGCAGAGGCTATCGCGAAGTCTTTCAATACAGAAGCGTTATCAATTTCCGAACTGAAAAACAATCAATCGGATTTCGATGCCCTAGTAGTATGTACCGGGTCAACAGAGATTGTAGTGAATAAGGAAATATTTAATCAAATGTGCCATTCAAAAAAGCACAGAACGGTTATTGATTTGGCATTGCCTGCGAATGTTGATGTTGAAATTTCTCAATCCACAGATATTGCTTTTATTGATATGCTCGCTATTCAACGCGAAGTTCAAAAGAACATTTCTTACCGTGAGGAAGCGCTGAACGATTGCATAGCAATTATTGAGAAAGGAAAGAATGAATTTAAGAAGCTCTTTCAAGAGCGCTCCATTGAGCGCGCTATGAGCGAGATACCACATACTATTAAAGAAATTCGCCAGACAGCAGTTGAAAGTGTTTTTTCAAAAGAACTCGCACAACTTTCTGAACACGATCGCGAATTGGTAGACAAGATTATTAGTTACATGGAAAAGAAATATATATCAGTTCCTATGAAGCTAGCGAAATCAGTACTTTTGGAAGAAGTACAAAAACATTAATCCTTTGAATAGAACGATCGTAATTGGAACGCGTGGAAGCGATCTTGCGCTTTGGCAAGCGAATTACACCCAGTCGGCTTTAGAAAATTTAGGTTTCAAAGTTGAATTGAAAATCATTAAAACACGCGGAGATCAAATCCAACATTTGAGTTTCGAAAAGATGGAAGGAAAGGGTTTCTTCACTAAGGAAATTGAAGAAGCCTTGCTATCGAAAAGCGTAGATTTAGCCGTTCACTCACACAAAGATTTAGAAACAACTCCTCCTGAGGGGCTTGTTATCGCCAGCGTACCAAATCGAGCGAACGTTGAAGACATTCTCTTAATAAACAAAGAATCAGTAAATGCCGAACGAACGTTCGGTTTGAAGGAAAATGCTGTCGTTGGAACTTCTTCAGTAAGAAGAAAAGTTCAACTCGCGTTTCACTGTCCGCATACCGAAGTGAAAGATTTACGTGGAAACGTTCCAACACGTATTCAGAAATTGCGCGAGAAACAATACGATGCAATTCTTCTAGCTCGCGCTGGAGTGGAACGCCTAGAATTAGATCTTTCTGAATTTCATGTTGAAATTTTACCTGCGCAACAATTCGTTCCTGCACCCGCACAAGGTGCTTTAGCGCTGCAATGCAGAGAAGGAGACGAAGAAATTCTAACCATCTTGAAACACTTGAACCACGAACAAACGGTTGAGTGCGTTCACATTGAACGCGAGATACTGCGTCGCATGAATGGCGGATGTCAACTGCCGTTAGGAGCTCATGCAGTGAAGGAAGGGGACACCTTTGTTTGTCATCTGGCTTTTGCAAAAACAGTAAACGATCAAGTATCGTATTTCAGCATGAGAAACGAAGAGCCACAGCAAATCATTGATCACCTTTTAGGACTTATTCAAACCACATGATAGACGTCTTTGTAAGTCGAAGTGAAGAAGACGCAGCGGAATTGGTTGCGGAACTTTCAATTTCGAACTACACGTCTTTTTGTCAATCTCTTATTTCAATTCAACACCTTCCTTTTCAAATTCAGAAAGATTTTGATTGGGTGTTTTTTTCTTCTTCTAATGGTGCTCGTTCATTCTTCGAACATGCTGCTAATGCTCATGCGAAATACGCTGCAATAGGCCCTGCAACTGCGAAAGCGGTTCCGTTTGAATGTGATTTTGTGGGTGAAGGAACAAACACAGAAGAGATTGCGCGTATGTTTTTTCATTTAGCCGGAAGTGAGCGTGTCTTATTTCCTTCGGCGCAAGACAGCTTGAATTCAGCTGCAAGTTTTTTCAATAAATATCAGATCGAAATTATTTCAACATATAGAAAAACACGTTTGGCAACATCTCTTCCTGAAGCGCGCATTTACTTGTTTTCATCTCCTTCAAACGTATTGGCTGC
>CAZEFR010000025.1:29336-33351 GCA_964511555.1 uncultured Chryseobacterium sp.
CTCTTCCTGAAGCGCGCATTTACTTGTTTTCATCTCCTTCAAACGTATTGGCTGCACAAGCGAAAAATGATTTGTCAAAATTGAATTGTGTAGCGTACGGAACTGCAACTGCTAAAGCGTTGCAAGATGCTGGTGTGCGAAACATTCACTTAGTATCCTCGTGGGATCAAAAAGAAATTGCGAAAGATTTGAAGTCCTTGTTGTCTTAAAGTGTTAACGACACACCTCCAAAGTAGAGCCCAATGATTATTGCGCCTAATGCGATTCGGTAATAGCCGAAAGGCTTCAACCCGTATTTGGTTAACAGGGCGACAAAGGTTTTAATAGCGATTAGTCCAACAATAAACGCAACGACATTTCCAATTGCAAGAAGTTTCATGTTTTCTGAATTGAAAAAATCAGGTACTTCTTCGTAGGCATCTTTCAATTTGAAAACCGTTGCACCGAGCATGGTAGGAACTGCTAAGAAAAATGAAAATTCAGCCGCCGCTTTTTTATTCAAACCTTGTGTCAATCCACCAATCACCGTTGCTGCAGATCGCGATACACCTGGAATCATGGCAATGCATTGAAAGAGTCCAATGACGAAAGCACTTTTGTAATTCGGTTCGCGAAGTGAGCGTTCGCGAATGATTTTTTCAATAAACAAAAAGATAATCCCGCCGACTAAGAGCGCAATCCCAACATTCAAAACGTTTTCCAAAAGATTGTCGATTTTTTTTGAAAATAGAAATCCGAAAACAGCTGCCGGAATAAATGCAACAACGAGTTTATAATAGAATTCAAGTGATTGAAAGAAACGCTTCCAGTATAAAACAACAACGCTGAGAATGGCACCAAGTTGAATGCAAACGATAAAAGCTTTGGTGAATTCAGAAGAAGGAACACCCATGATTTTCTGAGCGATCATCATATGCCCAGTACTTGAAATAGGAAGGAATTCGGTTAACCCTTCAACAATCGCAAGTATAATGGTTTGAAGAATATTCAATGTTTCTCGATCTCTGAAGATTGGTTTTTCTTTCCACGATACATAATGCCAACGCCAATGGTAATGTATCCAAGAAGCACAACTATAGGTGCAACGGTAATACGACGAGCGCTAAAAAGCTCTTCAGCGTTGAACGTGTTCGGATCGGCAGAACCACCGCCACTCATTAAGATATATCCGAAAAGCACAACCGCCAATCCACCAAGAATGATGTAGGCATTGATTCTCGTAAATGGAAACGATAATTTGTTCATAGCAAAATTTGTGAAACGAAAGTAATTCATTCAACGGGCTTATCAAAACAATTTCAGTATTCAGTAACTTTGAGCGCATGAAGAATTCTTTGCTTTGGCTTGCAATAACTGCTTTTTTCGCTTCGTGTAACTTGTATTCGGTTCATGTTAAGAAGCAGACAAGAGTTTTTGAAGAGGCGGGAATGAAAGAATATGTGAAGTCTTTTGAGCGCCAAGGAGTGACAATTGGAGAAACATATTATGAGTTCATGACGTTCTACATGACCAGCCCGGAGCGGTTTGACGCAAAGAAGAAAACACTTCTTCTCATTCACGGTTACCAGGGCGGTGCAATTGCGCAATGGGGCCCAAATGTTGAGGAACTTTCAAAACATTTTAATATCGTAGCACCGGATTTGAACTGTCACGGAAGAACGTATTTGAGTTCAGATTTTAGCATCGAAATGCAAGTGGGCATCGTCAATGAAATGCTGTTGTTCAGTAAGGAAAAATGGGCGAATGAGAATTTAATTGTCATTGGAAGTTCCTACGGAGGGCTTGTGGGTGCTCGTTTCGCCGAGAAGTATTCCAGTAAAGTGAGCGCCTATGTGAGTTACGATGGGCTTACTGGATGTTTCAACAAAGCTTTCACAGACAGTATTGCAAATTCGGTTGGTGCGAAGGATGCTGTTGCACTGCTGAACCCTACGACAGGAAAAGAGTTGAAAAAACTAGCCTCCCTGGAAAAGCGCATTTACATTCCAAGTTTTATTTTGAATCAAGTTGCCGAGCAACACTTTTCGGTTGGACGGGATAAAAAAATAGCCTTACTCAATTACCTCAATGAGCACGAAGCTGATTTAAATAACCACACGTTTCAATGGAAGTGTCCTGTGTATTTGGTTTGGGGTGAAAATGATAAAATCATTCCTCTCTCAACCGCCAATTGCTTAAAGCAGAAATATCAGATTCCGGAGAATCATGTAATTGTATTTCCAAAAGCAGGTCACATCATAAACATGCAGAACCCGAAAGCCTTCAATAAATGGGTCATTGAGACCTTTTCAAATTAGTATCTTTGCAAAAAATAAATCTTATGTATCGTTCGGCAACCTGTGGTGAATTAAGAATTTCAGATGTAGGAAAGGAAGTTGTTTTGGCAGGTTGGGTGCAGCGTTCACGCGATTTAGGTGGAATGACATTCGTGGATTTGCGCGATCGTTACGGTCTTACGCAGTTGGCTTTCAATATGGATACCCATGCTGCTCTGTGCGAAGAAGCGCGCAAGTGGGGAAGAGAATTTGTTGTTCAGGTGGAAGGAAAAGTTGTGGAGCGTTATTCGAAAAACGCAAACATGCCAACGGGTGAAATTGAGATTGAAGCAACGGCTTGCAAAGTCTTGAACGCCTCTTTAACTCCGCCTTTCACCATAGAAGACGATAGCGATGGAGGCGATGATTTACGCATGCAATGGCGGTTCTTAGACTTAAGAAGAAACCCGTTGAAGCATAATTTAATGCTGCGTCACAAGCTCGGAATTGAAACGCGTAAGTATTTAGATAGTCTTGAATTTTTAGAAATTGAAACGCCGTATTTAATTAAATCGACTCCAGAAGGTGCGCGTGACTTCGTTGTCCCAAGCCGCATGAATCCCGGACAATTTTACGCTCTTCCGCAATCACCACAGACCTTTAAACAACTTTTGATGGTGAGTGGTTACGATCGCTACTATCAGATTGTGCGTTGTTTCCGCGACGAAGATTTGCGCGCAGATCGTCAGCCAGAGTTTACGCAGATCGACTGTGAAATGGCATTCGTAGAGCAAGAAGATATTTTGAATACGTTTGAAGGATTGATTCGTCATTTATTCAAAGCGGTTAAGAACGTTGATATTCCTGAGGTTCCGCGCATGCTGTATTCAGAGGCTATGCGTTTGTACGGAAGTGATAAGCCAGATATTCGTTTCGGAATGACGTTCAAGGACCTCACAGATCTTGGTCAAGGAAAAGGATTCGGTGTGTTCGATAGTGCGCAGGCTGTGCTTGCGATTAACGTGCCTGGTTGTGCGAGTTATACACGTGCACAATTGGATGAACTTACTGAATGGATGAAGCGTCCGCAAATCGGAGCAAAAGGATTGATTTACGTTCGTTGTAACGAAGACGGAAGCTTCAAATCTTCCGTAGATAAATTCTTTGACGGAGAAGCGTTAGCCGCATGGGGCGAGCGTTGTGAAACGAAGCCCGGTGATTTGATTTTGGTTCTATCTGGTGATTTGAATACTACCCGCAAGCAATTGAATGAACTTCGTTTGTTAATGGGTGGAAGATTGGGATTGCGCAATCCGGAAGTATTTGCGCCGCTGTGGGTAATGGATTTCCCGTTGTTGGAATTCAACGAAGAGGAAGGAAGATACTTCGCTATGCACCATCCATTTACTTCACCGAAGCCCGATCAAATACATTTGTTAGACACAGACCCAGGCGCAGTGAATGCCAATGCATACGATTTTGTGTTGAATGGGGTTGAAATTGGAGGAGGGTCTATTCGTATTCACGACAGAAGTGTGCAAGCGCGCATGTTTGATTTGCTTGGGTTCACGAAAGAAGAGGCTCAAGCCCAATTTGGATTTTTGCTGAATGCTTTTGAATACGGAGCTCCACCGCACGGAGGATTGGCTTTCGGATTCGATCGTTTGTGCTCACTATTCGGTGGTAGTGAAGGGATTCGTGACTTTATTGCCTTCCCGAAGAATAATAGCGGAAGAGACGTAATGATAGATGCGCCCTCT
>CAZEFR010000026.1:0-33095 GCA_964511555.1 uncultured Chryseobacterium sp.
ACCGAAGGTTTGATCGCTTGCGATTGATTGCGAAGCAATTGATCACGGAGTGATTTATTTGTTTCCATCTGAAAAAAGTGTTATTTTTAACATCTAATTCAGATGAAATGTATATCCAGTTCCGAAATCACTTTGCTAAGATGCCAATTCTTTCCTTGGGGGAAATTGCATTGGCGTTTCCAAAATTAGACAAAAGACGTTTGAATGAATGGAGTAAAAAAGGGTACATTGAAAATGTAAAACGTGGTTTTTACCGGTTTACAGATCTTCCGAAACAGGAAGGAGTGAGGTTCTTTTCCGCAAATAAAATTTATAACCCCTCATACATTTCATTGGAAAGTGCTTTGTCCTTCCATCAAATAATTCCAGAATCTGTCTTCACCGTTACTTCAGTTTCAACATTGAATACAACAAAATTGAAAACGCCTTTGGGCACCTTCAATTACAATCACATAAAAGAAAATCTATACTTCGGATATGTATTGGTTGAGATAAATGGATTAACTGTTTCAATGGCTAGTTTGGAGAAGGCCTTGCTCGATTACCTGTACCTTCATTCCGAGATAAAATCTCTATCAGATTTTCAAGGTTTACGTTGGAATATTGAAGGTTTAAGAAAAATGAATATTAAAAAAATGGACGATTATTTATTTCTCTTCAACAACAAGTCATTATCGCAACGCTATTCACTTCTTAAAAAATACATGTATGATTGAGCTAGTTGAAATTAAGCGATTCTATCCAGATGCGTTGCATTCATATGATCGATTTCTACTGAAAGAATATTTGCAATTTAAAATTCTTGAGATAGTCTTCTCCAGTAAATACGCAACTAAACTCGTTTTTATTGGAGGAACTTGTCTGCGAATTGTTCATCAAAATCAACGGTTTTCAGAAGACATTGATTTTGACAACTTCAATTTAACGTCTGATGAATTTTTAGATTTAGGACTTTTGATTCAAGCGCAACTCGAACTTAATGGATACGAGGTGGAGATCAAACACGTCATCGAAGGTGCTTTCCATTGTAATATCCGATTACCGAAACTACTTATGCAATCCGGACTTTCAGGTTATGCCGAAGAAAAAATTCTGATTCAATTAGATACAGAAGCGCAAGGATATGAATTCATTCCAGAACAATACTTCTTGAATAAATTCGATGTGTTCTCAACGATTATTATTGCACCATTGCCTTTGTTGCTTGCTCAGAAATTTTACGCAATACTCAATCGAAGAAGGAATAAAGGAAGAGATTTTTTCGATGTTGTTTTCTTGTTGAGTTTCAATGTCATTCCAGATTACACCTTTTTGAATTTGAAAACAGGCATTTCAGATTCTGCACAATTGAAGAAAAGAATTATCGAACATTGTCAAGCTCTCGACATGCAAGCCATGGCAAAAGATGTCGAGCCCTTTTTATTTCAATCTTCCGACACGAAGAAGGTTATTTACTTTGAAAAATTCATTGATCAACAAGCTCTTTGAAACCAAACAATAAAAAAAGCCTCTTGAATCTCAAGAGGCTTTTTCTTTGTTAGCGGTCGGGACGGGACTCGAACCCGCGACCCCGTGCGTGACAGGCACGTATTCTAACCAACTGAACTACCCGACCGTTGCCGTAAAGCTGTGCAAAAGTAATCTCAATTTTCAATTACACAAATTTTTCAGATGATTTTTTCGTCTTTTACGACGAATTATTATGCTCGAGTATACTCACAATAGAATTGAGCTATTAAAACGTTTAAGTACTGTTCTTCTACATACTTTTTAAACAGATTGACTTCATTCTTTCATTTTTTTATTTATCTTGGCTCAACCTTAACTAAAACCAAACTTTATGCAATTCAATTTAATTTTAGGCCTTCTCGGCCTCTACGCCATTAGTAGACTCTATTCCAGTGTCACTGGAAAAACTCCAAGTAGTCGATTTAATCTTTCAGAACTCAAAGAAGCCTTTCAAAAAAACAGCGGAGTGTGGTGGTTTATGGTTCCTATCTCTGGTATCCTTATTCTCTTTTTTGAAGCTGTAGTTTCAGTTTTATGGTTCCTTGGAGAGATTCTTCATCTGGGAACTGCTTTAATCAAACTCATTATTACCGTTGTAAAATGGATTTATAGTGAAGTGGTAATAGCCGGATTCTATTTCTTGTGGAAATTGATATGGCACTATCTCATCTGTATTCCTTGGGGTTGGTTCCGCGAAGCCTTCAGACTTTTAGGAGATGCCTCGAAATGGTCGAGCTACAAAATAGCTACAATTGGCATTTTCGCGAGTTTGATTATTGCCTTTTTAGGTCGCTACATCAATTCGTTCATGGGAGATGAGCACATGACTATTCAAGGGTTCATTCAACAAGCAACAACGCTATTATCCATTATTCCAATTGGAATGGCGGCAAGCATGATTGCCTTTAATCGTAAGAATGGAAACGCCTCTTGGAAAGCTCAAGGAATGAATTATGCAAAAATTGCCGCGTTCATTCTTGTCCCAATGATCGCTTTGGTTGGAATTGAATACCTTCTAATTAACGCAGGCTCACGCACTTCATTTCAATTTTCACTCTCAACGTTACTAGCAGGAGGAAGTCTTTTTGCATCTTTTCTTATCCTGATCAATTCCATTCTCATCATTTTTGTAATTAGTGCTTTGCCATCTTTTGCAAATGCTTATTCAGGTGATTTGAAAGGTGTATACCGCGCTTTCTTTTCCCATTTGTATAGCGGATGGGTTTCATACCTATTGGCTATCCCCGCAATAATAATTCCTGCCTTTATCTTATCAATCATCCCAGGTTTAGTAACTCAAGGTATGACTTACTTTACTCAAAAAGCTACCGACTATGTATACGAGCAGCGTATTGCAGGCATTACGGAGGAAGCAAAAGAAAGTATGGTGCCTTATGCCGATTGGTGCAACGTAGATTCAATTTCAAATGATTCTTTAAACAAGCTTATGGAGGCAGACATGCGAATGCTCTCTGTTCGTGTTGCTTTGAATGGAGTTGCTCGCGGTCAAGCTTACCTAGATTCATCTTACTCTGCTTTCGCAAATAGAAACGGTGCTGTAACTGTTGGTTTGTTAGCATACATGTACAACAGCTATTCAGATATGGTAAGTGAGAATTTGAAGGCTAAACCAATGAATACGGAAGCAGATAGCGATTCTTCTTTCGCCCTTCTTGCAAAAGAATACAAGGGCGAAATTGCCGAAATGGATTCTAATGTAGTTAGAAACAACAGAAGCGCTGCATATTGGCAAACAGAGAAAGATGCGGTTTGTGCAGTTCAAGCTCCAATAGTCGAAGCCCCAGTGGCTCCTATTGTTCAAGAACCAATGGTTATTGAAGAACCTGCTCCTGCAGTAGATATTCCTGTTGATTTGTGTGACGCTGAGCGTCAACGCATCGATGGAATTATTGCCGAAATTCAAGCTGATAACGGTAAGATTGCTCAAATGAAAGCCCGCAAAGAATCGGTTATTGCTCATTTGAATAAAATGCAGGAAGATGCCAACGGTATGGTTGGAAACGAAAATCTGGCTAAGCACCTTGGTTACTTCTTCATGAGTATTTGGATGTGCGCCTTAGCCGCAATTGCAATGGGATATGTGCTTAGCATTTATTCACATTTAAATAGCGTTGTTTACGATTCAGTGGATCATTCAGATTGGTTGATCACCACTCAAATCCGTGATGCTCATGCTGCAAACAAGAATCAACCTCTACTTGGTTTGTTGCTAACGTTTGTGACTTCATTGATGTTATTCGGATATGTATCGCAAATGGATTTAACTGCTCCTAAAGCAATTTGGGAAAAGGCTAAAACAACATCAATCGAAATGTTTAATCAACTTCCTGGAATGACTGCTTCAGCTCCAGCGCCAAGTGCTCATGCCAACGATGTAACTGAAGAGATAAAGGCAGATGAGCAGCAGGTTGAAGAGTCTGTTTCGGTAGAACCAGCGCCAATAGATTCAATGAGCCTATATGCGCCTTCGCAAGAATATCCTGATATCTATCCAGATTACTCAGGCGAATTTGATAATTACGAATAATTATTTTTTGAATTCAAGGAAAGAGCCGCACACGCGGCTCTTTTTCGTTTCTTTGCACTCGTGTCGAAACCCTTACTCATAATCCCGCCTTTAACACAGCTGAATACGCCGTATCCGGCTACCGCTTATTTAACCGGATTCTTGAAACAGCAAGGTTTTGATTCAAGACAAAAAGACTTGGGATTAGACATGGTGCTGGAAGTGTTTTCCAGAAAGGGATTCGAACAATTATTCGATGCCATTGAATCTTCTAACTTCAACTTAACCCACCAACTCGATGCGTTAGTGAAAAATCGCAAGGCCTACGAGAACACCGTAGATGCCGTGATTTCCTTCCTTCAAAATAAAAATTATACACTCGGATACCGTATTGCAGCGGGATCTTATTTGCCCGAAGGTTCTCGATTTCAACAAATAAAAGACCTCGAATGGTTCTTCGGAAACATTGGGGTGCAGGACAAAGCGCGATACAAGTGCACCATGTACTTGGAAGACATCTCAGATCTCATTCAAGCAACCGTGGGTCCGCATTTTGGTTTTTCGAAATACGCAGAACGAATCTCTAGAACCGCCGTTTCCTTCACTCCAATTCTTGAAGAATTGAACAAACCTAATAATTATCTCGACGATATTTTGGTGGAAAGGGTGAAGGCCTATTTTGAGGAAGAGATTCCTTCGGTAGTCGGATTCACTGTTCCTTTTGGTGGAAATTTATACGGCGCTTTCAAAGCGGGACAATGGATTAAGACCCATTATCCGGAAGTGAAAATCGCGATGGGAGGAGGGTATCCGAATACTGAATTGCGCGAACTGTCCGATCCGCGCGTTTTCGACTTTGTCGATTACATTACCCTCGACGATGGGGAAGGCCCATTCCTGGCGCTATTGAAGCATCTTGAAGATGCAGAAGTTCATTCAGAACTGAAAAGAACGTTCCGTAGAAATGCAAACAGCGAAGTAGAATTCATAGACAACAAAGTGGGAGGGGATTTTCTTCACGCTCAAAAACCAGCACCGAGTTATACGGGTCTTCGTTTCAACGAATATCTTTCAGTCATTGATATGCCCAACCCCATGCACCGCTTGTGGAACGACGGGCGTTGGAACAAGATGACAGTGGCACACGGATGCTATTGGAAGAAATGCAGCTTCTGCGACATTACCCTCGATTACATTGGAAGATACGATCAGGCGAGCGCAACGCATTTGGTAGATCAGATGGAAGCGCTCATTGCGGAAACCGGTGAAACCGGATTTCACTTCGTAGATGAAGCCGCGCCTCCAGCAGCACTGCGCGATCTAGCCATTGAAATTCTTCGTAGAGGCTTGCAAGTCTCTTGGTGGACCAACATTCGTTTTGAAAAAACATTCTCTCCCGATCTCTGTAAAATTCTAGCAGCCTCCGGATGCATTGCCGTTACTGGCGGTTTAGAAGTTGCGAGTCCAAGAATTTTAGAGTTGATCGACAAAGGAATTTCCATAGATCAAGTAGCTAAGGTCTGCAAAGGTTTCCGCGACGCGGGAATTTTAGTCCATGCCTACTTAATGTTCGGTTTCCCTACGCAAACCGAACAAGAAACCATCGACTCGCTGGAAGTGGTGCGACAATTATTCGAAAACCAATTGCTGCATTCGGGACATTGGCACCAGTTCGCCATGACCGTTCACAGCCCCGTTGGAAAAGATCCCGAGAAATACGGAGTCATTCGAACTGGTCCTGTTTTCGAAGGTTTCGCGAACAACGACTTGTTCCATGAAGACCCGAAAGGAGCCAATCACGAGCAATATTCAGACGGATTGAAAAAGGCCTTGTACAACTACATGCACGGCATTGGCTTCGAATTTCCGTTGAAGAAATTCTTCAAATTTCCAATCGTCAATCCATTGGTTCCAAGAACCATGATTGAAAAGGCCGTGAAGAAACTTCCGGAAGATGAAGTAGAATTGAAAGGCATGGTGCTCTTCCTTCATCAAACTTCATTGAAGCCTCTGAAGAAAAACGGTCCGAACAAAGAAGTGCTCTTCGTGCATAAATCGGGATACCAGAAAATAGATTTACCTTCAGCAGTAGCCGATTTCCTCATAGAAAATGAATCGAAGTTGAATCTGTTTCAATCAGAAACAATCCGATATCAAGATGCATTGGCAACCATTTCCAACCAACTCAAATGCACCCCTTCAGAGGTAGTGAAATTCAGTTGGTGGAAACAAATGCGCGAATACGTTTGGATGGTTCGTGTTTAAGACGGTCTTCTTTTTGAATCAGCATTTCCTGAAAAACGTGGTTTAAATCCACCGCCGCTTTTCGGTCTGTTTCCGCCACCACCGTTTCCACTGCCGCTACCAGAGCCACTTCCTCGATGGGTCTTTCCACCACCTGATCTTGAAAATGGTTTCTTGCCTTGTGGTTTTTGTGCAACACCCGGAGCAGGTTTATTCTCAGCTGGGAACGGATGCTCACTCACAACTGGAATTTCCAATCCGATTAACTTTTGAATGTCGCGCAAATAAGCACGCTCTTCAATATCACAGAATGAAATGGCTTGTCCAGATGCACCTGCGCGACCTGTTCTTCCAATACGGTGAACATAGGTTTCAGGGATGTTCGGAATTTCGAAGTTCACCACGAATGCTAACTCATCAATGTCAATACCGCGCGCAGCAATGTCCGTTGCAACAAGCACGCGCGTGCTTCCGCCTTTGAAATTGCTCAATGCACGCTGACGGTGATTCTGAGATTTGTTACCGTGAATGGCTTCAGCCTTAATGTTTAACTTTTGTAAAAGTTTAACCACCTTGTCTGCGCCGTGCTTGGTGCGTGTGAACACCAAAGCAGATTTGATCGTTTTGTCTTGAAGGACATGCACCAACAAATCGTTTTTCTTTGCTTGATCTACAAAGTAAATGCCTTGAGATATTTTTTCAGCAGTGGAAGAAACCGGAGTCACTTCAACTTTTTTCGGAGTCGTTAAAATAGAATTCGCCAATTCAAGAATCGTCTTTGGCATGGTAGCCGAGAAGAACAAAGATTGTCTTCTTTCAGGAATTAATTTAATAATGCGCTTCACGTCGTTTACGAATCCCATGTCTAACATGCGATCCGCTTCATCCAAGACGAACATTTGAATGTGGCTCAAATTAACATGACGTTGTTGCACCAAGTCTAACAAACGTCCTGGTGTACAGATAAGAATATCTATTCCAGCTTTCAACGCATTGACTTGCGAGAATTGATTCACACCACCGAAAATAACGGTGTGACGAAGATTCAAGTTTCTACCGTAGCTCGCGAAGCTTTCACCAATTTGAATGGCGAGTTCGCGGGTTGGAGTAACAATTAACGAACGAATAGCACGTTTGCTTCCAGTGTGTCCTGGATTCTGAGTAAGTAATTGTAAAATTGGAATGGCGAAAGCCGCTGTTTTTCCTGTTCCTGTTTGCGCGCATCCGAGCAAATCATTTCCTTCCAACAAAATTGGAATGGCTTGTTCTTGAATAGGAGTGGGGGTAGTGTAACCTTCTTTTTTTAGAGCGCTAAGGATAGGCTCAATTAAGTTTAAATTTTCAAATGACATAAAATACGTGGTCGCCAAATTCCCAATCGTATTTCTAAGTTGAACTGCCAACGGAACTTGTTGCGGGTGCAAAGGTAGTCTACTTCTTCACGCGAACCATCATTAATCCGTCACGAAGCGGCAAAAGCACCTTCTCGCAGCGTTTATCTTTCGCCACTAAATCATTCAATTCTTGAAGTACCTGTGTGTCGAAATCCTTTTCAGCAGCGGGTTCTAGAACCTTTCCGCTCCATAGTACATTGTCAATTAAAATGACAGATCCTGCATGAACATGTTCCATGGCCCAATTCCAATAATGTATGTAGTTGCACTTATCTGCATCTATAAAGACCAAATCGAAGGTCCCGTCGATTTCTTTGAAGGCTTCCAACGCCGCTTTGTAAATGGGAGTAATTCCCTTTCCATTTTTATGTTGAAGGAAATACTTGTCGTGTAACCAACTCAACTCGTCGTTCTCATCAATGGTAATAATTTCTCCACCTTCAGAAAGCCCATCAGCTAGGCAAAGCGCGCTATATCCAGTGAATGTGCCAATCTCTAAAACGCGTTTGGGTTGAATCAATTGGGAAATTAGACTTAAAAACCGTCCTTGCAGATGTCCACTTAGCATACGCGGATTAATCACCTTCTGCCAGGTTTCAGCCGAAAGCGCCTTCAACAAATCAGATTCATCATCTGAATGCTTTTCGCAATAGTCCAATAAAGTAGATGAGATAAAATCCATTGCGCGAAGTTACAAAGCTTACCTTTGCATTTATGAGAGCGAGTCGGGAATTGTTTATGCGCATGGGTTTACTTACGCTACTCGTTCCTTTAGTCATTGTTGCCATCTTGTATTACTTCAATGCAACAGCTTTTATGATTCCGGTTGTAATTGGAAAAGTGAATCTCTGGATTCAAGTGGGTGCGGGAATTGCTGGAGGTTTTCTCTTAAGCGGAATAACTTGGCTCATGGGGAAATGGAAATACCTGAACGATGTGAATTTTGATTATACCTTACGTCTGGGAATTTTCAATTTCAGTTTACAAGAAATTTTATTCTTGAGTTTTTGCGCAGGTGTTGGAGAAGAGATTGTCTTTCGTGGAATGATTCAACCTTGGTTGGGAATATTAACCACGTCTTTCCTTTTTATTGCACTTCACGGATATATGAGTTACAGTTCTTGGCCGAAGGTTATCTTCGGATTAATTTTATTTTCCGTTGGAACGATACTCGGAATATTAGGAGAATACATAGGTTTACTTGCCGCTATTGTGGCGCACATCATCTATGATATCATCGCCTTTCAACGTATTCAAGCGGAATACGAAGAACTGAAAAAGAAAACAGTAATTCCAATTGCACATGAGCAAGAAGAACAACAAGAGTGAGGGCGGATTCGTATTCAGCACGAATCCTAACTTCAACATAGAAAATGAAAATGAAGCAGCGGAGACCCTTCCACCCAACGAACAGAAATTGAAAGTTTGGTTGGAAAAAAATCACCGCGGCGGTAAGACAGCATCTGTCATTAAAGACTTTGTTGGTAACGACGAAGACTTGGAACAGTTAGCCAAAGTGCTGAAGAACAAATGTGGTACAGGGGGAAGTGCGAAAGATGGCGAGATCATTATTCAAGGCGATCACAGAGAAAAGATTATTAAACTGCTGCAGGACATGGGTTATGCAGCTAAAAAAGCAGGAGGATAAATGGAGAAAATATTTCCAATCGTAGTGAAGACCATGCAAAGTCTTGAGCCTTTGTTGGCGAAAGAAATGATTGCATTAGGCGCAACAGAAGTTGAAGAGGGAAGAAGAGTGGTTCGCGCGAATTGCGACCTCGAAACACTTTATAAAATCAACTATCGCGCGCGCTTGGCGTTGCGTGTGCTTTGTCCGTTGAACTCGTTTCAGATTCGCAAAGCAGACGATCTATACACCAAAGCTTACGAAATGCCTTGGGAAGAATACTTGAACGCAGATACCACCTTCGCAATTGATCCGCAGGTGTTCTCTTCGTTATTCACGCATTCGCATTTTCCTTCGCTTCGCGTGAAAGACGCCATAGCAGACCGCTTGAAGAAAGTATACGGTTCACGTCCCGACGTGAATCCGGAAAGTCCAGATGTGCAAATTCATTTGCTCATCGATCAAGAGAAGGTTCAGATCTCATTAGACAGCTCTGGCCGTTCTTTGAATCAACGCGGTTACCGCGTAAATGGAGGTGAAGCTCCAATGAACGAAGTATTGGCTGCTGGAATCATTGCCATTACTGGATGGAAAGGAGAAACTCCTTTGTACAATCCGTTTTGCGGATCAGGCACCATTGCCTTTGAAGCAGCATACGCCGCTTTGAATATTCCGGCACAAAAAGCTTATCCTAAATTCAATTTTCAAACCTGGTTGAATTTTGACGAAGGGCTGTGGATGACTGTTCATGCCGATGCGAATGCGTTAATTGAAAACAAAGAGCTAACCATTGTGGCTTCAGACATCGATTACGACCAACTGAATGTGGCGCGTAAGAACGGAAAGAACCTTCCGTTCAAAGATGCCATTCGATTTGAAAAATCAGATTTCTTTAGTGAAGACAGCGTTCCGGAAGTTCCGGGAATAGTTGTTTTGAATCCACCTTACGGTGAGCGAATGGAGATTGAAGAGTTGGAAAAAATCTACGCTGAGATCGGTTCCGTTTTCAAACACCGTTATTCCGGTTCTACTGCTTGGATCATCTCTTCAGATCTTCAAGCACTTCATGCAATAGGACTTCGCCAAAAGCGTAAGGTACGATTAATGAACGGCAAGCTTGAATGTGAACTTCGTGGAATTGAGTTGTTCAGAGGTAAACGCAACGAACGCTTCGAGGTTAAGCCGACAGATTCCGAAAATTTATCACCGGATTCGCATACATCTGAAGCATAATATCACGTGCAATCTGCGTGAAATTTTCCTTCGGAAGGTTCGTCTTTTTTCTATGAAGACTTAACTTGAAGGTGTTTCCGCGTATGTAGTTGCTGAAGGCAATCTTCTGAATTTGCGTGTATTGGTCTTTGTATTCCTTGGTACCATTCAACAAATCGTAGGCTATGTAATTCGTAGGCCACAACTTGAAGATGCGATGCATTTCATTGTCAATCGCTTGAGTTAAATAGCGATACTTCTCATTTTTATTTTGAATGGAACGCATGTGTTCAATATGCTCGGTCAATGCATTTCCCATAGATATATTCACACGCCCTTTATGTCCAGTTATTCCTTTCAACATAGAAAGAAAATCTTCTCCGGACTTTTTTTCATATGCACCAAGAACTTTCAAATGCATAAGCTCATTGGTCTTCATCATATCACAAGGGTCATACTCATAGCTAACGGCCATAGGTATCATATTCAAGGCTTGCAAACCATCTTCAATGTTGTCTGCACTCATGGCAAACATCTTCAACAATCCAGTTGCAGTTCGGTCATCGCCGTCTTTACTTCTTCCTTCACGCTGGGCAATCCAGATTGAGGTTTGGTCTTGCGTAAGCGTATGACGGATATAGTTGGAAAGGCGTAGGCTGTAATAGAACATCTCCTTGGCGTTAACATTCCGATTAACAATGAAATTCTTGTTGGAACGAACAATGTCTTCAACAACCTTCTGTCGCAACAAATTGTCTCCAATAGCAATCTGCGTGGTCTTGTGACCTTGTTCCAGGAGGCTTACGTTTAATATGGCACTGTCTAGAATAATATCACGGTGGTTGCTTAAAAAGAGATAAGGCTTTGTCTTATCCAACGATTCGAAGTTGGTGAAAAACAAACCACTTGTCGTGGTTTGAATAGCCATCTTGAAAGCCGGACCTGAAATTTCCGATTGAAATTCATCAACGGTAGTGACTTGACGAAGCATTTTTTGAATGGCAGAGCGGCTCAACCCAGGGAAAACCCACTTCAACATTTTGTAAAATTCAGGGACTTCTAAAATGCGTTCGATGGAAGCTTTTAATTCTTCGTCGTTATACGGACGAATGGGATCGAAATTAAAAACGTCTATCTGTGCCTCTTCCATAGCTGCAAAAGTAAGAAATTCATAAGTTTTGCAAACTTAAACCCTTGGCGTAAATATGAACAATGTCTACATTTGAGGCATGAATAAATTGAAAGGATTGCTCATTGCCAGTATTTGTACTTTTACCATTGTCGGATGTCAGGAGAAAAAAGTACCAGTTCCTTCGAGAAGTGTCGAGTTAATTGGCGATTTCGACGATACACTTTGGAACCAGAATTCGGGAACTATTTATTCATTGGCTTTGTATGCAGATAGCAGTTTCTATTTACGAACGCGTGTACTAGGAGGTGAGGCAAAAACCTTTCTTGGAAATTACAAACCCAACGAAAAATGGGATGTGTTGAATTTGAAATGTGCAGATAGTACGAATACATTTACTATTCAGATTAAATCAGTTGATCTATTGGAAATGAATGTAGAAGGAGGTTTAACTTACATGAATCGTTCAACGAAAGTTGTGAGTACTTCCGGTTCAGCAAGCTTGAAGAATCGAGTAAAATTGTGGTCGTCCAACAAGTCAATTGTTTACCAATTGGTGAATGCCAATGAGCTCATTATTGATCAGCTATTTATTAATACGCTCACTCCGGAATACAAGGCATTGTTGAGTTATTATTCTGGGAAATACGAGTCTCCTCAATTGGTGAAGTCATTAAATTTCAGTCAAGAAGAGATTGTAAAATTACAAGAGCTTTATTTTCCTAATCCGCCCGCATCGAAGAAAGATGGCAAGGAGGCTCCTCCTATAGAAGATAAAATGCCAATGAAGTCTTTGTTCTTCTTGAAAAACGGAGGTAAGGTTGAAGTACAATTGGTTGCCCTTAGCTCTAAGGGAAACGACTACGCTAAAAAGGAGATTTGGGAGTTGAAAGTTGAAGGATGGAAACTTCTTAACTCTGAAATCGCGGGTGTAACTTCACAGGTGGTCTATGACAATCCAAATGAGGTGGAACTTCCGAAAGGAAATATCATAATCAACAACAAGAAATAATCAAGTGTAATTTTTGTCTTCTATTTCATTTCATATTTTGAAATGACTTAAAAGTTTACGAACTTCTTTCAACGCGTCTTTTTAAAGGCAACCGAGGGTTATTTTATTCGTCTTTTATTTACCTTAATTAAAGACGGAATGCCTTCCAATCTTGTTTTCTCATTTGTTTTATGCTTGTGCAATGTGATTTGCGTGGCTCAGTACGAAGATTATAGTGAAATATGGCCCATCCCATCAACCTCTTACGATGAACTTTATGGCAATGGTGTGAGCGTTTTTGATTACGACGGTGATAATATTGATAACATTACTGTTGCACAACCCTATATCGGAATCTCGGGTTTTCAGGTAATTCAAAATAATTTAATTCTTGATTTTTTTATTCCATTTCCCTTGAATGTTAAGCAACTTATTTGGGCAGACTTCAATAATGACGGAGACAAGGAACTATTTGTTTCGGTATATGGCGGGATGCTTTATTTGTTCGATTATTCAAATGAAGGTTTAACCGAGATAACTGATGCCTTCAGTTCCGAGTTATTTGGATATCACTACGGAGCTTCGGCAGGAGATTATGACAACGATGGTGATCTTGATTTGTTCATTACCCAATATTGGAATTTCAATTTTGGAGTGCCATATGAAAATTTACTTTTACGAAACGACGGTGATTTTATGTTTACTGAAGTTGGAGAAAGTTTAGGCGTTAATGCCGCTACCAACAACTCCTTTCAATCGGTTTGGGTAGATTTTAATCGAGACGGTTGGCAAGATTTGTATGTAATCAACGACAAAAACGTTCCAAATCTATTCTATCAAAACAACTTTGGACTTTCCTTCACTGAAATAGCCGCTACTAACAACACGAATGTGGCCATGTCATGCATGAGCAATTCAATTTCAGATTACAACAGAGATGGTTTTTTTGATATTTTCATTACCGATGGTTATATTCCTGTGCTTTTACAGGGTGATAGTGCAGGCATTTACACCCAAGTGGCTTTCGATGTTGGCTTCAACAACTTTCAAACCGCATGGGGCGCTTTATGGATCGATGATGACCTCGATGGTTGGGATGATATTCACATTTGTCAAGGTGGAACCGTATTGGGCCCCTTAACGAATCAGTATTACCAAAACAATAATGGTGTATTTACAATGAATAATAGTTTCGATACTGCCTTAAAAGCCTCTTTTGTAAATGCAAAAGGAGATTTTGATGGTGATTGTATCCCTGATTTTATCACGATGAATAGTGCGCCTATTTCATATGATATTTGGAAGGGGACATCCGCAGGGAACAACTACATTAAGCTAAATTTAGTCGGAACTCAATCAAATACAGATGCAGCTGGCGCCATTATTGAAGCTTACTTCGATGGTTTATATTCTTTGAAGGTTATCACTATGGGTGATAACTATATTTCACAAAATTCCAATTCAATTTTCTTTGGACTTGGAAGTGCGCAAAAGATAGATTCACTTGTTGTAACATGGCCATTAGGCCTCGTTGAAACATTTTATAGCATACCCGTCAACTATTTTTACGAGACAGTAGAAGGTCAAAATGAACTTGTTGATTTGAATACAATCGCAATGGACATTGCCGTATGTCCGCCCGATACAAGTTATTTCATAACATTAAACGACAATTGGGACCATTGGCAATGGTCAAATGGTCAAGCCAATAATGGCCAGCTTGTTTATTCAGATACCACGTTGTATGCCCAGGCTTGGAACAACAACGGCCAGTCTTTCGAGCTAGTATTCAATGTCACATTCAGTCCACCCCTTCCAACAGTATCAGTTGAAAACTTTCCGTGCAACGGGCAAGAGTCAATTTTGAGATTAGAGAATAACACCTCTTGGAGCTCGATATTAAATGGAACTTATTTTGAAAGTGACTCATTAAACCTCTCAAATGGAACTTACTTTTTGCAGTTTGTGAATGACAGTGGTTGTGCATCTGACACAACTTTTGGTATAGAGTTATCAGACACTTTCACCGTACTATTGAACTCAAGTGTTGGTTGCGCTGATTCTCTCTCAACTTATTCAATAGAAATTCAAAATGAAGAATTAAACAACTTTAGTTTGATTGGACTGCAAGAATTCAATGGAGAATTATGGCCGGGTGATTATCCGTTTACTCTTGCAAGTAATGAGGGTTGTGAATATTCAGATACATTGCGAATCATTCAAAGGTCTGTTCCTCAAATTTCATTAATCAACGACACGCTTTGCCTCTTAAATTTTAGTTCGGGCGATTTCCAAACGACAGACTCAGAAGGATACATTTGGGAATTTGAGAATTATTATCCTACCAATGAACCAAATTTGTTCACTTTCGAGTTTGAAGATAATGTTGGATGTCAGTATGAATTTACGGAGTATGTATTTGTAGCAGATGAACTCACAGCAACTGTTGTTGAAGACACGCTTGAGAACTCTTCTGTTCTTACGATTATTCCATCAGAAGGAGTTCCGCCATATACAATCATTTGGGATAGTTTCACCGAAGGCACTTCTTTTGAAGCTTTTCCGAATACAACAGTTTCTTTTTACGTGGAAGATGCTATTGGCTGTTCAATTGAAGGAGCGTATGTCACATCGGATTCACCTAACTACCTAAGTAATTATATTAACGGATTGAATTTATTCTTTAATGGCGAATACTATGATTGTGTCCAATGTGAAAATCTGGAATATGAACTATACTCAACAACAGGTAATAGAGTTGATTACGGAAGATTTAATTCTCCGTTTAAGTTAAAGAAAGGACTTCCATCAGGTTTCTATCTTTTGAAAATAGATAATTACGTATTTAAAGTACTTTCTCAACCATAAAAAAAGGGTCCCATAATGAGACCCTTAATTTTTTGAAGAAGAGGGGATATTAGTTTCCGCCCATTGCAGCTTTCATTGCTTCTTCCATACATGGCTTAACAAGAGCTTCCAATTCTTTTTCTTCCTCGCTTCCTTTTGGATATTTCTTTTGTAAATCGTCCATTTTAGGTTCGTACTCTTTTTGAAGAGCTTCGATTTTCGCTGTGTCGTTAGCTTTTTGAGCTTCAACCATTTTGTTCATCATGTCACAGATAGTTTCTGCGTCAGACTTAACACCACCGCAAGAAGCCATGAACATTGCAAGAGCAACTGCTGGGATCATTAATTTTTTCATAGGTATAATTTTAGTTTCGACGAATATAAAAAGATTTGCTTCCCTGAAAAGGAATTTCGTGAAGAATATAGTCGCAATGTTAAAAAGTGAATTACTTTGTTGAAAGACCATGCATTTTGAAGGTCGTGAAACCTTTGATATCGCTGAGATTTGTATAATAACGCCTTTTCAACATGAATAGATCCGACCTCGATTTTTTTGAATTGACCATTGGTCAAGAATTCGTTTTTACCGATAATGAAACACGCATCAAATATGGAAAGGATGAAACAGAGAATTTGAGTTTTCCTGCGGATGTTGTTTTGAAACCTGGGAATACCAACGAAGTTTCAAGTCTATTAAAGTATTGCAACGTACAAAAGATTCCCGTTACAGCTATTGGTGCCCAGACCGGATTAAGCGGTGGGGCTTTGTGTGTGAGAAAGGGAGTAGCGCTTTCCATGGAGCGCTTTAATAAGATTTTAAAGATAGATATTGAAAACGGACAGGTTCACACGGAACCTGCAGTTATAACTCAAGTGCTTCAAGAGGAATGTGCCAAGCAAGGTTTGTATTATGCTCCTGATCCCGCTAGCCGAGGTAGTTGTTGGATAGGAGGGAATTTAGCCGAGAACAGCGGTGGTCCACATGCTGTGAAGTATGGCGTTACAAAAGATTTCGTGTTGAATCTTGAGGTGGTCTTGGCGAATGGTGAAATCATTTGGACAGGTGCCAATACTTTGAAGAACTCGACAGGTTATAACCTGACGCAATTGATGGTTGGAAGTGAAGGAACGCTTGGGATCATAACAAAGGCAGTTCTGAAATTACTACCGCTTCCAAAACACAATTTGCTTTTGCTTGCACCGTTCGCTTCAGCAGAGAATGCTTGTAAAGCCGTTAGTGCGGTTTTTCGCGCGGGTATTACGCCGAGCGCAATGGAGTTTATGGAGCGCGAAGCAATCGAATACACGCTGAAGCACGTTCCAGACGCACAAGTTAATTTAGAGGGTGTTGGGGCTCACCTTCTTATTGAAGTAGACGGCTCTAATGTAGAATCGCTTATGCTCGATTGTGAAACCATTTCGAATGTGCTTATGGAGTTCGAGTGCGGAGAGATTTTATTTGCTGAGGATCACAATCAGAAAGAATCACTATGGAAGGTAAGAAGAAAAGTAGGCGAGGCAGTGAAATCTCATTCCATCTATAAGGAAGAAGATACAGTTGTTCCGCGCTTTGAACTTCCGAATTTACTGCGTGAAGTTAAAGCCATTGGAAAACGCTACGGTTTTCGTTCCGTTTGTTACGGACATGCGGGAGATGGAAATCTGCATATCAATATCTTGAAAGATGAACTGTCAGATGAGCAGTGGAATAACCTTCTTCCAAAAGCTATTCGTGAAATATTTGAACTAACCGTCTCTCTTGGTGGAACGCTCAGCGGTGAACATGGAATAGGTTGGGTGCAAAAGAATTATATGGATATTGCCTTCAATGAAGTTCAATTGAACCTTATGAAGAAAATAAAAGAGGCTTTCGATCCCAACGGAATTCTGAATCCAGGAAAAATTTTTCCAGACTGAATAAGCTTACTTAATCAGTAAACGCTTCGTTAATCTTCCAACTTGAATGGTATAAATTCCCGTTGGTAGGTTTTCAACTTGAAGGGTATGCACACCCGGTTGATTGAAGTTTGTGGAATAAACGATTTGTCCGGTTGAATTGTAAATAATCACATTCGATTTACCCGATTGAAAGTTTTGAATGAAGACTTCATTCTCAGCTGGATTTGGGTAAATAATAAATTCGCGTTCTGCAATTTCATTTACACTCGCAGGAATCCATTGAAAATCTTCAGAATTCGAGGATGCAGAAGATCCGCAAAGGTTAACAGCTGTTACTCGCCAAGAGTATGTTTTTCCTTCACTAAAGGAGAAATCAGAAGGCAATATTGCAAAGTTTCCTACCTCGATTGAACTGTATACAATGTTTCCAAATGTGTCATCATTTTCTGAAATTTCAAACAAGTATGATGTTGCTCCAGGAGCAGGACTCCAGTTAAAGGTGTAATCGAATCCATTGAACTGTATGGTTGATGGAACCGACAACAATGTTGGTGGTGCAGGAGGAGTTCCCGTAGTAATTGAAAAGAACATATCATAGGATTCTCCGAATGAGGTTAGAAGTTGAAGTGTGCAATTCCAGGTTCCTGGAGGTACGGTGTTCAAATTAGAAATAACAATGTTGTAAGAACCTGTTCCTGTAATGTTAACGCCACTAAAGACAGGGAGGCCCGGTATTCCAGTTATGTTAGCTGTTAAAGGAAATTGAAGGTCTGCATTTATTTTCAATTGAAGCGTGTCTGCGGATTGACCGCATGCTTCCAAATTATAGTCTTGGAGGTAAAGAAGGGTAGGACGAAGGATGAAAAATCCGTCATACATGCTTGTGGCTAAATTTATTCCACTGGGCAAATAGGGATAGTTACTCCACGTTCCACTGAACTGTGGAAGATCGTTTAATGGAAACAAATCGAAATATCCTACTTCATTCAAGACTCCTGTGCTTACACGAGAGGCATCGAGAATTCGAACACCACTGCGGTAATTGCTTTCATAAACGAATTGATCTTTTACGTAGAGATTGTGGTCAATGGATGTATTTGAACTTTGGTAGTAATTCATGTATCCAATATTGTCTAAATCACTAAAGTTGAAGATGTGTGTGCGTGTTCCAACGTTCAGTTGTTGTTCATCTAACTCATCATTCACCAAATAATACGTCATATCCTTGGTGAACCAGCCCTGATGGGTATAGCCCGTTTCCGGATAATCGTAATTGTCGAGGTAAATAATATCCGTTGGATCCGTGGCATTTAAAGTTACAACCCCCCATCCTGAATTACCGTTACACGCCACAATGATAACATGACCTAAATGATTTTGATCTGGACCATAGTAAGTCAGAATTGTTCCGTCATGGGTATATCCAGATTCGGCATATCCGCCTATGAGTGTAGGCTGCAGTGGATTAGAAATGTCAACCAAATGTGGACCGCCATTAAAAGTATTTGTTCCCATAGCCATTAAGATTTTACTTTCAGGATCAATGGCTATCGTATGAGAGTTTCCAAAGCCACCATAGAAGGCCGTCTCGAAAAATGTTGTTGGAGAAGTAATATTATCCAATTGCAATAAATCAAAAACCTGAAGTCCATGTCCGCTTGCTTCACTTCCAACAAAACAGTAGTTACCCATCGTTTCAACATCTCTCCATAAACTGCTATTCGTATGTGATGGAAGTGTTCCAAGATAAATTGGGGATTCAGGATTTGACACGTCAACAAATGCTATTCCGTTTGAAACACCAACTAAGGCATATTCTTTTTGGCTAACAGGGCTCACCCATCCCCAAATATCATTTGTATTGTCATTACTCTGATTGGCACCTATTTCGGCTAAAGTCATTCGAGACAATAAATCTATATTATCACAAGAGTATATTCCAGACATTCCGTCAATACAAGGCTGAGCAGTTACCGTAATAGTCGACAACAACAAAAGAGAAATAATAAAATTTTTCATAGAATAATTGTTGCGCGCAAGATAAAAACAAAAAGCTCGGCACACGCCGAGCTTTTCGATATAATTACACTTGAAACGTTATATTAATTCGATCTTGCGTGCTTCACACTGTAGTAGGTCACATAGAAATATCCAATAGTCAACATCGCGTGGAAAGGCATCAATCCGAAGTCGGTCAATCGTGCGGCTCCATCTTTCTCGGAAAAACGCAATATGAATGGCCAAACCAAACCGCTTGCGAAATAAAGCAACAGAATAAACTCAAGGATTGTTAACGGTGAAATTTTAGGAGCTCTGTATTTTTTGTCTGTCCAAGTTCCTTTTTTACCCGTGCTAATTGCAAACTTAGGTGTTCGGACGAATGCTGATTTTTTTCCAGTTAATCCTTCAATTACCGCAACGGCATTGTGCAAAGAAAGTCCCATAGAAACAGCTAGAAATAATGGGAAATCCACTACGAACCGACCGAACTTCTGAAAAAATGGCATTGGCGGACGAGAAACCCAATAGAAGAACCCTAAGATGAAGAAACTTACCAAGAAGGCAGAAGCAATTGCAAAATAAACAGAGTAGTCATTTAATAGAACACCGTTGTAATAATGCCAACCATCGAAATAGTGTTTAATAAAAAGCATTGGCATACTCAAAAGAGATGTTCCCAAAATACTCAAGAAAACCACAGAATTCATTAAGTGGAAACTGGCGTGAACCTTATGCCCAAAGCCCATGTCTTTCGCGCGCAATACTTTGCCTAAATTCTTTCGAGTACATTCCGCTGCACCTTTCGTCCAACGGAATTGTTGCGCTTTCAATGCATTCATTTCAGCAGGTAACTCAGATGGTGAACCAATTGCAGGAAGGTAAATGAAATTCCATCCGACCAATTGTGCTCGGTAGCTTAAATCAAGATCTTCAGTAATCGTATCACTCTGCCATCCTCCGGCATCGTAAATAGCTTCTTTTCTCCAAACACCTGCAGTTCCATTGAAATTGATAAAATGACTGGAATAGTTACGTCCAATCTGCTCTACTGTAAAGTGAGCGTCTAGTCCAAAAGCTTGCAAACGAGTAAGCAAAGAATAATCTTCGTTCAAGTGCTCCCAACGCGTTTGAACCACAGCTATTTTCTCTCCGGCGTAGAAATAGGGGATGGTCTGACGTAAGAAATCTTTTCTCGGAACAAAATCAGCGTCGAAAATAGCGGTAAACTCGCCTTTAGAGATATCTAATCCATAGGCTAAGGCACCTGCCTTGAATCCTACGCGATCTTCTCTTCGAATATGCTGTATGTCTATTCCTAATTTTTGTTTCTCAGCAATCAATTTGGCAGCAATCTCAACAGACTCGTCGTTTCCGTCATCTAAAACCTGAATTTCAAGTTTGTTACGTGGATAATCGAACTCACAAACAGCATTAATGAGACGTTCAATAACATACATTTCATTAAAAACGGGTAGTTGAACTGTAACATAAGGCAAGTCTTCTTCTGAAATGACTGGCATTTGACGTTTACGCTTATTCTTTTTAACGAACTGAATCGCCAAATTCAACTGAACAATTGAATAAAAGAAAATGAAGATTAAGAAGAAACCGTAAAGACAAATTGCGATAAAGGCAAGTGTATTCAATGTGATGCAGGTTTAGTTAGGTGGCGAAAATAAGGCTAAAGCTATATTCGAAAAAAACTTTTCTATAGATCTTGAAACAATGTGTTGTTAATCAATCTCAAAATTGAGTTGCATGGTAATGGAGGCTGTCTTTCTGCGGGATGAGGTATTAAAAGCCCCGCCCCATGAATAATCTTCGTCGCTGTTCTGACCAACGATTTGAAAAATACCCATTTCAGCGCTTTGTAATTTCCCTAAATCACCGCCCGAAGATTGTGCAATTTTTTCAGCCCGCAAACGAGCGTCGGCTGTTGCTTCTGCTACCATTTCAATTTTTAATTCGGCTAATTTGGTATAATAGAACTCAGGGCGTTCTGAATAGAATTCAACTCCTGATGCAATTAGCTCTGTCACTTCGCGAGAAATTTGTTCCACTTTTGAAACTTCAGATGATTCTATCGTGACCATTTGTGACAGGCTGTATCCTGAGAGCACAGAACCTATGAGGTCACCATTTCCATTTCGAACATCGTCATAATTCTTATTAATCTCCATAGCCGAGAAAACAATTTCACTTTCTTGAATTCCTTTGCCCATGAGATAGTTCTTGATTGTAAAACGGTCAGCCTCTAACGCAGCAGAGGCCGGAGCAAGCTCATTGCTTGTTTTCGAGAAAGACCCTCTCCATACGATTAAGTCGGAATCAAAATTTCTACTTCCCATTCCGGTAACGTGAATAACGTTGTCTTTGTCATTTCTATCGCGATAGCCTTTCATTAAAACATATGCTGAGAGAACTACACATGCCCCAATGGCTAATGAAGCGAAAAAGCGCGTGTTAAAAATTTGTTTCATAGCTCGAATGTAAACAAAAAAAAAGAGGTAAACCGCGTTCACCTCTTCTTTTCATCTTCTATTCACAGTTCAATGGAACATAGAATTGATAGGGAGGAGGGTTCTGTGTAAAACCCGGCTTCACAATAAAAAAGCCAATTTTAGTGATTGTAGAACCTTCAGGAATTGGAATAAAATCTTCGGGTATAAACGTTTTTCTAAACTTTCCTGGAGAAACTTCAGTCATCTTCAAAGATGGGGTTGAGGTAACGTTCGCAATTGGCGTCACATCGAAAAAAGTGAACGTTCCAGTAAATGCTCTTAGAAATATATAGCATTCATCAGTTCCTAAGTTTTGAAGATTCGGATTCGTTTCTTGTGTGTTATCGTAGGTTATGCTAAAAAAATCGTCTTGCTTTGCTGCTTCAGGAAAAAAGCAAATACGATCAGCGCATAACGCAGGGACTACAGTAACAGACAAATCTTCGGTTTTCGCTTCACCAACGCCGTCCGATTCAAACGCATTTCCGTTCTTTAATTTAGCTAGGCATGAAATTCCGTTTTGATAAAGTTGTAGTGGAGTGCAGTTATAATAAGTGGTTGGAACCATGGTCATCTTGTAAAGCAATCCGCTAACTCGGGTAAGAAGCATACAATTGTTTGAGTTTCCCCACTCACCATTTCCGCAAGATGGGCCCGCAGGTTGCCATGTCCACATGTAAACCGAATCTAAGACTTCCGGATGATTACCCAATATTGTTTTAAGCCCTCCTGTGGTCTGTGCAACATCAATGTACAAATCCATTGACGCATTCGCATTTGTTGGCGATGGAAAAACGAAAGCTGCCTGAGAGAATCCAATTAATGAGATTGAAAAGGCGATAAATAAAAGCGTTATTTTTTTCATGATTATATGCGTTGGAAGTTGAACTTATAAATAACATTCTTAAATCCATCAGAGCATACTCTATGGTACTGAAGGCCCATGTTGTTGCTTGTTGGAAGTACCATGTTCCCCAGAAACAGTTCTAGTGTATCACTCGAGTTTACAAGCGTAATAGTTGAAGGGGCAAGATTGTCATCGAGCGACCATGTTCCGCTGGTACCAAAGAAATTTTTTCCTTCTGTTACTGTAACTGTATACGTTTGAGTTGGCACGTCTAAGATTATACGCATGGGCTCAACTCCTGGAACCAAGTAATACTCGCTTAAATTTCTTTCCTCGAGAATGGGATTGTTTGGATCTTGTTGAATAAACGAAGTAAGCTCCCATGTGCCGCCCATTCCTTCTAGCTTATCGGAGGGTTCTCCCAACTCACCAATTGTTTCTGGTTTGCAACCAACGAACAATCCCGCAACCAAGGCTATCATGAAAAATATTTTTATCGATTTCATATTTATACTTTTTATTTTAATTCAATACGGGCGAAATATTTTTGCCCCATTAGTTACATCCTCCTTCCGGATTTCCAACGAATAGGGCAGAGGTGAATTCACTGTTTGGGAATTGAAGAGCCATACCAGGACAATTCCAAGGTGCATTACGTACAAGTACATTCTCTCCTTTCGCGCCTATTCTTTTCAACTGATCGATGCGCTTACCTTCACCCATGGTTTCGATACGATACTCTCTTCTTGCTGCTGCAATGATATCAGATGCGCTTGAACCAGAAGGAAGGTCATTCAAACCGTTTCCAAAAGCACGATCCCGAATGTCGTTTATATCGTTGATAGCGGTATTTAAATCAGTACCGAGTTCAGCTAAGCACTCAGCTCGAATGAGCTTCAATTCAGTTAAATAAACGATAGGTATATTGAAGAATATTTTATCTTCAAAGCGTGTATTTCTATATTGTCCATTGTTCGATTGCATCCAACCAAGTCTATCATCGGCACTATTCAGGTTGGTGAATTGATACAATTCATTTGAAAACATGAGATTCGGAGGCAGAACACCTCCTGCATTGTAGTTCCCAATAAAATTGTCGGTACGTTGATCAATATTCGTTGCTCCAGGATTTGAACTCACTATTCCAAATACAACCTCTGGATTTACTGAGGGATTCGCTGGAAAGCGATCCAACGTATCGCTCATTGAATAAGAACCTGAGTTAATGACCAAAGATGCATACTGTTCCGCTAGTAGGTAATTGTTCATTTGAAAATATACCATCGCTAACAATCCGGCAGCGGCATCTTTGCTGGCGTAGTTACCATTTGACTCGGGCAAGTTCGAGTAAGCATACTCTAAGTCTTCAATGATGAAGTCGTATGACTCTGCTACTGTGCTTCGTGATAAAGGCTCGTTACTCGCCTCTCTTCTTAGAATAATCCCTAGGTGAGTATTGGATGGAGAATAACCGTAAGGTTGCGCCCAAACTTTAACTACGTTGAAGTGACAGAAGGCACGAATAAATCGAGCCTCAGCCTCCATGCGAACCTGCTCAGATTCTTCCAATCCGTCAATTAAATCGAAATTCGCAATTAACGAATTACAACGATAAATGGCGTAATAAAAGTCAGAGTAAGTGCCATTCGTTGTAGGAGTAAAGAAGTTTGTTTCACGGTTATACACAGCGTTGAAGTCCAAACCATTAGGCTCAGCCATGTTATCACTCATTAACTCACAAATGTTTTGGTATCTTCCATCGAATAAATTGGCAATTACATCGTAGCAACTGTTCAATAAGCGCTGTGCATCATCAGGTGTGTTCAATGCGTCTTCAGCTAAAATTGCACCCTCAGGCGGATATTCTAACATTTTTTCGCATGAGGCAATGCCAAGAGCTAATCCAATTGCTAGTATAAAGTATGATATCTTTTTCATGTTCGTTTGTATTAGAAGTTAGCGTTAAGGCGAATGTTGAAACTACGCTCTTGCATTGGCGTTAAGTAAGTCACGTTTGGACTTAAGTTTCTGTCTTGCGCGTTTTCAAAATCACGAACAACTTCAGGATCTAAACCTGGGAAATTCGTAATGGTGAATAAATTGGTAACGCTTACACCAATGTTCAACCCCGTCATTTTTAATCTCTTAGTTACATCATTCGGGAATGTATAGTCTAGAGCCAAATTTCTTAATCGCATAAAGTTGGCTTTGTACATAAACAACGATGTGTTCCACCAGGGGAAGCCGTCTGGCAAACCATAAGTGGTTTCGTCTAAAGTTAATCTGCCGAATGTAGACTCATCTCCAGGTGCTGTCCATCTGTCTAATATTTCTTCGCGCATGTTCCAGCTAGATACAACACCAAGTTGTCTTTTTGCGCTTGAATCAAAAATGCGAGCACCAAGGCTGTAAGTAAATAATGCAGAGAGACTGAAGTTTTTCCATCCGAAGGTCTGGGTCAATCCACCCATCATTTTAGGAAGTCCATTTCCTACATAATCACGAATACTGTTATCATAATCTGTTGTGTAATTGCCATCAGGTGTTATGTACACAGGAAGACCTGTTTGCGCATCGATGTGATCAAACGCAACGAGGTAGAATGACCCAATTGGTTTTCCAACTAAAACACGAGAATCGTTCGTTCCTCCAGAAACTGCATCGGGAGTGTAATCTCCGATACTCACTAATTCGTTGTAGTTGTATGAAAAATTAGCACTTGTGCGCGCTGTGAATTTTGTGCTTTTTGTCCAGTTCACAACAGTCGTTAACTCAATACCCTGATTCATCACTTCAGCAACATTATCCCAGAAATTTGTGAATCCAGTGCTTGCTGGTAAGCTGACATTCATAAGTACATCGCGACTATACTTTCTGTATCCTTCCAGAATAACTGTAAAACGATCTTGCCAAAAACCGGTCTCTAACGCCACAGAGAAATTGTTCGTGGTTTCCCATCTCAAATTCGAGTTACCCGCTTGGGTAGGGAAGAGGATTGGATTTTGATTGTAAAACACTCCGTTGTTTGGCGCGCTGTAGAGTGCATACTGTGCATTAGCCGGAATATCAGAGTTTCCTGTTAAACCGTAACTTGCACGAAACTTCATGAAATTAATGGTCTTGTTGTCTTTTAAGAAGGACTCTTCAGAAATAATCCAACCCAATGAGGCCGAAGGGAAATTTCCAAACTTATTGTTTACTCCAAAACGAGAACTTCCGTCGCGACGGATACTTGCTTCTAAGAAGTATTTCGATTTATAGTTCATGTTGTACTTCGCGAAGAATCCAAGAAAGCTAAATTGATTAGGATTGCCGACATTACGAATACGAGTTTCTGAGGTATTCTCTACATCTGAAAATTCAGATACTGTTTCGTCTAGATTTGGAATGAAATCATTGATAAAGTTAGTCTTAGAATGCTGAAGCTCATGTCCAACAAGAATAGACGCGTTTAAATCTGGCTTTATTTCCTTGCTGTATTCTGCTGTAATGTTGTAGCTGTAGTTTCTTACAAGACGCTGGTCATTACTGAAACTACCTTGTCCATTCGATAAATCGAAAGAAGCCGGAGTAAGTCTATTTTCACCAATTTGCATCCAATCCATACCGCCTGTTGCAATAATGAATAGGTTTTTCTTCGGCATGTATATTAAACGTCCAGTATTAATAATGCGATCTTCAACTGTTGTCCAACGTAGTTGTTCTCTGTATGCAACTGGATTCTTCACGTTTCCGAACTCATCTCTCCAATAGAAATAGTCGCCCGGTTTATTCTCAACTTCACCTGCTGCATTGTATGTTGTGTCGTTGTGGTATACGGGATAGTATGGAAGCGCATTCGACATGGCATCTCCAAGACCTCCTGACCAAGCAGCATCTACACGTTTGTTCAAACCGCGTGTACCAGAAAGCGATAAGTTTAATTTAAGCTTATCTCCTAAGCGGAATTCAGGGTTTACACGAGCAGAGATACGCTTGTAGCTATTTCCTATCAAAAAGCTCTGATTGTCATCATAACCAACAGAAAAATAAACATTATGCTTTTCACCGCCGTAGCGAGCAGAAAAGTTCGTTCCGTATTTGTAGCCTCTTCCTACAGTCTGATCTACCCAATCTGTATTTGTTTCACCTGCTCTCAAGTAAGCCTCTTTGCGCGTGGCGGCATCATCGGTCTCTGTTGTTAAATTGGGTAACCATACGTAACCCGTTCCTCCGTCATTCTCCCATGCTTCCTGACGAATTCTAAGATACTGTTCTGTGTTAAGCATGTTAGGTCTTGAAGCGGGTGTTGCAATACCGGTGTTCATACCAAAATCAAATTTCCATCCTTTTTCTCTTGCACGTTTTGTTGTGATGATGATTACACCATTCGCGGCACGAGAACCGTATTCACCGGCTGCAGCTGCATCTTTACGAACTTCAACTTTTTCTATATCATTCGGGTTGATAGTTGCAAGTGGGTTGTTATTTAACGCTCCACTGTTGCCACGCAAAAAATAATCTTGCGTCATAGGAATACCGTCAATGATATACAATGGATCTCCTCCAGCAGACACAGAGGCTGTTCCACGAATTCGAATGAGAGAACCTGCTCCTGCAATACCCGACGCTTGCGAAACTTGCAAGCCAGCAGCCTGTCCTTGAAGCGCAGCCTCAAAGCTTGGAGTTCGGATGGCACTGATATCTTTCCCACTTATTTTTGAGATAGAACCTGTACTTGGTCTGTTTCTTTCAACACCGTATCCAATAATTTCAATGTTATCGAGCGTTATTGAACCCGAACCAAGCTTGAAATTTTGCTTCACATCGGCATTTCCAACGACTATTGTTTTTCTTATAGTTTCAAAGTTCATAGCCTTTACTTCCAAATCGAATGTACCTGATCCGGTTATAAGCGTGTAATTTCCCACTTGGTCACTGGCTGTTCCATTTGATGTTCCTTTCACTAAGACAAATGCACCGGGGATCGGTCGATTTTCTTCATCTGTAACCACACCGCTGATAGATTGTCCCCAAGAATACATGGAAAACAAAGCTAAGAATGTGGTAAGCAGACTCGTTCTGTAAAGTTTTGACATATGAAAATTAGAATTTGGTTAGGTTTTAGTTGCGCTAATATAATTATTTTAAGTTCGTGTCCAACATACACTAACTTATTGCAGATGGTTTATGTTTTATGGATTCCAAATGAAAGGAGCTGATTCTCTTCTTCCTTCTGTTTCAACTGAAATGATATATGAACCTGCTGAAATGTTTTCAGCTGATAAATTCCATTCAGATTGATTAATTCCTGCAACACCTTGTGAATTGAAAGAAGCAACGACTCTTCCAGTTAAATCACGCAGAACAATTTGTACAGGAGCAGCTTGAACCATACTGTACGCAACATTCACGCGGTTATTAGCTGGATTTGGCCAAATCATGAATGAAGATTTAGCGAATGCCATTACTTCTTCTAAAGAGGTATTCAAGTCAGGAACAGCCAATGGATAGTCTGTGTATATATGATACTCTCCAGGCTCAAAAAAGAAGCTTGCACTCAAATCATTGACTTGAAAAGACGCGCCAGTAAAATAATCGTACCACGTTCCGGTATGCTGGAATCCTGGAATCATATTCAAACTTGTTGTTTGGAAGTTTCCAACTACAACAGCATTGTTCGTTCCATTTAAGTGTATTCGTTTGCCGAAACCTCCTAAATCAATATTGAAATTTGTTGTTGAAAATACAGGTTCGTTTTTCTTCAAATTATTCAAAGCTGCAGTTACCTTGTAGAGGTGTTTTCTATTTTGGTTATCCCAATAGTCCCAGCGCACGGGCTTAGCAGCTGTTCTGCAATCAGTTGTAATAGTTACACCATCTGAACATGTGTTTATACTGTAGTCATAACCCAATTCACCAAACTGCCATATCATTTTCGGACCAGGAATTGGAAGTAAGAGACAATGGGCAAGTTCAACTCTCTTTAAGGCTGTATTTAAATTGGTAATGTTGTAAGAGCCATTGCTTGCACCAAAAAGAAGATTTTTGTACATCATTCGTTCTTCATCATGACTTTCAGCATAGGTAATCAAGTGAGCATTGTTCCATCCTCTGTTCTGATAGCTTCCCCATGAAAAATTAGAAGAGTATCCCATTGATCCTTCCATGTATTCATGATTCAAATTTCCCCAAAACATCATTCCACTGTTGCTTAAAACAGTTTCTTCACTGTTGTCTGCGAAGTGCTCCAGAATTGCATAAGAACCAGGTGCCACTGTTTGCATGTGATTGTAGTAATCGTTCCAAATATTCACGCGACTTTGATCATATGCACCCCAAGCTCCGATATTTCCTAGGGTAAGGTTCTGAGTGAACCCTTTCGATAAATCGAAACGGTAGCCATCTATGTGGTAATTCTGAAGCCAATGAGCAATAACACGTTTTGTGAAATTTTTTGTTTGAATGCTCTCGTGATTGAAGTCATATCCAACATTGAAATCGTGTTTCGGAGTAGGGTTGAACCACGGATTCTCGGATGTTGGCTGTCCCCACTGACCTGCATTTTGATCAAAGTACATTCTTACCATAGGGTTTTGACCAAAACTGTGGTTCAAAGCAATGTCCAAAATAACCGCAATTCCTCTATTGTGCGCTTCATTAACAAATGTTTTCAAAGCCTCATCGCTACCATATGCTTTATCCGGAGCAAAGTAAAAAGATGGGTTGTATCCCCAACTGTCATTTCCTTCAAACTCATTAATAGGCATTAACTGAATAGCGGTAACACCGAGATTTTCTAAATAATCCAATGAATCAGTTAATGAAGCATAAGTTCTGTCTTCAAGGAAATCGCGAACCAATAATTCATAAACTACCAATTTCGTTTTAGCTGGACGAACATAATTTTGGTCTGTCCAGTTGAAAGCAGGTGGGTCAGTTCTGAATACAGAAACGGGCTCAGAAGTTAATCCCGTTGGATAGTCAATCAAATTAGGATAAGTAGTTTCCGGAATCCAGTTGTCATTCCATCCATCGAGTATTTTTTCAGCGTAAATATCTGCGACACGCATTCCTTCAGCATCTATGTAATATTGAAAACGATATTCCACACCAGGAGATAGATTAGGTATGTCTAGCCAATAACTGTTGCCATCGGGCGTGCGATTCATCAGGTAGTCTAAATCCAATTGCCAATTATTGAAATCTCCAATTACAAAAACAAAGTCCTTGTTTGGGGCATAAAGTTGTAGTCGAACTCCTGAATTAGATGTAATATTAATACCGTTGATTGTCCCTATTGGCGCAGCTAGAGTTGGAATGGCTGGCAAAATTATAATTGTCTTTTCATCTGTTATGGTTGTACCACCATTTACAGCTGTCATTGACAGAGTGTATTCACCTGGAACACTTTGACTAAAATTGTAGTTTAAAGTAGTTACTCCAGTTCCTGAAGCAACCTGATTTCCATTTACGGAAATTGTAATATTTGATGCTAGAGAGGAATTTGCTGTTACGGGTACAACTTGATTCGCGTTCACGATTTGAGATTCTGCGGCCGGCTGTGAGAATGAGGCGTTGAATCCGGGAGGATAAATGGTTAAATATATATCACTACCATCAGCATTTCTACCCACCACTGAACCTGTAGCATTTCTAAATACAAACATCATTTTAGAAACAGTTTCACCAACATTTAAGTTGTAAAATGTAGAAGGTGTAATAACAATTTTGTGCATGTTATTTCCCATTGGAGTCATAAGAACCGAAGCATCGGCTGTTCCCCAATTTCCTACCGTATGCTGCCAATCATTTGGACCAGCACTATTGCTTGTTATTACTCCAGTATGGGCGTAAATAGGTGTGTAGCCCGATAGATCTCCGTTTCCTGTTGTGGCATCATAGAAGACGGTAATCTGATCGGTTTGTGTTGGAAAGGCAGGAGTAGATGTTAGAATCTGCGCTTTAACACGAACGCTAAAAAGAGAAATCAATAGTGCGGAAAAAAACAGTACTTTTTGTTTCATATGTTAGGTAGTTAGTTCCCCAAATATAGGAAAGTGTACTTAGTACACAACCTCTGATGAAAATTTTTCGAAAAATTGATGTTTCTTTGCTGCTCAAATACAAACTATGCAACTTCTCGACGGATTAGCCCTTTCGAAAACCATTAAATCGGAGATTAAACAGACCGTATCAGATAGAGTCGATAAAGGATTTAAACGTCCTCATCTAGCTGCAGTTCTCATTGGAGAAAACGGCGCAAGCGTGACTTATGTGAATGCCAAAGTGAAGTCTTGTGAAGAAGTAGGTTTTGATTCAACGCTGGTACAATTAAATGAAGATTGCACTGAGGAGGAATTGTTACAAACCATCCGTACTTTGAATGACAATGAAACTATTGATGGATATATCATTCAGCTTCCCCTTCCGAAACACATCAATGAAAAGAAGGTGTTAATGGCTGTTGCGCCGAAAAAGGATGTAGATGGATTTCATCCTGAATCAGTAGGTAAAATGATGTTGAATCTTCCAACCTATCTTCCTGCAACTCCAATGGGAATTATTACGTTATTGGAAAGAAACAACATTCAAACCTCGGGTAAAAATGCTGTTGTATTGGGAAGATCACACATTGTTGGACTTCCTGTTTCAGTTTTACTTCAACGAAATCATCCATTTGGAAACTGCACGGTAACCCTCTGCCACAGCAAAACAGAAAACATCGAAGAAATTTGTCAGTCGGCTGATATTATTATTGCTGCCATTGGTCAACCTGAGTTCCTGAAAGGAAACATGGTGAAGGAAGGTGCAGTAGTTGTCGACGTGGGAATTACCCGTGTTGTTGATGCCTCAAAGAAAAGTGGATTCAGACTTTTAGGCGATGTGGCATTTGATGAAGTAGCTCCGAAATGCAGTTTCATTACACCCGTTCCTGGTGGTGTGGGGCCAATGACCATTGTGTCCTTGATGCAAAACACCTTACTTGCCGCGGAAGGTAAGCGCACTGTATAATTCCACTGCTTGTTTCGCTTCGAGAACGTCGTGCACACGCAGAATAGATGCGCCGCGTTCCAATGCGAATGCATGAAGCACCGTAGTTCCATTCAAACTTTCTTCCGCTGTTGTATTCAATGTTTGTTGAATCATCTTTTTTCTTGAAACTCCAGCCAACACAGGATATCCGAATTTTGTAAATCGATTCAAATTCTGAAGCAAATCGAAATTGTGCTCCTTATTTTTTGCGAAACCGAAACCCAAGTCCAAAACAATTTTCGAAATCCCAAGCTGATTCAATTTTTCAATTTCATTTTGGAAGTAGTTATGCACTTCTTCAACAACGTCTTCATAGTTGGCCAATGATTTCATGTTCGAAGAATCACCCCGCGAATGCATGAGCACATACGTGCATTGCGTTTCCGCAGCGACAGTCCATAATTTCGAATCCATCCTTCCACCAGAAACATCGTTTATCCATTGAACTCCTTCGTGAATACAAGGAAGTGCTACTTCACTATAAAACGTATCCACACTTATTGTTAAGGAAGAAAATTCCTTGCGAATGGCACGAACCACCGGAAAGACTCGATTCAATTCTTCTTCCGAAGAAATATAAACCGCACCCGGTCGAGTCGACTGACCACCCAAATCCAAAATATCCACTCCATCTGAAATCATTTTTTCAACACGAAATAAAATGTCTTTTTCAGAATTAGAGCGACTTCCAGCGTAGAAGGAGTCGGGTGTAATATTTAAAATACCCATGACCAATGGGAGTGAGGCAGAGGAATTCATTTCAAGATGTATCTTTGAAACGCAAAGATGAACAATTTCATCGCATTTGCATTTCGAATCATGAGCGCAATAAAAGACACTTCTGCACAATACGATCAGGCCATTCAAAAATGTGTCGATCTCTTCCAAAAGAAAACGCACGACTACGGCACAGCTTGGAGAATTCTTCGTTCCTCGAGCCTAACCGATCAAATTTTTATCAAGGCGCAGCGCATTCGCACCATTGAAGAGAAAGGAGAAAGCAAAGTAGGAGAGGGGATTGAAGATGAATTTGTAGGAATCATTAACTATAGCTTAATGGCTCTAATTCAATTAGAATTGCCCTCCAATGCTCCACTAGAACTTGAACCTGAAATGGCGGTCTCTCTTTACAAGGAACAGGCGAAGATTACGAAAGATTTAATGATGAACAAGAATCACGATTACGGTGAGGCTTGGCGCGATATGCGTGTCTCGTCATTCACAGATTTAATTCTTATGAAGATTTTACGAATCAAGCAAATTGAAGATAACGCCGGCAAAACCCTCGTTTCCGAGGGTATTGACAGCGGTTTTCGCGATATGATCAACTATGCCGTTTTTGCCTTGATTCA
>CAZEFR010000027.1:0-7925 GCA_964511555.1 uncultured Chryseobacterium sp.
TTCACCGAAGGTTTGATCACGCAGTGATTGATCTGAAAGATTGATTCGAAGAATTAATTGCCTTGGCGATTTAAGCGTAATGCGTCATCATTTCAATGCGAAGAGAACGCAAAGCATTCTCAATAGCCGGATTGCCCACTGCCGCCTCCATTTCCATAACGAAATTACTCAGGTACATGCCGTTGTCGTTTGGATTGACCTTCGAATAAGACACTTTAAATAATTCAAGAATGTCGCTCTTGGCTTGCTGAATATTTGCCCAAGTGTGCTCGCTAACATACATCTGCAAAGAAACATTGTGGTCGAACTCTTCGCGAATTGTTCGAATCATTTCCAACTGCAACAAGGTGCAGGTCATACCCGGACGGTTACTGCGCAAAACGACGCTGCTCGGACGTGATCTTTCCAACATTACAATCAATCGCTCGTAGGCTGAAAGTCGCAAGGAAGCAAGCGCACTTGCATTTGATTTACGCAATCCCAACTGCCAACGTTGTTCATTGTGACGGTGTTGTTTTTCCATTAGGAAGAAAATAATTGTCCCAGCAATGACCAAACTTATTGCTACCAATAGAAATGTAAGAGATGCGTTCATATTGCAAAGAAACTTCTTAATTGTTGTTGGTGCAAATGGTATATTTGAATGTATGAAAAAATCTATTCTTCTGCTTTTGTGCATTGCGTCCCTAAATGTATTTGGACAACCCCTAAGGCGCTCCTATACTACGCCTGTGAGTGCAGACGGATTTTATCTTCAGAATCCTTGGGCAGGCGGATTGAATTCTTGCCAGGTTTCAAGAATTGATGCCAACGGTGATGGAAACAAGGATATTTTTATTTTCGACCGGATTGGTTCGCGCATTTCGATTTTCATTAATATGGGCGATGTTCAAGGCGATACCTATTACAGATATACGCGGGAATACAATGCGGCTTTTCCAACAGGATTAACGAATTGGGTGCTCCTTCGCGATTACAACTGTGATGGGAAGGAAGATATTTTCGCGAATTATTATAGCGGTATTAAATTGTGGAAGAATACTTCTTCGAATGGAATCTTATCCTTTGAGCCAGTAAATAATGGAGCAACTATAGAGTCGGAGTATAATTTTGGAAGTCCATTTTCGGCGCCCATATACACAGTTAGTTTGGACGTTCCTTCTATCGATGACTACGATGGTGATGGCGACTTAGATATCTTCACCTACACGGAACAGTCTACGACCATTTACTTCTTTAAGTCTATGCAAGCAGAGACAGGTAATTGCGAAAGCACGAACTACATCTGCGGCAATAGATGTTACGGTATGTTTGGAGAAAGCCCGGAAAGTTTTGCAATTATAGAAGGAGAAGATTTCGATTGTGGATTCAATGTGACAGACCCGCGTTCAAGTGATCGCCTTCACACCGGCAGTTCTATTTGTTCAATAGATTTAGACAATAACGGGATAAAGGATTTTGTGATTGGGGATGTTTCTGAAAATAATTTGGGAGCCATCTATTTTGAGAATGCAGTGAACGGTTTGGACAGTGCGACCGTTGTTCAATTCGATTTTCCTGCGCAAGTTGGAAATTCTCTCCCTGTTAATTTACCGCTGTTTCCTGCGGCATACTATGAAGATGTCAACAACAACGCTGTGCCTGACCTCCTTGTTTCCCCCAACGCATACGGAACAGCAGAGGATGTTAATGGTCTTTGGTTTTATGAAAATGTAGGTGGTGAGAGCACTCCAAATTTTCAGTTTGTGCAAGACGATTTTCTTCAACACGACATGATTGAGTTGGGTACAGGTGCCTATCCAGTTTTAGAAGATGTGAATGGAGACGGATTGAAAGATTTACTTATCACCAATCGCAAATCGTTTGATCCCAGTTCTCCGAGTAACAACCACACTTCTAGGATCTTTTGCTACTACAACAATGGCACGCCGACCGTTCCCTCATTCGATTTGAATTCGAACAACTGGCTTCCGCTAGCAACAGACACTCTTGATAGTAAGTACATCACTTTCGGAGATGACGACGGAGACGGAGACAGAGATTTATTAGTTGGAGTTCAAAATGGGTATTTGGTTCGTTTTGAGAATTCGGCTTCAACAGCCAATGGATATGTGTTTTCAGACAACGGTGAACTGCTGAAAGACAACAATGGTTTAACCATTGATGTAGGTCAGTTTGCAACGCCTCAATGGGTAGATTTGAACGACGATGGGCTACTTGATTTAGCAGTTGGAGAGCGGAACGGTAATGTGAATTTTTACTCGAATAATGGAACCTCAACTTCGGCCTCATATGTGTTTCAAGAAGATACATTGGGAGGAATGGTGGCGACAAACATTCTGGGGATCTTTGGATTCAGTGTGCCACATTTTTTCAAGAATGAAGTGAACGAATGGGAAGTTTTGTTGGGAACGGAAACCGGACAGGTGAATCATTTCTCGAATGTATCTGGAAATCTTTTGGGCGATTTCACTTTGGACACAACCGACTTCCAAGGAATTAATGAAGGAGAGCGATGCGCGGTATGGTTTGAAGATATTACAGCCGATGGAAAGCGCGATTTGTTCATTGGACAAATAGGAGGTGGGCTTGGTTTTTATTCGAGCGACACAATTATTTCAGTGAACGAAACACGCTACGACGATGTTCAGATTTATCCAAATCCCGCGAGCACTCAGCTGACCGTAGATGCCGGTTCCAATTGGAACACTGTGTCTACTCTAGAGCTGTATGATTTAAGTGGAAGAAAGGTTTGGTCTGAGCGCGTGAATGCGAGAACCACCCTTGTGAATCTTTCTAATTTCTCCGAAGGCATTTACATTCTGAAATTGAACGGAACTGCCGTTCGGAAGAAGATTGTAATTAGAAACTAAATCGATCGTTAAATTGTTCGGCAGTACAAATGTGTAAAGGACAATCTTTGAAGTCCTTTTTATTACGTGTAATTACGTGAGTAATTTTTCGATTCGAAAGGGCACAATGAATTTGAACGGCATCCTCGTAATCATCCGTTAGACTGTTAATTCCGGCTAACAGCATGCTTTTGTTTATTTCAATTACTTGAACATCCTGTATTAATTTAAGAACTATTTCTTTAACTACTTTGGGCGGGTTGACTTTGTTTAGGTAGTATGCTACACTAAGAATTGTATTTGAGGAAGTATAGGTAGTAATCAGTTTTTTCTCTTGAAGTGTAAACAAATCAAGCGAGTGGTTTTTATAGGGCATTCTATGAAAGAGCATGTCCATTAAAATATTCGTGTCTATAAATACGTGCTTCATGCGTGTTTTTTTGCAACGTGTTCAAACATTATTTGTTTGTGCGATTTGCCTTTAAACTCTTTCGAATTTTTATCGAGTATGCCAACAAGATAGGCCATCGGATGATCCTTGTACTTGTCAGGGTCTTCGTTCTTGCACAGAATTCTTTCCAGCTGTTCGCTGACCAATTGCGACAGACTTTGTTGCGTTTCTTTTGCGTAGACTTTCGCTTCTTCGATAAGTTTCTTGTCCATGATTAAAGTTAATTTAGTCTGCATACGTGTGTTTTTTACAAATGTACGTATGGTGTTTTTCCGCAACAAATTTCTAAAGGAATTTCTCGAATCCTTATGCCAAAATCGTATAAGTTATATGCAGTTTATTCGGAAAGAAGATTCCAAATCTTATAGCTCTCTTCTGCTTGAATTTCAAGCATACTGAGGCCATTGCAATAGCGTGCGCCGCGCGAGATGCCTTCTTGAAGAAAGGCAGTTCTTTCAGGATTGTAGATTAAGTCGTACAACACATGCTGATCTGTAAGACACGAATAATCCAAGTTTGGTTTTTCTTCGTTGTTCGGGAACTGTCCAACAGGCGTCGTGTTCACAATGAGCTTACACTTCTCGAGTAATAAGGGTGTTAATTGCTCGTAAGAACAGGTTTGATCGTTTTGCGGATTTCGACTTACAAAAAAGTAACGGATACCCAATTCCTTCAACACATAAGCTACCGCTAACGATGCTCCTCCAGTGCCGAGTATAAGCGCGGTTTCCACTCTGTTTTCAATAAGTGGAAGTAACGTTCGTTTGAAGCCAATGTAATCGGTGTTGTGACCAATCCAACGGTTGTTCTCTATACGCACACAATTCACAGCGCCAATGGCTTTCGCTGCTGGCGAAAGCTCGTCGAGGTACTCAATAATTTCTTGTTTGTATGGAATGGTAACGTTGAAACCTGTTAATCCACTAAATTCCGAAAGGTCACGAATGTTGTCGATTGAATCGAGTTCAATATTTATGTATGACTCTCCTTGCGAAGCACCTTCTGAAAGACCTTTCGAAGAATCTATTTTTTGGGAAAGGTCCTTCGGAAGGTGCTTAGCAAATTTTTTCTCAAAATAATTCTTCGAAAAAGAATGCATTAGCGACTTGCCGAGAAGCCCATACGTTCTCATGCCTTCGAGCCGAATTTGCTTTTCAGGTAAGCAAAAACCATTGGAGCAAGAGAGATCAAGATGATCAGAATAACAACTGCTTCAAAGTGCTTCTGAACGAATTCAATTTGTCCGAGGAAGTAACCGGCAAGCGTCATACTTACAATCCAAAGCGCGCCACCGAAGATATCGTAAGGAAGGAATTTTTTTCTGTAGTCCATCTTTCCAATTCCAGCAACAAACGGAGTAATGGTGCGAACGATAGGAACGAAGCGAGCCATGATTATGGCTTTCGTTCCGTGCTTCGTGAAGAACTCTTCCGTCTTGCTTAAATGCTTTTGTGCAATCAATGGTTTGCCTCTGAATTTCATGGCAACGATTTTCGATCCGAAAAATCTTCCAATAAAGTAGTTACATTGATCTCCGATAATTGCTGCAACTATGAGCAATACAATAAGCATTGTAAGGCTTAGGTTGTTCTGTCCCGCGCACAAGGCACCTGCTGCGAATAACAAGGAATCTCCGGGAAGAAATGGCATGATTACCAAACCTGTTTCAACAAAGATGATCAGGAATAAGATGGCATAAAACCAAACGCCGTATTCATTCAACAATAAAGGAAGCTCTTCATTCAAATGCAGAGCGAAGTGCAAAAAAGATTGTAATGTTTCCATTTTAAATTGAACACTTTATTTCAGGAGCGCATTGCTCTGCATATCCCATAACGCCTCCGGAAAGACTGTAAATGTTGTCTCCAGGGAATTTCTTTTCAATTAGATATACCAAAGCATCTGATCTTTTTCCACTGTTGCAATGGAAGACAATTGGATTTTCTTTTGGAAGGGAAGGGTACTTTTCAATCACGTGTTCCATTGGAATGTGCATTCCATCTAATGTGCAAATAGCTACTTCATATTCTTCACGAATGTCTACCAACAAATGTGGTTTGTTTTCGTTTTTCCAATTAAGTAATTCTGTAGGCTGCAAGTGTTGCATATTATCCTTTCATTTTAGATACAATTTCTTCGGGAAGGTAATCGAAGAACGTATCACCGCGTAATCCCATGCGCAAGCATTCCAATGGAATGGTTTCATTTTCTGCAATGTTTCCAAGGTTTACGTTTGCTCCGCAATGTTTGATGAAATAAACCTGCTGCGCTTTCTTAGGTGCTTCCCAAATAATATCGTTTCCGTTGATTTTAGCGAGGATTTTATTGATAAGCATCACGTGTGCTTGTCCGCTTGGACGATAAATGCCTACGTTTCCACTTTCACGTGCTTCAGCAATAACTTTCCATGAACCCGCATCCAATTCAGCCTGCATCATTTTAATCCATTTAGCTGGACTGATTAAAATGCCTTCTTCCTTCGATCCAACTTCAGAAAGGACTTTGTAGTCTTTTGCGAACTCTGTGATCAGTTGACATTTCTTTTTGTGATCCAATGCCATGCTTCCGTCAGAAACTTCAACCATTTCTATTCCGAGGCTGTCAACGTATTTGCGGTACTTGTCAAGTTCTCCGCGCACATAGCACGCTTCGAAAAGGGTTCCACCAAGATAGACTTTGATTTTTGCATCGTGGTACAACTTCACTTTTTCTTTCACTTGGGTTGAAAACACAGAGGTTCCAAATCCAAGTTTCACCATATCGATATATTCAGAGCTGCTCGAGATCATTTCTTCAGCTTGACGAAGAGAGATTCCTTTGTCCATAACCATCGTAAGTCCGAACTGACGTTCTTTCTTTTCGCGGCTTGGCATGTGGCTAAGTTGAATGTTCATAGTTGCTAATTTTTTGCGAATATCGGCTAAATATGCTTAGTGTGAAAATTACACTAACCCTAAGTCGCTTTTGAGTTGAATGTAAAAAGGTAGTTGAAGAATCTTGGGGTAGTATTCCTCCAATTCCGAAAGTTGAGATTTGTCGTTTTGCATGAGGTAATGCAAAAGCTCCTCTGCGGATTGCATTTTCCCTAATTCGATGAGGTAAACCGCTCTTCTGTAACCAATATCGGGGTTAGATAAATGGACAAGCGTAGCGTCTAGCATAGTTTCTAGCGCTTTTTCGTTGTTTCCATATTTGAAGAACGCGTCGGCAAGTGCCATCCATGTTTCTTCATTTTCAGGAAACTCTTTCACGAGTTTTTCACCGAGAGCAATGGCTTCGTCGAACTTGGTCATTTTAACTAAAACTTCCATTTTGTAAATGGCGTAGTCAGGATTTTTAGATTCAAGCTCAATGGCTTTATCTAGAAATGGGATGGCCTCTGCTAGTTTTCCTTGTAGATCCATAACGACTCCTAATCCAAGGTAAGCATCTGCCCAATACTCATCGGTCTCAATGCTTTTGTGGTAATAGAAGAGGGCTTTGTCATAATCGTTTAACTTTTCGAAGCATTCTCCAACGTGACAAAAGATTGGAGCTTGCGGAGGCTCGTATACATATGACTCTTCGAGGACCTCAAGTGCCTCGGCGTATTTTTCTAATTTGAAAAGCGCGTGTGCTTTGTTGTAATAAGCCGGAGCGAAGTCGCTTTGAATAGCTAAACAATAATCGTACGCTTCAATAGATTCCTCTGAACGATCAAGCTTTTGAAAAGCGTTCCCCAGGTTGTACCAGGCCGCGAAACTGTAGGGGTGTTCGTCTATAAATTGTTGAAAGTAGGTGATGTTCACGGCGGGCAGACCTGCGAGCTCGAAACAGTATGCTATCTCATAAAGAAGTGTTTCATTTTCAGGGCTTCTTGCTATTCCAATTTTTAGAGTAGAAATAGCTTTTTCATACTGTTCAAGGTTTTCATATTCAAGCGCAATTTCGAGATAGATGTCGTCTATTTCTTCTTCAGCACAAATGGGCAAGGCACGCTTGTAATACTGAATGGCTTTGTTGTGCTCGCGCAATTGGCTGTAAACAGCAGCCATGGTAAGCAGCATTTCTTCGTTATTGGGTTCGAATTTTTCTAGAACCTTTAATCTTGAGAGTGCTTTCGAGAGTTGACCGATGCCCGAAAGCAATTGAACTTCTTTTATAATTAGAGCGGTGTTGTCAGGAAATAAGGAATAGGCATACTCCAGTGCTTTTATGGCTTTCTGATAACTGAGGTTGGCTTGATAAGCGTCTATGATTGCTTCGAACTGCTCTACATCGAAGTAATATGATTCGTTGTGCTGAATCATTTGTTCAAAACGGGAAATAAGGTCGCCGGTATTGTGGTAATCTGATGGGTCTTCGCTCATAGACTATTTTCAGTAGTTCACTTCAAAAATAACCAATAATTCGCGGGCTTTGCGATTAATATTTGAACACGTAATACACGAGTTTAATGTATTCATTGAAAGTGGTAATTAGCCCCTCTTCGAAGGTCCACCACGACTCTGCTTTAAAGTCCTTGGTTTCAGTACCAAAGAAGTGCACGAGAATACCTTTTTTTTGGAATTTATCTCCGAAAACCAGACTCATTCGGCGCAAGTGAAAGTCACTACTAACCACCGAAATTTCCTTCAAATTGT
>CAZEFR010000027.1:8025-30948 GCA_964511555.1 uncultured Chryseobacterium sp.
TTTCCACCTAAAACAAAAAATGTTTGGTTGGAAGAGGTAACGGCACTCGATTCGGCTACTGTGAGAAAATGACCAATTCCACCTAAAATAGAATGGCGATAGATGAATATTGAAATGAAAAAAGCAAGAGTGAAGGCTAGAACGATGTACTTCCAAATACGACGAAGTTGCTTCAACGTAATGAGTGAATGAAAGTAAGTATATGTCTGCTTGTCCTGGATGTTCAACCTGAAAAATTATTCCACGAAGATAATGTTTTCACCGAGCATGTTGGAATAGTTGGAAGGCACTTCCAAATTAAGAGCTTCATGAACAGCATCGAGTTCCGATTTTTTCATTTCGAAATTATTCTGATAAGCTGTTGTGTTGAACCATTCGGTTGCTGCAGCGGTAGAGATTTCAAATCGATTCGAAACACGGAAGATGTTTTCCTTGTCGCTCATGAAATCTGCGCATCGGTCATTCATCAGCTGCAAAACTTTTTGAATAGCTACACTTTTTTGCGAAATAGCGTTGTTGTTCGCGACTGCTACGAATCCGCACCACGGTGCATGAAACGTATCTAAAAAACACAGATATCCTTTTTTTACGGAAGGAATAGACGTGTATTTTTCCCAATAGAAATAATCGCTTTCACGCTTTTTCAAACTTTGAATCGCATTATTCAAATTAGCTACTTCCACATACTGCTCATCGGCCGGATGGAAGCCCAACTGCTTGGCGTGTATGCGCGCCATGAGGTGAGAACCCGATCCTTTGCGGGAGATAGCGTATTTTCTCGCGTGATTTGCAGTGATTTTCGGTGTGTCTTCGTATCCGCCGTAGATGCCCCAAGTAAGTGGAGTTTTGGTGTAAACTTTCACAATGCGAGCATCGAGTCCGCGATGGAACGCGCTCACAAATCCTTCCGTAAGCATAAGCGCCACATCTAAATCTCCTTCTTGAAGGGCTTCGGTCATGACACCTGTTCCTCCGGCGAAGTAGGTCCAAGAAACTTGGATATTCAAGGCGCTGAAAACGTCTTGCTCTAACGCCAATTGCCAGGGTAAGTTGAAGTGTTCAGGAACACCTCCAATACGTAACGTAATTTTATCTTTCATGTTAGTAGCTGCCGTTCCACTTCCTCAGGAACCACTCAATGCTGAGCAACGACAAAAGTGCAACTAAAAGGGGAGCCCAATCTATGAGATCTCTCACCTTTTTCTCTTCAAAAGAAACACTCGTGATTTCTTTTCTGTTTTTGATTTCGTTCACGAGATCATCTAGCGCTGTTGCATTGAATCGTTTTCCGTTGGTGCTGGAAGACAATTGTTCTAACAACTGGAAGTCTGCAATTGTTCTTGACGTTTCTACCGAAATGTTGTTCACGCTGAATCCGCCTGACTTGGTGAACGCTGTGGTGCCGTTGAAAGCCTTTGCTGTGTAGGAATACGCGCCAGGAGGTAGCAATCCAGCATTCAATTGATAGCCAGTGTTGGAAGGAGAGAATTGAAGCGATTGCGTTGAATTATCTGGATACTTCAATTCGAGATTCACTTGCTGATTTAATACAGGCATGAAACTTTCGTCGTACAATTCTGCATTGAAAAAGACCAATTCATTTTCAGCGAAATTCTTTTTGTGTTGAATTCTGAACTTCTCTTTGTTCTCTTTCACTCCGATGAATTGGGCGCTTTGTTGAATGAAATTGTTGAAGACTTCGTGTGATTCTTCCATCTGATACAGTGCAATTTTCCATCTCCAAATTCCTTCTCCGCATAGCACGGCAACGCGGTGTTCAGGTGTTCCTCCGAATCCCATAAGTGGAACATCTGTTGCAATCTTTCCAATGCGTTGAGTTAGCAACGCTTGAACTTCTGGTGCTACTGCGTAATTCCCAAAAGGCACGGCCATCGGCGGAAGTAGAGGTAGGGCTTGTGTAAATTCATTCGAGAGTGAGAAGTAACTGAACGAAGGATTCAGCGAGGCGTTGATGTCTGAAAGTTTCGACTGATATCCATTCAGCGAGAAGCCTCCGTTTAATGCATTGAAGGCGTTGAAATCGTTCTGTGCACCGAGAATAAACCAACAAGGAATTTTCGATTTGAAAGCTTCTTGCACCACGTTGTTTCCTCTTCCACCCAACGACGGAATTTGATAGGCAATGAGCATGTCGAAATTGTTCACGTTGTCTGTAAACAGATCAACGGTTTGAACCGTTACTTCATAATTTTCTTGAAGGCGAAGCGCTTCGGAAATTGCAGTGATATCTGGATGCGGAGCGTTCGCGAGGATCAATATTTTCTGTCTGTTGTCGATGACTTCAATGTACACTTGTTCGGTGTTGTTCCGAACATTGTCTTCTTTGTCTATGGCTTGAATGGTAATGGTGTAGGTATGAATTCCAACTTGATCGGCAGGCAATGAAAATTCAACATTTTTAAATTCTCTTTCGGAATTAAAATTCAAGCTTTGTGAAGCCAATTGAACACCGTTTTTCGAAACGGTAATGACGGTGCTGATTCCTTGCGCTTTTCTTCCTTCCACATTTAATCGAATAGGGAAGTTGTTTCCGAGGTAAGCTATTTTGTTCGCGCTAACATTGGAGATGAGTAAATCGCGATGAAGAGTAGTATCTCCTAAACCAACAGTAAATACAGGGATGTTGAGTTGTTTCAAGTTGGAAACCGGATGCGGACCTTTGTTGTAAAGTCCGTCAGAGGCTATAACCAACGCCGAAAGATTTCTTCCGCTGAAGCGCGCGTCTAATGCACGTTGCAACTTTCCGAAGTGTGTAATCTGATCGGAAAAAGTAGCCTCGTTTCCGTTCGAAACCTCATCGCCGAAAAGCAAAGGAACCACTTCGTAATCGGCACCTAGTTTTTCGGAAAGCCCTTTCCAATTATTTAAAAAAGTTGTTCGAACCTCGTTCGAGTCTTTGGCAGAAACAACAGACTGACTGTTATCCAGTGCCAAAACCACAACGGGTTTTTCAACGCGTGTTTCAATGGTTTCAAGAAGCGGTTGGAACAACAAAAGAACAAGCAGCGATACCACTAGGAATCGCATACTTGCTAAAAGAAATTTAAATGGAGTTGACCATGACTCTTTCGATTTTCCGAAAAAGTAAAGGGCTGAGGCGTAGGCTAATCCTACCCAAACACAAAGGCTCAAGAGCCAGGGAGATGCTTGAGTGATTAGGTGCGCCATAGCTTACATGTGCATACCACCACAAACGTGAAGCGTTTGTCCGGTAACGTATGAACTTAATTCAGATGCTAAATAAAGTGTTGTATTTGCAATGTCTACAGGAGTTCCGCCTCGCTTCAATGGAATGGTATTTCTCCATTCTTCAACCACTTTTTGATCTAACTTTTCAGTCATTTCTGTTTCAATGAATCCGGGAGCAATGGCGTTGCAACGGATGTTGCGAGATCCCAATTCTTGCGCAACGCTTTTCGTGAATCCGATCATACCTGCTTTAGAGGCAGCGTAGTTGGCTTGTCCAGCGTTACCCGTAACCCCAACAATTGAGGTCATGTTAATGATTGAACCGCTGCGAGCTTTCAACATGGGCTTAATCACCGCTTTCGTTAAGTTGAAAACAGATTTCAAGTTTACGCGAAGAACTTCGTCCCATTGCTCTTCGCTCATGCGCATAAGCAAGGTGTCTCGCGTGATTCCCGCGTTGTTCACTAAAATATCTACGGTTCCGAATTCAGCAACCACTTCGTCTACCAACGTTTGTGCTGCGTTGAAATCTGAAGCATCGCTTTTATATCCTTTTGCTTTCACGCCTTTCGCAGCCAATTCTGCTTCAAATGCGCGTGCTTTTTCGTCAGATGATGCGTACGTGAATGCTATGGTAGCACCTTGATCGGCGAACACTTCAGCAATTCCTTTTCCTATTCCGCGTGATGCGCCAGTAATGATAGCGACTTTTCCTTCTAATAATTTCATGATAAACTATTTTTACAAATCTACTGCTTCTGCTATTAATTCAGCAATGTCTTTCACTGCTATGGTATGCTCTTGTTCGAAGTGCTTCACGCCATCGGTCATCATGGTGTTGCAAAACGGACAACCGGTTGCAATAACGCTTGGTTTCACCTCCAAGGCATCTTCTGTGCGTTCAACGTTTACTTCCTTGTTTCCTTTTTCGGCTTCCTTGAACATTTGAGCTCCACCAGCACCGCAGCACAATCCGTTGGTTTTGCAACGTTTCATTTCAACCAATTCCGCATCGAGCGCTTGAATAAGTTGGCGCGGAGCTTCGTACTCTCCGTTTCCTCTTCCAAGGTAACACGGATCGTGGAAGGTAATTTTCTTTCCTTTGAATTCTCCCCCTTCAATCTTCAATTTTCCCGTATTCAATAATTCTTGAATGAGTTGGGTGTGGTGAACCACTTCGTAGTTTCCACCTAGTTCAGGATATTCATTTTTTAATGTATTGAAGCAATGCGGACATCCGGTTACAATTTTCTTCACTTCGTAGGCATTCAAAACACTGATGTTTTGCATAGCCATCATTTGGAAGAGGAATTCGTTTCCTGCGCGCTTTGCGGGGTCACCTGTGCATGACTCTTCAGAACCTAAAATGGCAAACGAGGTGTTTGTGTGGTGAAGAATTTTTGCAATGGCTTTGGTAATTTTCTTTGCGCGGTCGTCGAAACTTCCAGCACATCCTACCCAAAAAAGCACTTCGGGTGTTGTTCCTTCGGCCATGCAATCGGCCATTGTACGTATCTTGAAATCCATGTTGTTCGAATTATTCGTTGGTCCAGTCTGCACGGTTCATAGCACTCATAGCCCAAGGCGCTCCATTATTCTCTACGTTGTTGAACATAGAGGTAATGCTGTCGGGCGACTTAGATTCTTCCATGATTAAATATCTACGAAGATCTACAAGCACTTCCATTGGGTTAATGTTAATTGGGCAAGCATCTGTGCAGGCGTTGCATGTTGTGCATGCCCATACTTCTTCTTCCGAGATGTAATCGCGAATTAAGCTTTTTCCATCGTCTACCCAGACGCCTTTGTTCGCCGCTTTCGCATTTCCAATTTCTTCCATACGGTCACGAACGTCCATCATGACTTTTCTTGGAGAAAGTAATTTACCTGTTTGATTCGCAGGACACGCAGAAGTACATCTTCCGCATTCGGTGCACGAGTATGCGCTTAACAGTTGTGTGCGTTTTAAGTCTGAAACATCTTTAACCCCAAAGCGAGTGAATTCAACAGGTTCAACAACTGCGTTCGGATCGAGCATAAGCTTCACCTCGTTGGTAACCGCTTTGTCGTTCGATAAATTTCCGGGCGATTGCAACTTGCTGAAATAGGTTGTTGGAAAGGCGAGGAGAATGTGTAAGTGTTTCGAATAAGAGAGATACACAATGAAACCAAGAATACCTACAATGTGGAACCACCAAGTAAAGTGACTAATACCTTCTAAGGTGTGCGTTGAAAAACTCGTGAGCAATGGTTGGTAGAATTGACTGACCCAGAATGAAGGCACACGCGCGGGAGTTGCGCTGCGAACGGTAAGAATGCTATCGGCAGCGTTCATGATTAAGAACGCTTTCATTAAAAGAATTTCCGTAATCAGGATAATATTGGCATCTCGTTTAGGCCATGTTTTCATTTCTGCCGATTGGAAGCGTTTGATCTTTCCAAGGTTTCTTCTGATTAAGAAAACGATACAAGCGATAATTACCAATCCTGCAAGGACTTCAAACAGATTAATTAAAAGTCTATAGTAGCCTCTGAATCCAACAAACGAACGGTGCTCACCTGTAAGTCCGTCCACGATAATTTCAATCAATTCAATATTGATTACGACGAAACCAACGTAGAGAATGAGGTGCATGAGTGCCACGAACGGACGAGAAAACATTTTACCTTGTCCGAAAGCCACGAGTATCATGGTTTTTAGACGTTCGCCTTTGCGGTCGGTTTCAGGACCTTTTTGTCCGAGGAGAATGTTTCCCTTTACAAATTGATATCTTTTGAAGATAAAGAATCCGGCAACGGCCAGTAACAATGCGAATATGATTTGAGAGATCATAAATGATTTCGATTTTTAAATTGAAGAATTACTTGCCACTTTTTTCCTGAATCATTTGATCAATGATTTTTTTCATGTCTTCCAATTCCGATTTAGAAAACTTGTCTGCGTCGCGTCTTCCGAACAACGAGAATCCAACATAACTCTTCGGATGATTACGCATATCGTCTAACAATAAGTCGAGGCTGTGCGTGGCATTTACCAGTTCATGGTGAAGACTATCGTTGTTGACGAGTTTGCCGAGCGTGCCTTGACCGCTGTTCACTTTAGTCATGACTTCTTCAAAATGTCCCATAGCTTGGTCTACTTTGTAAAGCGTGGTAGTTAAGCGAATGCGCGAAAGGGTGTCGGTGAATTGGGTGATGTTTTTAATGGCTTGGTCAATGCGTTCATTGTTTGCTTTGAGCGTATTGGTTAGCGATTGTGCGTTTCCAATTATTTCAGCTACTCTTCCGCCGTTGCTTGCAATTAGTCCATTCAAATTAGCAGAGGTTGACTCAAGATTGTTCATGGTGCGTTGCAATGAACTGAATAGAGATGGAAGTCCTTCAGCACCAGAATTGTTTAGTGTGCGTTGAAGGCTTGCTAACACACTGTCTACGTGTTGAAATATTTCGGTAGACTTTTGTTTGATGGGGTCGATTTCATTTTTCAATGTTTCGGCTAGACCTTTTTCAATTACAGCAACTAAGGTGTCTTTTGTGCTGGCCATCACCGAGCTGTCGCCCATGACGATTTGAATGGCTTTCCCACCAAAGAAGTCGGAGTCGTAAATTTTGAGTTGCGAATCTTTCGGAACCGCAACATCAGCATTATTCAACACCACTTCAACCACCAATCTTCCTGAACCATTCGATTCAAGCTCAATGCTTTTTACAATACCGATTTTAAATCCGTTGATGATTACGGGGCTTGATACTTCCAAACCTCCGATTTCATCGTAGATGGCGTAGTATCTCGTTTGGGTTGAAAAGATGTTTACGCCTTTTAAAAAACTTACTCCGAAATACACCAGCGCAAGAATCACAATGACTACTGCTCCAATGACTACTTCGTTGCGTGCTTTTTTACCGCTCATTTCTGAATTTTTTTAAGGGCTTCTTCGTTGCTAATTCGGATGCCATTTTCGAAGGCGACAACAAACGCTCCGCTGAATCCAGCATCGCGAAGAATTTTTTGATTCTTCTTGGCGTCGTCTAAACTTCGAGTGCTTCCAACTAGGTACTTGTGTGCGCCGTTGCTAAGGTATTCCTCAATTCTCTCTAAACCTTTAAATTGATTTGATTTTTTTTGCAGAGGGGTGGCAGAACTCATGATTTGAACTTTGAAAGCCACCTCATTCAGGGGTATTTCTTCCCAAATGAGACCTTCATAAGCATTTGCCTTTTCCGCTTTTTCAACGCGAACAGTTGTCTGAGGCGTGTTTAAAGGCTGTATGTTGAATAGCTTGCTTTGGTAATCGATAAAAGCGCGGTATACCGCAGAACTCAATTCTTCCTGAGCCTCTTTGCTTTGCAGGTAGTCTTCTTCCTTGTGGTTAGAGAGAAAGCCGAGTTCTATGAGTATACTTGGCATGTTGGTGAAGGTGATCACGTAATAAGGCGCTTGCTTCACACCTCTGTTTTTTCTTCCCAGTTTAACAAACTCATCTTGAACGTTTTTAGCCATTAAGATGCTCTTGTCCTGGTAGATGTTTTCGCGAAGACTCAAGGCTATGTATGTGTCGGGATTGTTTGGGTCGAAACCGTCGTAATCTCGTCCACCGTTGCTTTCAAGGTAAATAGAAGCATTTTCTCGCATGGCATTGCGCAGACTTTCCTCTGATTTATGCAATCCCATGACAAAGGATTCGGAGCCTGAGGCTTCGGTGTTGGGATTGGCGTTGCAGTGCACACTAATGAAAAGATCGGCGTTGTTTGAGTTGGCAATTTCAACGCGTCGCTTTAGAGTAGGGAAGGTGTCTCCGGTTCTTGTATAAACGACTTTAACGTTGGGGTAGTTCGCTTCAATGAGTTTTCCAACCTTTAACGTTACAGCTAATGCAATGTCTTTCTCAGCAGTCTTGTACCTGCCTGTTCCAAGTGTGCCAGGGTCAGATCCGCCATGTCCGGCATCTAACACAACAATAAACTTTTTTTCCGTTGTCTCTTCGTTATCTGAAATGCGATAAGCAGAACCCAAAGTATAGACGAGCGCAACAAGGGAAATGTAGAGAATTCTTTTGTGCATCTTTTGTAAGGGTTTATTATCTCGAATGTTTAGCATAGCTTTGACACGTAAACGCAATTTAAACAAAACTATTTTTCTTTGTGAAGGCATGAACTTCCGATGCGCTCTAATTTTCACGTGTGTGGTGTTGATAAGCTCCTTATTGAACCCGCTGTCTGCGCAGTCTGATACCTTGTCGCCAATGCCCGTTGATACCCTTTATTTTTCTTCTGAACAGCAAGCCATGGAAGAGGTACACTATTTCGGGAAGGACAGCACGGTGATGGATTTGATTAATGATCGCGTGTATTTATATGGATTGGGCTCCTATGTTACATACGGAGATTTAGAGTTGAAAGCGGGATACATCGCTTTTTCCTTAACCGATAACATTGCTTTCGCGAAGGGATTCAAAGATTCGTTGGGTGTTTATACGGGAAGGCCTGTGTTTACTCAAGGAGAGACTTCGTTCGAAGAAGATTCGTTGGGATATCATTTCAAATCGAAAAGAGGGATTAGTTACGGCGTTCGCACAGAAGAGTCGGATGCGTATTTGCACACTGCCATTTCAAAGATGCAAATAGACAAGACCATTCACATTCGAAAAGGAAAATTCACAACGTGTTCGAATCCGAATCCGCATTTCCATTTTCAGTTGTCGAAGGCCATTATTATTCCGAATGAAAAGATTGTGAGTGGTCCGCTTTATTTACAGTTTAGAAAAGTGCCTGTGCCGTTGGGATTGCCGTTTGGATTTTTTCCGAATAAAAAAGAAAGTACGTATGGAATTTTAATTCCAGGTTATGGAAACGGAAGGGCGAAAGGTTTTTTTGTTCAGAATCTCGGATATTATTTCCCCATTAACGAGCACATAGACACGCGTGTGTTGTTCGATATTTATACCGGTGGCTCTTGGAGTGCGAGAAATATCACGAATTATAAAAAACGATACAAGTACCAGGGTTCTTTTAATGTGTCAAGGACGGTAAATAAGACAGGCTTCCGTGAGTTACCGAATTACATTCAGCAGTCGACCTTCAACGTTCGTTGGAATCACACGCAAGATCCGAAGGCTCGTCCGAATGAATCGTTCAACGCAAATGTGAATTTGGGAAGTTCTCAGAATTTCAGAAATAACTTGAATGCTACGCAACAAGATTTCTTAACAGGCACCTTCAACTCTGCCGTTCAATGGTCGAAGTCGTTTCCTGGAAAGCCTTTTTCGTTGGCGGTTTCTGCGAACCATACACAGAATACACAGTCGCAGTTGGTTCAGATTACGCTGCCATCTGCAGCGTTCAACGTATCGCGAATTAATTTGTTGAAGAAGGTCTTTCCGAAATCTCCGATTGGAATTAATGCCTCGGTGAATGCCGAGCAGCAGCTCTCGGCCTTTGAGCAAGAGTTCGGACAATTAACAATGAGTGAGTTATTAAACAAAGCGCAGAGTGGTGTTCGTTTGAATAGCACGGCGAGCACCTCTTGGAAACTCGGACAATTTATTACCTTGAATCCGAGTGCAACTTTTACAGGATTTGGAACATGGAAAGTAGTTTCTCCGATTAGCGATGCTCGGTTGGATACAGTTGCAGGATTTAAAGCCGCGGGGAATTGGTCTACGCAGATATCGGCGGACACGCGCATGTACGGGACATTTGTGAGGAAGGGTGCGAAGAAGCTAAAGGCGGTTCGTCACATGATTCAGCCAAGGGTTGGTTTTTCTTATACGCCTTATCAGAATTTCCAGCAGTTTGGATTTTACGGAGTGAATGGCGATTTCTTGGGTTATTCTCCATTCGACGCTGCGCGTTTTGCACCAGCGAGTTCCTCGCAAACTGCGAATATGAATTTTTCAGTGAATCAGAATGTTGAAGCCAAGGTTCGTGACGAGTCTTCTGCGAAAGTGGTGTATAAGAAAGTTAAGATTATCGACAGTTTTCGAACTGGAGTCTCACGCAATTTTATGGCCGATTCCCTTCAGTGGAGTAATCTGAATCTTTCGGCCTTTACATCGGTAGGGAAATTCTTAACCTTGAACTATTCGTCTTCATACAGCATGTACGATCGCGATTCGTTGGGTCGGAAGATTGATACGTTTTTGAATGAATCGCGCAAAGGATTGGCTCGTATGGAAGGCACCAATTTAGCGGTAGGAATTGTTGTTCGCAGTAAGCAGGGCAAACCAAGTTCAGCTCAACCGCAGGCCAATCCGGCAGTCACTCCGGCTCAGCAGGAGATTCTTTCAACCAACCAGGCTGCGCTTATTGATTTCAATGTTCCGTGGAATTTAAGTTTGAATTACAATTTGCGCATGAGTAAGAAGTGGTTGGCAGATCAACAGCGCGACAGTACGATATATACGCAAGCGGTGACGTTCATGGGCGATGTTGCTTTCGCGAAACGCTTGGCGTTGAGTTTCAATGGAGGGTATGATTTTAATTCGAAGGAAATGACTACGACTACCATAGGCCTTCACGTAGATCTTCATTGTTGGGAGTTAAGTGCAAACGTTGTTCCGTTCGGAATTCGTCAGAGCTACTTTATTCAGCTCAATATCAAATCTGCATTGTTGCAAGATTTGAAGTTGCAGAGACGAGGCAATTTGGGAGAGGAGTCTTTGCTTTATTAAAAAGGGGAAGAGAGGGGAAGAATAATAACGCAGTTCCAATTACGCAGTAGGAATTACGCAGTTCAAACAAAGTAGTTCACGCATGATTATTTACACCACTTGAAAATTATCTTATCATTTAATACATCAAACTTTTCTTAGAAGCATTTCTCCATCCAGCTTGATTTTCGTACTGAACGAAAAAGATTTTTAAGTTCGCTTGGTTTTCATACTGAACAAAGAAGATTTTCTTTTTTGCTTGATTGGAATAATCGGTGAAGAACCACTTCCCTTCATTGGCGATTGCCTGATTTTCATACTTTACTTTGAAGACTTTTAAGTCAGCTTGGTTTTCGTAATCGACAACAAAAACTTTCACGTCGGCCTGGTTTTCATATTCAACTGAAAATACTTTTTGTGCATTGGCAGCGCCGAAGGCGAATAATATTAATGTTAGAACTAAGATTTTTTTCATTTTATTAATTTGTTTGGGGCGTGTTTTTTCAGTTGTCTTTTATTACACAACTAATATAATGAAAATAAATTAGAGGGAGATATGGTATTATTCAATATAAGCAAGAGATAAGAAAAGTTATGGGAGGGGAAGACGTCTTCGACGAATGCCTTTCAGGCGAATGCTTCGCGAATGTCTACGACGATATTGCCTTGTCTGAACAACAATCAAAACGCTTCAGCGACCATGAAATAGAAGTAGCCGCCTTCGCGGCCATAGGCGTAATCGAGGCGGATGTTTAGTTTTTCTTGGGGGTTGACAACAAAGCGTAGACCAGTTCCTACGGAGTATTTTATTCTGTTTAAATGAAGATCTTGGAGTTCTCCGAAAACATCTCCGGCGCCGGCAAAGGTGGTTAGGCCAAAACGCCAGAAGAGCGGGAATCTGTATTCCACTTGTGCGCCCATAAAATGTTTATCTCTGAATCTATTTTTGGGGTAACCGCGAAGAATATCGTCGTTGCCAAGAGTGGCCATGTCGATGAACGGAATGTTTCCAAAGTTGAATTTGTTTTTATACTGAAAGGCTAGGACATGATTTTTCTTGACGCTCCAGTATTTTTGATAGAGGGTGTTGACGTTGAAAAAGTTAAATGAGCTGCCGAGAATATCATTGAAGAGATAGGTAGAAACTTCGAGCAACATTCCTTTTTGTGCATTAATAACAATGTCTCTTGAGTCGTATACGCTTATAAATCCAATTGCAGAGCCAATACCTCCGCGAGATCCAGTAATGCTTCCAGATGCAAGCAAACCATTCGGTGAAGTTTTAATTCCATATTCTTTTTCGAATTCGTAGTCAAAACCAAGAAAGAGATTGGGTTTAACTTTCTTCAAGAACATAGATTTTATCTGAATGAGGTTATACGAATAACTCTCCATTTGTTCTTTGCTGGTGTTGTTTCCAATGCCATAGAATTTATCAGGGAAATTTCTATAGCGGAGATCACCTTTCAGCAAATAGTTTTCATTTCTCGTAAAAACATTCCAAGACGACCATAAATCGGCTTGTCTGTTTTGGGTGTAATCGGCAAGAAGTTGAATGTTGCTTGTTCGCGTGGGAAGCCCGGTCGAATCTTTCGCTTCGAGTTTAAAGTAATGAACGCCTGCAGCGCCTGCTGCCCAACGCGTATCGGGAGTGTAGTAAAGCAGAGGGAGAAGGAATGTACCTTCGGTAGCCGTTTTTACGGTATCGTCAAGAGGAGTGAAGCCAAGAAATTTTTTGCGCTGAGAATAGGTTATTGACGAACAAAGGAGAACACAAAAGAACAGTAAGAACTTGAATTTTTCCATCAATGCGTTTACGACGTTAGTCCAATCGCAAATATAAATGTCAAAGGGAGTTCTTATGAAAAAGTTTTTCGGAAATTACGATTCATCGATTCTGTGCTTTGTTTACTTCGTGACAACTCTTGCTTTGTAATATCTGGCTATAGCTTTAAACCGATACCCACGCGTCCACTGATGAATTTAGGAAACTGATTGAAGTTGTATGAGCTGATCTCTCTCTGCGAAATTGGAACAGCCGGATTGTCTGTGCTTTCTGTACTTATGAAATTATCGAAAAGACAAATCGGTATGTTAACATCTAGAAATAATTTAGAAGTCAAGAAGTACGTAATTCTCGGCGTAACGAACGTTCGTAGGCCTATGCTTTGATTTGATGAAGGGAATGAAGTAGAACTTTCGTAAGAGATACTGCTTCTACGGAAATAGGGATTAACACCAAACCCAATAGAGGGAACGACTTTGCTATTTTTCGATTTGTTTAGAATAGCGATGTATTCGTAGCGAAGAGAAAGAGCTATGTTTGTCATGTATTCACCGCTTACCAATTGGCCACTTGCAGATGTGTCGGACACATACTCCGTTGTAGTTCCAACCTTATTCACCATGAAATTGGTTAATTCAATTTCATGAAAATTATTCGTTTTCGATTTCCATTGAAATGCAATAGACGGATGAAGAATTTGAGATTTTGTATTGGTGTATTGAAAGCGAACAGAAGAAGTATCAGACACCAACATTGATTTTGATTGCTCCTCAAAGATTGTGGTGTTGTAAAGTTTTAAACCTGACTGATAATTGAGATACGTGTTTTGTGACCATCCTGTTGTAAATAGTAATATCAGGAATAGCAGGGCAAGAAGATTCTTTTTCACTTTTTTTATTTGCCATACAACGCTAATGAGGCAAGAATATTGTTTGCTCGTTGATAGAATAAGTTCTTTTACCTCATTTCGTCTGTTTTTAAATCTTAGGGTAAACCGAAAGAGAATTTATTTTAACCGTTCGAGAATTTTTAAGAGTTCATCGGCATTAAGGAATGCATCGTGATGAAAAATTATTTCGTCGAGCGAGTTTAGAACAACTATCGCTGGGTAGTTCAATTTTTTATTTGGAGATCCAAGTTGCACTGCGAGTTCGTTCAGACCGGTGCTAACTCCGGTGGGCTTGTATTCAAAGATTTGTCCGCGATAGCTAATACTTCTTTTTTCTTCAGCGTTGAGATCAATAAAATAGAATGCGTTGTTAAGTACATCAATAACATCGTTGTTCATGAATGTTGTGTTTTTCATTGCAAAACAGTATTTACACCATTGACTATGCACGAAGATTACAACGTTTCTTTTTTGCTTGTTTTGCAAACTATCGATTTGTTCAAATTGATAGGATAAAAGTTGGGCATGTGGAACACGAGGTAGAGCAATTGCGAGTCCAAGAACTAGAACTGTAGTTAGGAATGTTTTCATTAGTTCAAATTATATCTTAAACCAAAGAATATACGAATACCTTGATTCGGGGCGTAAGCATACGTTGGGTCGAAGGTTAAGCCATAGGGATTGTTTGGGGTGGCTATTGCTTGACCATTTCCATCAAATGTTACTTCTTTATCGAACGGGTCGTGTGTTCGCGCTATGAGAAACGGATTGTTTCTATTTGGCGTCCAGTTAAAGAGATTTTTCACGCCGGTATAAATCTGAATGTTTTTGTTGCTTGAGTATGTGAACTGAATGTTTTGAATGCTCCACCATGGTGACATTCCATTTCTTGGATCAGTATCGCTTAGTAGCGGAAGTCGCATGGGGCTATAGACGTTACCGGTATAGTCTATTGTGAGATTGGCTTTGTCTATAGTATAACTAATGGCCCAAGTCCCGGTAAAGTTCTCGGTTAGTATTTGTTGTTCTGTTTTTCCGTTTTCGGTGAGTGTGTTTTCCATTAGCGTTCCGCCAGCGTTAATCTTAAGCCCGCTGTGGAATGTAAGATCTACGTTTAATGTGATTCCTTTACTTGTAGCATGTCCGCTAAGATTGTCGTAAATGATTTTGTTTGGATTGGTTTCAAAATCACCTACTATTCGATTGTTGAAATGAGTGTAGAATGCTGAAGCGTCGAGAGAAGCAATTGTTCCTTTTTGTGAGTAGAAGTTGCGGATGTAATTAAAGTTCAAATTATACGATTGTTCCGGTCGAAGTTCATTTTTTATTTCTACAGATCGCGCGCCTGTCAGCGCAGCATGATCTTCGGTGAATAAGTTTACCACACGAAAACCGGTGCCCGTGTTTAGGCGAAGAATGTTTTTATCGTTGATTGTCCACTTGTATGCAAAACGAGGTGTGTAAATACTTCCGTGATTCGTGTTGTAGTCATACCTGGCTCCAATGAGAATTTTCTTTTGTTTTGAGATTGAGATTTCGTCTTGAAAGAATATTCCTGGCAACAGGATTCTTTGCGGCTGGTTTATTTGATTAGTACTGTCCGCCGATGCTGTTCCTGGCGTGTTGTCGTCGTAGAAAGTATACCTCATTGCACTGCCTAGGAGGAAATCATGATTCCCCATTTTCTTATCCCAGCTTAGTTGTGTAAATGCTATTTCTTGTCGAGCTATGTATGGGATGTTTCCATAGACACTGTTTTGATCATGCAGGTTGTAGCTGAAGGAGAGAAGCAGTTTTTCTTTCGTCGGTAATTGATAGTTTCCGAATAGTTCCCATCGTGTTGTGTAGATGCTCTCGCCGTATATACTGTCGCCACCCCTAAATTGTTTTTCCCACCTTAGATCTCCTCCCCAGCGATCTTCTGTCATAAATCTTCCTGCAAGATTGAATTGACGACCGTGTTTCCTCTGAATATTCCACTTCTGAAACACTGAAATTCTGTGCTGCAGGGTTATGTCTGTAAAGTTATCTTGATTCTTGTCGATTTTGTTTTGAAAGTTGAAATAGTTAATTCCGGTTAACACGCTTATTTTTTTACCTAAGTTTAATTTTAAGCCGAGATCTACATTGTATTCTCCCCAGCTTGTGCCGAATATATCCGTTGAAAGGAGAGGGGCGTTTTGAGGTTTTTTAGTGATTATATTAATAAGTCCCCCAACAGCCTCACTTCCATAAAGGGAGGAAGCAGGTCCCTTAACAATTTCGACTCTTTCTATAAGTGAGTTAGGTATGCCTGATAAGCCGTAAACAGTACTTAAACTGCTTACAATGGGCATGCCGTCTATCAGTATCATCGTATACGGCCCATCGAGACCATTTATTTTAATGTCACCTGTATTGCAAACTTGACAATTTAGTTGTGGACGAACCCCGTTTATATTCTGCAATGCTTCATAAATATTCGGAGTCGGATTTTTTTTAAAGAAGTTGGATTTATACATTTCCACGGGAATAGGACTTTCTGCTCGGCTAACTTCTTTAAGTGTTCCCGTGATTACAATTTCGTCGTAGGCATTCTGAAAATCGGATAGGTCGAAATTTAAAGTAATGCTCTCGCCATCGTTAACAACAACAGATTTTTCAAGTGTAGTAAAACCAGTGCGAAACACACGGACAATATAACTTCCAGCATTTATTTTGCTGATTTTATAGAAACCAGCGGTATCTGTAACCGCGTAAAGGTGGGTGTTTGCAATCACAACATTCGCAAACTCAATGGGATTTCCCTCTGAAGATATTTTCCCGGAGATACTTGTTTCTTGCGCACGAGACGATAGAACTGCGAGAAAAAGTGTGCTAGCTGTTAACGCAAGAAGTTTTCTGAAGTTCATTTTTAGTTTTTAGTTTGCCTGTAAAGTTAATACAGTTAGATTAATCTAACAAATAGTGTTAGCTTTGTATCATATTTGAGTTGGTGTCATTAATAAATAATATTTGATGTTTTCATATACAGAAGAAAATTACCTAAAGACATTGTATAAAATCACTGTAGAAAGTGGTGATGGGACTTCAGGAACGAATGAGTTAGCAGATGCCTTGGGTGTGAAGCCGGCTTCTGCAAATGATATGTTGAAGAAATTGAAAGTTAAGAAGTTAGTCGATTATGAGAAATATGGAAAGATTTCATTAACAGCCGCCGGAAAAAGTAAAGCAATAGCTGTATTAAGGAACCATAGACTTTGGGAAACTTTTCTGTATGAGAAGTTAGGGTTCAGTTGGGATGAAGTTCATGAGGTTGCCGAGCAATTGGAGCATACTCACTCTCCTAAACTTATTGATAGATTAGATAAGTTTTTGGGACATCCAGAGTATGATCCACATGGTGATCCCATACCAAATAAAAGAGGGAAGGTTAAAGTGCAATCTAAAAAAACGTTGTTACACGTAGCCGTTGGAGCAAGCTGCAAAGTGGTAGCTGTGAAGGATAATTCAAGTCCTTTTTTGCAGTATGTTGCTAAGGTAGGGCTGGCTATAAATAGTGTGGTTACAGTTGTGGCAAAGCAAGACTATGATGGGATTACTGTCTTGTTGGTGAATGGAAAACGCTCCAGTGTTAGCGAGAAATTTCTTGAGAATATTTTTGTTGTTTGTCACTTATGTACAGAAACTAAGCACTGTCGAAAGGCCAATTGCATAAGAAAGGATTGATTGAAATTATCGTGGTTAATTTTAAGGATTGCAATAATCACAGAATCTCGGGTCTTCGGTTGTTTTATTATTTGGAAACAGATCTTCTTGAATGAATTTGCAACGTTGGCATTCGTAAACGTGACTGATGGTGGAGTTTGTAGGTGATTTGCACAAACTGCATGTAAGACCTTTTTTCACTTTGGAAATTCCGAACCCGGGTGTTTTACATTCAGGGCAAACTGATTTTATTTTGTCTATTAGTTTTGAAGTGGCTATTTTAATTACGTTCATTCGTGTAGGATTGTTCATTGCCCTCATGTCTGTCTCTGCATACACGGAATTGTATTTGCTGAATAATAAATCAAAAACTTTTTCGAGCGAGTAGAAATCAGTTATTTCCTTTCGAATGTCACTAAAGTCACTCATTGACTTGCGAAGAATTATACCGTGCTCAGGGAAGCCTATCTCTTTGGCGAACTCAAGTATTTCCTTTTTAGATCGAATGGTTCTGCTTTTGAAATTTGTGGATGTGCTTAGTTCACGAGCAGTAATTTCAATATTGTTTTTTTTATCAATCAAGATTAAGAACTCATCGTCAGCAGGAATGAAGAATAATGTCGGATGAGGGCCAAACGAGCCCTCACTTGCAATGCCTAGGTCGCAATTGTTCGCTTGCATGGCCATTAAGCATTTTTTTCTTGCCGTTGAAACAGGATCAAATTTTCTCTCCACTTCACCTGTAAAAGTTCCAAGAATATCTGTGTCAAATGTGCTGTCTGTAAAGCAAACAACGCCTAATTCCTTTTCAAGGATAGGGGCAATGACCTGCTCTTTTTTGTGTTTTGTCGCGATGATTATTTTTCTTTTTTCGAACATGGTCACCGTTTTATAGATGGTCTGCGCACAGACAGCTGAGCTCTGATAGATTAGCCCTTTTAAAGGCTAGTATTGTTGAACGATAAGGTAGTAGATTGGCATTCCGAAGGTAATGTTTACTGGAAAAGTTATGGCGAGAGCCATGGGTAGAAGTAGCCCAGGATTCGATTGGGGAACAGATATTTTCATAGCAGCTGGCACAGCAATATAAGACGCACTAGCGGCAAGGACAGCGAAGATAAATCGGTTAGAAGGCTCTGCAATGAACCAACCGCTTATGGCCGCAACGAGGCATCCGTTGAGAAGCGGAATTAACACGGCAAAAGCTATGGGGAACCATCCAAAGGAAAAAAAAGATTTAAGTTTTTTACCGCTGTTTATACCTAAGTCTAGAAGGAAAATGGCTAGAAATCCCTTGAATAGGTCATTTGTAAATGGCTTAATGCCTTCGGCCTGTTTCACGCTGGCTAGGTAACCGATGACAAGGCTTCCCAAGATTAATAAAACGCTTCCGTTCGTGAAAGAATGTCGAATAGCGGTTCGTTTCTTTATGCGCTCTTCTTTTCCATGATTGAAGACAGAGATAAGCACAAGTCCCATAATAATAGCTGGAGACTCCATAAGCGCCATTACAGCTACCATATGTCCAGAGAAGTGCAATTGTTGAACTTCAAGGAACGAAACTGCTGTAACAAAAGTTACTGCGCTAACTGAGCCGTAAGCTGCAGCAATGGCTCCAGCGTCGAAGATGTTTAGTTTCGTTCGAAGAATGAAAAAAGTATAGACGGGAATGATCAGGGAAATGAGCATTCCGAAAATGAGAGATGCTCCTACTTCAACTGTAAATGGCTCGTGTGAAAGTTCTTGACCGCCCTTGAATCCAATGGCGAAGAGTAAATACAAGGAAATGAACTTCGCAGAGTTTTCGGGAATAGCAAGATCGCTTTTAAGTTGAACGGCAATAATTCCCAATACAAAAAAGAGTAGTGCCGGATTGGTCAGATTTTCAAACAGTAGATTCAGATTCATAGGAATCACTCGTTTAGAACAGTGATAGATATTTGAGAATGAACTTTAATTTTTTTTCCTTTGAATTCAGGGGTTTCAAGGAACGCGATTGTTCTTTTCAACTCTCTCTTCAATTCAGGGAGACGAGCGATTGCTATTTCATCTTCTTTCCCAATTCGTTCCATGGAACTAAAGTTTTTCATTTGATGAAAATGAATTTTCGTGTTGAAAATATTAGAGAGAATTTCTAGGGCTTGTGCCGGTGTAAATTCTCCTTTTATTAATTCAACGATTTCATCTTGTTTCATAGCAATAGACTTTTGTTTTTTATTCAAGTGCAAAATTGAATGCGAATTTCAAAGAATTTGTATTTATGTTTGTTATTAGAAACATAAATTATATATATGAATTACACGTTAAATCAGCTACAAATATTTCTGAGGGTAACGAAACTCAAAAGCATCACGAAGGCTGCGGCAGAGTTGAACTTGACGCAACCAGCTGTGTCTATTCAACTTAAAAATTTTCAGGATCAATTTGATGTTGCGCTTACCGAGGTGGTGGGGAGAAGGCTTTATGTGACAGAGTTTGGAAGCGAAATAGCATTGGTTGCAGAGCGCATCTTAGAGGAAGTAAATACCCTTAATAGTAAGAGTCAGAAGTTGAAGGGAAGACTTTCAGGTAAATTAAAAATCTCAGTGGTTTCAACGGGTAAGTATGTTATGCCTTTTTTTCTGAGTGGATTTATTCAACGAAATAATGCGGTGGAGCTGTATATGGACGTTACCAACAGAGATAAGGTAATTGAAAGTTTAGAAATCAATGAAACAGATTTTGCATTGGTTTCAATGTTGCCCAAACGAATAAATATAGAACGTCTAGATTTATTGTCGAACCGATTGTTTCTAGTGGGAAACAAGCCGCTAATGAAATTAAATGGAATGACTAAAAAAGAATTACTTGCTCAGCAGCCGCTCATTTACAGAGAGGCTGGTTCTGGAACACGCACTGAGATGGAGAGGTTCGTTGAATCGGGTAAATTCAATGTGTTAAAGAAAATTGAGTTGACGTCAAATGAAGCGGTGAAGCAAGCTGTTATAGCTGGTTTGGGTTATTCAATTATGCCCTTAATTGGAATAAAGAACGAGTTAATGAATAAGGATTTAAGTGTTATTACAATGAAGGGTTTGCCCATTCAATCTACCTGGAGCTTGATTTGGTTGAAGGGTAAGAAGCATTCTCCAGCTTCGGTTGCTTTTTTAGAATATTTGAAAAATGAACGAGAGAACATAGTAAAAGAGTATTTCGAGTGGCATCAGAATTTTTAGATTGTTTCCCGAGACAAGCGAAGAACTATGACGCTTTTCTATAAATGGTGTTCATGTAGAATGCATGAGGAAGACTCACGCAGGATATGAAGACAAAGAAAATACCCCATAAGTTCACCGATGAGTTTACTTGACTTTGAATTTTAGGCCAAACGATAAAAAAGATAAGGAGGACAGCCCAAGCGCCCAGGTGAAAGGGAAGAGAGTGAATCCATATTCTTTTGCTGTTCGTGTTCAAGTGCTGCTGCAGATGTTTCCAACTCGAGATGCTGTGTTGACCAATGAAATAAGTTCCGAAGGCCATTAAGAGAGGAATTTGACTAGACAGTGACAACCAGAGCACTGTTAAGAGCATGGGGTAGTTCTTTTTAAAAAACGAGAAAAGAAACCACGGCAACAAAGCCATGGCCGGCACTGAAAGTGGAAGTTGAGTATTAGCTATATAACTGAGAATAATATTTGATTCTGTGATATGCGTTCCTAAAATATAGACTAAAACAGAACCGCCCCAGAGGATAGACATTTGTTGCGAGACCCCCCATTGTTTCATATCTGCTTGTCCGAAATGCCATGCAGAATATCCAAGAAATACGAGCAGAGCGAATAAAGGAGCGAAAAACCAAATAGCACCCATAAAGGCAATGAGCGCAAGGTACTTGGCTATAAAGCGCGGAGCTTTTTTATAATCCCACATTTTCGATTCAAGCAAATGGTCAACAGCACCGTGGGGTATTCCAATGAGGATCATGCCAATTGAAAGCACTGAGAATCCCAGACCTGATTGAATTGACTGAAATGGTGAAAGGAGATACAAGGACAAGACGAAAAGCGAGAGAAGCAACGGTCTGAATGAGACGCTTTTTGAAAAATGAAAAACAAGAGCCTTTAGAAATATACCTATGGGAAGTTTGCTGAATATGTAGACGTCTTCTTTAACAGAGGTTTTTTCGTCGAGAAATTTTAAAATAAGTTTGGTTTCAACCTTTGCAAAGAGCTGCGCGAATATGGTTTTTCCGTAGTGAGGCCAAAGATTTAGGATAATAAGCAACAAGGCGTCGTAGTATGCAAAGCGACCTTGGTTTACATTTTTATAGGATTGATTCGAGAGCGGGAATTGCTCTTTTTTTGAGTGATTGTCAGCAATTTTTAACGATTGCGCAAACATCTTTTTGAATGCGTAACCGGTGCTTGGTTTAATGCTGTAATTGCGCGCTCCGAGGTTAGTTATATTTGGGTTAGATTGAACATCTGTTGGAGTATTACTCATGGGAATGCAACCCTTCTCTGTGCCTAGAATTTGATATGGGCCGTATTGTGAAGTGATGTAGTTTTTGAGAATAATTTCTGCTTCGAAATCTGCAATGACTTCAGAACCAAAACGCGTAACTTCAACAAGTGCTCTGTTCGTGCCAAATGGCAGAACATAAATAAATTGAGTGTAATTATTTTGAGGAACGTTAAAGTCCATCATTCGAAAAGAATCTTCCTGAAGCTGAGAGTCAGAAAATTCCACTTCCCAACCAATAAAGCTCTGGAAAATATAGGTTTTATTTGAGTTTGTTTTTTGAAAGACAGGTGGTCTTGAATCGAAAATATGTGAGCCGTATATTTTTTTCTCATCTACGGCAACATAATTTCCTTTTGAATCTGTTCCAACATCGCTAACAGTAGCCAAAAGCGATTCTATGTTAGTTCGTTCAATAATTTCTTGAACGGTATCTTGAAGTTTTGAATTGGGAATATGGTTGTACGAGATTGGGCTTAACTTTTCTTCCTTTCCGTTGTTGAGTTCAATTCGTGTCCACGCATTCTGAATGAGGTGAGATAATTTTTTTTGTATTTCGCTATCTTCTTCAGTCCAAAAGCTGAAGTTTTTATTTCGATCTGAATTTTTAGCAGATTCTATGACTAGAATTTTTTTGTCTTTAAGACAATTCCGATTGTCAAGTTCGAGAAGAACTAAACATGCCGATGCTCCTTTTCCGGCGAAAATGTAATCGTACTTCTGTTCGGTAGACATGTTATTTGAATTGGAGGCTTTTGTGGGTGAAGAATGAAAAAAAAAGACGTAAGAGATGCTCTTACGTCTTTTTTGGTTCTATCTAATGTAGAAAGATTTTTTTTAGTCTTCTTTACGCGACAACGCATAAATAACTAAACCAAATCCAATTTTGTTAATTGCATCTGCAATGTTATATACTATATCCATTGCATGCGTTGCTGCTGCAGGGTCGCTTACCAATTGGATACCGAATAATCCACCTGGAGTTCCAAGGATATAACCTAATGGATAAATTGCCCAACCTACTAAAACAAACCAACCTAATACTCTTGTTGCTTTAGCAACTTGAACACCAGCATTTTGAGATAATTGTGCAACCTCTCCAAACCAAACTAAATAAACTATATAGAAATACGCAGCTCCAGAAACTACTCCCCAGAATACGCTATTATCTCTATCAATAGTTTCTCCGAAATAGCCAGTAA
>CAZEFR010000028.1:0-30810 GCA_964511555.1 uncultured Chryseobacterium sp.
TAATCAAGAGTCCAACCGACGGTGTGGTAAAAAGCATTTCGGTGAATGCCGGACAGGCGGTTGAAAAAGGATCTGTCATGATTACTTTTGAATAGTCAAATGAAACAGCTGTTTTTAGTCATATCTGTTTTTTTCCTTGTTGCTAAAGCAATAGCGCAACCGTGTGCGAGTGTTGCAAGTAATGTGTTGTGCGCTGATGCCCCTGTGACTACTGAGCAATTGGTTTCCGCGCCATTCAACACGGGTTGTTTCAGTTATTCAATGACCAATTTTTACAGCTTTCATACTGGAACAACTCCAAATGGTGTGCTTGAAGCTGCATTGTTGTTGCAGGATTGCGATGATTTTTCTGGGAACAACACCATGGGGCTTGTTGTTGCAGAGCTCATTCCCTCTTCAGACCCATGCTTACCAGCATCATACAACATTATTAGTCCTTGTTTCTCCACAGATTCGAGTGAAGTTTTTTTCGTGGGAGGTTTGCTTCCTGATCACGATTACGTAATTCTGGTGGGTTCGGATCACGACCCTCTGTTCGGAATTTGTTCATACGATTTATTCATTGGAGGAACAGCGGTTGACATTATCGCTGGAACTTCCCCATATGAAATTGTTTTAGGCGAATCGACTTCTGCGATGGCACAAGGGGGCAGCCCCGGGACAACCTACACCTGGGACCCCATGCCTGAATTCAATGAAATAACAAGCGATTCAACCATTACATTTTTCCCTACAGAAGAAGGACAAACAATATCTATTTCTGCTATTGGCACCATTGGCGAATGCACTGTGAACGCGCCCATTTTCGTAAATATTCTTTCTCCAATTTCAATATACAACGCGCTTACACCGAACGGAGATGACATAGATGATACCTGGACAATATCTGGCATAGACAGACCCGTTTTTGAAGCAGCAGTCGTAAGCGTATTCGACCGATGGGGGCAACAAGTGTTTAAGTCGCTGGGGTATCGTACACCATGGGACGGCACCAATAACGGACGGTATTTGCCAACAGGAGCGTACTACTACGTGATTGAATTGAATACTTATGATCTTTACATTCCACCTTATGTGGGCATAGTTTCTATTTTACGATGAAAAAGTTACTTGCGAACATAGCCTTTGCGTGGATGTTTTGTTCACTTGCCCACGGACAGCAGCTGCCTCAATACACGAATTTCACGTATAATTACTTGAACTACAACCCTGCGGTTACAGGCAGTACACCCTGCCTAGAGGCACGAATGGGGTTTCGCAGACAATGGGCTGGTTTCAGCGGGGCACCCACAACAGGATATGTAAATATTCACAACAAATTCGGACTTCGAAGATATAATTTTCATGGGGTGGGCGTCATGGTTGAAAATGACACGTACGGTCCGTTTGGAACCACCTCACTCGTTGCAAACTACGCTTATCACATGAAGCTCACCAAAGGCTATTCCTTGTCTTCTGGAATTGGAGTTGGATTTACGCAATACAGACTCGGTCTTGGTGGAATTACAATGCCCGATATTGAAATTGATCCAGTCATAGGAAATTCCTTGGGCACCATTGTAGCGCCAACAGTTAATTTCGGATTGTGGTTATATCGAAGAGATCGTTTCTTCGGACTCTCGGTTCGCCAGTTAACGCAACCTAAAGTAAAAGGTCTTCCAGACACACAAATGAGAAGACACTTTACATTGGCCTATGGAAAAGCCATTCTGCTGAATGATAAGTTTACTTTCAAACCAGCGCTATTGTTGAATTATGTTGGACAAAGCAAAGCATCAATAGAAGCACAAGCCATGTTAGAGTTTAAAAAAATAGTTGCTTTTGGGTTTGCAGGAAGAAGCGGACATGGGGGTTCTGCCCTCATTAAACTAGACGCTTTGCCCTACTTAACCATTGCTTATGCCTATGACATTACAGCCAATCGTTTGCGTTATGCCGCTATGAATTCGCACGAAATTACATTAGGCTTCCGTACATGCGGACTCAAAGAACGCAATCACGTTCCTTGCGCAGCATACGACTAATGAACATCGAAGAATTTTTCGAAACCTGTCAAGCCATCAGCGAAGACATTACCTCTGATTTACCTTTCAACCAAAGCGAACTTGTTTTTCGAATTGAAAATAAAATTTTCGCCATGGTTAATCTCGATAATTTCGATAAGGGAATCAACCTCAAATGCGACCCTGAACGCGCCATAGAGCTTCGTGAAGAGTACAACGGCATTCAACCCGGCTATCACACCAACAAGAAGCATTGGAACCTTGTCATTCCCAACAGCGACGTTCCCGATAAATTATTGAAAGAACTTGTTCAACACAGCTTCGACCTCGTAAAGCCGAAATCGAAAAAACAATAATTCGTAGATCTTTCAGAAGGTCCTTTGGAAGGTGTATTGACAAGATTCTGCGAAAGGTCCTGCGGAAGGTGTATTGACAAGATTCTGCGAAAGGTGCTTTGCAAGGACGCTTCGCGTAGCGACCTTCTGAAAGACCTTGCAAAGCAACTAAACCAAAGTGTATTTGTACGTCTTAAAAGCAAACTTATGCTTCTCGTCAATCTCTTGTTCCAAGATCAATTCACGCGTATACAAACTCGCATCGAATTCAGGAAAATGCGCATGTGCGCCTGGAAATTCAGCTTCAATATGCGTTAGATAAATATGCTGAACGAATCCTTCGCGAAGCGCCCACGCATAGATTTGTTCACCTCCAATAACGAAAGCCTCTGATTCGCCGCCTTCACGCGCAAAACCCAATGCACGGCTTAACTCATCGAACACGACACATCCTGGAGCATCGTAATTTTTATCTCGAGATAAAACAATGTTCACGCGATTTTTAAACGGACGAAACGCGAGAGGAATACTCTCGTAATTTTTTCTTCCCATGATTATGTGATGGCCCTTCGTTGTATCCTTGAAGAACTTCATGTCGTTCGGAAGATGCCACATTAAATCGTTGTCTTTCCCAATCTCACGATTCAAGCCCATGGCTGCTATTAAAGATATTTCCATCAGACAGCTACGGCAGCTTTAATGTGTGGATGTGGATCGTAATTCTCGATAGAAATATCATCAATGGTGAATGCGAAGAGGTCTTTCACATTCGGATTCAATTTCAATGTCGGAAGTGTGCGGTGCTCGCGTGTCAATTGAAGCTTCGCTTGTTCAACGTGGTTCGTGTACAAATGCACATCGCCGCCTGTCCAAACAAAATCTCCAACTTCCAAATCGCACACCTGCGCAATCATGTGAACCAACCACGCGGATGAAGCAATGTTGAATGGAACACCTAAAAACGTATCGCAACTTCTTTGGTACAACTGACAGCTCAATTTTCCTTCAGCCACATAAAACTGAAATAGACAGTGACAAGGCGGAAGCGCCATCTCTTCGATGAATGAAGGATTCCAAGCGGAAACAATATGTCTTCGACTGTTCGGATTGTTTTTTAATCCGTTCACCAAATTCACAATCTGGTCCGTTGAGGTGCCATCAGGATTAGGCCAAGAGCGCCATTGGTAGCCATATACAGGACCAAGGTTTCCGTTTTCATCGGCCCACTCGTCCCAAATAGAAACACCATTTTCTTTTAAATAAGCAATGTTTGTGTCGCCCTTTAGAAACCACAACAACTCATGAAAAATACTTCTTGTGTGAAGTTTCTTCGTGGTCATGAGCGGAAATCCTTCGGCTAAGTTAAAACGCATCTGATGTCCGAAAACACTGTAGGTTCCCGTTCCGGTGCGGTCTTCTTTTTTCACACCATTATCTAAAAGGTGTTGCAACAAATCGTGATACTGCTTCATATATCAAAAGTACTTTAGACCGTTCGAAAAATAACGCGGTGTTCAAAAAGGGTTCAAACCTTTTGACAAGTTTAGAAAATAGCGAAATGTTACAACTTAAAGCTCACCCACGTAGCATCGTCGGTTTGATCTTGAGATCCTCTCCAATTAAAAAACAAATCATCGATAGCACATTTGTTTTCTATGAAAACCTGCCCACTTTCAATCCATTGAATAAGCCCGCTCATGCGAAGGCGTTTATTAGAAACTTCTCCAATTTGGTCGTAAAGGCCATCTGAGCACATGACAACGTGTTTGCCTCTGATGTTTAGTTGTCCGCCCGCAACTTCTGTTTGGTCAAGATCTAAATGAAGGAATCCTTTCGACTTCGAAATAACCTCTACCTCATTATTTTCGTTCACCAACATCAAATTCGAGTTTAAACTTCCCCAATCTGTATCACCCGTTTTTAAATTGACATGCATTAAAACGAGGTCAAATCCTGCAACCATATCAGAATACTGTACATCTCTGCGCAATCTTTTCTTCAAATCAAAAACTGTTGCGCTTACGATTTCTCTTACGTTTACCACACCTGAAATTCGACTTGTTTTTTCAGAGAGTAAGTCGCTAACAAGCACACTTAGCAAAGCTCCTGCAAGACCATGTCCTGTGCAGTCTCCTTGAGCTATAAGCACGGAGTCTCCTAAATTTTTGTACCAATAAAAATCTCCCGAAACAGCTTCGGCCGATGTGCTAAACACGTGCAGTTTGGGCAATACATCCCATGCGTCTGTATGATTAGGAAGAAAGCATTCTTGAACAAAACGAGCATACTGCAGTCCCTGACGCAACTCTTCATTCTTCTGATTGAGCTCTGCTGTACGATCAATAACTTTTTGCTCCAACTCCTTATGCAGAATCTCTAGTTCTTGGGTGCGTTTCGCAAGCTCAGTCTCATTATCATACATACGAATGGCTTCCAAAACAGTGAGCTCTAAATCCTTCGGTTCCCAAGGTTTCTCTATATAACGAAACAAACGAGCCTTATTTAAAACTTCCGAAACAGCCTGAAGGTCTGCTTGACCCGTAAGCATAATTTTTTTGCTTGCTGGCGCCAACGTTTCAAGATGACCCAATAAATCGCTTCCGCGCATGGGGTGCATCATGTAGTCACTTATAACGCAAATCAACTCTCCACCTTCTTGTAGAAGAGGAGTTAGCTTCTTTAATGCGCTTTCTCCGGAATTAGCTGTAAGTAGTTCTATTCCCTCTGGCAAAAATGTTTTCACATGAACAGACAAGACGCTAAGGATAATAGCTTCGTCGTCTACAAGAATAATGTATCGTTTTCCTCTTTTCACCAGAAGTAAGATTGCTCTGCAAGATTAAACCATAATCGTTGAACTCCGCTTCTTAAGGTGGAATTCATTCTTTACTTAATGAGCTTTCTGAGGCTTTCTATGGCAATTTTTCCTTTGGAAATTACTGTAGCAATTGCTACCCTTGCAATCTCTGTAACACCGTCAGATTTCAACTCATTTGAAATCCCAGCAAACGAAAGTCCTTCCGGACGAACGCCAATTATCTCCATGCTTGCTTTCAATTGATGAAGCTCATGACGCAGCGCCATAACATCTGAACCAACCAATGCCAATTCCAAACGGTCCAACTGAGGCGGAAGGTGCTCTAGATACCCTCCAACCACATCTTTCAAAACGTCTAAATCGTTCCCTACATATTGTTTCAACATAGAAAGGTCTAACTCTGTAGTTGAATCTTCCAATACTTCCATTGCGTCGGAAGTTCTTCTGTCGGCACTCCACTGCTTCATTACCTCAACTAACGCTCTTTCTGAATATGGTTTCACAAGATAATCGTTCATTCCCGCCTGTCTGCATATTTCCACCTCCTCTCTCATTGCATTCGCGCTGAGACCAATAATTGGTATTGTCAGTTTTAACTCCTCTCGAATATATTTGGTTGCCTCTAATCCATCTAGAATCGGCATTTGAACATCCATGAGCACAATGTCAAAGTCATTTTCTCTTACAAGATCTACTGCTTCTTGTCCATTGTGAGCAATGGTAACACTTACCTCACACTTCTTCAAAATTACTTGAAGCACCATCCTATTCAATTCATTATCCTCTACAGCGAGCACACGCAACCCCTTCAGCGATTTTTGTAAATCCGTCATTTCAACTATTTCTTGTTTCGTTTGGTCTGTTGATACCCGCAAAGGAATTTGAATGTCAACCCGCGTTCCTTTTCCTTTTTCACTCTGAATTTGAATGGTGCCACCCATAATCTGGATAATACTTCGTGCTATGCTCAGTCCAAGTCCACTGCCACCAAACTTTCGTGTAATACTGGAGTCTTCTTGAGAAAAAGCTTCAAACACCTTGGCTAAATAAGCCATATCCATACCAACCCCGGTGTCTTGAACACAAAATGATACATAACAGATGTCATTATGGCCTCGTCTCAAATTCGAAGTCACTTTCACATATCCATTGTGGGTAAATTTCATTGCATTGCCCACAATATTGAATAACACCTGACTAATTCTATGCGGATCTCCAAGATGCATAACACCTCTGTCACTTTCTAACTGGACGTCTAATGAGATTCCCGAAGTCCTTGCCTTCTCCTCGAAAATACTTAGCGTATTTCGAACAGATTCGTTCAGGTTGAAAGAAATTGTTTCAATGCTAAACTTTCCTGATTCTATTTTAGAGATATCTAAAACATCGTTAATGATCGACAACAAAGTTGAAGATGCCGAACGCATAATGTCCGTGAAGTATCTCTGATCGCCATCTAATTGTGACAAGGCTAGCTGTTCGGCCATACCCACAATTCCATTTAAAGGAGTCCGAATTTCGTGGCTCATATTGGCAAGAAACATGGCCTTGGCTTTGGTCGATTCTTCCGCTTTTCGTTTCGCTTCTTTCAACTCGAACTCCATTTCCTTCATTTGAGTAATATCCCAATGAATACCTATGGAGCCCTTAATTTCTCCATCGTCACCTACCAAAGGAGCCGCGCTTACAAGCCAATACCTATTTTCTCTCTTCTTATTCAACACCCGCAATTCATACACATCCTCCTCCCCCTCAAAGCGAGACGCGTTCCGTTTTCGCATTCGCTCTTTTTCCTCATCGTCTAAAAATATTTCTCCGCCATCTTTTCCAATGAGTTCATCACAGCTGTAGCCACTCATTTCACAAAACGACTCGTTCGCATCAATGATTGTTCCGTCAGGAGCCACTTCCAGCAAACCAAGATGAAAGTTATCTATGATTCCCTTGAATTTTGCTTCTCTATTCAAAAGCAGGCTGCCAGATTTATCTGCAGCCTCTTCGAACTGTTTAACGCGTTCTCTTAAGTATTTTATTTCTTCTTCTTGCGTCATTGACGTGCTAATTTATACACAAACTGCCGATTTAGGTACACCAACTGCAATATTTCTTCATGAAAAACCCCTTCAACAGAAGGGGTTATTTCGTACCTAACTAACCTAAACTTATATTTCTGATGCTTTTTCCCAAGTTAATTGAAGGAAGAATTTCGCTCCATTTGCCTGGTGAATGTATTCGTCTTGTTCGAAAGCGTCTGCTACATTTAGAGTTGAAACACTCAATACGTTTCCAGATGCTGATTTCATTGTGAATGTATACTCGTCAGCTTCAAGGATAATTCCTGGGTACCACTGGAACATATCATCGCCGGCTGCCATCACATCAATAGCTGAAAACACTACTTCGCCATTTTTATTTGCGATTTCAATTTTAACACCCTGTAGGTTAGCATTTGCGCCCTCTGGTTGAAGCCAAACAAAATTCAACTTGGCAACATCTTCGCCCAAAACAGCTGCAGATACGATTTCTTCGTTGTTTGCTACTGATGCTGAATCTTGGGCAGATACAGTTGCTGTTGGTAAATAGAAGTCTTTTTGACAAGACACAAGGCTTAGAGAGAGAACTGCTGTGAAGAAAGAGGTTTTGATTGCGTTTTTCATAAGTCAAATAGGTTATGCTTCTTTTACCCCTACTTGCTTTAAAAGGTTACGTTTTTCTCAAAAAAAAATTTTGTTTATTTAGAGATTGAAATTGGGATTGGGCTGAACACCATTTCCCCTTCAAACCTCAGTAAATACGTGCCATTTGCTAGATTAGAAACGTTCAATGAAGTTTGTTCCGCAAAAAGATTTTCTTGTTGAACAATCCTTCCTGAAAGATCATAAATATGATATCGCACGGCAGAATTCGTTCCTAGCGTAAAATTTAAATGGCCTGTAGTCGGATTCGGAAATAGTTTCGGTTCAATAGCTTCCGATTCATCTATGCCCACACAACACACATATATTACTTGTGTGTCTCTGTTATTGCAACCGTTCCCGTCTATGTAGTTGTAGGTTAACTGATAAAAACCTGGGGCAACCAATTCCGGATAGAACAAGTTCCCACTTACTCCGAAACCTGTGTAATACCCTCCCGTAGGAATTCCGGTCAATTCTACTGGTGGATCTCCGGCCATAACCGTGTCTTGAGAAAGGAAGAGAACCGTTGGTTCGAACAACACAAAATAGTCAAATACTTCAGACGTGTTGGTACAGCCGTTTGAATCTGTGTAGCTATAGTATACTTGGTGTGCTCCGCCACCCGCCACCTCTGGGTCTATTGCGCTGCCTACTATTCCGTCTCCAACATATTGTCCACCCAAAGGCAAACCAACAATACCTACTGGGTCTGCCGAAATACAAATGCTGTCCGTTGATATGGCCATGGCTACTTGTGGTAGATCGAAAACGTCTACACTCAGCTGATTGCTACTTCCTTCACAACCAAACTCATTTATGCCTGTAACTGCATAATTTCCTATCTCATTCACGGTAATTGTTTCTGTTGTGGGCCCGCTGTTCCATTCATACGCCAATCCGCCCGATGCCGTTAAGTTCACATCGGCGTCACCGCAAAACGTAAGTGGTCCATCTGCTGAAATTGTAATGGTTGGCTGCGGCAACACGGTAAAAGTAAAATCTTCTGAACGCGTGCTGCATCCGGGCGCATTCGTAGCAATAACAAATAGTGTCATCGACTCCTCTACTTCTAAGGCTGCGGTGGTGTCACCTGTTGACCACATAAAATGATCCGCGCCCCCAGAGCACAACAATGCAGACTGCCCTTCACAGAAAACAGTATCTCCGGTTATATGAACTGTTAAATACGGATAATCACAGTTTTTCAATTTACCGAAGAAAGCTTCACCTCCGCCATTGTTCGTAGATTCAAAGCCTCCTGACGCAAGGTTCAAAGAGGCAGAACTTCCTGCAAAATACATCTCTTGATTCGAGTTAATGACCAAGTCACTTACAGATTCATCTGCACTTCCACCCAAATAAGAGCTCCAATAGCGCTCTCCGTCTATCGAGTACCCTGCGAATACAATGTCTGTTAATCCGCCATTGGTATTCTGGAAACCGTTATCTCCCAAATTAGAGGAGGTTGAATTTCCTGTAATAAATATGCTTCCGGCAGCGTCTGTTGTTACGCCCCAAAGCGACTCATTTCCTGCACCGCCATAATATGTTTTCCAATTAACGCTTCCGTCAATGGTGTATGAGGCTAAATATCCATCGAAACTTCCTCCTGCGTTTGAGATTTGAGCTGCCCCTGGTGTTGAAATTCCACTGATTGATCCCGATTTTCCTACAACATAAAGTCGGTCAGAAGTAACGTGAATTGCCTCTGCGCGATCTTCGCCAGAACCTCCAATATAAGAAGCCCATTCGAGCGCTCCGCCACCATTTAATTTTGCGAAGAAGCCATCATAAGCACCTCCACCGTAGGTATTCTGCGCACCCCCTAAAGCCATTCCTGAGGAAGAGCTTGTAGATCCGGTAAAGTATATGCTGAAGTCGTTTGTTGCGGCAATATCGCCAGCCACTTCCGCTCCGCTACCTCCATAATAACTGTATCGCAAAAGAAATCCGCTCGGGTCAATCGTTCCAATATAGAAGTCACTTGCCCCACCACCAAACGCGGCTTGCAAAGGATCTAAAGTAACTAGATTAGTAGAGCTTGTTTCGCCTATAAAATAAATCTCACCTTGAAATCCAACCGCCAACGAGGTCAGCTGGTCATCGCCACTTCCGCCATAATATGAGCACCACTCAGGTGTTCCGTCTGGAAAAAGTTTTAAAACGAATCCGTCCCGCGTCCCGCCGCCAAAAACGTTCTGTTGGCCGCCATTTGCAAAGGCCGAAGAAGACCCTGTGCTTCCTGCAATGTATATTCCGCCAAACGCATCTACTACAATATCATTACCCACGTCACTGCCTGTTCTTCCGTAGTATGTCGCCCAAACGCGTTGGTTTAAAGCATTAAACTTAACGACAAAAACATCATTGCTTCCTCCGAGCAGTCCTTGAAAGCCTAAATAAGAAATAAGGGTAGTAGAATTTGTTGCACCTGTTAGGTAATAATCTCCATTGGCATCTGTAAAAATTCCACGTGAATCGTCAAGACCAGTTCCACCATAATAGGATGTCCAAATAACTTCCGGATCTAACACCAACTCGCCCTTCGTGCTTGATGGGATTTCAAATTGAATGGTGTTTTCATTCAAAATAAAATTTCCATCAATTTCTTTTCCTTGGTTGAAATAAACTGGCTTTGCATCACTCACTTGTCCCATTTCGCCTCTAATACGTAGGCTTCCGTTTGTGCATTTTTCCAATTCCTCGGCACCTTCAACTTGCATCGTAATTTGCTTCGCTGCTGCTGCATTTTCAGCAATGAATTCATACTTCAATCCGCTTTCCGTGATGAACATTCTCCAATCAACACCCGGATAAACATTCGCAATAAATACCTCTTGGAATGCTCTCGCTTTAATCCATTCTCCATCTAACATGTAATTTTCCGAATAAACAGATCGTAATGTTTTTGAAACAACACTCTCAGAAGCTCCCTTCCAATTCACATCGACACGCTCAGCGTATACACCATCACTGCTGTGGCGCTTGAATTGATAGGTTATTCCGTTCTTTCTCACAAATACATCCATTTCAGAAGTCGCGTATGTAAACAAAACCGACTGATCTAGCTGGCCTTTTTCATTTTTTACTTGCCCCTTATTCTCAATAAAAAAAGAGTTTTGCGCCAGCGCCAGGTTACTTGATAAACAAATAACAAGGCAAGTTAAGAAAGAGAGGTACAAAGATTTCATGCGTAAATGCGTTGCTTAATTACGCTAAATTATTGAAATAGTTGCGGCGTGTGAACTCCGCTGTATGCACCTTACAAACGTTGCAGTGTTAACGAAAGATACTCAGGCGTTCAGCGTCTAATCGAATCATAATAAAAAGAAGCATAGTAAATGCCATAAGTGAAGATCCTCCGTAGCTGAAGAAAGGAAGAGGAATACCAATGATTGGGGCCAACCCGAGCACCATTCCAATGTTAATGAGCAGGTGCATGAAGATTATTGCGGCAACACAATACCCATAGACTCGAGAAAACTGTGACCGCTGTCTTTCGGCTAGCATAACAATTCTATAAATGAGCACAAAAAAGAGTAAAATAACCAAGGAGCTTCCAAGAAATCCCCATTCTTCCGCTACTGCGCTAAAAATAAAATCGGTCCATTGCTCTGGCACATAGTTATTCTGCGTCATTGGTCCTTGGTGGAAGCCCCTTCCAAACAAACCGCCTGAACCCACGGTAATCTTAGCCATTTCTGAATTATATGTGGCGTCTTCGCGTTCCACAGGAAGAGAAAGCATAACATAAATGCGCTCTTTGTGGTGCTTTTCAAGAACATTGTCTACAATGTAATTTACTGAAAAAGCCATTGTTGAAGCCAATACCAATGAGAGAACTGTTATCGAGTAGAGCATTCTTCTCGATCGCGGAACTATAAAGTTTCGAATAAAAATAATTGCCAAAACTGAAATAACAAAGAGTACCACTATGAAGGTCCAAATAGAACTCATCTCTCCAAAATAAGGATACGTCGTTTTTCCCGCTCCAATAACAATACTGAGTGTTCCGATTACCACACTTGCAAATCCGACAATAAGAACGCTCCCCGACATTCCTTCGCGGTACATGACAAGTATAAATGCAAGAAAAGTAAGTAGGGAGCCTACATCGGGTTGAAGTAAAATCAATGCTGCCGGAAGGCCAATAATTGCAAACGCCTGCAGACGCGTCCGAAAATTTTTCAATTGAACACCTGAACCTGAAATGTATTTCGAAAGAAACAAACCCACTCCGATCTTTGAAAACTCACTGGGTTGTATTCCGAAATCTCCAATGCCAAACCACGCTTTCGCTCCGTTAACCTCTTTTCCTATTACCAAAACAAGCATGAGTAGCAGAACGAAAAAAAGGTAGATGTAAACGGCAAACTTATTAAACACTTCAGCGTCTAAATACAAAATAACAATAACCAAAAAAGCGCAAACTGCAATCCAAACGAGCTGCTTACCGTATTCTTCCGAGAAGGTAAAAGGACTTGGCATAAGGGGGTTATATGCTGCGCTGTAAATAGTTAACCAACCTATTAAAACCAACGCTCCATAGAGTGCAATAGTACCCCAATCGAGCTTCAAGTTTTGCTTACTCTCCGCTGCCATTAATTTAAAATTTTAGCGTTCATGATTAGCTCTTCTCTTGCTGTATTTGTGGTTCCTCCTTTCAAATACTTTTCAATCATTAAACTTGAAATAGGGGCGGCCCATGTTCCTCCGAAGCCTGCATACTCTACATATACAGCCAATGCAATTTTCGGGTTTTCCTTTGGCGCGAAACAAACGAATACACTGTGATCTTCTCTTGGTTCATTCTGAACAGTTCCTGTTTTACCACAAATTACGATATCCGTGAGCTTAATGCTGTTTGCCGTTCCGCCAGGGCCCACCACTTTCTCCATTGCATTCACAACGGTTTCAAAATATTCGGGTTTAACGCCAACATCTACGCGAGTAACATATTCCGTGCGTGCAGAACCGTCTCTTCCGATTTGCTTCACCGTATGCGGAGGAACATAAAACCCGCGGTTCGCTATGATACAAGCCAGGTTGCACATTTGAACAGGGTTAATTAAAAGCTCTCCTTCGCCAATAGCAATGGAATATATCGTTGAGAAATTCCATCCGTTTACTCCGTACTTCTTGTTGTAATATTCAGTGCTCGGAACATTCCCTTTCTTCATGTTCGGAAGATCGCTACCGAGATTCGATCCGAAGCCAAGTTTTCGAATTTGTTCGTTCCATATAGATAGACCAATGGCCGCATCTTTCGCGCGATTGTTCGGATCTCTATTGGCTTCCACAACGCGCTGTAACACCCCTCTGAAATAGGGGTTACACGAATGAACAATGGCCATTTCAAGATCATCCATGCTGTGTGAACCGTGGCAACCAATAAGACTTCTATTGCACGCTATGCGAGTGTCTTTTGTAATTGATCCCAACTGCAGTGCTGTTAACGATTGTGCTAACTTAAAGATAGAGCCCGGTCTGTATTGTGCTTGTGTTGCTCTGTTGAAAAGCGGCTTCAATGGGTCTTTGGCCAATGCAGCGAAGTTTTGTCCGCGAGCTCTACCCACCAATAAATTCGGGTCGAATGTAGGGGCCGAAACCAAGGCCAAAATCTCTCCGGTAGAAGGTTCAATGGCAACAATACACCCCCTTTTATTTTGCATTAATTTTTCGCCATACTTCTGTAGCTCCGCGTCAATGGTTGCGTAAAGATCTACCCCTTCCTGTGCCGCGCTGTCTAATTGTCCGTTCGCCACACTATGCTCTACACCAAGATTATCTCGGTAAACATATTTTATCCCGCGCTTACCGCGTAACTCTTTCTCGTACGATTTTTCAATTCCATTTAATCCGATGTAGTCACCTTTTCGGTAGTCTGGATGCTTCTCTAAAATATCTTTATTCACTTCACCCACATCTCCCAATACAAGCGCTCCAAGATTCTCTGGATAGGTACGCAGGGTTCTTGCTTGAACAAAAAATCCCGGGAACTTATACAGTCGTTCAGCAAAAAGAGCGTATTCTTCCGGAAGCATTTGCTTTATTACCGGTGAGGGCTTGTATTTTACATTGGGATAAGTTGTAGACTTCTTTAAAATTTCTTTAAGCTCTTCATAAGGAAGATTAACCAATTTGCAGAACTCAAGCGTATCAAATGGTGTAACGTCCTTTGGTAGAACCATAAGGTCATATACTGTTTGATTGGTAACGAGTACCTTTCCATTTCGATCGAAAATATTTCCTCTCGACGGATAAACAACAACTTCGCGTTCCGTTAGCCTTGACCCTTTATTTTTCCATTCATCGGTTGCTACCTGAAGCGCAAAAAGACGCACTATGTATATGACACATATGGTTGCAACAATGAACAAGAAAATGTACTGGCGATTGTTGTTATTCAAGGTACTTAAATGCTTTTCTTATTAGGCGAAATTAAGAGTTGCGCCAAAATCATAAGCAATAAAGTTGCAATAGAACTTAACAAAATATGAAACAACTGAAAGAAGAATTTGTCCCATCTTAAAAATTCAAAAAAGATAAGCCAGGTGTGGTGCACCAATGTGAGTATTCCTGCATACGTGACATACCAAGTTAATCCCATTCTGTGAATCGTGGGTTTAAGATTCGAATCATAACCCTCTCGAGGCGAAAGCATACCTTGAACACGTGGTTGCAAAAAAGCGAGAAGCACGCAAGCCGAAGTGTGAAGTCCGGGAGGTCCTGTGAAAAGATCCATGAGCACTCCGGTAAAAAATCCGACCACCAGTAAAAGCCATCTCGGTGTATCAAACGGAAACATGAGCAAACTGAAAATGTAAATAAATGGAAGAACCAATCCGTCGAACAACTGAATTCTGCTCACCACTAAGGCTTGCAAAAGCACAAATAAAAATATGCGCAAATAGTTCATCATTCTTCTCCTCCGTCTGCCATTGTTTGTTGTTGTTGAAGAGAGTCAATTTCCATTTTTTGAAGATTCTTAACTACCTGTACCCACGCTACCTTCCGGTAATCTGTGGCTAATCTCACCTTCACGCGATGGAAATTCTCTTCTGGCTTGTCTTCCAAAGCATCTACACTTCCTATTAGCATTCCCTCGGGAAAATGACTTGAAAAACCAGTAGTAACAACGGTGTCTCCGACGTTTATGTACACGTGCTTCGGAATTTCCTTCACAAATGCAAACAAAGGGTCTCCGCCCAACCATTCTAAAATTCCAAATTCGCCGGTTCCTTTCATCTTCACCGACCCCTGAAATTTCGTGTGTAAAACCGGCATAACTATAGAAAAATTCTTACTTACGCTGCTCACTATTCCAACGATACTGCCATTTGCAATAACACCCATTTCAAGACCTACTCCTTCGGCGTATCCTTTGTTTAGCGTTAAGTAATTTCGTTTTCTACTTACCGTTGCGTTCACCACCTTCGCTGGTGTGTAGGTGTATTGTTGTCGAACACCTTCCGCTTTATACGATGCGGTGTCTGAGCTAATGTAATTTTCGGGAAGCAGACTGCGTAGGTTTGCGTTTTCAATGGCCAGTTGATCATTTATTTCGGCAAGCCTCAAGTAGCTTGTGAATTCATCTCGTTTCGAATAAATATAGCCCGCAAAGTCTGAACTGTGACGAATGAATTCTTTTCTGTGAAAATTATTTTCTGAAAACAAAATGGTCAAGGAGAACACTTGAAGCACAAGAAATAACAGCAGCACGTGAAATCGTTGCAAGAGTGCTAATAAATTACCCATTCTGCTTTCGTATTAACGAATTACTCGCGCATTAAGAATTGGAAGCGATTGATGTTCTTCAACGCAATACCTGTGCCTCTAGCCACTGCGCGTAACGGGTCGTCTGCTACGTGAACAGGTAATTTCGTTTTGCGATTAATTCGCACATCTAATCCGCGAAGCAATGCACCACCACCCGCTAAATAAATACCTGTTTTGAAAATATCTGCAGATAATTCAGGAGGAGTATTTTCCAAACAACTCATGATTGCCTCTTCAATTTTTGAAATTGACTTGTTCAATGCGTGAGCAATCTCTTTGTAAGAAACCATGATTTCTTTCGGAACACCGGTTACCAAGTCGCGACCGCGAACACTGTAGTCAGCTGGTGGATTCTCTAAATCGTCAATGGCAGCACCTACTTCAATTTTAATTTGCTCTGCTGTGCGCTCTCCAATTAAAATGTTGTGATGACGACGCATGTAATCTTCGATGTCTTGAGTAAGCTCATCTCCGGCCACACGAATATTTTTATCTGTTACAATTCCACCTAATGCGATTACTGCAATTTCAGAAGTACCACCTCCGATATCGATAATCATATTACCCATTGGTTCTTCAACGTCTACACCAATACCAATTGCCGCAGCCATTGGCTCGTGAATCAAATAAACTTCTTTTGCACCTGCATGCTCGGCAGAATCTTTTACCGCACGCTTTTCAACTTCAGTAATACCCGATGGAATACAAATTACCATTCTCAATGAAGGCTGAAACATTTTTCCGCCTTTGTTAATCATTTTGATTAACCCTTTGATCATATCCTCTGCAGCGTGGAAATCTGCAATTACACCGTCTTTCAACGGACGAATTGTTTTTATATTCTCGTGCGTTTTCCCGTGCATTTGCTGAGCCAGGCGGCCTACAGCCACTGTTCTACCAGACACGCGATCACGCGCTATAATAGATGGTTCATCTACAACCACTTTATCGTTCATGATAATGATGGTATTCGCGGTGCCTAAGTCAATGGCAATTTCTTGTGTTAGGAAACTAAAAAGTCCCATGATGTTCCTTCTTTAATAACGGTTAGTAAAAACGCTTGGTTAAGCAACAAAGATAAGCGTGAGCCAAGCTTTCTAACGAATTGATAAGAATTTTTTTGTGCCGTATGTTTTGAGTTAATTTCGCAAAAAAATAATTATGTCATTCGAACTACCAAATTTACCGTACGCATACGACGCACTTGAGCCGCACATCGATGCGCGTACGATGGAAATTCATCACAGTAAGCATCACGCTGCATACACTACAAACCTAAACAACGCTATTGCTGGAACCGATTTAGAAAATCTTTCTATCGAAGAAGTTATGGTGAAAGGTTTCGACAATGCTGCAGTTAGAAATAACGGCGGTGGATTCTACAATCACAACCTATTTTGGGAACTTCTTTCACCAAATGGCGGAAAGGTTACTTCAACTATGGAAGCCTCAATTAACGCGGATTTCGGATCATTCGAAGCTTTCAAAGAGCTTTTCGTGAAAGCCGCAATGACTCGCTTCGGTTCAGGCTGGGCTTGGTTGTGTGTGAAAGACGGAAAACTCGAAGTGTGCTCAACACCAAATCAAGACAATCCGTTGATGCCAGGAGTTGGCTGCTCTGGATTTCCAATTTTAGGCTTAGACGTTTGGGAACACGCGTACTACCTGAACTATCAGAACAGACGTCCAGATTACATTCAAGCTTTTTTCAATGTAATTAATTGGGAAGTGGTTGAAGCTCGCTACAACAGCGCGAAGTAATTCTTCCATTAAGAATAATGAAGCCCTCGAGATTCTCGGGGGCTTAATCTTTTCTTGCTCTTAAGACAAAGTTTTGTCCCAAATAAACACGACGCACTTGCTCATCTGAAGCCAATTCCTCGGCGCTTCCCGACTTCAAAATATTACCGTCGTACAAGAGGTATGCGCGATCGGTAATCGTCAACGTCTCTTGCACATTATGGTCGGTAATTAGTATTCCAATGTTGCGTTCTTTCAGCTTCCAAACAATTCGCTGAATGTCTTCAACCGCAATGGGGTCAACGCCTGCAAAGGGCTCATCTAACAAAATAAACTTCGGGTCTGTAGCTAAGGCGCGTGCAATCTCTGTTCTTCTGCGCTCGCCTCCACTGAGGTGGTGTCCAATGTATTTTCTTCTTTCCGCGAGTCCAAATTCTTCTAACAACGCTTCTAACTTATCTGACTGTTCCTTCTTCGAGAGCTCTGTTAATTCGAGCACCGCCTTAATGTTATCTTCAACAGATAATGAGCGAAAAATTGACGCTTCTTGGGGTAAATAGCCCACACCCATCTTCGCACGCTTGAACATGGGCATATGCGTTATCTCAGTATCATCAAGTAAAACCTTACCTTGATTGGGTTGAATTAGACCGGTTACCATATAGAAGCTTGTTGTTTTACCCGCTCCATTCGGGCCAAGCAATCCAACGATTTCTCCTTGTTCAACATGAAACGAAACGTCTTTTACAACGGTTCGCTTTCCGTAAATCTTTTGAATATTTTCAGCCCTTAACTGCATTGTGCGAAAATAGGCATCAAAGCGCTTCTATTTGCAACTGTCTAGGCAAAAGAGCGAAGGTCATTCGGTGGTGCTCACATGGGCCGAATTCCGAAATGGCTGCTCGGTGGGCCTTCGTTGGATATCCCATATTTCTATCCCATGCATAATGAGGAAATTTCTCGTGCAGCTTCAACATAAATTCATCTCGATGAGTCTTTGCTAAAACAGAGGCAGCAGCAATGTTTAAAAAGCGCGCATCGCCTTTAATCATGCAAGTATGAGTATATCCATCCAACGCATAAAATCGATTGCCATCTACCAAGAGATGTGTTGGCTTAATCTTCAAATCAATTGTTGCGCGTTGCATTGCAGTTATTGACGCGCGAAGAATATTCAATTGATCTATTTCTTGCGGAGAAACAAACTGCACGTTCCAAGCAACGGCTTCCCGCTCTATTATGCCGCGTAATTCATCGCGATGCTTCTTACTCATTTGCTTCGAATCGTTCAGCCAAGGATGCGAAAACCCTTCAGGAAGAATGACAGCTGCAGCAACCACAGGGCCCGCTAGGCAGCCTCTTCCGGCTTCATCTAGGCCCGCTTCTTTACTATCTGTGTGGAAGGGTAACATCGTATTCAAAAATAAAAAAGGGTCGGCCGAAGCCAACCCTTTTCACAAAGTATTTAGCGATTAATTATCTGCTAGCGTAAATTTAATCGGAATAGTTAAGAATACACGCTGAGCCACTCCGTTCTGTTTTCCCGGGTTGAACTTACCTAGTTTCTTACAAGCAGCTAATGCTTCTCTATCCAATCCTTTTCCTCCTTCGACACCACGTGTTACCGTGAAGTTAGAAGGTCTTCCGTCTTTTTCAACAACGAAGTTTACGAATACCGTTCCTTCAATGTTCTGTGACTTTTCTTGTTCGGGGTAGGAAATATTGTTGTATAAAAATTCATACAACGCTTTCTCTCCACCTGGGTAAGCTGGCATCTCCTGAACAAAAGTTAACGGAGCTTCTGCTTTATCGTTTTTGTTATCAACTGGGGTATAAACCGCAATCGCATCCGATGGTCCCATTGGGCCGTCTTCTCCTTCCGTAGTTTCGTCAGCAATTCTTTCATCCTTCAGTTTATCTTGAGAAGGCGGAGGGGTCTCTACATTCTCTTCAATAACAATTGAAGTAAATTGAATTTGACGCCCCCTGGGCGGGGGGGGGGGGGGGGGGGGGGGCGCGGGGGGGGGGGGGGGGGCGGGGGCGGCTCGTTCGGATCTGTTGGCGGAGGTGCAATCATCTCTGCGTTCATTTCCACCTTCACCTCTTTCTCCTTTTTTTCGCCTTTGGCTAAAATGACTGGAGCAATTAACGCAGCCGATACTAAGAAAACACCTGAAAACACCGCAATGGCTAGTACGCTTCCGTATATAGATCGTATTCTATACGCTCCATAAGCCTTGTTTTTGTTTTCAAATACCTGCTCATTACGTTCCGGTGCCATAATGCTATTCCAGCCCGCTTCAAAACCAAGGAACGTAACAACAGCCGCGGCTGTAGCTACTGCCACTAGGTCTGAATGGTTGCTAAGAAAATCAGTTATTGCTGACATATTGGTTTGCTTTTATAACGTGCAGTACAGGCCTACACATCAATCGTTCATTTCAATTTTAACTCTGCTACTTTCTCTGGGGTAAGGAAGAGTAATGCTTCACGTGCTTCCATGTCCATGATTGCACGTTTCTTCACGTTAGTAATATTCAATTCATCAATTGCATTAACAACATTCTTCCACTTAGTGGTAGGCATTGTCTTTACAATAACGAACGGAGCAAGAGAATCGTTTGTTGCATCAGAAATCAAATCTTTAAATCGAAGATTGATTTTCTCATCTTCTTCACGCGAAGAGCTCTTCTTTAACTCTTCTCTTTGTTGATCTTTCAAAGCATTCACACGTTCTATTACTTTTTTATTTCTTTCTAGTAACATGACGCGTAAACCATCTTTAGAGAAATCTGACGGCTCCAATTTTGTGGTGTCCTTTCGAAATTTTCCATGATAGTAAAAAACTTGATCATCGGTTTCACCTACAACAATGGTTGTTGCTAGATCGTCGTCTAACTGTGTTTGATCCTCTTTTCTATCTACCTCTTTCGGGTAAACAATCTCAAGGGTCTTTGGTTTGCTCAGTGAGGTTGCCAAGATGAAGAAGGTCAAGAGAAGGAACGCCAAGTCAACCATGGGCGTCATGTCCATGCGCACCGGGCTTTTCTTGGGTCTCTTTTTCCCACCTTTTTCGTGGCCACCACCACCTTCTATTATTTCTGCCATAACATGTTTGTTCTATACGGTTGCATTATTTGGAACCAGATTCCAAAGTAGTCACCATGTTAAATTGGAAAATTTGCTTGTCGCGGAACACGTCAATCACTTGCTCTACCTTTTCGTAGTCCGTGGTTCCATCTGCTTTAATTGCGTAACGTAATGCATTATCGCCTTTGATGTCTTTCGGTTCTAAACCTCGTTTTTCGGCATCGGCCATAAATGCTTCGTAACCGCTCTGTATCCAATCTCCCAATTCACCATTAATGGAATCGGTTGGGATGCCAGGGGTTTGTGCGTCAAGTGCTGCTCTTGTCTTTTCGTCGGCACTTAAGTACTGACTCAGGTTGCTCATTGGCATTCCGCACATACCTAGTAAAGCGAACTTGCGTGCTTCATCTTCGGTAAGTTTTAGTTCCGGATGTCTTTGAACCATTCGATTTAACATTTCTCTGCGAATGTCCTTTCCAGCAAGGTCAAAGAAAACTCTTCCCTTGTCGTCAACCGTAATTTGCATAACCTTCTCTGGTAACAACAATTCAGATGTTGCAGCAGGAACGTCAACAATTACAGGTTCATTTGGACGAAACTTCGCGGTGAGAATAAAGAATGTTACCAACAAGAAACCAAGGTCAACCATAGGCGTCATATCCAAGCTAGGAGCGCTTTTGGGCATCTTGAGTTTCGGCATATTCTTAAATATTTAGAATTAAGTAAAAACTTGAATTAGTGCTTTGAAGCGAATGTTTGCGTAACCGTGAAGTTAGCTTCGTCCATTGCGAATGTCATACTATCAATACGCGTATTGAAGAAGTTGTAAAGGATAATTGCAAGTGCAGATGCCATGATACCCAAGAAGGTATTAATCAAGGCTTCAGAGATACCCAATGAAAGAGCCGTTGCGTCAGGAGCACCAGCAGTTGCCATTGCTTCGAACGAAGAGATCATACCTTTTACAGTTCCCAAAAGACCTACAAGTACGCCTAGTGATCCGCAAGTCGAAAGAACAACCAAATTCTTCGATAACATTGGCAGCTCTAAAGCAGTAGCTTCTTCCAACTCTTGTTTGATAGCCGTTACTTTAGCTTCTTTGTCAAGTGTGGTGTCTTCTGACATATCCTTATACTTCAACAAACCTGCACGCAATACTGCCGCTACAGAACCTTTCTGAGCATCACAAGCTGCAAGTGCGCCATTGATATCGCCATTCGCTAACATTTTGCGTACGTTCTTCACGAAACCAGAGATGCTTCCTTTTCCTTTAGCAATCATGATGCTAATGAAACGCTCAATAAAGAAAATAATAACAATTAAGTTAACCGCAATAAGAATCGGTACAATGAATCCACCCTTGTGAACGGTTCCTAAAACATTCAGTGGGTGACCTTTTATAGGATCTCCGCCTTCAAAGTTTGCAGTATCACCCAATACAAAGGTGAATAATGCCCAACCGGTTAACAAAGCAATTGGAATTGCGATGTAAGGAAAAATTGAACTGAAGTTAAAGCCGTTTTCTTGCTTAACTGTAGGACTTGCTTTTTTGTTCATGACTGTTAAATTAATTTTCTGTTTTTATTCGGGCAACGAAAATAAGGAAGTTTGCTCAATTCCGAACAATGCTTCAAAATCTTCATCTTTCGTTAACGTTGAACAAGTATAACGAAAGAACGCCACTTTGTTTTTAGACTTCTGTTTTCGGTTGTCGTTGTTGTTGTTTCGGGCTATTTCGAGACATCATCGGTATTAATACATCTGATGCAATTTCGCACGAACGAAGCGGCTTACAGTAATGTACGTGCTTGCAACACCAACTAAAACGCTCAAAGAAATAAGTAACGCACCCAACTTCCAAAAACCACCGCCGTCTAATAAAATTTCAATAATATCTTCTAGCGATTGTTGATTGAAATAGAGAATTAATGATATCGATAACCAGGCTAAGGTGGAAGAAAGCAAAGCGTTTTTAAGACTTTGCCAAAGGAATGGGCGTTTAATAAACCACGGGGTTGCGCCCACTAACTGCATACTTCGAATAATAAGGCGCTGGGAAGAAATGGCCAATTCAACCGTATTCATGATAATGAAAGCTGAAATGATTAAGAACAAAATGACGATTCCACCAATAATGGCACCCCATTTCGAGATGTTCTCATTCACCGATTGAAGAAGAGTTTTCTCGTATCCAACATCTTTAATAATTGAATTCTGCTTGCATGACTCCACGAAAGCATCTACCGTAGGACCATCTGCCTTTTCCGGATTTATCTGAACGTCAATTGAAGCAGGAAGCGGATTGTATCCCAGAACTTGAACGAAATCTTCCCCGATCTCTTTGCTGTATTCAGCCTCAGCTTGTTCACTTGATGTGTAAGAAACCTGGGAGGCGATACCGCCTCCCTCGATTTCCTTCTTAAAACTTAATATTTGTTCTTCGCTGACTTCCTCGTTCAAGAGCAATTGCACGGTAAACTGTGATCGAATGTGATCTGAAACCTGCAATGCCACCAAATAGAACACTAAGAATATTCCAACCATAAGCAATACCAACGTAGATCCTGCAAATGCAGAGATGCGTGATATGCTGCTGGCCGAAGTGCGAACGAATTGCATTTCTTTACGATACCGAAACTACGTGTCCCTTGAAGAATAAGTTCTCTCCAGCTAAAGGATGGTTGAAATCGATTACAATTGTGTTCAACCGAACTTCCTCAACAACACCTTGTACATGATGTCCTTCTGGAGTTTCCATTGGAATAACCTCTCCCACAGCAAAAAGTTCCTCGTCAAACTCTCCGTCTTCTTCCATAAAATCAGACTTCGGGAATTCCATGAAATACTCCTCTTGCTCCTCTCCGTATGCTTCTGCACATGGAATACTAATGCGGAATTCATCACCAACATTCAAACCCTCCAAGCCTTTCTCAAAACCTTCAATCATTGGATCTACCTTGAAGGTAAATTTCATTGGACCATGATCCTGAGTGGTTTCTACCAATTCTCCGTTTTCATCATCGATGAAAAGTTCGTAATTCACCTCAATGGTGGCTCCTTCTTTTATCATTTCTTTTTGATTTTAATTTTCTGTCCTATTTGTATTTTGTTTGGATTCAACCCCTTGTTTAATTTCACAATAGAGTCAACCGAAACCTTGTTCTTTGCGGCAATTCCTGAAAGGCTGTCGCCTGACTTAACGGTGTAATAAACATACTCTTCCTTTGGCGCAGCTGGCTTTGGCGCAGCTGGTTTAGGAGTTTCCACCGGCGGTGCTACTTTCGGCTTAACCGTTGTTGTGTCTGCCGTTTCGGTTACTTTAGGAATTGTTATTGTCTTTTTAACCTTGACCTTAACCTTTAGGTTTTGTCCGATTTTTAAAGTAGAAGTCTTCAATTTGTTCCACTTTTTAATGTCTGAGGAGGTCACTCCATACTTCGTTGAAACGCTCTTAAGTGTTTCTCCTTTCTTCACCTTGTGAGTTTTCCACTGATCTTCCCACACCACTTTTGTTGTCTGATCTGCCTGACCGCCTGCTGAAGCTGTGTCTACAACAACTGGTTCTGGCTCTGGTTTTTTCACTTCACTTGCTAAATAAATATCCTTTTCATGCGTAAGAAAATCTCCGATTTTCTCTACTGGTAACATAATGTAATGCTTCTTGCCATTATCAGGAATTTCTTTCAATTTATACGTTCCGTTTAAGTAAGTAATTTCTTCAATGGGTAGATTTAGTTTTTCAGAAACAATGTCGAAATCTACTCTTCCTGTTACATGAATGGTGTCTGTTTCGAAATAAGAAATAGAGGCCTTCTTCGGAAAGATGTTGTGCTCCGTAGAGTAGTTCATAATGTAGTTCACCGCTATGAAAGCCGGCACATAGCCTTGTGTTTCTTTGGGAAGATACTGCTTGATGGCCCAAAAATCTTTCTTGCCGTTGGCGCGACGAATGGCTTTATTTACGTTGCCGGGACCGCTATTGTAGGCGGCTAATGCCAAATTCCAATCGCCGAAAGTGTTGTATAAGAAACGTAAATATTTACATGCCGCTTCTGTTTCTTTAATTGGGTCGAAACGATCATCTTGATAGCTTGTTATATCTAGTCCGTACATCTTTCCCGTGCCCGGCATAAACTGCCACAACCCCGCAGCTCCGGCTCTAGAGATGGCCGTTGGATTAAGGGCAGATTCAACAATTGCAAGGTATTTCAGCTCCAAGGGAATGTTGTATTTCGCTAGCGCGTCTTCAATTAACGGAAAGTACAATTGAGAAAGACCCAAAACCTTCGCTGTAACGTCTCTTCTTCTTACTGAATAGAGAGCAATGAAGTCTCTTACATTTTCATTGTATACCAAATCGAAAGGACTTTCACGATCAAGAACTTGCATGCGTTCGCGGGTGAGTTCTTCCGGGAAATTTGGAACAAGGTCTGCAGGGTAGTCATACGCGTTCTGAATATCTGGATCAGCAGAAAAACAGAAATGGTTCAGGTAACTTGCAACCAACATTCTGTCTATTTCGTCTATCTCCTCTTTCTTCAATCCCGCCACCTGACGGTCTTGTAACGTGTCCTTTGGAAAGTCCAAGGCTAATACGTTCCAAACCGAAAGAACGCCCAGTAATGCTGTAACTAATTTTTTCATGATTTCCCTTTATAAAAGAACAACCCCATTCTAACTGGTTTATTGCCCATTAATTTCGGTTACAATTTCCGAAAAAAATAGGCTATTTCCAATCTTAGAAAAACACAAGTGTGAACACTCTGTTAGGGAAAAACTTGCGAGAACTAGAAAAACAACGATTCCAGTTTTTTAGAAAACGCGAACAAGTTGTTATCCTCCTTGTGTCGAGCGGTTACTTGTACACCAAAAGGCAAGCCCGTTTTCGATTCTTTTCCACATGGAATGGAGATAGCGGGGTTACCCGTCAGATTTGCATGAACCGTAAAAATATCTTGCATATACATGGAAATCGGATCTTTCGATTTTGCGCCGAACTCAAACGCAACATCCGTGCACGTTGGAGAAAGTAAAAAATCGTATTGATCGAAAATAGCCTTGGTTTTTTCCTGCAACAACCGTCTTACCCGCTGTCCTGTGCCGTAATAGGCATCTATATATCCTGAACTCAACACGAACGATCCCAATAAAATTCTTCGCTTCACTTCACGACCAAATCCTTCCGTTCTGCTCTTTCTGTAAGTGTCATCTATACCCTTTGCTTCCTTGCTCCGATAACCGTAGTTTATCCCGTCGAAACGAGCTAAATTAGAAGATGCTTCTGCTGTTGTTAGCACGTAATAAGCCGGAACCATATAATCTAAATACGGGAAAGAGATGGGTTCAACCACATATCCTTCCGATTTCAATTTTTCTAAAATCTCATTTAAACGTGCTCTTATTTCCGGATTAACCGCCTCACTCTCAAGAGCCTCCTTCAAAAATGCAATCTTTGGTTTCTCTTCTTTCTGTATAACGTTTGGAAGTTTTTCCAACAACGTGGTGCTGTCGTAAGCATCCGGTCCTCCAATAACCTGAAGCAAAACTTCCGCATCTTCAACACACTTAGTCATTGGACCAATCTGATCGAAGCTCGATGCATATGCAATAAGCCCATATCTAGAAACCGCTCCGTACGTAGGTTTCATGCCCACAATACCAGTGAATGAGGCGGGCTGACGAATAGATCCTCCCGTGTCGCTGCCCAGTGCAGCTAAACAAAAATCGGCCGCCACTGCAGCCGATGCGCCTCCCGAAGATCCCCCAGGTACACAGTTTTCATTCAACGGATTTTTAACCGGACCGTAATAAGATGTTTCGTTGGAAGACCCCATTGCGAACTCGTCGCAATTCAATCTTCCAATTATAATTGCATCTTCTGCTAGAATGCGCTCTACAACAGTTGCGCTGTACAACGATTCAAATCCTTCGAGGATTTTGGAAGAGGCAGATACTTTATGATTTTTATAACAGATGTTATCTTTAATGGCAATGACCATTCCCGCAAGTTTGCCCGCGGTTCCATTGTTTATTTTTTGTTGAATTAGCTCGGCCTGTTCTAAAGCCTCGTCACCCCAAACTTCCAAGAACGCGTTCAAATTCATGCGCGCTTCAATGTTCTGAAGGTACTGCGAAACAACGTTTTTTAAAGAAACGGATTTTGAGGAAAGCTCAGTTTGAACTTCCTTCAACGAATGAAACACCATTGGAAATAGATGTTATTTATTCTCGATTTTGTCAGTCTCTGAAGGAGTTGAAGAAGAACCTTCGCCTTTGCTAGCGTCTTTGAATTCCTTCATTCCTTTACCTAGACCGCGCATCATTTCTGGAATTTTCTTTCCACCAAACAACAACATTACTACCGCTAGAATTAAAAGAATCTCTGGCCAACCTAATTTTCCCATGACTTAATTTTTAGATGCACAAATATACGACAAACACAAGGTTATAGCGTACTCGGACAAACGAAATTGGTTTTCGGTAAAGTGGTCTTAGAAATAGCGTTAAAACCACCTGCAATATCAATGACATTGTGAATTCCGCGGCTTTTCAAAATACTTGCTGCAATCATGCTACGGTACCCTCCTGCACAATGAATGTAATTGTTCTCTCCTGTTTTGAAGGCACTCATGTGCTGATTCAATTCGTGAAGAGGCGCGCTAGTTGCAGTTTCCAAGTGTTCTGATTGAAATTCAGTTGGCTTGCGTACATCGATTGTATTCACTTTTTTATCGGAAGCCAACTCTTCAAACTGCTCGGCAGAAATGCTTTCAATCTGATCAATTTCGTTTCCTGATTTGTCCCACGACTCGAATCCACCTTCTAAATATCCAATTACACCGTCATAACCCACGCGTGCTAGACGCGTTACAGCCTCTTCTTCCTGGCCCGGCTCTGTAACCAACGCAATGCGTTGCTTCATGTCTGTAATTAACGTCCCAACCCACGGCGCGAAATCGCCCTTCAATCCAATATTCACAGAACCTGGTACAAATCCTTTGCAAAAAACTTGAGCTCCGCGCACATCTAAAATCAAAACACTCTCATCTTCCATTAACACCGTGAAAGCTTCAACAGACAAGGGCTTCAAAGAATTTTGAACGACACCCTCCAACGAAGAAACACCTTTCTTATTCATTGCCACATTCTCTGGGAAATAAAACGGAGGAGGCAACAATCCAGAGGTAACTTCCTGAATAAATGCTTCCTTCGTCATGTCTTGCAACGCGTAATTCACTTTCTTCTGATTGCCCAGCGTATCGAAGGTTTCTTTGCTCATGTTCTTTCCACATGCAGAACCAGCGCCGTGTGCAGGATAAACCGTAATGTCGTTTTCCAACGGCATTAATTTGTTTCTCAAACTGTCGTATAAATATCCGGCTAAATCTTCTTTCGTCAATTCACCTGACTTTTGCGCCAAATCGGGTCTTCCAACATCTCCAATAAACAACGTGTCTCCTGTAAACACCGCTACTTGCTTTCCGTTTTCATCGCGAAGCAAATAACACGTGCTCTCCATGGTATGTCCGGGTGTATGCAATACTTCAATGGTGCAATTTCCAACGTGAAGAATTTCTCCGTCGGTTGCAATGTGCGAAATGAATTCAGTCTTCGCGTTCGGACCGAAAACAATGGTTGCTCCCGTGTATACTTGAAGATCTAAATGTCCGCTTACAAAGTCAGCATGAAAATGCGTTTCCAAAATGTATTTGATCTTCGCGCCTGAAGCGTTCGCTCTATCTGTGTATGCTTTCGTATCGCGAAGCGGATCAATAATAACCGCCTCTCCGTTGCTTTCGATGTAGTAGGCGCCTTGCGCTAAACAACCGGTGTAAATCTGTTCAATTTTCATAGTATTTCAATTAATTCTTTCGTTAACATATACGTTCCCACGGCCAGCAAAAGTACAACGAAGGACTTTCGCAAAATCGCATCGGACCATTTTTTAGAGAGTAAAGTTCCAATTACAACACCCACAACAGCCAAGGATAGGAAGGGTATTAAGATGGAAAAATTCAGGGTGTTCAATTCCGAATAAGACACGGCTAATCCGGAAGCCGAGTTCAAAGTAATAACGACAAACGTCGAAGCTATGGCCGCAGACATGGTGGTGTTGCGGTAAGCATAAATAGCAGGAACAATTAAGAATCCTCCTCCTACGCCAATGAGCGACCCCAACACACCTACAACAGCGGCGTTCAGGGCTAATGAAACAAGTCCCTTGCCCTTGGCTTTCTTCGGATTAAGCAATTTGTAAGCGACAATGAACATGATGGTCACAAACATCAAAAGCAAGATGCTTTGTGTTGAAACCTTCCCACCGAAAACAAAAAATTCTTTGGGTAAAATTGGTAGCACAAAGAATTTAGTTAACGCTATAAAGACCATGGAAACCGCCGCAAACAGCAGGGCCAAGCGCCATTCAATTTCTTTGCGACTTTGAATTCCGCCAACAATGGAACTGAAAAACAAGATGGCGTAGGAAGAAACAACAGCAGATCGCAAATCGAATCCAAACAAATAAACCAAAATAGGAATGGTAAGAATGGCGCCACCGCCACCAAGCACGCCCAACACGAAGCCCATGAGCAGGGCTCCGAAAAATCCAAGGGCAATCATTAATTCCATGAAGCGAAGATAGTACGTCTCTTTCTCGAGTTGCTGTGATGTTCGTCACTCAAGTGCTGAGATAGCCATAAGACGTTGTGTATAGCTGTCTCTCGGATGAAGAAAAACGTCGTCTACACCTCCTGATTCCACCAACTCGCCCTTCCGCATAACCAGAACATTGTTACTCATGTGATAGACCACCGGCATATCGTGAGAAATAAACAAATACGTCAAACCGAATTCTTCCTTCAAATCATTCAACAAATTCAACACTTGCGCTTGAACAGAAACATCGAGCGCCGCAACGGCTTCATCGCAGATAATTAACTTCGGATTAGTCGCCAAGGCGCGAGCTATGACTATACGCTGACGCTGTCCGCCAGAAAAATTGTGTGCATAACGCTGAGCGCTATCGGCGGGCATTCCAACGGCATTCAATAAATATTCAACGCGCTTTTTTCGTTCCGAATTTGTACTTCCTATTTTATGAATGTGCAAGGGTTCGAGGAGCATGTCTTCAATTTTCAACTTCGGATTTAACGAAGCAAACGGGTCTTGAAACACCATCTGAATGTCTCTTCGAAATTTATTCGGAAAGGAATTATCACCGCCAATTAGTTGTTCCGCTTCGAACCAAACCTTTCCGCTTGAAGGCGCAAGAAGTCCCATAAGCATGCGGCTAAGCGAAGTCTTTCCACATCCACTTTCGCCAATTAAACCAAGGGTTTCACCCTGTTTTATTTCGAAGGAAACATGATTCACAGCAGGAGTTGTTTGTCCCGGATAAATCTTCGTCAACCCTTCAACCCGCAATAAAATATTTTCATTGGTGGAAAAGGAATACTGCTTTTCCGCCTGATCATTTCCCAACGTAATTAAACTCTTGCCCTTTGAATTTTTTGTGGGTCTGCAAGCAAGTAATCCCTTTGTGTATTCGTGTTGTGGCGCGTTCAACACAGCAGCTGAATCGCCCTGTTCAACGGCGTTTCCAGCCTTCATCACCACAATGGAATCGGCCATTTCCTTCACCACATGTAAGTCGTGAGAGATGAACAGCACCGACATGTTTCGTTGGTCTTTGAGCTTTTTGATTAACTCTAAAATCGACGCTTGTACCGAAGGGTCCAAGGCAGTCGTTGGCTCATCTGCTATAAGCAGCATAGGCTCGGAAGCCAAGGCCATGGCTATCATGATACGTTGACGTTGTCCGCCGGAAAACTCATGCGGATATTTTTTCAACGCGCCTGCTGGATCTGGCATTTCAACCTCTTCTAACAAAGACAGCACTTTGCTTTTTCGAGTTTCTTTTTTTTCATGTTGAAGGCATTCCTCCATTTGCTGCTGACAAGTCATTGCCGGATTGAGCGCCGTCATGGGCTCTTGAAAAATCACAGCAATCTTCTTTCCGCGCAGCGAAACCAAGACTTCGTCTGTGGGCTTCACGGCACGATCTTCCGAACCCAATAATTCGCCCGAAAGAAAAATCTCTCCGGAAGGAAACGATAAATTTTTTGTTGGAAGTAGACCGAGCAACGACATGGCGGTTACCGATTTTCCACTTCCAGATTCACCAACCACCGCCGTTATCTTTCCTGGAAAAAGCGCATAGGACAAGGCATTTACAACAATTCTGCTGTTGAAGGCCACACTGAGATTTTGTATTTCCAACAAAGGTTTCACTACCTGCAAGTTGAATATTATTTCAGTTGGAAAGACACCGCTCTTTTGAAGAAATAAACATTGCAATCGCAATAAAC
>CAZEFR010000029.1:0-15740 GCA_964511555.1 uncultured Chryseobacterium sp.
CTGTAAGCATTCGTCCGCAGGACATTCGCTGTAAGCATTCGTCCGCAGGACATTCTAAACTCTTTAGAGTTTTTCGTTTTATATTTGGAACATGAACAAAGCCATTCTAATCCTTTTCGCTTGTTTCCTTTCTGTTGCTAGTATAGCACAGGAAACAAGAAAGTCTAAAATTTATTTGAAAAACGGCGACGTGCTTACCGCACGCATTGTGGGGTACAAACCACAAGAGTCTTTCACCATAGAAATTTCAATCAACGCTGTGGTTGATATTCCGTTTAACGACATTGAATACATTGTGCTTGATGCCAACAACAATAACACTTCAAAGCCGGCAGAGTTAAGCGCAGCGGATATAAATACCAGACCAGCGCCGAAAGCAGAGAAGTCCTATGGCGATTTCTATTTCGAGTCGGTGAGTGAAGGTGTGGTGGGTTTAGGTGTTGGAAAGGTTGGTGGATTTTCCATTGATGTTCCTCGTGTTGATCCATCGACAGGTATGCCTGTTTTCGACCCTTGGACAGGAGCCCCTGTCATTGATAAGAAGACAATTGCTAATGCTACTTCCTTTGGTGGTGTGTATACCGCCAATGGTATCGGCTACAAGAATTGGGCTTTCGCAGGAATTGGTATTGGAGCAATGGGGTATTCAGACGATATCGGATTCTCTGTTCCTTTCATGCTTGATCTTCGTGCTCGCTTAATGCCTACCAAAAAGATTAGTCCGCTTGTGATGGTTTCAACCGGCATTGCTTATCACAAAGGAAGCGTGGGGTCTTTCGACTTCAACGACGGGGCAGGAGTTTCTTTGAAACTAAAAAATCAGATAAACATACATGCCCTGTTAGCGCACAGCTACATGCGCTATTACGGTAGACTTTCAGCTTCAGGAGCCGCTGTGTTAGATGGTGTTTACTACAATTATTTCGGAGTGCGCTTGGGCGCAAGCATCAGATTCTAACGAACCAACTGAAACCATCCGCTGCGCTGCTCGGGTGATAAGATCGATTCTCCGTTCGCGTATTCAGCATTCACAACGTAATAATAAACGCCTGTGGAAGCTGGATTTCCGTTAATGGTGCCGTTCCAATTGTTATCGGGATCTGTAGATTCGAATACCAGTGTTCCCCAGCGATTGAAAATCTGAATAGCGTAATTCGCTACAGCGGTCGTGCTTCCATCTCCTGCAAATACCAACTGAAACACTTCGTTGAAATTGTCGTTGGTTGGACTGAAGATATTTGGCACTAAAAGGTTTGCGCATTCAGGAAGTTCTAAGGTATAGGTGCCCGAAGCATCGCATCCGTTCGGATCAAGCGCCGCAACACTCACAGTTGCATTGGAAAGCAATTCAATACTGAAATCGGTAGAGCCATCGTACCAAAAAATGTTCGAGTAAGTTGGATCAATTCCCAAGGTAGTTGGTCCATCCCAACATCCCGATTGTGTCAGGTTCTGAATAGTGATAAGCGGATTATTATTCGCACTAATAAGAACAGCCGAGGAGGTAAATGAACATCCGTCTATGTTGGTGCTTATGACTTCATACGTGCCCACTTCAGTACCCAAAAAAGAGGTGAGACCGGAGGTTAACGCATTTCCATTTAACGTCCATTCGTTGTTCACAGCCGGACCGTCGCTAACCACACTGAGCGTAAGTTGCTGAGAATCTCCGATACACAAAGTAGTGCTAGCAGGAGAGAGCGACATCTGGAAATTTTGATAGTCTAACTCAACGGGAGCGCTTGGCGCAATACAAATATCATTCGGACAAGTGAGCGAATAAACGCCATCGGCTGTTGCTGTGTAGGAATCTGAGATTTCTCCCGCAAGATCAACACCATTCATTTGCCATTGATACGTGCTGCATATACTGGCAGTACTGAAGACCGTTGGTGAATTGTTGCAAATAACAACGTCTACATTTGGAGTCACATTCAAGGTGCTCAACGGAATAACGTTCACGGTTGCGCCATTGATTAGCGTGTCGGCAGAACATCCATTGCTTGCAATAAGCGAATAGGTATAAACTCCTGGAGCATTGTAACAAATAGTTGGAGCAATACTGTCTAGCGTTAAATCTGGGGTACCGTTAACGATCCAAGTCCATATACCTGGATTCCCCGCAGACGTATTGGTTATTTGAACACAATCACCTTCGCAGACACTATTTTCAGAAACACTGAAGGCCGCGGTTACGGGCACATCGCTGTTGTTCGAAGCGCCTGGAGAAGGAGGAAGGGTTCCTGAAACCCACGGATTCACACCGTCGCAACTTCTGAAGACTGTTAATCCGTCGTTGTTCGCCTGAGCAGGAACTGTTTGAATCTGACTAAAAACGGAAAGGACAGGAACGGTTAAAGTTGGACAAGGACCAATTGGATTCGTGGTAAACGAAGTCTGCTGACTCCATTGTCCACCGCCCCAAACAATGCCGTCTATAATTGTTCCTATGTTGTCATAAAGAATGAGTTGCTCTGCGCTATTGGTTAAGATTCCGACTTGCGCAACGGGACCAGTAGTGCATCCGCATGTGCCAATATTTACATCAACAGGCACTCCTGAATTCGATGATCCAATTACCAAGTAACCGTTCCCCTGTATAGTGGTTCCTGCGGGAAGAGTAATAGAAAAGTCGCCGTCGGTAATGATGTAACATTCAATATTCGCGGTGAACGGACAATTGTTGTAGAGCTCTATCCACTCTCCGGTATTGGGTGTACAGCTGCCGTCACATGCACCTGCTGCATTCACCATGACTTCATTAATAACCACGCATTGGCCGAAACCATTGAGTGATGTGAGAAGCAAAGCAAATAATAATGAGAATAACTTCATACTACAAATGTAATAGGAACGGCCTTTGTAATTCCTATCACACAAAAGAAGAAAGTCTCTTTGTACTTTTGCACTATGAAATATTCAACATTACTTCTTTTCGTTGCGCTTTTCTTTAGCGCTTGCTCCTCTAACGGAGGCAACCCCGTATTAGACGCGAAGTCATTTTCTGAAAAGCTGAAGGCCACTCCGAATGCGGTTTTGCTAGATGTTAGATCTGAAGAAGAGTTTGCCAAGGAATATATCGAAGGCGCCCTACTTGCCAATTGGAATGGAAACGACTTTCAGCGCAGAATAGATGCTATTGATAAGAATGCACCAGTGTTTGTATACTGTCTTAGTGGTGGAAGAAGTTCAAGCGCGGCTGCTGCCATGCGTAAGCAAGGATACAACGAGGTTTATGAACTTCAAGGTGGAATGTTAAAATGGAAATCTGCAGGACTACCAGTAGTTTCTGGAAAGGTGAGTTCCAACGGTGGAATGACTTCCGACGAATACAAGAATTTGGTTTCGGGTGGAAATGTATTGGTAGATTTTGCAGCAGAGTGGTGCGCGCCTTGCAAGAAAATGAAGCCGTTTTTGAATGAGCTAGCGAAGGAAAATCCTTCCTTAAAGATTGTAACGATAGATGTAGATCAGAATCCGAATATTGCCGAAGAGCTTGGCGTAGACGCTCTTCCAACGTTAAAATATTATTCAAACAACGAAATGAAGTTCTCGAACGTGGGATTCCTTTCAAAGGATGAATTGAAGGCTAAATTGGGATTGTAGTTCCAATTATATACAAAGAAAAAACGCCCTCTTCGGAGGGCGTTTCTATTTCAACATAAATTGAAATTATTTCTTGAAGAAGGGAAGGTAAACAACCACAGCCTTCAATGCTTTTCCACGAATTAAAATGAAAATCTCGGTTCCAAGCGCAGTCATAGCTGTTGGCACGTAACCCAATCCGATTGCTTTTTCCAAGCTTGGGCTTTGTGTTCCGCTGGTTACCACACCCACAACATTCCCGTTTGCATCGCCAATTTCATAGTCGTGTCGAGGAATACCTCTGTCGATCATTTCGAATGCAACAAGCTTGCGCGTTACTCCAGCTTCTTTCTGAGCCTTTAAATTTTCTGAGTTTAAAAACGGAGCGCTGAACTTTGTGATCCAACCCAAACCTGCTTCCAAAGGAGAGGTGGTGTCGTTGATGTCGTTTCCGTATAGGCAGAATCCCATTTCCAAACGAAGGGTATCTCTTGCACCCAAACCAATAGGCTCAATGCCTTGTGGCGCGCCTGCTGCGAAAATCTTATCCCACATTTCGTTGGCGTTTTCATTCGGGAAATAAATCTCGAATCCACCCGCACCGGTATATCCGGTTGTTGAAACAACCACATTTTCAACGCCAGCGAAGGTGCCGATTTTGAAGGTGTAGTATTCCATGTCGCTAAGCGTCATGTCTGTTAATGACTGAAGTGCTTCAGCAGCCTTCGGTCCTTGAACAGCAAGCAAGGAAGTCTCTTCAGATTTGTTCACCATGGTTGCTCCGAATTCTTTGTTTAACTCAGAAAGATGGTTCCAATCTTTGTCAATGTTCGAAGCGTTCACCACCAACAAATACATTTCTTCGTTTACGCGATAAACCAAAAGATCGTCTACAATTCCGCCTGTAGCATTGGGCATACAGCTGTACTGAACTTTTCCGTCGAACAATTTCGAAACGTCGTTTGAAGTCGCGTATTGAATAAGGTCGAATGCCTTTGGACCGCTGATCCAAAACTCGCCCATGTGACTAACGTCGAACACACCTACTGCATTTCTAACGCAATGATGTTCTTGAATTAATCCCGCGTATTGAACGGGCATATTGTAACCTGCGAATGGAACCATTTTCGCTCCAAGCGCTATGTGCTTTTCAGTAAGTGATGTGTTTTTCATAAGTGGGACCGAAATTATAGATTATCGGTGATGTAAGTGATGATTTTATTCATGAGATGTACACGGTCTTTTCCACGAACGTTGTGTTCGTGTCCAGGGTAAACGAAAAAGTCTACCGGAACTTTCTTGTCCACACACGCCTTCAAGAAGCGCATGTTGTGTTGAAGAACCACCACGTTGTCGTCTGCGCCGTGAATCATTAACAACTTTCCTTGAAGTTGATCTACGTATTTCGTGCAGTTGTTGCTGTCGAACCCTTCAGCGTTTTCTTGCGGAGTATCCATGTAACGCTCGGTATACATAACCTCATACAAGCGCCAGTCGATAACCGGTCCGCCGGCAACACCTACTTTGAACGTACCCGGAGCACGAAGCATAAGCGAGGTAGTCATGAATCCACCGAAGCTCCATCCGTGAACCGCCATGCGCGCGGGGTCTACATAAGACTGTTTCTTCAACCATTCAACACCTGCGAGTTGGTCTGCCATTTCTTGCGTTCCCAATTGACGGTGAATCACCTGCTCGAACTCTTTTCCGCGATGCGCCGATCCTTGTCCGTCTACAGTGAACACCAAATACCCTTGCTCTGCCAAATAGTTCATCCACAAAGAACTTCCACCCAAATAGGAATTCGTGATCAACTGAACGTGCGGACCGTTGTATACATAAACTACTGCAGGATATTGTTTTTCCGGATCGAAGTTCGAGGGCTTAATCAAACGACAAAACAAAGGCGTACCGTTGTTTGCATTAATGGTGAAGATTTCAGTTGTTCCAATGTTGTAGTTCTTCAACTTGTCTTCTGACTTCAAAAGAACATTCGGCGTTCCCTTTCCGCAAGGAACAATAGATACACGATTCGGAACGGTGAGTGAGCTGAATTGATCGATGAAAAATTTTCCTGTTGAAGAAACCTTGCATGCGTGCGTTCCTGCTTCGTTTGTAAGCGCTGTTAATTTCAATGTTGAAGTAGGGGCAGAATAGAGGTGACGTTCTGTAGCGTTTGTTCCTGTTCCTTCGAAGAAGATGGTTTTCTTGTCGTCGCTTACACCCAAAATCGAAAGCAATTCGAAATTCGCATTTGTTTGCGCGGTTAAATTTCCAGTTAAATCATACAGATAGTAATTGTGGAATCCGTTCTTCCAAGTGTACCACAAAAATGTTGTGTTCGATAAGAAGTAAGGTGCTTGGTCGGGTTCAACCCAACGAGAATCGTTTTCAGTAAAGATTGTTCGAATAAATTCTCCGGTTAAGGCACTGTATACATTCAAGCTGCAAGTAGTTGTAGCGCGATTCATTTCAGCAATTAAAATGAAGTTTTCATCCGGACTCCATGAAAGGTTGGTCGCGTAATAAGTGTCATTTAAAATTCCGTTGTTCAATTGAAGGAAAATGGTCTTGCCAGTTTTCACATCGTATACACCCACACTAATCTTTTCGCTAGGATCTCCGGCCATGGGATAACGAATGTTGTTTACGCTAGCAGGAGTTGTGTTGTAATTGATAAGCGGGTATAGCGTTACGTTGCTTTCGTCTTTCTGATAGAAGGCCAAACGGCTTCCTTCCTTCGACCAAAAAGTGCCTTTTGCAATGCCATATTCGTTGCGAGAAATACTTTGTCCGCTTACAATTCCTTCCACATTAAACGTCACTTGTTTTTCTTCGGCACCGCTCTTCACGTAGAGATTATTTCCTCTGGTAAAAGCGACGTTTCCTTTGTTGTGAAAATCTACGTTCTCTGCATCTGAGTCATAGTCATTCACAACGGTTGCTGTTTTATTTTTTATGTTGAAATGTACTTCAACCGTTTTCTTCATTACCGTTGATGCTGTTGCTGTAGTGTGCAGTTCGTTGGCGGAAATCCATTCCCAACGCGGCATACTTGCTGCTGCTTCCACACCAACTTCTTGGAATGCTTTGTTTACTTGCGAAAGAGTGAGCACAACTGTTGGTTTCGATTTGCCCGATACTGTTTGACTGAAGAGCGTGTCGTTTTTTAATCGAGCGTGACTATCGGTGCCAGGTATCCATTGCAATTGCAATTGTTCTGGATAGAATTGTCTGAATTGACCAAGGACAGATTCGTCTAGCGTTAAGTTTTTCTTTTCTTGAGCTGTTGCGGCTATTCCGATGAAAAGCGCACAGGCAGCAATGAGTAATCTCTTCATTTTATATGCTATTTTTTGAGTGGTCTAAGATAAGCGCAACTTCGGGAAAGTCTTGATTTTCTCCCAATCGTTCCATTCGTGTCTGAATTGTCTGGTTCGATAAAGCTCTGCCTGATCGAGGTAGTGCTTACTTAACGGATGTCCGCTTTGTCCGGAAGGAGTAATGTTCCAGCTTTCATTTTTCGCGAAGTCGTGAATGATGCGCATTTGCGAACCGAAGTGCACGTGGTAGGTTCCTGTGCTATCTAGTTTGAAACCGGATTGATGAATGGTTTCATTACCGCCATAAACAGGTAATTGTTCCCTATTAACGAAGGGCTTGAAGAGAGCAACAACCCCTAGCGGATGTTTCAATTCAAGTTTGCACACTTTTTTCCAAGCCCATTTTTCCACCACACCTTCTTCTTTCAAAAGTTTGTAAGCAGCTGTCTCAAAGGCCTTGAATAGTATGTCTTCTCGGGTTTCAATTTGTTTGGTGTGCACGTTATCCCACCACACTGCTTTTTCATTTCGAAATAAATCGAATTGTGTGCGTTGCACTTGGTGGGTTTCTAAGAACAGTTTGAAGATGTCTTTTCCCATCTCATCTTCGCAAGCAAACTTCAAATAGTAATACAGGAATCGGTTGAAGAGAACAGGACCTGCGGCTTCAGGCTCGTAGGCACCGTCCCAATTGAAAGCTGAAGCCACGTCTTCGTAGTATCTGCTCTTCTTTGCAATGGGTTCTAGTTCCTTCAACATACTTGCATCAACGGTTGAAGTAATGTCGTTCAGAACGTTTTTCATTTTTTCAGCGGTCCACTCATTGCTTGCTTCTAACAAGGTGCGAATACGATCGGCGCGGTATTGCGGTTTGTAGTATCCCGGATAGTAGGTCCCGTCTGAAAGTGGACCTGGCCAATCGTTTGCGCTGTAGATATAGCCCCAAGAAGGATTAACGCATCTTGGATTTTCATCGAAGTTGTAATAACCCATCCATTCGTTGGTGGTATCGCGCGCGTTGTGAATGACCCATGAGTTTACACTTGGTTTGCGCTTCGGTAGATGTGCGCATGCCCACCAAGCAATGTTGCCTTCAGCGTCTGCATAATTAATGTTTAGTCCGGGAGCATGAATCTGCGGAAGAGCCGCTTCGAATTCATTCATGTCTTTAGCAAGATTCATTTCGCGGAACGCTTCGAATGTTTTGTTTTCTACTTTGGTGTATACCCAAGAGATAGAGATAGGCGTAGAGCTATTCATTCCAACAAAAGCATCGTTTACCACAGGGCCATGCGGTGTAATGGGCACTTGAAGCACGAGCGATTCTTTTCCTTTTATTTTAATTTCTTCTGTTCTAAACGTTAGCGGAACATATTGCCCTTTGTGCCAAACTTCGTTCGGATTATTCGGATTTCTTTTTTCAGCATAGAAATCCATTTCGTCGTGTTCAAGCATGGTAACACCCCACGCGTGATTGGGAGTTCTTCCAATTAGTGCATATGGAATTCCCGCAAGGAAGTGTCCGGTTATTTCGAACTCTGGACATTTCACATGTGCTTCAAACCAGGTTTGCGGAAGGGCATAGCCAATGTGTGTATCGTTGCAGAAGATGGGTTTCCCTGTAGCCGATTTGCTGCCAGCAACTGCCCAGGCATTCGAGCCGTCGAAGGGTGCAACAGGAAGTGCAGCCTCTGCTTCAAGAAATAAAGTATTCAATACCATTAAACTTGAATCGAGTCCGCGACTATCAAAGTGACGAATTTCAGATTCGGTTGAGTCGTGATGAAGTCCAAGATCGTAGAGGTATTCTTCTCCGTGCGTAAGCGCAATATGCGTCATAACGGGTTCTGTTTTATTCGCCATTTGAAACGAGAAGCTCATGGCAGCGCTAATGCAGAACATGTCTTCAACGGTAAGGTTTCTTTTTGGAATTCCCATGAGCGCGAATTCCGGCGGAGTAGGTCCGTTTTGAATGAATTGATTCACACCGTCCATGTAGGCGTTCACTTCCTTCGACATTTCATCGTTGACGTGATTCTTTTGAAAATTCGCTGCGGAAGTTTTCGCGTATTCCGAGATACCGAGCGTTCTGAAAATGCGATCGACCTTAACCATGTCTTCGCCAATGATTTCGGAAAGTGTTCCGCTACCGGCTCTGCGAAGCAATTCCAGTTGAAACAAACGCTCTTGCGCATGCAGATAGCCGAGTGAACGATAAGCATCTTCAGAATTCTTCGCATCGATATGTGGAATTCCGTATTCATCGAAATACGCATCAACCGGCTCGTGCAGACCAGCCAATTTCTTTTCGCCTGAATAAACGGGAAGGCTACTCTTCAACCAAAAATATGCTGCTCCAAGGCATAAGAGCATAAGTGTGATAAGCGCAATGACGCTTCGGATTAGAAGTTTTTTCATAATGTAAATATACACTTCGTGATGACCTTCTGTGAAGGATGACGCAACGAAGTTGCGATGACACACTTCGTGTGATGACGATTTTCAATCGATGCCGCTCCGCGAAGCGGTCATCACAAAGAGTCATCGCGCAACGTCATCCACGAAGTGGTCATCGGCTTCGCCGTCATCACAATGTGTTGTGTCATCCAACTTTGTTGGTCTTTGCTAAAAGGAAAGCGCCATACGAAGATTAATTCTTCTTCCGGTTAAGTAGGTCGGAATACCATACTGTCTGCCGTTTACATCTTCCACCCATTGGTGATTAATGATGTTGTTTACGCCCATGAGGTTGAAGATTTCAAGGGCTATGTTTCCCGAGTCGAAGAACTTGTTCTTGCGCTTCACGAACAGATCTCGAGATAATCCCAAGTCTGCGCGCAAGTATGAACGTGTTCTGAAGACGTCGTTGTAACGCTGTTGATCGGGTGTTCCGTAAGGAAGTCCAGTTGCGAAATAAAAATTCAACATAACCTTATACTCTTCGTGATTCGGCATTTCGTCGAGAAAGAGTAGGGAGACACTCACGCGTTGATCGGTTGGACGAGGAATAAAACCAGGAAATTGCGTGATGGAATCAACGGCTACATTGTTTAAGGTATAGCCGTTGTAAATGGTATCGCCGTCGCTGTTCAGATAAATATTGTATGAGTCGTTCTGAATGTCTTCCATTGTTTTTAGGTAAGACATGCGGAACCACGACTGCACCCCCTGAATGAATTCGCCATTCACCATAACGTCGGTTCCATAGGCGAAGCCCTTGGCGTTGTTCACCGCGAAGTAACGCTGACGAACATTTTCCAATTCATATGGAATAATGTTATCCATTTTCTTGTAATACAATTCGGTCACTAACTTAAACGGACGTCCCCATGAATTGAAAACATAATCTGCACCTAAGACATAGTGAATACTCTTTTGCGCCCGAATGTTCGGGTTCACTCTTCCGTCGTAGCCACGCATTTCACGGTAGAAGGGTGGCTGATAGTAATATCCGGCTGCTGCGCGAATAATGATGTCTTTGCGAAGTGAATCTAATTTTCCCTTCTCGTTGTAACGTTTTTTTATCCAAGTGGGATTGTATGCCACGTTCACACGCGGACTAACAACTGTTTGGTCGTTAAATGTCCAATAATTAGCACGAACACCAGCCGTAGCCGTAAGTGTAGCGCCACTTTGCATGGAATGTCTCCAGGTGTCTTGCACAAATGCATTTACGCGATTGCTGGTAATCTGATTGTTCGCTTTAACACGGTCTTGAATGGGAATGATTTGATTGCCTTGTGCATTCGGATCGAGATAACCGATGGAATCTTGCGGATGTTGGGAAGCATACCCCGAAGAATCTATGAGCGTCCACTCGCTTAATACATCATTGATGTGCTCGATGTTTGCATCGAATCCCCATTCCAACAAATGATGCTGCTTCACATAATCAACGAAACCTTTATGAGCCACTTGATAAACTTGCGCGTTCAATTCGTTTCGTGCATGTTCTAAAAATGCTCCAACACCTCTGTTCGTTAAAACACTACCGAACTGATCTGAACCTAAGTCGCGATCCAATTCATCAAGTCTATAAGCACCAAGAATATCAAACTTTTCACTTTCAATGGTATTGAAGGCGCTAAAAGTAAGTCTTAGTTGTGAATGCTCATTTGGATTGTATCGGGTTGAAAACGCACCAAAATAGGTGTCGTATTTGGAAATTTCTTGACCTTCAAAAAAGACGGTCAAACGCAACGCCTCGTTAATACTTCCCACATCTGTCTGTCTTGTTTGCGGAATGAAGTTGTAGCGGTTGCTCGAATAGTTTCCAAGAAAGCTGAACTCCCATGGTCCGTATTTACTTTTTGGACGAAAGGTTAGATAGGTCTGAAAGTCATTGAAGCGCGGCCTATAGTCTCCGGCAACATCCAACGAATTCAGAACATACGCATAATTTTTATATCGAAAACCCGAGTTGTGTGTGAAGGTTCCTTTCTTGTTGCACCCGCCTAATTGAAGCTGTGTTCCCAAGAATCCAGCTTGAAAATTCCCACTTAAACTGTCAGGTCTTGCATACTGAATGTCTAGCACTGAAGACATTTTGTCTCCGTATTTCGCCTGGAAACCACCAGCAGAGAAGTTAATGGAACTAACCATATCCGGATTCGGGAAGCTCATTCCTTCTTGTTGTCCGCTTCGAACCAAGAAAGGACGATAAACCTGAATGTCGTTCACATAAACCAAGTTCTCATCAAAGCTTCCTCCGCGAACACTGTAGCTCGAGCTCAACTCCGAAGGCATGTTTACCGCTGCTTGTATAAGGTATCCTTCAATACCTTGATTCATGATAGGAAGTCGAGTAGGAAGTTTTAATTCAATTTCGCGGAAGCCGCCTTCGCGTTTTCCTTTGTCGAATATTTCGAAAGTTGTTGTGGTGAGCGAATTGTCTAAAAGCACCTCAACTTCTTTAACGTCGCCGTTGTTCAAGTAAAAAACATTCTGAACAGGTTCGTCTCCAAGGCCTTTGAATAGTATAGTCAGAGTGGTTTCAGATTTCAGTTGTAACGAGAAGTATCCGCGGTTGTCGGAAGATGTTCCAACGGTTGGAAATTCCTTGCAAGTGATAATAACTCCCGGAACCGACTCACCTGAGCTGTTCTTTATTATACCTTTTAAAGTTGCAGATTGCGAAAAGGCAAAAGTCGATAGTATTGAAAGTAGAATAATGAAAATACCTTTCCGCATAGCTCTTACTGTTGCGAGTCTAAATCACCGCTTTTCATCGAGCGCATAAATTTCCCCCATGCATCTTTGCTCAATAAATTTCCACCCGAATAAAATCCGTTGGTATATCTATTTTGAATCTGAGAGGAAGCTGAACGATAAGATTGAGAGCTGAAATCAAGCATTCCGTCGTAGTTAACAATTCCTTTTCCTTCGCGACGGAATGAGACATAATCGTCACCGGGCAAGTCAAGAGATAAAATTTCAGAACGCAAACGTGTTCGAGAGGGGTAAGGAAGAATGTATGCAGTGGGAAGCATGTAACTTTCCATATTCATTACTTGAACCATAGACAACTGATTCTCTTTTGAATCGGCTGGAATGACGAAGTAAGAATCTTTCAAACCGGTGCAAGAAAAGAAAAGCGTGTCACCAACCATAACAGGTAGCGTGAAATAGCCATCGCGACCTGAATACGTTCCCCGTTTATCTTTCGCGCGATAGATGGCAACAAATCCGGCAGGAAAGAGTGAATCGCTAATCAAGACAACACCCGACACTTGCACTACTTTGGGCGGAAGCTGCGCACTCGCAGAACCCAAACCGAGAAAAAGCACGGTAATTATTACCAGAAGTAGTTTTCCTTTCATTGCAACAAAGATAGTCAGTTGTATTTCGACAATCCGAACTCTTGTGAAAGAAAATTATTGCCCAACGGCTTTCAAGTCTTTACTTTGCATTCTGAATTATGAGCACACCCATTGGAATACCGAAAGGAACACGTGATTTTGCGCCGGATGTTATGCGCAAACGAAATTATTTGTTTGGCGTAATACGCGCTGCTTTTGAGAAGTACGGCTTCCAACCGTTGGAAACGCCTTCCATGGAAAACCTTTCTACGCTTACAGGTAAGTATGGAGAGGAAGGTGATCAGCTTATTTTCAAAATCTTGAACAACGGTGATTTTTTAAAAGATGTAGCCTCTGAGAAACTTTCAGATTCGCGCAAATTGTCGTTTGAAATTTGTGATCGCGCTTTGCGCTATGACTTAACTGTTCCGTTCGCACGCTTCGTGGCCATGAACCGAAATGCTGTTGTTCTTCCTTTTCGTAGGTATCAAATTCAGCCTGTATGGCGCGCCGATCGTCCGCAACGCGGAAGATTCCGCGAGTTCTATCAGTGCGATGCCGATGTGGTAGGCACAGACAGTCTTTGGGTGGAAGTGGAATTGGTTCAGTTGTTCGACGAAGTTCTTTCCAACTTGAACCTTCCTGGATTTTCAATTGTCATGAATAACCGTAAGATTTTAGCAGGAATAGCTGAAGCGACTGGGGTGGCTGATAAGTTTATGGGCTTGACTGTTGTCCTAGACAAGTGGGACAAGATTGGTGAAGAAGCGGTTCAAAAGGAATTGAATGAAATGGGAATTCCAGACGAGACCTTTCAAACCTTCAAGTCGTTGAATGCACTCTCTGACTTCAATGAAAAAATGAACTTCTTGAAATCGGTTTTGGGAAATTCCGAAACAGGATTAAAAGGAATTGAAGAAATGACTTTTGTGTGGAATGAAGTTCAGAAATCGGGTATGAACAAAGGTGAACTTGTTTTCGATGTGTCGCTTGCTCGCGGATTGAATTACTACACCGGAGCCATCTTCGAAGTGAAGGCGAAGGGAATTCAGATGGGAAGTATATGCGGTGGCGGACGATACGATGATTTAACTGGAATATTCGGTTGGAAGGGCGTTTCAGGAGTTGGAATCTCTTTTGGTGCCGATCGCATTTTTGAAGTCCTTTCAGAATTGAACCTGTTCCCAGAATCTGCAACCTCAGGAACGAAAGTGCTTTTGGTTCAATTTGGTGGTGAAACCACATCGGCTGCGTTTCATTTGCTGAAGCAAATTCGCAACGCAGGTGTGTCTTGTGAGATGTATCCGGAAGAAGCGAAGTTGAAGAAGCAATTCAAATACGCCGACGATAACAAAATTCCATTTGTAGTTGTTGTTGGTGAAGATGAAGTGAAATCAGGACTTTGGCAAATACGGAATATGATAACGGGTGAGCAGCAAGCTTATTCCACTGTTGAACTTTTGGCAACTTTAACCAAGTAAGTTCAAGTCAAACAATTTAATTTATCTCGTGCAATCGAACCTCCATATGCTTAAAACCAGCGGTATCTCTCTGTTTATACTTCTTTCTTTGTTTTACGGAATTTACAGTGTTGGCGATAGACCTGTAGAATTTGAAAGGACTGAAGTTGTTTTTGTGAATGAAGACACAACAGAAAAGGTAATCTCACTGTTTTTCGTTGGAGACATGATGGGGCATGACCCCATGATAGGAGCAGCTTTCAATGAATCAAAAGGCGCACACGAATACGCCCATTGGTTTCAATACATATCGGAATTCGTTCATTCATTTGATTATACCTGTGCGAATCTAGAAGTGACTTTAGCTGGAAAGCCTTATTCAGGTTATCCGCAGTTTTCCTCTCCAGATGCCTTTGCCGAAGGCATATTCGCTGCAGGTTTCAACATATTTGTAACAGCGAACAACCATTCACAAGACCGCGGGAAGAAAGGATTAGAGCGCACGATTCTTATGCTTGACTCATTGGGAATAGCTCATACAGGCACTTTTACAGATACACTTTCACGTATTCAGCATTATCCATTGATTCAAGAAGTAAAAGGGGTGAAGATTGCACTATTGAATTGCACCTATGGAACAAACGGGTTAGTGGTTCAGCATCCGAATGTGGTGAATATGATAGACACCGTGCAGATTAGAAAGGACTTCAAAACTGCCAAAGAAAGAGGAGCTCAGTTCACTGTAATGAATATACATTGGGGGGCTGAATACCAAAGAAAAGAAAATTCAGAACAAGATAAATTAGCCCAATGGTTGGCAGATGTTGGATTCGATGCAATTATTGGAATGCATCCGCATGTGGTGCAACCTATGGTTGTTTTACATCCGAATAACAATGAAACCAAGAATGTGCCTGTCGCTTTCAGCTTGGGAAATTTCATTAGTAATCAGCGTGATCGATACAAAGACGGAGGAATAGGTGTTGTACTTCAATTAAAAGTGAAGAATAATAAGGTTCAATGGGATTCATGGGGATATGTGCCTTTTTGGTGCAGAGTAGGAGGAAGCCCACGCGGATACTATTCCATACCCGTTTCAGATTGGGAAGCTAATCCGAATAAATACAATTTAAGTTTGGAAGAGCAATCGAAGATTTCCACCTTCGCTGAAGATACAAGAGGCTTGCTCAAAGATTTGAAGGAAATTAGGGTCAAGTAAGGGGGTAAATTAGTTTTTGCACCAAACGCAAAAACACCTATTTTTGCACCCGTTTAACAGTAAAAAATAAATTATGGGAAACTTACAATGGGGCGATATCGTGCTCTATTCAATTCCGGCGTTAGGTCTGCTTGGAATTTTATTCATGGCTATTAAGTCGGCTTGGGTTACAAAGCAAGATGCTGGTGACGAGAACATGCAAGAACTTGCAGGATACATTGCCAAAGGTGCAATGGCATTCTTGAAAGCCGAGTGGAAAGTATTGGCTTACTTCGTGGTTATCGCAGGAGCACTATTGGCTTGGTCCGGAACTCGTGTAGAGACTGCATCTCCGATGATTGGACGTTCCGGTGGG
>CAZEFR010000029.1:15750-28523 GCA_964511555.1 uncultured Chryseobacterium sp.
ACGTTCGTACAACACAAGCTGCACGTACAAGTCTAGCCCAAGCGTTGAAAGTTAGTTTCACAGGAGGATCTGTAATGGGTCTTGGTGTTGCTGGTTTGGCGGTAATAGGTTTGGGTTCATTGTTCATTTTGTTATACACGATCTACGTTAAGTCTGTAGGTGCAAGTGTAAACGGAGTGGAAATGGAGAAAGCATTGGAGGTTCTTGCGGGATTCTCCTTAGGTGCTGAATCGATTGCATTGTTCGCTCGTGTGGGTGGTGGTATCTATACCAAAGCTGCTGACGTTGGGGCTGACTTAGTTGGAAAAGTTGAAGCAGGTATCCCTGAGGACGACGTGCGTAACCCTGCAACTATTGCAGATAACGTAGGTGATAACGTAGGTGACGTTGCGGGTATGGGAGCTGACTTGTTCGGTTCTTATGTTGCGACCATCTTAGCTACAATGGTTTTAGGAAGAGAGTTGATTTCGAAAGATGATTTCGGTGGAATTGCGCCAATCTTATTGCCCATGTTGATCGCTGGTTTAGGAATTGTTTTCTCTATCATAGGTATGATGTTCGTTCGTGTGAAAGACGAAATGGGTAATGTTCAAAATGCTTTGAACCTTGGTAACTGGTCAAGTATCATCCTTACTGCGGTTGCTTCATTCTTTATTGTTAATTGGATGCTTCCAGAGACCATGTCTTGGACAGATTCAGCTCGTGGTGTTGAAGTAACTAGAATGGGTGTATTTTGGGCGATTATGGTAGGACTTGTGGTTGGTGCGTTAATGAGTATCATTACTGAGTATTACACAGCAATGGGAAAACGTCCAGTTCTTTCTATCATTAAACAATCTGCTACTGGACACGCGACCAACATCATTGGTGGATTGTCTGTAGGTATGGAATCTACTGTTCTTCCAATCTTAGTATTGGCTGCGGGTATTTATGGTTCTTATGAGTTTGCAGGTTTATACGGTGTGGCTATTGCAGCTGCGGGTATGATGGCTACAACTGCTATGCAATTGGCTATTGATGCATTCGGACCAATCGCAGATAACGCGGGTGGTATTGCTGAAATGAGCCAACTTCCAGAAGAAGTTCGTCACCGTACAGATAACTTAGATGCCGTAGGTAACACTACTGCAGCAACTGGAAAAGGATTCGCTATTGCTTCTGCAGCATTGACATCATTGGCGTTGTTCGCAGCATTCGTAGGAATTGCAGGTATTGATGCGATTGACATTTACAAAGCTCCGGTATTGGCTGGATTGTTCGTAGGTGGAATGATTCCATTTATCTTCTCTTCTTTGGCTATTGCAGCTGTAGGACGTGCGGCTATGGATATGGTGAACGAAGTTCGTCGTCAATTCCGTGAGATTCCAGGAATTATGGAATACAAAGCGAAACCAGAATACGAAAAGTGTGTTGCGATTTCTACTGAAGCATCTATTCGTGAAATGATTGCTCCAGGAGCCATTGCATTGATTACTCCGGTAATTGTTGGATTCATCTTCGGTCCAGAAGTATTGGGTGGTGTTCTTGCCGGTGTGACTGTGTCGGGTGTATTGATGGGTATGTTCCAATCGAACGCAGGTGGTGCATGGGACAACGCGAAGAAGTCATTCGAGAAAGGCGTTGAGATTAACGGCGAGATGTTCTACAAAAAGTCTGAACCACACAAAGCTTCTGTAACTGGAGACACTGTGGGTGATCCTTTCAAAGACACATCAGGACCTTCAATGAACATCTTAATTAAGTTAATGTCTATTGTTGCCTTGGTTATTGCTCCGCACATTTCTGAGAAGGCTCACGGCGGTTCGGCTCACGGACAAGTGACTTTGACTTCAACAAATGACAGTCTTTCGTTTGCATTGGGATTGGCGATTGGTGAGAACATGCAGCGCATGGAGATTGATTCATTGATCAACTACAACATTTTCGAAAAGGCGGCTAACGGTGCAGCTGGAATGGAAATGGAAGAAGCGCAAATGTTCTTGGATAACTATTTCCAACGTCGTGAAAAAGCGAAATTGGCTTCAGTTAAGACAAAAGAAACTTCTGTTCTTGATTCAATCAAGAATAACACTCCTGGTGTTCAGGTTTCAGAGTCTGGGTTGATGTACGTTGTTACTCAAGAAGGAACAGGAACTTATGCCACTGCGCAAGATTCTGTTCAAGTGGAGTATGTTGGAAAATTAATGAACGGACAAACTTTTGATGCATCTGATGCTGGAAAGCCTGTGACGTTTAACTTGGGAGGATTAATCCCAGGATTCACTGAAGGATTGCAAAAGGTAAAAGAAGGCGGAAAGATTCGCTTGTTTATCCCTTCTTCGTTGGCATACCGCGATATGGATCAAGGACCAATACCTCCGTACTCAACGTTGATGTTCGACATTACTTTGGTAAAAGTTTATTCTAAGAAATAAGAATAGTTTCAAGGAAAGTGAAATGCCTCTTCTTCGGAAGGGGCATTTTTATTTAGGCGTATTGGGTAATACGATTCTCTCTGCAGAAGGCAAAGAGTGAAAGGCCTAATTCTTTTGCGTAGTCAACGGCTAGAGATGAAGGAGAAGAAACAGCTGCAAGATTGGGTATACCCGCAGCAAAGCACTTCGCGACAATCTCGTAAGAAACCCTTCCGCTTACTACGATGAATTTGGCCGAGCGTAGTTGATTGTTCAGGAGTAGATGTCCGATTACTTTGTCAACGGCGTTGTGACGGCCAATGTCTTCGCTTGCGAAAATAAGCTGGCCTTCTCTATTGAACACTCCCGCCGCATGGCATCCGCCCGTTTCTTCGAATAAGGTTTGAGACGCTCTTAACTGCACCATCATTTGCGCAATCCCTTCGCGCAGCGTCATCGAGCTTTGCTCGTCATCCGCTCCGCGGTCATCACGAAGTGTCATCGAGCTTCGTTCGTCATCGCTTCGCGTAGCCGGCTCAAACGCCGTCTTTCCGCATATTCCACATGCAGACACACTAAGCAACGAACGCTTGTTCGTGATGGCTTGTGTGGCATTATTCAGAGAAACTCGAATGGTGATCTGATGATCGACTTCTTCTTCAGCATAGGAAAGAACTTGCTCAGCAGAGCGAATAATTCCTTCCGTAAATAAAATTCCATAAGCCCATTCACGAATGTGCGTAGGCGTGCACATGGAAACCGTGAGCGGCTCTTCTTCAATAAATAATTGAACAGGCACTTCAACCACCAAAGCATCGGAGACCGGTTGCCCGTTCTTCAATGCTTGGTAGTTTAAAGAAGCCTTCATGATTTATGACAATCCAGTAATAACACCATTGTTGTCAATGTCCATATGCTCACTTGCTGGAACAGCCGGTAAACCTGGCATGCGCATCATTTCACCCAAAATAGGAATAATGAATCCAGCACCTACAGCGTATTCGAATTCACGAACCGTGATGGTGAATCCTGTTGGACGACCAACTTTCGATTCATCGTCGCTGAACGATTTTTGCGTCTTCGCCATACAAATAGGGAAGTTCGCGATGCCTAATTTTTCTATAGTTCGAAGATTTCCTTCCGCTTCTTTCGTGTAGTTCACACGTTCAGCTCCGTAGATTTCTTTCGCAATGATTTCAATCTTTTCCTTTACAGGTTGTTCGTTCGAGTATAGTCTGCGGAACTCGTTGTTTCCGTTTTCAATCACATCTAATACCGCTTCACCCAAATTCATCATACCGTTTCCACCTTCAGAAAAACCTTTTGCAACAACAGCTTTTACGCCCATTTCAGCGCATTTCGCAATTACGAAATCGATTTCATCTTGTGAATCGGTAGGGAAGTGGTTCAAGGCAACAACCGGAGTAATTCCGAACTTCTTGCAGTTCTCTATGTGCTTTTCAAGGTTTGCGAATCCGTTGGTTACGCGCTCCATACTTGCCGTGTTGTATTCTTCTTTTTTCGCACCGCCGTGATGACGCAGTGCGCGAACGGTAGCCACAAGAACAATAGCATCTGGAGAAATACCTGCTGCGCCGCACTTGATGTGCATGAATTTCTCAGCACCTAAATCGGCCCCGAATCCAGCTTCAGTCACTACGTAATCGGCTAAAGACATTCCCATCTTCGTAGCCATAATGGTGTTGGTTCCTTGCGCAATGTTAGCGAAAGGTCCACCGTGAAGAATCGCAGGATTGCCCTCTAAGGTTTGAACCAAGTTCGGCATAATAGCATCTTTTAACAGCAGAGCCATAGCGCCTTCCGCTTTCAAATCACGTGCATAGATGGGCTTGCGGTCGTAGGTGAATCCAACGAAGATGTTTCCCAATTTCTTTTTCAAGTCTTCGCGGTCTTTGCTCATGCAAAGGATTGCCATGACTTCAGAAGCTGGTGTAATGTTGAATCCGTCCTGACGAGGAATGCCGTTTCCGGTTCCACCCAAGCCAATGGTAATGTTTCGCAACGAACGGTCGTTCATGTCCATAACGCGCTTCCAATAAATTAAACGCGGATCAAGTCCAAGGTTTCCTTGTTTATTTTGAAGGTTATTGTCGATCAATGCTGAAAGCAAGTTGTTTGCTTTTTCAATAGCGGCAAAGTCTCCAGTGAAATGAAGATTGATGTCCTCCATCGGAACCACTTGGGCGTATCCGCCTCCAGCAGCACCTCCTTTAATACCGAATACAGGACCTAACGACGGCTCGCGAAGAACAACAACTGCTTTTTTTCCTAATTTATTCAACCCTTCATTCAAACCAATGGAAGTGGTTGTCTTTCCTTCTCCGGCTGGAGTTGGTGTAATTGCAGTTACTAGAATTAACTTAGACTGCTTCACTTTCGCTTCGTCAATGAGATTGAGCGGAAGCTTGGCTTTGTGCTTGCCGTAATGTTCAAGGTCATCGGTGCTAATGTTCAGCTTCGAAGCAATTTCATTGATGTGCTTCATCTTGCACGCTTGTGCAATTTCAAGATCTGATGGAAATGACATATTTTTTATATTATGAAGCAATAATCCGAACTTTCTTTCCTTATTTCGCAACATCAACTAAACACATATGAACAAACCAATTTTGAATTCGAAGCAGAATTCTTTCTTATTGAAAAGATTCGCTGCAATTGTTTTCTCGGCATTATTTATACCGTTCGCGGTTACTGCTCAAAATGCAGACATTAAAACACAGTGGCAACACGCAGATATGGCTACTGACGGTCTTCCTGGCGTGAGTGCAGTAAAGGCGCATGCATACATGGCTGAAAAAGGAAAGACTGCTACACCCGTTGTGGTTGCAATTATTGACAGTGGAACGGAGACTTTTCACAAAGATTTGAATGCAAATATCTGGACCAACAAAGGTGAGATAGCAGATAACGGAATCGATGACGATAAGAATGGTTACATCGACGACGTTCACGGATGGAGTTTCATCGGTGGAAAAGGTGGCGATGTGAAGCAAGACAACCTGGAGTTCACGCGTGTATACGCCATGTTGAAAAAGCGTTTCGAAGGAAAAGAAGCAGCTTCTATCGCATCAGCCGACAAAGCCGATTTCGCGAAATACGAGAAGATTAAAGCAGAATTCGAAAAGCGTGTTGGAGAGGTGAAGGAAGAAGCAGCGCAATTCAATGCGTTTCTAACCACCTTCAAAGCGAACAAAGAAGTGTTGGCTATGGCTTTGGGTAACGACTTCACAGCAGAGCAATTGGCAGCATACGAGCCAACAGACGATGCAGCGAAAGCAGCAAAGGGCATGGTGTTGAACATTATGATGCGCGGCATTAACCTTGAAGAATATGCTGGGTATTATAACAATCAATTGAATTATTCTTATAACCTAGATTTCAATCCACGCACGATGGTGGGTGACGATTACAGCAATCCACGTGAGCGCAACTACGGTAACAACCACATCGATGGTCCTGAAGCACTTCACGGAACGCACGTTGCTGGAATTGTTGGTGCGACGAACAATGGAATGGGAATGGACGGGATTTGTAAGACTGCTCAATTGATGATTATTCGTTGTGTGCCAGACGGAGACGAGCGCGACAAAGACGTTGCAAACGCCATTCGTTATGCAGCAGATAACGGTGCTCGTGTGATTAACATGAGCTTTGGTAAATCTCACTCTCCAAATAAAGATGTCGTAGACGAGGCAGTTATGTATGCTGAGTCGAAAGGCGTATTGTTGGTTCACGCAGCGGGTAACGATGCGAAGGACGTTGATGTGAAAGACAATTTCCCAACGCCACGTTATTCAAATGGAAAAACATGTTCTACCTGGTTGGAAATTGGTGCAAGCGACAATTCAATCGAGCATTTGTCTGCAGATTTCTCTAACTACGGTGACAAGACGGTAGATATTTATGCTCCAGGCGTTGACATTTATGCAACGGTATTGGATAACCAATTCGGACCATTAAGCGGAACAAGTATGGCTTCTCCGGTTACGGCTGGTGTTGCTGCATCTATTCTTTCTTACTACCCAAATCTGACAGGAAAAGAAGTTCGCGAGATCATTATCAAGTCTGGTGTTTCTTACAAGAAGCATAAGGTTGTAATGCCAGGTGACGAAGAGAAGAAGATTAAATTCGGAAAGCTTTCAAAGACAGGAAAGGTTGTAAACCTTTACGAAGCGTTGAAATTAGCTGAGAAGATGTCGAAGTAATTTTTGATAAGACAACGAAAAGGCCGCATTAGCGGCCTTTTTTATTTGAAGTCAATGACCGAATGGTAAGTATAAGTCTTGTGTGATCCGTTCTTGATTCCAATTTTGGAATAATAGGGGGTGAGGATAATCTTGCGATGGCCATAGCCTGGGACGTTGTAGTCGATCATTAATTGCATAACAATATCTAAGGCACCATTGAAGCCGTAGCTGCAACATTCACCGTTGTATCCCGACTTGCATGTTTTGCGTGTGTGTCCAACAGCCCCCGACTTTCCAGATTCCAGACACCAACATTTAGCAAGCTCATACATTTCATTGTCAAAAATCAAAGGCTTCATTGGCTTGGTCTCATTCAAAGTTGCAATCAATGAAGCTTTATCTTTTGCGTAAGCCGGTCCATAATCGAATCCGGTTTTCTTTTCGTCGTACTTCGCGACATAATTTTTCGCGAATTGTTTCGGATACATGCGGGCTAAGTTGATGAGCTTGATGACATTCTTTTCTTCGGCAGATAACATTGTGTTGGCTTTAGCGGTATTAGCCGAATCGAGTTGGATGGCTGTAAAAGCCTGACCATTAACATGTAACGGTATAAATGTAGATTGAAACACGAGTAGTGCAAGTGCAACAAAAAAATAAAAAGGTCTCATATGCGTATTTCCAGCCACAATGTTAAGCATGTATAACGCATCTTTTAGTATATTTATTTCCTCAAACTCAAACCAAAGTAATGAGCAGAGCATCCCTAGTCTTCGGATTGTTATTTACCTTTTTGTCAAGTAACATTTCTGGACAAGAAAAAACGACCCAGTTTAACGGATTCGGTCATGTTGAATACACCCTGAACAATCAAAATCAGACAAATTCATTTTTTACTCTAGGAGAGCACGATTTTTTCGTAAACTCAAAACTTTCCAAGCGAGTATCTTTTTTAGGTGAATACATTATTCGATACAATGGAGCTTCGGCAACGTCATTTCTGCCCAGTATAGAAAGGTCATTGGTTAAATTTAATGTTGCCAAATCTCATAATATTATTGTTGGAAAAATTCATACGCCTCTCAACTATTGGAACGATGTATATCACCACGGAAGATTATTCTTTCCAACAGTAGATAGACCTTTTGCTTTTAGCTATTTTATTCCATTGCACACGTTTGGAGTTCAGTTTCAGGGACAGAATATCGGTAAGGCGAAGTTTGGTTATGATATCGTTTGGGGAAATGGGATAGCTTCAACGGACGTGTTTCACAAGGGGACACATACACCAGTGTCGTTAGCCATGCACATTAAGCCAAAGGATAATATGCGTATTGGTATTTCTTACTACAATGAGTATTTACCGACAAACGAATTCGGAACACACAGTGGTCATCAATCGAGCTACTCGCACCACACAGGAGAAACCTATTCGGGTCCTGTAAACTTTGAGTTGGCTTGTTTTTCATTCGCTCACTTTGGAAATAAAGTCGAGATTTTGAATGAGTTTTCTTACAATAGAACAAAATCGGATTCCCTAGGATACGCAAGTAATTTTTCTAATTACACATATTTAGGTGTTCCTATTTCGGAGGTGCACACTCCTTATATTTTGTTTGATTATATTAATGTAGCTCACAACGACTTACACACTTATCAGTTGGAAAAGTATAAAGTTGGATTGGGATATAGATGTCAGTTTAACTACCAACTCAATTTGAAAATTCAGGCCGAATATGAGTCCATGTTGCACACGCACACAGGCATGGTAGGCTTCGATCCATTTTTATCTCTTAGAATGCAATTGGCCTATGGATTCTAAATTGAAAATTATTCCAGTATTTCTTGTTCTAGCCTTGTTTACGCTGGGTCTGAATAGTGTGTCCAAAGCGCAGCAAACGAATTGGTCGAGTTCTTTGATTGTTATTGCCAATAACATAGGTACACCAAAACTAACTCCGATATACGCGAAGAATACCTTCAAGGGAAACTACAGTTTATGGTCTAATGGAGAATCTGTTACCATTGTTTTACCTTCATCAAAGTCAGCACAAGCGGTAGACTTTGCCTCAAATGTTATGGGTATGTCTGTTTCAGGAATGCAAAAATATTGGTTGTCACTTGTATTTCAAGGAAGATCGAATCCTCCTGTGTTTCTAGAATCTACCAATGAAATAATTCAGTACGTAGCCAAAACAAGTGGGGCAATTGCTGCAATACCCGCAAATACAGAGGGAGTTCCGGGTTATTTAATTATTAAAATTCAGAATTAGTCTTGAAGATTTTAAGAACAATATCCTTTCAGATTTGGTTCCCGTTCTCGTTGAGTATGGTTTTGCTCGTGGGTTTTATTGCTTATTACTATCCCAAGAAACTGAACGAGATTAATCAGAACTCAAAGCAATTGGAGTTGAAGCAACTAGCAGAGACGGTGGCGCTCGGAGTTGAGCTTTCATTGAGTAACGATGATTTTTCTGGATTAAAGAAGACTATCGATTTTGCTGCGTCAAAACACAACTTTGATTTTGTTGCCGTAGTGGTGCACGATTCTTTAGGTGAAGAAAATGAAGTTCTAGCGTCTTATCCGGCAGGCTTAGACATTAAGAAAGTGTCTGATCGTGATACAGCGTCTTTTATTTATGAGTCAGCTCCAATTAAAACAGAATCATTTGATGGAGATATTGTATTGAGATATAGCAACAACGAATTGCGAGAAATGGTGCGTAAAATAGAGTCGCCTGCATACTGGACCATAGTTATTTTCGGAATTCTATCATTGATCGTTTTTTATTTTTTTGCGAGGGGTATCTCAAGTCCGATACAGAAACTTATTTTTTTTACAAATGAAATGAGTGGAGGTAATTATGACGTACTCCCATCTTTTAAGCAAAAGGAAGACGAATTGGGAAAGTTATCTGAGGCCATTATTGAATTGCAAAAAAGTCTGGTCGCTGCGCGAAAAAGAAATAACGATTTGACAGAAGGATTGGAATACCAAATCCAGATTCGAACGGAAGAATTAGAGAAGTTGTCACTAGTAGCAAAGACTACAACAAACAGTGTAATTATTACCGATGAGAATAAAAGAATTCAATGGGTAAATGACAGCTTATTGAAATTAACCGGATACGAGCGTCACGAAATAATTGGACAAACTCCCAAGATGTTTCAGTTTGAAAAAACAAGTCAGGAAACCCTTAATTTCATTTTTGAAAAACTCGCCAAACGTGAATCTGTGAGCACGGAAATATTGAATAGAGGAAAGTATGGAAATGAGTATTGGTTAGTACTCAATATTGTTCCCCTAATCAATACAGAAGGCAACTTGTACGGGTATATTGCTATCGAAACAGATATTACCGAAAAGAAGAAGTTTGAAGAAGAGCAGCTCCTACTTTTTGATTTAACTCAAAATCAGAACGCGCGTTTAAAGAACTTTGCACATATTGTCTCACACAACTTGCGCTCACACTCAGCAAATATTCAAGTTTTATCCAAGATTCTTCCATCTAAATACCCTGAATTGGCTTCCGATGAAATTATCAATCACATCCAGACATCTTCCGAGAACTTGCTAGAAACGGTTGATCACCTCTCTGAAGTTGCATTAATGATTACGAATAAGCAAGGGCATCTTGAAGTTATTTCAATTAAGAAGATTGTAGACAAATCTGTAACGAGTATAGCTGCTATAGCCGAGGGAGCGGGAGTTAAGATCTTGAATGAAGTAAATGAAGACTATACCATTCTTGGACTTACTGCTTACGTTGAAAGTATTACTTTGAATCTTCTTACAAATGCAATTAAATATTCAGACCAAAGTAAAACCAACCGAATGGTTCGGTTGTATACGTTGAAAACACCTGAGTACGTTGTACTTTGTGTTGAAGACAATGGTATTGGAATTGACATAGAAAAGCATGGCAGAAAGATGTTCGGTATGTATAAAACCTTCCACAATCACCCTGAAGCTCGAGGTATTGGTTTGTTTATGTCGAAGAACCAAGCAGAAGCCATCGGTGGAAATATAGAAATTATCAGTTCAGAGGGAAAAGGAACAACATTTAAGGTATATTTCCAATATGAATAAGAAGAGCAGAATTTGTATTGTTGACGATGATCCAATCTGTGTATTCACCACCAAAATTATTTTGGAGGCTAGTAAAAGGTTTGAAGAGATTCAGGTATTCAATAGTGGAAAGGAAGCCTTTGAAACATTATCTCTGAAAGCCGATGAGGAACTTCCAAGTATAATTATTTTGGATATTAACATGCCTATTTGGGATGGATGGGACTTCTTAGATGAGATTGTTAAGAGACCTTTGGCCGGAGAAACGAAAATCTATGTAGTTTCAAGTTCAAATGACCCGGAAGATATTCTAAAAGCGAAAAGTTATCCTATGGTTTTAGATTTCGTTTTAAAGCCAATTGATATTCAGAAAATTATTGCGTCACACCAGTAAGATTAGGGCTAAAAGGCAAATAACAAGGCCTTGAATCTTTCTTCGGTTGAGTTTCTCTTTGAAAATAAAGACCGCGCCAATTGATCCAATGACCAAGACTAACAGATTATTGACCGGCAATATGGTACTCTCGGGCATCCAACCGCTGTGGTACAATTCAACAAGAAAAAAGATCGAGCCGTAGTTCACCAATCCAAGTAATGTTCCAGTTCCCAATTCCTTCAAAGGGAACTTTTCCTTGCGGAAAACGAGTTTGTAAATCAAGATACTTATTCCAATAATTCCCGCTCCCATGAAAGGCATGCAGGTGAATAACGAAAGCTCATTCTGATTCGTGGTGAAGCCTTGAAAATACGCAATGCTGAAATCGATGCTCGTGCTTCCAAGCATGAGCACAACCGGATACAAGAGCATGTCTTTGCTTAACTTACTTTTTCGGTCTACGCTGAAGAGGTACAATCCGAACATGGCAATCAATAGCGCTATGGCTTTCAACAGCGTAATTTCTCCTTTCCCTAAAAAGGCCAAAACAATTACGGCTAAGACCAACGACATCTTCGAACTGAGCGTGGCCATGGCTATTCCAGACTTCTTGGCTGTTATGGCCATGAAGTAAAAAACGGAAATGAAGAGTGAGCCCATGATTAATCCAGCTACGCTCCAAACCGGAAATTGCAAGGCGCTTTGGAGGGCGTCATGAACATTCGGGACGAAGAAAATTCCGCAGGTGAACGCAACGATGTAGTTGAAGACAATGGTCTCGAAAATCTTCGCTTCAATTTGTTCAAAGTATTTGAAGAGCCAATAGATTGCGGCGTTCGTAATGACGCTAAAAATAAGGTAGATCATTTGTTTACGGTTACAGTTAAATGATCAACTCCGATGTACTTTTCAGAATAGGTCTTACCCTTTTGTAGAGGTGCTTTCAATCCGTTTTCAATGTTCTTGTTGGAAGTGAACACGCGCATTTCGTCCCACATTCCGCTTCCAATAAAGGTGTCCAGAATGCCTGCGCCGCCTTCAACCAAGATGCTTTGAATGTTCGCTGAATGCAAGACACGCATCCATTCTTCCACGCCCGATTTTTCGAGTGGAAGAATTTCGCAGTTGTATCTGGCTTGAACGCCGTTGCCCACCAAGGCAATGGTTCGTGCTTCGTTGTTGAACAACTGCAGCTCTTCCGGAAGGCATCCCTTTTCATCGATCACAATGCGAATCGGATTTTCGCCTTCCACCAAACGCACGGTCAGCGCAGGATCGTCGTTAAGCGCTGTTGTTGGTCCAACTAAAATGGCTTGTTCCAAACTGCGCCATTGGTGCACCAACTGTCGCGATTCAGAAGAAGAGATAGGGAAGGAGCCGCGTTCATTTTCTTCACGAATCTTGTCCATGAATCCGTCTGCAGTTTGTGCCCATTTTAAAATAATATACGGACGTTTTTTTTAGTGGAAGGTGAAGAATCTGCGATTCAAAAAACGACAATAGTGTTCAATAATTACTTCGATTACCTCAACGCCATTGGCTTTTAAGTGTTCAATGCCTCTTCCGTTTACTTCGCTGAAGGGATCGCGTGTGCCTATGACAACGCGCGGAATGCCCATTTCAGTAATGAGATTTGCGCAGGGTGGAGTCTTTCCAAAATGTGCGCACGGTTCTAGGGTGACGAAGAGCGTGCATTCTTTCAAAATGCTTTTGTCTTCTACGTAGCG
>CAZEFR010000029.1:28533-29903 GCA_964511555.1 uncultured Chryseobacterium sp.
TGATATCCTTTGGAAATAATTTCATCATTGTGCACGATTACGCATCCCACCATGGGGTTGGGAGCCACGGAACCCATTCCGTACAAGGAAAGGTCGAGAGCTATTTGCATGTATTCTTCGTGACTCATTCTGCTAATTTATCTGCAATTCCTTGCGCTGCAATCCACGCGGTGGTCCAGGCGGCTTGAAAGTTATATCCGCCAGTAACCGCATCAATGTTCAACACTTCTCCAGCGAAATACAAATTCGGAACAAGCTTGTGTTCCATGGTTTGAAAGTTCACGTGCTTTAGATCTACTCCTCCGGCGGTGACGAATTCTTCTTTGAACGTGCTCTTGCCCGTCATGGGAAGGTCGCAGCGAACGAGAGATTCAGACAAAACTTCGAGCGACTTGTTGCTGCTGTTCGCCCAGTCTTTGAGGAAGAGATCGGCGCGTTGCAAATGCCAATTCCACAATCTCGAAGAGAGTTGATACGGATTGAACGTGACGCACATTTTCTTCGGATGCGATTCGCGCAGGTCTTTCAATTCGTCGAGGGTGTCGTTGAAGTTTTGATTGATCCAATTGATGCGAATCGTGGCTTCGTAATTTTTCTCTGCCAACGCGAGTGCACCGAAGGCAGAGGCTTTCAGCACGGCCGGACCGCTTAATCCCCAATGCGTAATAAGCATTGGACCGTTGGTTTTTATTTTCGTATCGCGAATTTCCAGTTGTGCCTGCGGAACAGAAATCCCTGAAAGTTCGTGAAGTGATTTATCGTTTATATGGAAGGTGAATAGGGAAGGGACACGCGGAACACACGGCACACCGTTTTCTTCGAGGTCTTTCCATACGAGTTCACTTGAACCGGCTGTCATTAAAACAGCGTCATACGATTGAAGAAAAGAGAGGTCTGCTGCGTATTCGGTTTTTATTTGAACACCCAACTTTTCCGCTTCGTTCAGGAAGCAATCGATAATGGTTTGCGATTTATTGGTGGAAGGAAACATGCGTCCGTCTTCTTCGGTGTGTGTTTCCACGCCGCGATCGAGCAGCCAATAAATCATGTTGGAAGGTTGAAACGAGAAGAAAGGCGAGAGCAATTCTTTGCTTCCACGCGGATAGAACTTCACCAGTTCTTTCGGCTCGAAGCACGCGTGTGTCACGTTGCATCTACCGCCGCCGCTGACTTTCACTTTGCTTAGTAGGTTCTTACTTTTTTCAAATACGATTACCTCTGCTTCTGGCAGCAGTTCAGCCAACCGTATTGCACCGAAGATTCCTGCCGCTCCACCGCCAATAACTGCTATTCGTTTTCCTTTTCCGTGCATGTGAGTTTTGTCTGATGCAAAAGTAAATGCAAAGTGCTTCTATTGTTGCGCAATCAAT
>CAZEFR010000030.1:0-28774 GCA_964511555.1 uncultured Chryseobacterium sp.
TTACAGTGTAACTTACCAGATCTGTGAGAACTTGAACCCAAGCAACTGCGATCAAGCAACTGCTACGGTAACGGTATCCGCAGCATTAATCGATGCAGTTGTTGACAGCTATGGACCAATCAATGGTTACACAGGCGGTACAACAACATCTGTTCTATCAAACGATTTATTGAATGGTTCGATTGTTAATGCCTCAGAGGTAACGTTAACTTCTGTTAGTGTACCATCTGGTCTTACGTTGAATACCGACGGAACGATCAGTGTGTCTTCAGGCACATCAGCAGGCACTTACAGTGTAACTTACCAGATCTGTGAGAACTTGAACCCAAGCAACTGCGATCAATCTACAGTTACGGTAGAAGTAGTGAATAATGTTCCTGAAGCCATTCACGATGTATTCTTCATGGATGAAGATAACAGTGCCGTAATTGATATCGTGAGTAATGATTTTGATATTGATGGAAATTTAGATCCATCATCCGTTACAATTGTTGATCAGCCTAATAATGGCACAATAGTAATAGACCCGGTAACTGGTGTTATTACCTATACACCGAATTCAAATTGGAATGGTACGGATTCACTTATTTATCAGATTTGTGATTTAGGTACACCAGCCCTTTGTGACACAGCTATACTTGTCATCACGGTATATCCAATAAACGATTCGCCTGTGGCTAATCAAGATTTGGCAACTACAGATGAGAATGTCTCGGTTACTATTGATGTCATATCAAATGATACCGATATTGATGGAGATCTTGATATTTCCTCAATCGAAATTATTGAGCAACCAACAAATGGTACTTTATCAATTGATCCGGTAACTGGGGAGATTACATATACCCCGAATTCAGGTTTTATTGGCACAGATTCATTCATTTATAATATCTGTGACAATGGAACTCCACTTCCAGCAATTTGTGATACTGCAATTGTTACAGTAACGGTAAGTTCATGCTTGAATAATCCTGAGTTGGATTGTGATGGTGATGGTGTATCGAACGGAAGTGAATTGGCGGATGGTACAGATCCGGCAAATCCGTGTTCATTTATTTTGACAAGTGCTTCAATAGCGCCTTCTGGTGAATGGAATGCAAGTGATTGTGATCAAGATGGTGTTACAAACGGAGCAGAGGTAATTGATGGAACAAATCCACTTGATCCTTGTCAATATGAAATCACAAGCATTACTCTACCTCAGTTGGATCAATGGTTGAATTCGGATTGTGATGATGATGGGGTTACCAATAGTCAAGAACAGATTATCGGCACCGACCCATTCAATCCAGACACAGATGGCGATGGAGTAATTGATGGAACTGAGTTATTGGATCAAACCAATGCACTGGATCCATGTGATTATATCTACACAAGTCAAACTGTTACACCGAGTCTTGAATGGAACAATTTAGATTGCGACGAAGATGGATTTACCAATCTTGAGGAGTTGAATGGTAATTCAAACCCCCAAGATCCATGCAGTCCTGTAAGTTGTGAACTTTCAATTCCGCAAGCAGTTACGCCGAATGACGATGGATATAACGACACTTTTGAGATTTTGGGTATCGAAAATTATCCAGACAATGAACTTATCATCTTTAATAGATGGGGGGCTGAAGTTTTCAGGGCTTCGAATTATCAAAATAATTGGAGAGGAAACTCTACCAATGAGAACAACATAGGTGGTGATGAGCTTCCATCAGGCACTTATTATTATATTTTCGATTCGAAAAATGAGAATGTAGGGGTTAAGCAAGGTTATATCTATCTTAAAAGATAATTAGCAAAAATTGATACTATGAAAAATGTTTTGCGATTAATAATAATGTGTTTGCTTGCCATATCTGCAAAAAACGCATTTTCACAACAGGATGCCTTGTTTACACAGGCATTCGACAACATGATATACGTTAATCCTGCGTATGCAGGAAGTAGAGGCATGTTAAACTTCACCGATCTCAATCGTGTTCAATGGGTTGGATTCGATGGTAACCCGCGAACCAATGCTTTTAGCATGAATGGACCACTTTTTCATGAGTCCCTTGGTGCAGGATTGAATTTTGTTAGCGATCAGGCGGGTCCAGTGAAGCAGACGATGTTTTTCACAGACCTTGCATATTCCGTTAAGGTGAATAAAAATGGCGGTAAACTCGCATTTGGTTTGAAATCAGGATTCAATATCATCAATATCAATTCGTCTGACCTGATTGTGAATAATCCCAATGATCCAAGCCTCGCTTTGAATGCTCAAAGTAGGCTTAATCTCAACTTTGGTGCTGGAATTTATTATCATTCTTCAAAATGGTATGTTGGTGTAAGCGCCCCAAAGGTTCTTGAACAGAGTTTAGATGGGTTTTCAGCAACGAATAAGGAGCAACGTCATTACTTCGGAATACTTGGTGGAATAATTAATCTCAATGAAGATTGGAAGTTAAAACCAGCGACTCAAGTTCGTGCTACAGTCGGTGCCCCTATTAGTATCGATTTAAGTGTTGCTTCCATATACAAGAATAAAATTTGGATGGGAGCACTATACAGATGGCAGGCTGCTGCTGGAATGTTTGTTCAATTTCAGATTTCTCCGCAGATTAAAATTGGTGTAGCCTCGGAGTTCGATACATCGGAATTAAGAAGGTATAATACAGGGTCCTATGAACTTCTTTTTTCTTATGATCTTAATTTCAAGAAAGAGGGGGTGAGATCTCCACGTTATTTTTAATTAAAAAAAAATGAAGAATAGTTTATTCCTTTTCATATTGATTCTATCAGTATCTGTCTCGCAAGGGCAATCACTGAAATTCAAAAAGGCAATTCGTTTGTACGATCATCTAGCATACAGAGCAGCAGGAGAAATTCTCGAAGACTTGAAAGATTCAAAGCACTGGAACAGTGATTTACAGTTTCGCTTAGCAATGTGTTACTACAACACAAATCAAATGAGTAAAGCAGCTGAAGAATTTGAGAAGTGTGTTACAACCGAGTCTTCGGTAGATCAGATTTTCTACTATGCTCAGGCTCTTAAACAATCCGGCAAGACAGAGTTAGGTGATGAAAAATTGAAGACGTTGTATGCGCAAGAGGCTCAAGATACAAGGGGAGTGTCACTTGTAAAAAACTTGAATTATCTCAATGAATTAAAAGAGAACAATCAAGCTTACGAACTGAAAAATTTGCAGATTAATTCTGAGTTCGCAGATTTTGGAGGATATGCTTTAAACGATGAGGTAGTTTTTTTATCAGGAAAGTATGAATTGCTCTCAGTGAAAAGAGAATGGTCGTGGGATGGCACGAGATTTCTCGATGCTTTTATTGCCAAAGAAGAAAATGGTGAGTTGATTGAACAGGGAATGCTGAATGAAATTTGTTCTAAATATCATGAGGGCCCTATATGTTCGAACGGACAAATGGGATTCTATTTTACACGGAATAATGCTGGAAAGAGTAAAATTGATAAAAATGGCATTCAAAATTTGTCTTTGTACTATGCCGAGATAGATAAGTTTGGAGCTATCAAAATCACAAAGTTACCTTTTTGTTCAGAGGAATACTCAGTCGGTCATCCGGCACTTTCAAAGGATGGTAAAACACTTTACTTTGCTTCTGATATGCCAGGTTCAAAGGGAGTCGACATTTACCAAGTGAGTATTGAAGGGTATTTGAAATTCGGTGTTCCAACGAAAGTTGCAGGTAATGTAAATACGGAAGGTGACGAACTCTTTCCCTATATAGGCTCAAACGGCGCGCTTTATTTTTCGTCAAACGGACACATCGGTCTTGGTGGATTGGATATATTCGTTCAGAAATTTAATGGCGAAATTGTAAACCTCGGACAACCGGTGAATAGTATAAACGATGATTTCGCCTTCATAATTAAAAGCAACAACAAAAGTGGTTTTGTTTCCTCTAACAGAATGGGTGGAAAGGGTGATGATGATATCTACGCTTTCTCATACAATGGTTCGGTTGAAATTCAAATCTCTGGTGTTGTAACTGATTCACTCACGAACCTTCCCATTCCTAATACAACGGTTACATTATTTAATGAGGACGGAGTGGAAGTTGGTACAATTCAGACAGACAGCGAAGGAAGGTATGTTTTGACAGGGAATACTGGAGAGAACTATAAGTTGAATTTCAAAAACAATAATTACGATTCTGTTGTAATTGATTTGCCTAAGTCTGAATCTGAAATAACTCAGAATGTGAAACTCATCGACCAAGCAATAGAGTTAGTCTTTGAGGTGAAAAATAAAAAGACCAAAGAGGGTATTGATGAAGCAATTATTCAGTTGCGAAATGTTTTCAATGGAGAGAGTGTGAAAATTCTAACCGGTGAAAATGGAATGGTTTCTTTTGTAATTAGAGATAAGAAGCTAGGAGAGAAAATTGACTTAAGTGTTACTCTATCAAAAGATGGGTATTTGACCAGAACGCTGGATTTGAAATTGATTGCAAATTCTAAAACTATTCATGTTGGGGATTTCTTAGACATTGCTTTGAGTAAGTTAGAAGTAGGTGGAGACATTGCAGAGTTAATTAGTATTAATCCAATCTACTTTGACTTAGGGAAATGGAATATCCGAAAGGATGCTGCGATGGAATTGGATAAAATAGTTGCAATTATGAATGAATATCCCAAAATGAGAATTGAATTGGGTTCTCATACGGATTGCAGATCAAGTAAATCTTTCAATCAAAAGTTATCTGATAATAGAGCGAAGGCCTCGGCTGAATATATCAAAAAAAGAATCAGTAATCCAAGTCGAATTGCAGGTGTAGGATATGGCGAGTCTAGATTGAAATTGAACTGTCCTTGCGAAGGTAATGTGAAGTCCAACTGTTCTGAGGAAGAGCATCAAATGAACAGAAGAACTGAATTTATTATCAAGTCTGTTGACTAAATAATTGACTTAAGGAGTAAAGAATAGTTGATTCCTTTTGGAGTCGTGTTCCTTCAAGAATTACAAACCGAGTTCGATGTTGAATCAACTCGGTTTTGTATTTTTCAAAGAGTCTTATTCTTTCAGATTGAATAGGTACACTTCTCAATGGATCTTCCACCCACTCTATATCTGGAGTGCACAAAAAATGGATGTCCATTTTATAGGATGGAAGAATTTCAAGTTCCGGTAGTTTCAATTGATAAACTTCTTCATTCCAAACGCGAAGCACAAAAATATCGGTGTCGAATATTTGATGTTCGTTTGTTGGGGCTTCATTGAAAAGCGCGCACTGGTTTGTAACAACCGATCTGAAGTCATCTTCACTCGCTCGGATAATGTTCTTTTCTTCGAGATATTCACGAGCGAATTCTGAGACATAGAGAGAATCGGAAAGCTCCAATGAAAGCCATTTAGAAAAGGTGGTTTTTCCACTTGATTCTGGACCTGTGAAAGCAATGCGCATTGAATACTTTGTTGTTACTTTGCAAAGATGTCAAATACTGAGCGACTCTCATCGAAAATTAAACAACGCGATTTCAAATTGAATGCGTTGTTGGAACTTACAGAGGCTATCAATGCCAATAATTCCGAGCAGGATCTAATTTTCCAATTTCAAAACACGGTTCAAACACATTTAGGAATTGAGAAGTTAGCGCTCTTTGTTAAACGTGAAGATTGGCAATGCCTCTTGCAATATGGCGACATGAATGTTTCAGAGTTTGTAATTCCTTCTGATGATTTTTTTCACTCCAATCGAGGTGTGGCACTTTCGGAAGATGCTTCTCATGAATCTTATGATGTGGTCATTCCTGTATTGCATAACAATAAGCCTCTTGCAATTGCACTCGCCGGAGATAATGCAGAAGATGCTAGAGGAATGAGTCCTACTGTAAAACACATGCGTTTCCTTCAAACGTTAACCTCGGTCTTGAGTGTTGCTCTCGAAAACAAACGATTGCTCACTAATCTCGTTCAGCAAGAAAGATTGAAAAAGGAGTTGGAACTCGCAGCCGAAATGCAACAATTACTTTTGCCTAGCCGTTTTCCAGATACTGCAGTTTGGAATGTTCAAGGTATTTATAGAGCACATCAGCAAGTTGGCGGAGATTATTATGATGTTTTTCAAATTAACGAACATGAGTGGGTTTTTTGCCTAGGTGACGTTTCGGGAAAGGGCATGCCGGCAGCTTTTTTAATGTCGAACTTCCAGGCCTATGTACGAAATGCTTTTGAAGAGAAGCGTCCAGATTTGGCAATCCTTGCCAATAAATTAAACACGCGCGTTTGGGATGCGGCTCAAGGAGAAAAGTTCATCACTTTTTTCCTTGCGGTTTACAATTCGGAAATTCAAGAATTGGAATATGTGAATTGTGGCCACAACGCACCCGTTTTTAAATCAGGTCCGAAGTTTAATCACTTTAGTGCTACAGCAATTGGATTGGGAATGCTTCCTGAATTGCCCCAAGTTACTTCAGTGAAGCTGGAAATTCATTCCAGTGATATGCTTTTGGGCTATACAGATGGACTGGTTGAAGTGAACAATGTTGAGGGAGATTATTTCGAAATTGAAGGAATAGAAAAAAGTCTTGCTGGCTCTCACTCAAAGGATGTTTGCCTTGCTGTTGAGACGGCAGCCAATAATTTCCGTGGCGAATGTCTTTTCAGCGATGATGTGGCTATTCTGGCTGTCTGTTGGAAATAGTGTTTCCTTTTTTCTTTACATGAAATAAGTCCATTGCGACTAAAATTCCAATAAACCCCCAAAACGGAACAGAGGCCTTGTCTGTATCTAAATAGTTGTTCAATGTTCCGTGAACGAAGTAGGTGAGAAGCCCCAAGAAGGCACTGAGAATTATTATACGATGTTCCTTTTCTATTGCTGCATAGAATAGTTTAAACCCAAGAATAAGCGTATAAACGAAAATCGAAATGAAAAGCAACATTCCCAGAACTCCCTGCTCAGCAAGTGGACCGAGGTATTCACTGTGGGCATTTCCACCATCGCCATTGTTTGTGCTTATTATTGTTCTGTCTTTCGCTTGTTGGAAAGGAGCGTAAACGAATTGATACGTTCCAGGTCCCCATCCTGTAACCGGACGTCTATGAAACATTTCAAGGGCGCAGTGCCAGCGGTTCAATCGCTCTAAATTTGAGGCGTCGGAAGAAACGTTGGAAATTGAAGAAACATGCTCGTCTAACTTGTCACTACTCTCTTGCTTGTTCTGACCGAGCTGTTGTTGAATATTCTCCCACGAAAAAAACAAGACACCACCAAGGATCAGAGCTCCGTAGAAAACATATTTAAGTGGCATTCGAATGAGCATGATAATAAAAAATCCGATAGCCACAGCCACCGAGACCCAAGCAGCTCTCGTGAAAGATAAAACAAGTCCTGTTGTTAAGATGAACAAAGCAGAGTAAATGAGGAAGGTTACCAGTGGACTTTTTTTCTTCATGAAAAGTAATCCTATGGCCACAGGAAAGAACATGGCTAAAACAGCTCCGTAACTCGTGTGGTCTTTAAACAAAGGCTCCATTACCCAATGTGCACTCTCTTTGTCGAAATTGAATTGCGCATGTCTTGTAACGGTATAGATAATCACGATACAGAGAGGCGCCAAGTAACTCGCGAAGAATTTTTTTATGTTGGAAATGTCTTGAAAAAGATGTGCGCCTAACAAATAGAATCCAGAAATAAACCAGAGGCGTGTTGCAATAAATTTGAATGAAACCAGCGGGTATTCACTCGTCACAGCTGTGAATACCATCCACAACAAATAAAGACCAATGATGTAGGTAAATGGATGGCTGAAAATTCTGCGGTCTACGCTTTTACCTGAAATTATTTTAAAAATCATGAGAAGAAGTAGCCCAGCAATAATGGGTTCTGTTGGCAAATACATGCCAATATTCGCCACTTCCATTTCTTCAAGATTAATACTCAAGGGTGTAGCCATTACACTGAAAAACCACACCCATTCAATTTTATGAATCGCCAACCAAAGTGCAAATAACGCGGCGGGTAATATAAAAAGTAAATAAACCTCGCAAGCAACAGCTATCCCTTGCGTGAGAGCGAATAAACTTCCCCAAAAAACAATGGGTTTATTTTGAATGAATGCTGTGAAAGATTTCACTGCTTACGCCTTTTTCAACTTTTCAATATTGTCGCGTACCAATATCACAACCACACCGAAGACAAATGTGGCCATGGCGCTAACCACAACAATGAGCCATCTGATAGGATAAGACTTCTTATCTGCCGCCGCCGCTTTATCCACTACGAGGTGAGAAGAGATGTCCGATTCAACGTCAATTTTCATCAGGTCATAACGCTTCCTCAGAATTTGCATTTTCTCGTACCCACCATCAATTTCACTTTCAATCTTCTTGTAACGCGTCCCGTATTTCGAAAGGAAGTCCATCTGTGCTTTAATCTCTTGCGCGCGATCTGGGTGTCCTTCAACGATTGCTGTTCCGTATTGTTCGGTCAAATATGCAATTTGATCTTTGTAGCTGTAGACGCCTTTTTCTTGGAGGTACTGCATAGAGTCTTCCAAAATTTTTATTTCAGTTTGAAGGATTTCCAGCGAAGACTTTGCGTATAAAAATGCCGACATTGCTCGATCGCTTCTCATCTGATTACTCACCGAGTCTGTGAGTTGAGCAATGTCGTTTGCAATATCTCTTGCGCGCTCGGGCGAGGCGTCGAGCACGGTAATTTCAATGGACCCAAACCGAGTTAAATCGGCGGAAACATTTTCGTTGTATTCTTTTCCAATTAAAGTATTGGCGCCGCGATCTGTTTTTGCAATGTCATAAACTTCCCACAGGTTATACTTTTCAATAATTCTTCCTCGAACCTGATCCGAGTTAATGATTTGCATAAGGCGCTCGGCGTCTTCTTCTTCTCCGTAGGCAAGGACGTCAGATTTCTTTACGTCTTCTAAAAGTTGTTCCCCGAAGCTGTGCTGCTGAGAGGCAAAGAGTACCACCGTGCTTTTGTATTTTTCAGTAATTAGAAAAGAGGCGCCTGCGGAGATAATTGCAGCAGCAAGAGTAATAAGCACCAAATGTTTGCGCCACTTGAATACAACGATTAACAGGTTTGAAGAATTCAAAGATTCTTCAGAATTATTTCCTTGATTGTTCATGCTCGGGTCAATGATGCTGCAAAAGTAAGGTCTTTTGATTGCGGTTCGAACTGCTTAAAGGACTTTGCTCGGAAATATTGCCCAGCCTGTGTTTTTGATGGTGTAAAATAAAAAATGGTAATTCAACACATTTTTCAGTGCAAAATTGGACTTCCTGTATTACTTTTGCGCCCGAAATTCAACCTGAATACATCTTTCTATGTCAACTCAAAATGGTAAAGTAGTTCAAATTATTGGCCCTGTGGTAGATATCTCTTTCCCTGCTGGTCAAAAGCTTCCTAATATCCTAGACGCCCTTGCTATCAAGCGTGCTGGCGCAGATGATCTTATCCTGGAGTGTCAAAAGCACGTGGGTGAAGACACTGTTCGTGCCATTGCAATGGATGCAACGGAAGGTCTCCAAAGAGGTGCTGAAGTTGTGGCTTTAGGTCGCAGCATCACTATGCCAACCGGAGATCAAATCAAGGGTCGTTTGTTCAACGTTGTTGGAAAAGCGATCGACGGTATTGGAGAAGTGAGCAACGAAAACGGTAACTCAATTCACCGTGCCGCTCCTCGTTACGAAGATTTGTCTACTGCAACTGAAATCCTTTTCACAGGTATTAAAGTAATCGACTTGATTGAGCCTTACTCAAAGGGTGGTAAAATCGGATTGTTCGGTGGTGCTGGAGTAGGTAAGACCGTATTGATTATGGAGTTGATTAACAACATCGCGAAAGCATACACAGGTCTCTCTGTATTTGCTGGTGTTGGTGAGCGTACTCGTGAAGGAAATGACTTGTTGCGCGAGATGATTGAATCTGGCGTTATTAAATATGGCGATGCATTCGTGCACGAAATGGAAAAAGGCGGATGGGACGTATCGAAAGTAGATATGAAAGCTCTTGCTGAAAGCCAGGCAACATTGGTATTCGGACAAATGAATGAGCCTCCTGGAGCACGCGCGCGTGTTGCGTTGAGCGGTCTTTCAGTTGCTGAGTACTTCCGTGATGGAGATGAGCAATCAGGTGGACGTGATATCCTGTTCTTCATTGACAACATCTTCCGTTTCACACAAGCGGGTTCTGAGGTATCGGCTCTTTTAGGTCGTATGCCTTCTGCGGTAGGTTACCAACCAACATTGGCCTCTGAAATGGGAGCTATGCAAGAGCGTATCACTTCTACGAAGAGAGGATCTATCACTTCGGTTCAAGCGGTTTACGTGCCTGCGGATGACTTGACTGACCCTGCTCCTGCAACAACCTTCGCTCACTTAGACGCAACAACAGTATTAAGTCGTAAGATTGCCGAGTTAGGTATCTATCCTGCGGTAGATCCATTGGATTCTACTTCTCGTATCTTGACTCCAGCTATCGTTGGTGACGAGCACTACCGTTGCGCGCAACGTGTGAAAGGAATTCTTCAACGATACAAAGAATTACAGGACATTATTGCGATTTTGGGTATGGATGAACTGTCTGAAGAAGATAAGTCTGCTGTATACCGTGCTCGTAAAGTGCAACGTTTCTTGTCTCAACCGTTCCACGTAGCTGAACAATTCACAGGTATCCCAGGGGTATTGGTGCCAATTGAAGAAACTATCAAAGGCTTCAACATGATCCTAGACGGAGAGTGTGATGAATATCCAGAAGCTGCTTTCAACTTGAAAGGTACCATCGAAGAAGCTATTGAAGCGGGTAAGAAAATGTTGGCTGAATCTAAGAATTAAGAGCAATTATGCGCGTTGAAATAATTACCCCAGAAACCGTACTCTTCCAAGGTGAAGCAGAATATGTTTTCCTTCCAGGAAGTTCAGGTGGATTGGGAATCTTGAATAACCACGCCCCTTTGATTTCTTCATTGAAAAAAGGAAGCGTGCGTGTGAAAGATGCTCAAGGCAAAGAATTGACTTTTGATGTACTTGGTGGTACCGTAGAGGTATTGAACAACCAAGTAATGGTTTTAGCTGAATAATACTTCCCTCAGGGAAGAACAATCTAACGTTATGAATATTGAACAACTTAACACCGGCTCTCTAACAGGGGAGTTAAAGGTGACTCTTGACCCTATTGATTACAACGAAAATTACGAAACGGCTCTGAAGACCTACCGCAAGCGCGTTGAATTGCCAGGATTTCGTAAAGGTGCAGTTCCTGCGTCTCTAGTGAAACAACGTTTCGGAAAATCATTGCTCGCCGATGAAATAAACAGAATGTTGCAAGAGGCTATCGGAAACTACGTTTCTGAAAACAAACTTGAGTTGTTAGGTAGTCCAATTCCAAAAGAGGGTGACGATGTTGGTGACTGGGATAATCCGTCAACCTTCACTTTCACTTATGAAATTGGTTTCGCTCCAACGTTCGATTTGAATTTAGATAAATCGAAAACTTTCACAAAGTTGGAAGTCGATGTGAATGAAGAGCTGATCTCTCGTCAAATGAAAGAGTATGCCCGTCGTCACGGTCAGCTTTCTAAACCGGAAGTAACCGAGTCAGAAGACATGATCATGGCGGAGATTGTCGAGTTGAATGCCGACGGTTCTGTGAAAGAAGGCGGTGTTACAAACAAGACTTCTATCTTTTTAGAATACATCAAAGACGAAGCGACTAAAGCTTTGTTTGTTGGAAAGAATATAGGTGAAAGTGCAGTAGTTGATCCGTTCATGTTGAACAGCGATCACGAAGATCTTTCTCGCATGTTAGGTGTTACGCACCACGAACTTCACCACATCGATTCTAAATTCCAAGTGACCATTTCTGAAGTGATGCGCATGCAACCGGCAGCGTTAAATCAGGAATTATTCGATAAGTTATTCGAGCCAGGAACAGTAACTTCTGAAGAACAAATGAAAGACCGCGTAAAAGCAGATCTAGCAGCTATGTTCGAGAAGGATTCTGAATGGATGTTCAAGCGTGATTTCGCGAAGGATATTGTGAACATGGTTTCTATTGAATTGCCAGACGAATTCCTTAAGCGTTTCATTATCATGACTAACGAAAAGCCTATTGAAATGGCTCAGTTGGAAATGGAATACCCAGGTTACGCAAACGGATTGAAGTGGCAGTTGATTGAAAATAAAATCATCAAAGAAAACGAAATCAAAGTATCTGTAGACGATGCAATGGATTACGTGAAAGCTTCTTTGGTAGATCGTTTCAAGTCTTACGGTATGCCAGTAGATGAAGAGCGTCTAGATCAATTGGCGAAGCAAACTCTTGCGAAGCAAGAAGAAGCTAAGAATGTTTACGACATGTTGTATGAAGACGGTGTAATGAAAGTTGTTCAAGCGAATTGTTCAGTGAAAGTTGAGCGTTTGGCTTACGAAGATTTCAGACATCGTGCTCAGCACTAATTAGAAATATAAGAAAAAGAAAAACCTCGGATGCTCCGAGGTTTTTTTATGAATTGAAATTCAATTTTTAATTTTGAATCAAAGAGATTTTCTCTAAGATTTCTGAAATCTCACGCTTGGCAGCAACAATCTTTTTCTCAATTTCTTTGCGCATGCCTTCAGCACCTTTACCAGTGAAAATACCCATGTTGTTTTCGTAAGACTTGATGTCGCCTTTCAACTTGTCAATCTTATCGCGCAAAATCATTTTCTCTCTGCTTAACCCTTTGTCGCCCGTAGACTTGATCGTCTCGATACGCGACTTATAGCGTGTCATATCTGCTTCCTTACGGTCAGCATTCAACTTGCCATACTTCTCGTCGAAAGCAGCTTTGTGACGAGCTTGCATTTTTGCGTAATGCTCACGAGGAACGTGACCGAGCGCCTGCCAACGTTCGTTGAATAAACGAAGCATAGCCAGGTCTTCATTCTTATTTCCAGAGAGAGGTGTGTTTTCAATTTCAGTAAGCAAGGCTTCTTTCAATCTTAAATTCTCTTCTTGCATTCCAGTCAACTCTCCAAAATGCTCTTTCTTTCTTTGGAAGAATACGTCGCAAGCAGAGCGGAAGCGCTGCCATAATTTTTGCTCTTCCTTTGGATCTGCACCCCCAACTTGTTTCCACTTGTCTTGAAGTTTTTTAATTCCTTCTGTGGCTGTTTTCCAATCGCTACTGTCTTGAAGCGTCTTCGCTTCATTGATGATGGTCTCTTTCGCTTTTTTATTTTTCTCGTAAACTTCTTTGCGAGATTCGAAATAGGCGCTGCGCTTAGTGAAGAACAAATCGCACAATCCACGGAACTCTTGCCAAATTTCTTCGTTCTCTTTTTTCTTAACCCAACCAATGGTTTTCCATTCTTCCTGAAGTTTTAAAACTTCTTCTGTCCACTTATTCCAACTGTTACTTTGAGAAAGATCCAATTCAAGAATCTCTTTCATGCGTTGAATAAGCAAAGTTTTCTTAGCAAGGTTTTCATTGCTACTTGCGCTCAAAGCATCGTAGTGTGCTTGAATGCGTTCTTGTTCAACGCGAAGGATTCCGAAGAAATCGTCGCCCATTTTTTGAAATGTCTCTTTCGGAGAAGGACCTATCTGCATCCAATCACGTTGAAGCTTACGAACTTCAACTTCCAATTCGTTAATCGATACAATAGCTGAAAGTCCTTTTGCTAATTCCATCAACTCTTCTTTCAACTTTTGGTTCACTTTTAAATCGTTCGCCTGAAGTTCTTTGTAGATATTGATGTGATAGAAAAAATCTTGGTTTGCTTTGTGCCAACGGTCAATTAAAGCAGGGTATTTATCTCCGGGAACATCACCAGTGTTGTCCCAGTATTCTTTAATTTCTTTTTGAAGAGAAAAAGCTTTTCCAATATTTTCTTCGTTCTTGGAAAGTCGCTCCATGCGATCACACAAGTCAGATTTTATCTCGAAGTTTCTTGAACGCTCCTGTGCAAGCGCCTTTCCAGCCACTTGAATTTTGTCTTCGTATTCTTTCAATAATTCTTGAAGAGAACCCTCTAATTCATGCGGAGTGTATACAAAATCGGCTTCCGCACCTTCTGTATTTTCAGCTTTGAATTGTTCCCATTGCAACTGACGCTCTTTCACGCTTTCTGCCTTCCAATTGCTGCGAATATTTTTTACTTGATCACGCACCAACATAATATCTTCAGCTTGAAGTAAGTCGCGCAACTGGCCTATTAATTCCTCTTTCATTTTTAATTCTTCGATTCTCTCACAAATTTAACAAAGAAATTTCATAAATCCTTTGAACAATTCACGCGGAGCATAGTATTATTTCTAATTTAGAAAAATGCAAAATGAAGCGCCTATAGACCTAGCAAAATGCCGATTGAAAATTCAGCGGTATTGCGACAAAGCTGAGCGCGCGCCCTTTGATGTCGAGAAGAAGCTCATTCAATACGGAGTGTGGCAGAACGATAGGCAAGTCTTAATAGCGGAACTTATTTCATTAAACCTGTTGAGCGAATCGCGATTTGCTTCAGCTTTTGCGCACGACCACTTTGAATTTCGAAAATGGAGCAAACGGAAAATTGAATTGCATTTGAAAGCAAAACGCGTTTCTTCCCGAAACATTCAAGATGCTATTCGAAATCTTCCAAGTGAAGGAGATGCTTTGCAAATAAGAGCGCTACTTCCTTCCCTACAAAAGAAATATGAAAAGAAAGGCAGGTTGAAAAATCAATATGCCGCGAAAGCCCTTATTCGAAAGGGTTTTCAAACGGAAGAAGTGTTTAAAGTTCTCCGCGAGACGAGTGAAAGTTTTGACACGTTTTTAGATTAATTGACGTACTTTCGCGCTATAAAATTTCATTCAAGATGGCGATAACAATTGACGCGATCAACGAACTGAAAGAGCGCACGAGAGCGCTCGGGAGGTATCTTTGACGTGGAGGTAAAACTCCTCCAAATTCGTGAAGACGAAAAACTAACACAAGACCCCGACTTTTGGAACGATCCGAAAAAAGCCGAGGCAACCATGAAGCAAATCCGCAACAAGAAATTGTGGACAGATGCTTATCAAAAATGTCAATCTGCGGTTGACGACACTCAAGTGCTATATGAATTTTTCAAGGAAGGCGAAGTAGACGAAGCTGAACTCGATGAGCAATACAAACTTGCTTCAACCGAGCTCGAAGAACTTGAGTTTAAAAACATGCTTTCTGCTGAAGAAGATAACTTAAGCGCCGTCCTTCAAATCACGGCTGGTGCTGGCGGTACAGAGAGTTGCGATTGGGCAAGTATGCTCATGCGCATGTACATCATGTGGGGTGAAAAGAGTGGCTACAAAGTAAAAGAACTCGATCTTCAAGAAGGAGACGTCGCAGGTGTCAAACAATGTACGCTTGAATTCGAAGGTCCGTTTGCATTTGGTATGTTGAAAGGTGAAAACGGTGTGCATCGCTTGGTGCGTATTTCTCCGTTCGACTCCAACGCTAAACGTCACACCTCTTTCGTGAGCGTGTATGTTTATCCGTTAGTAGACGACACCATTGACATTCACATCAATCCAGCAGATATTTCTTGGGACACTTTCCGTTCAGGAGGTGCAGGTGGACAAAACGTAAACAAGGTTGAAACCGGTGTGCGTTTGAAACACAAGCCTTCAGGAATTATCATCGATAACACCGAGACGCGTTCACAACTTCAAAACAAAGAAAAGGCTTTGCAATTGCTGAAGTCACAATTGTTTGAAGCCGAGTTGGCGAGACGTCACGCTGCACGCGACGAGATTGAAGCTGGCAAAAAGAAAATCGAATGGGGGTCGCAAATTCGTAACTACGTTATGCAACCATATAAATTGGTGAAAGACGTTCGTACGGGTGAAGAAACCAGCGATGTAGAAAAAGTAATGAATGGTGAAATAGATAATTTCTTGAAAGCATTTTTAATGGGTCAAGGAAAAGGAGTTCAGCATTCCGATAACGACGATTTATAATTTAACACATAACGATCATGGAAAATTTTCGTATTGAAAAAGACACAATGGGCGAAGTAAAAGTGCCCGCAAATGTTTATTGGGGAGCACAAACAGAGCGCTCTAGAAATAACTTTAAAATAGGACCAGAGTCAAGCATGCCGAGAGAAATCGTGAAAGCTTTCGGAACATTGAAGAAGGCTGCGGCGCACGCGAACTGCGAATTAGGAGTTTTGTCCGTTGAAAAGCGCGATGCAATTTCTGCGGTTTGCGATGAGATAGTTCGTGGTGAATTGTACGATCAATTCCCATTGGTTATTTGGCAAACAGGATCGGGTACACAAAGCAACATGAACGTGAATGAAGTGGTTGCAAACCGTGCGCACGTTTTAGCTGGTGGAAAATTGGGCGAAGGACAAATGTTGTTGAATCCGAACGACGATGTAAACAAATCACAATCTTCAAACGATACGTATCCAACCGCTATGCATATGGCGGCGTACGAAGCAGTTGTGAAAGTAACTATCCCTGGAGTGACTCAACTTCGCAACACACTTGCTGCGAAATCAAAAGAGTTTATGAATGTGGTGAAGATTGGACGTACGCATTTAATGGATGCTACACCGGTTACTTTAGGTCAAGAGTTGGGTGGTTACGTTGCGCAATTGGATCACGGTCTTCGCGCATTGAATAACACACTTTCTCACTTGGGTGAATTGGCTTTAGGTGGAACCGCAGTAGGAACAGGTATTAATACCCCTGAAGGTTATTCAGAATTGGTAGCTGCGAAGATTGCAGAATTCAGCGGCCTTCCTTTTAAGACAGCTCCAAATAAATTTGAAGCGTTAGCTGCACACGACGGTATTGTTGAAACTCACGGTGCATTGAAACAGTTAGCAGTTTCATTAAATAAAATTGCAAACGACATTCGCATGATGGCGAGCGGTCCACGCAGCGGAATTGGAGAAATTCATATCCCTGAAAACGAGCCAGGATCTTCGATTATGCCGGGTAAAGTAAATCCAACACAATGCGAAGCATTGACCATGGTTTGCGCGCAAGTGATGGGTAACGACGTTGCGATTACTGTTGGTGGCACACAAGGACATTATGAGTTGAATGTGTTCAAACCAATGATGGCATACAACTTCTTGCAAAGCGCAATTCTTTTGGGAGACGCTTGCGTTTCTTTCGATGTGAATTGTGCAATTGGAATTGAACCGAACTACACACGCATTGAAGAATTGGTGAACAATTCATTGATGTTGGTGACATCGTTGAATACGAAAATTGGTTATTACAAAGCTGCTGAGATTGCTAAGACTGCACACAAGAACGGAACGACACTTCGTGAAGAAGCCATTCGTTTAGGTCATGTGACTGCTGAGGAGTATGACGAAATTGTAGTTCCTTCGAAAATGGTAGGTAAACTTCCAAAATAATTTGATACTTTTAGTACATGACTGATATTTCAAAAAACTACTGCGTTATCATGGCAGGCGGAATTGGTTCAAGATTCTGGCCTATGAGTCGCACCGCTTTTCCAAAGCAGTTTCACGATATTCTTGGAACAGGACGCACGCTCATTCAAATGACGTACGATCGTTTTCTTCCGCTTGTTCCGAAAGAGAATATTTTAGTAGTCACGAACGAAAGATACAAGGCACTTGTATTAGAGCAGTTGCCAGATCTAAAGCCAGAGCAAGTGTTGTGTGAACCTTTCATGCGTAACACTGCTCCGTGTGTGGCTTATTCGGCCTTCTGGATTGCAGAGCGCACGCCCGATGCAAACATTGTCGTTGCACCAAGCGATCACCTCATTACGCGCGAAGCTTCGTTCATTGAAGACATTCAAATCAGCATGAATCAAGCGAACAAATCGGGCAACCTCGTAACGCTTGGAATTAAGCCTACACGCCCTGACACCGGTTACGGATACATTCAATGGGCAGATGCAAAGGACGTAGATAATGACCGCGTGAAGAAGGTTAAAACGTTCACCGAGAAACCTAATTTGGAATTGGCGAAGGACTTCATTGAAAGTGGAGACTTCTATTGGAATTCTGGGATTTTTGTTTGGACACTCGAGTCTATTATGAAAGCCTTCCAATTACATCTTCCAGAAATGTATGCACAGTTCGAAGAAGGAAAAGGAAAGTACGGAACAGCAGAAGAAATGGCTTTCATTAACAACATGTACAGCAGTTGCGAAAACATCAGTATCGATTACGGTATTATGGAAAAAGCAAAAAATGTAAATGTAGTTTTGAGCGATTTCGGATGGAGCGATCTTGGAACTTGGGGATCTCTTCACACACAATTGTCTTCCGACGAACACAACAACGGAGTAGTGGGTGAGAACGTTATGTTGTACAACTGTTCAGACAGCGTTGTGCATGTGGGAAGCGACAAGTTGGTTGTATTGCATGGACTAAACGGATACATTGTGGTAGACACAGGCGTTTCCTTGTTGGTCTGCAAAAAAGAAGACGAGCAAAAAATTAAGCAATTCGTTAACGACATTAAACTGAATAAAGGCGAGTCATGGGTATAGTGAAATATATCTTTTCAGTGCTGTTTGTTGTCAGTGCTTTTTGTTGCGCAGCACAACCCGATCCGGATCCAATTCCGATGCCACCACCATCCCCTCCGGTAAGTGGTGAGTTTCAGGTTGAAGAACCCTTGGTTTTTCCTGAAGTGATGCCCGCATATCCAGGGGGAGATGCACAAATGTTTAAAGACATTGCTTCGACAATGATTTATCCTCCGCTCTGTTTGGAGAATGAATTTCAAGGGAAAGTATTTGTTCAGTTTGTGGTTGAAAAGAATGGGAAAATTTCAAACATAACAATTTTACGTCAGCCGGAAGGTGACTTGGGAAAAATGCTAGGAAATGAAGCCATTCGTGTAGTGAAGAAGCTGAAAGATTTTACACCAGGGTCTTTGAATGGTGAACCGAAAAGAGTTCGATATACATTACCCATCTACTTCAAGATCGATTAAGAATATGGAGAATAATTTAATCCTTTGCCCGAACGAAGAATGGGTGCTGAGCGATTTAGTAGCTGTAAGAACGGGTGAAACGAAAGTTTCACTTTCCGATGAGGCGAAGGAAAAAATTCAAGCGTGTAGAACTTTTTTAGACGCGTATTTAGAGACGAGCGAAAATCCGGTTTACGGAATCAATACAGGTTTCGGTTCGCTTTGCAACACCGAAATTTCGATGGAAGATTTAAATCTTCTTCAAAACAATTTGCTTCGTTCACATGCCTGTGGAATGGGCGATCAAGTGCCTGAAGAAATTGTTCGTCTAATGTTGGTGTTGAAAGCAAAGAGTCTGTCGCACGGACACAGCGGCGTTCAGTTGGCAACAGTTGAATTGTTGTTGGAATTCTATCATCGAAATATTTTACCTATCGTTTACACGCAAGGTTCATTGGGTGCAAGCGGAGATCTTTCGCCTTTGTCTCACTTGTGTCTTCCATTAATTGGTGAAGGAAAAGTGATGTATAAAGGGTACGAACGCAACGCAGCCGATGTATTGAAAGAAGAGGGGTTGAAGCCCATTGCGCTTCAATCGAAAGAGGGTTTGGCCCTCATCAATGGAACGCAATTTATGTTGGCGTATTCAGTAGAGAATTTAATTCGCGCTGAACACTTGTTCGACAAGGCAATAACCATTGCAGCCATGTCTGTAGATGCTTTCGATGCAAGACCTGAACCGTTCATTGATTTAACACACCGTGTTAGAAATCAAGAAGGACAGCAGATTGTGGCTATTGCCATGCAAGACGCCTTGAAAGGAAGTGAAATTCAAGTTCAGAAAAAAGCGCACGTTCAAGATCCATATTCGTTCCGTTGCATTCCGCAAGTATTAGGCGCATCGCACGATGCCATTGCATATGTGTTAACCATTGTTGAACGCGAGATTAATGCGGTAACAGATAACCCGATTATTTTTCCAGAGGAAAATCAAATCATTTCTGGTGGAAATTTCCATGGACAACCGTTGGCTTTGAGTATGGATTTTTTGGCCATCGCTTTGGCAGAAGTGGCTAGCATTTCTGAAAGAAGAACATACAAACTTATTTCAGGTCAACGCGGCTTGCCAGCTTTCTTGGTGAAAGACGCTGGACTCAATAGCGGCTTCATGATTCCACAATACGCGGCAGCGTCTATCGTGAGCCAGAACAAACAACTCTGCACACCTTCAAGTGTAGATACCATAGACAGCAGCAACGGTCAAGAAGATCATGTAAGCATGGGTGCAAACGGAGCAACGAAGTGCTATCAAGTGGTGAAAAATCTTCAGTCTGTATTGGCAATAGAATTGTTGAATGCCGCTCAAGGCCTAGACTTTAGAAGGCCACTTAAGTCTTCCATTCCGGTAGAGACACTTCATGCTGAAATTAGAAAAGTTGTTCCGCATTACGTGCAAGACAGATACCAGCACGCCGACATGGAATTGTCTTATCAGCTGATTGGTCTGTGAACTTAATGTTCAATCAATAAATTTCTATTCAGAACAGTCTGACCTTTTTTCAATTGAAGAATATACATTCCTGAAGGTAATTCTTCAACGGAGAGTTCTCGCTTCATTTGCACTTTATTCCAATACTTAACTTCTTGTCCTGATGAAGTGAAAATTCGTGCTTCATCGAAATTCGCAGATTGAGAAATCGTGAAATGTTCGCGCGCAGGTTGCGGGAATATAGTAATGCTCGATTCCAATTCATTCACCGAAGTCAGCGTAGTGAAATCGTCTGTTTGAATGGCGCAGCCATTTACATCGCTTATTATGCAATAGCTTGTGGAAACTTCAGGAATGAACGTATCTTCATTGGTATCTCCATGCGCCCAGTTCCATGAATAAGGCGGTGTACCTCCGTAGGTTGTCATTTGAACTTCACCCACACCTAGACCACCCGCAACAAAAAGTTCAATGGAATAGCTCAAGGTATCCGATTCATTCACTGTTATAGTCTCTATGTATTGACAACCATTCGCGTCGGTAACAGTGGTTGAATAATCTCCGGCGTACAAATAGATGGCACTGCTCTCGAAATTCAGAGGGTTATAATCCCAGCTGTAGGTATATGGAGCTGTTCCGCCTTGTATGTTGTGAAAAATCCATCCGCTTAAATCGCCATTGCAAGCAACATCCAGCACATCTGGTGCATTTGTTATTGGTGTTGGTTCGGTTATGGTATCTTGAACTACGAATACGCATCCGTTGGCATCAGTAACTTGCGCGGCGTAAACACCTGCACAAAGTCCGTTCAAGGAATTTCCACCTGTTGCCCCGTTGCTCCATTGAATAAGATAAGGCCCTGTGCCTGAAATAAAATTCAGATTTATACTTCCGTCGCACTGACCATTGCAAGAAACATCGGTAGTTATTGATTCTATTTGAAGAGAAGTGAAATTGAATAATTCAACAGGAAGTGTTGTAATGTTGCCTGCGTTGTCTGTAATTGTAGCCAGGTACTGTCCGGGTCCACCAGAAATTGAAGTACCGTTGGCTCCATTCTGCCAAACCACATTGTAGGGTGGTTGACCTCCTGAGATATTCAAGCTTATAGAGCCAATTCCGTTGTTTGAACAAGATGGCTGTGTAACGTTACTGCTCACTTGAAGGTTTGGATAAATAGTTAATGAGCTCGTCGCAGTGGCATCTCCGCCTGTTGATCCCGTGCCATTTACAACGTTACCACTTGCATAGAAAGTTACTGCTTCGTTCAGGTCTGCAGGTGCGGTCCAATTGAATTGAAAGACGTTGTTCAGAGTTACACCATTGTGCTCTAAGTATGTTCGTCCGTTGAAGGCATTCTGAACAGTTATAGTTTTTAGTTTTACGTTACTTGCTAATGTACTATAACCTGCAATGGGGCTATTTTCAGCTGTGGTAAGTGATGTAAATTGAAATGCATATCCGCCCGGACTGCCTAACGCGTTGTTTACTGTGACTTTGATGGTGTATGTTGTTCCCGGCGTGAATTGGTTGGTCGGTGTTGTACTACCTAGAGGAAGAAGTTGAATATTTACACTGGCGTTGTAGTTTCCACCGCTGTGACACTGACCACAAGTGTTTTCTCCGGGAGCTCCTGTATTTCCTGCATTTGCAGCGGTTGCTCGTCCGTTGCTGTTTGAGGCGAAAAAGAAATATCCGATTGCACAAACAAAAAATAGTTGAATCCAATTCAATCGAGTCATGAGATTTTTTTTGTTAAGATAAGAAAAGAAAATAAGAACAGTTATTTTCCGCTTCCTTTCAGAACAATTACAACCGTGTAGAAGAGAATTTTAATGTCCATGGCTAACGACATGTTTTCAAGATAGAGCAGATCATAGCGAAGACGTTGGACCATTTGATCAACATTTTCAGCATAACCGTATTTCACTTGTCCCCACGAAGTTATTCCGGGGCGAATGCGATGTAGTTTGTGGTAGTGCGGATTGATTTTCGAGATTTGATCAATGTAAAACTTTCGCTCTGGTCTTGGTCCTACAAGTGCCATGTCGCCAGCAAGAACATTCCAGAACTGAGGTAGTTCATCCATACGAGTTTTTCTAAGAAATTTGCCAATTTTCGTAATACGAGAATCGTTGGTGGAACTCAATTGCGGGCCAAGTTTTTCCGCATCGGTGAACATGCTTCTGAATTTTATAATTCGAAATGGAACCCCATTTCTGCCAATGCGTTCTTGGAAAAAGAGAACCGGTCCTTTCGAGGAAGTCTTTACAAGTATGGAAACAATGATTAGCAGGGGCGATAATGCAACAAGAGCCATAGCGCTTAAAACCACATCTAATATTCGCTTAATGCTGAATTGCCAGCTCGGCATGAGCAAGGTGTTCAAGCGAATAAGTGGCACCCCGAAAATACTCGTCATCTTTACATTTCCAGATAAAATGTCAAAAGTGTCTGGAATGATATTGATTCGAACATTATAGTTTTCCAACAGCGCAAGAATATTCTCAAGTTCTCTGTGGTCACCGCTTTCGATAGATAAAATAACTTCTTCTATTTGATGCTCTTCAATGATGCTTGGTAAGCTCGTGTACTTTCCGAAAAGTGGAAGAACACCCGAAAGCTGCTCGTCTGCACCGTTAATTTTGAGGTATCCTTTGAATAAAAAACCCGGTGATTTTTTTAATGCGTTTATTTCCTCTAGGAGCTGAACTGCTCGGGTGTTTCCTCCCACAACTACAGTTGGGAAACCCCATTTTCTGGTCTGTATTTTTTTTACTGTTCGAGAAGTTATAGCCATTCTCAGTAGAAGAGTTAAGCCGAAATGAGCAAGAAGGAGAAATCCAAAAGTTGTGTAGTAATAGTGGTAATTTGGAAGCTCATCATCTAATAAGAATAGAAAGAAGATTATGGTGTTTCCTATTAAGGAGGTGGAGAGTATTTGTCCTATTTCTCTGAGCCTATGTCTTCGCAAAACATCTGAATACATCCCCCAAATACCATAGAAGCATATCCAAGCCATTGGAATAAAAATGAGTGCCGCGAAGAAATTGTTGTCGGTATGAATTCCTAAGTCATATCCGTATTTAATAGACTCGAACTTCTTTCTAAGAAAATAAAGACTGGCCCACGAAGCCGCCGCCGCAATCCAATCTGCGGCTAGGTATGAAAGTATTATTCCTTTATTCTTCAATTTCAATTTCAGTTCACTTACCAATTCACCCACTTCAAATTGTCAAGAAAGAGGTTTACCGGCTGCTGTGAATTAGATGGTACAGCTTCAACATATAATTCGTGAAATTGTGCATTTGGATTTTGCAATAGTATAAATCCAAAATCAATGTAAATTTTTTTCCAAACGGGAGTAAGGCCGTCGCCGCTTGATGTCGGATTAATAATCAACGCTAGATTTTTAGATGTAATTCCTCCTGTTGTGGTAATAAAACCAACAGAAAATGTATTGTTGCAGCTGTAATTTAATTCTAAAAACACGTTGTCTCCAGCAGTGTAGTTTAAGTTGTCATCATCTTTAAAATACAGCTTGGTCATACCAGCTTCTAGCTGACCCCAGCCGCTGCGAGAGCCTTCGAAAACTTGCAATGGGTTATTTGTGGTTGAAAATGTACCATTATTCGTTCCTGTTTGAATGAAAAAATTTCCTCCTTCAAAACCTTTCTCATTAATCTCAACAAGGTTGTAGTATGCAAATGAAGGGATAATAGTATCTCTCTGAAATGCTTCAATAGTCAGGGTAGTGTCAAAAGGTGCATAAAATGGATAGCGAATGCGGGTATTTGAAATTCCGTTGCTTTTAATCCCTGCAAAGATTCGAATGTTGTTGTTTCCTTTGCTTAGAATGGGCACATTAGCTGGTAATTCGTAAACACCTAGATTTTGATCATTAGAGTATACCCAAACTTCTGTGATGGCTTCGCTTGAGGTGCCTTGAGAAATGCTTGTTTGAAAGGAAAATGAAGGTATGTACAAATACGCAGGTTCCTCTTCAGCAGGGTTAATGACTTCGCACCCTTGAAGAATAAAAACAGAAAAGATGGTTAGTAAGGCTATTCGTTTCAATCGTCGTGTTTTGGGTTGCGAATATACATTCGCTTCAAAAAGGTTACGGAGAGTAACGAAAGATTATTTCAATTATTGTAGACTACAAAGACTCGACTTGCTTACTCTTCCGAGGTGAAGACGTTTTGTTTGATTTTTTCAGCGATTAGTTCAGCTAATGCCAATGCTTTGTGACCGTCTTCTAACGATACTTTGGGTTCAGTTTTACCTAAAACAGCCTCGCCAAAGCTCATAAGCTCCTGTCTAAGTGCATTGTTGTCTACTGTAGGCAGGTCCTTTTTGTTTATTCCACTTTCTACATTCTCACGAAGCAATTCATAACTGTGAGCTTTTTTATTGAGAAAGTCAGCAACATAGCAAGCATCTTTTTGATAGAAGCGCATTTTTCTTGTCGTTCCTGCAGCTACGCGGCTAGCTGTGAGGTTTGCAACACAACCATTATCCAATTCAATTCGGGCGTTGGCAATATCTATGTGTGAGGTAAGAACCGACGCGCCATTGGCGGAAACACGTCTAACGTTCGCTTTTGTAACGGATAGAATGAGATCAATGTCGTGAATCATAACATCAAGGATGACAGATACGTCGTTGTTACGATTTTTGAATTCGCTTAACCGATGAGCTTCAATGTACCGGGTTTGAGACAAGAGTGGCGAGATGGCTAAAAATGCCGGGTTAAAACGTTCAATATGCCCTACTTGGGCAATCACTTGTGCCTCTTTCGCAAGTTTAATGAGCCTGTTACTCTCGTCCAGGTTAGATGTAATGGGCTTTTCAATAAACACATGTTTGAGGTTGCGAATGGCGCTAGATGCGCATTGAAAATGAGATGGAGTGCTTGACACAACATCTACGACATCTACTTCTTCAATAAGAGCATCTATACTGTAACTAGGCTCAATGCCAAAACGGGCTGCAGCTTCTTTTGCTGCTTTAATATCAGGATCGAAAAAATGTATGGACTTGAATAATTCAGGCAGCTCAGATAGCACTTGCATATGAATCTTCCCCAGATATCCCGTTCCTAAAACTCCTATTTTCAACATAAATAATTCTCTTCTTATGCAAATGTGATTGAAATTGATGTCTACATCACTTCGTTGATTTTTACTTTTCAACACTGAAAAGCGGATGAAATAGTCGCTTACCTTGGCGGTATGATTGAGGACAATTACAGACATAAGGGACTAAGAAGGAAGCTCATAGATGAGCTTCGTGAAAAGGGAATTACAGATTCAAGGGTGCTTGAAGCTATGAATAGAGTCCCCCGTCACGCCTTTTTAACCAGTGCCTTCGTAGAAATGGCGTATGAGAATAAGGCGTTTCCCATTGGCGCTGAACAGACAATTTCAGCACCTTATACCGTAGCTTTTCAGAGCCAGTTATTAGATGTTGAAAAAGGAATGAAGGTTCTTGAAGTAGGTACTGGCTCTGGTTACCAGACTTCCGTTTTGTGTGAAATGGGAGCGAAGGTGTATTCGATTGAAAGGCAGAAATTACTTTTCGATACGTCGAAGAAGTTGTTGTCAGAAATGGGTTATAAATGTCATCTGGCCTATGGCGACGGATACAAGGGAATTTCTGCTTTTGCTCCTTATGATCGAATTATCATAACCTGCGCAATCCCTGTAGTTCCTGAAGAGTTGCTTCTACAAATGAAATCAAGTGGGAAGTTGGTTATGCCTTTTGGAGAGGGTGAGAAGCAAGAAATGACACTCATTCAGGAAGACGCAGATGGTAATTTTCACAACACGTATTACGGAGAATTCTCGTTCGTGCCTATGCTCGAGAAGAGAAGCAATACGAAGTCGTGATTTTATTTAATTCGAAGGGAAAAGACTTTTTCGTCGAAAAGATATCCTTCGAGTAGGTCACCTGAAGTAACAGGCCCAACGCCAGCTGGAGTTCCGGTGAAGATTAAGTCGCCAATCTTCAACGTGAAGACTTCCGAAACATTTTCAATGAGCTTGTCAATGGAATGGATCATGTGCGAACTGTTTCCTTCCTGAACCGTAACGCCATTTTTCTTCAATGAAAAAAGTATGGGGGAAGGAAGAGTTTCTGTTTCGAAGAATTTTTCACTGACAAAAGCAGATCCGTCGAATGCTTTAGCTCGTTCCCAGGGAAGTCCTTTTTTCTTCAACTCATCCTGAACATCTCTTGCGGTGAAGTCTATACCTAAAGTAACTTCATTGTAGTAACGTGGAGCAAATGATTGTTGAATGTGTTTGCCCAATCTATTGATGCGGAAAACCAATTCCAATTCATAGTGCACATCTTTCGTGAACGCAGGAATAACGAATGGATTTCCTCTCTGTATGATAGCTGAATCGGGCTTGCAAAAGACCACAGGATTTTCGGGAACAGCGTTTCCTAGTTCAGCCGCATGTGCCGCGTAATTTCTTCCAATGCAAATAATTTTCATTATGGTCGAGCTATAAATTCAACAATCACTTTTCGATCACCGGGATTTTTGCCAATAGACCCAACATCGCCAACGAATTTCGCTACACACCGATTGGAGTCTATTCCCGAATTTACAATGAAGTTTCGTACTGCTTTTGCTCGTTTTTCTGATTCTTTCCAATTCTTTTCGCTGCTGCCGTTTCGGTCGGAATATCCGGTTATGAGCACTCCTGTTTTTCCATTCCGCGCTAGCTTTTCAACAATATCGTTCAGCTGTTGCTGAGCAGTTGTGCTCAGGTCAACGCCCGATTTTTCAAAGTAAATGACAATAGGTTGAATAGGCACAGGTGCTGCGGTGAACTTCGGCATACTTGATTTATCGTTTCCGTTCAACCACTGTCTTGCCAATCCATCAGAGGAATAAGGAACAATGGGTAAAAGCGAATCTTGCAACGGTGATTCTTGTCCAAGCATGGAAATGCTTGAAACAAAAAAGAGGAAAAACAACAGGCCGCGCATAACACGTAAAATTAGCGCACCTCGATGAACCAAACCGATTGATTTTATTCACCATTCATTCACAATAGGGCTTCTAATCTTTATTCATAACTCCGTTCTGTGCTCGGATGCTTTCTTTGTGTATGGCTTCAAGATAGGCTGTTAGGAAGGTTTCTGTTAGCTGTGCAGCTTGACCCCAAGCCTCGCGACTTTCTAGAATTTCTTTCCAACGATCTAATTGGAAAATGGTTATCCCATCCTCTTTTTTTAGCGCCCCCATCTCTCGAGCAATAGCCATTCTTTTTCCAAGTAAATCAATAATGTCGGCATCTAAGGCATCTACGCGATCTCGCATATCTCGGATTTTGTCGAGCGTTGTTGAGTTGAGCGATGAACTTCTAAAGTGGAGTAGCTCGATCATTTTAGAAACTTCTTCAGGTGTGATTTGCTGAAGAGCGTCACTTAAAGCAGCATCTGGATTCGGATGACTTTCAATCATAATACCGTTCATGCCTAAATCCAGTGCGCGTTGACTTACCTCGCGAAGCAAAGTTCTGTTTCCGCAAATATGACTCGGATCACAAATCAGTGGAATATGAGGAAACTGCGTTTTGAACTCAATAGGAATTTCCCAAAGCGGTTTGTTTCTGTATGGAAGTTTGTTGGCTACCGAGAAGCCACGATGAATGGCGCTTAAATTGGAAAGTCCTAATTTTTGAAACCGTTCAAAGGCTCCAATCCACAAGGAAATATCAGGGTTTATCGGGTTTTTTATGAAAACAGGTATATCAACACCTCGGAGAGCTTCTGCGATTTCTTGAACAGAGAACGGGTTCGTTGTTGTTCGCGCACCGATCCAAAGCGCATCGAAATTGTATTCAAGACACAATTCTACATGCTGAGCTGTGGCTACTTCAGTAATGATTTTAACGCCTGTTTCTTCCTTGGCTTTTTTCATCCAAGGGAGCGCTGCCGCTCCCATTCCTTCGAATGAATTCGGGCTGGTTCGTGGTTTCCATAGGCCGGCGCGGTAATACGACAAAGGAATACGCTCACTTAATTCTCTTGCGGTATTGATAACCTGAGACTCGGACTCTGCGCTGCAAGGTCCTGATATCCATGTGAAATTATCTTTTGTCCTATCCATATCTTCCTTCCATTTCAATGCGAAAGTACTTGATTCCATGAGGCACAAGAATTATTGGACATAAAAAAAGGGGAAAACTCCCCTTTGTGCCCTGGACTGGACTCGAACCAGCACACCTTACGGAACCACCCCCTCAAGATGGCGTGTCTACCAATTTCACCACCAGGGCAATTAAGATTAAAAAAGGGCAGTTTCCTGCCCTTTTCCTCGTCTGTGATCCCGCTGGGATTCGAACCCAGGGCCCATACATTAAAAGTGTATTGCT
>CAZEFR010000031.1:0-16486 GCA_964511555.1 uncultured Chryseobacterium sp.
GTCCCTTTAAACGATATATTCCCTGATCTTGAAACAATCCTGCTATTTCCACCAATGACTATTCCGCTATGATCATTAAACGTACAGTCTAGAAACCAACCTTCTACCTGAATATTTCCTGATATAGAAGAAACTACCGAGGGTAAAGAGGTTGTGCCCCATATCGAAAATCCATGACGCCAACCTACGTTGTTCGCATTGGTAGTGCCATATCCTGAGAGGTAAATACTACCAGAGGTGGTAGAAATATTGGAAGCACTTGTAGATGAAGGTTCGATAATGGTTGCCATTCCGTTCACGAAGGATCCATAAATGTCTCCATTAATATTTAAGCTCCCGCTTGAAGTACTAATTGTAGACCCGGTAATTCGAACACCGCAATTAGTGGTACCCGTTGCATTAACTGTAACATGAGAAAGCCCACGCAATGAAAGATTTCCTCCGTTGGTGTTTAATGTAGAATTCTCTATCCACAAAGCCGTGGCATCAGCATCCCAGGTAGTGGCAAAAAAATTTCCCACAGTCAAACCGAACCAGATTTCATCGGTTAGACCACTACCCATCCATAAATGACCTCCATTGGTATTAATACTGTTGTTATTCCTAACAGTAATTCTTCCCTGATCCGGAAAGGACGCCGGAGCTGTAGCGGATCTCAAAACCACATTGAGCGCTCCCGTTCCGCTAGCGGAAATAGAATTGTTTGAAGCGTTCATGAATATGCTGTTGGCAATTCGAAAAGTAAGTGTTCGTGTTGCCGAACCTGTATATGTTATCGATCCACTAATATTACAGTCTCTAACTTGACCGCTCTGCCATGGCAACACAATCGTAAGATTACCAACATTGTTCAAGTGGTTTGAAATCACGGAGGGATTAATGTCTGCAGATCCGGAAGAACCTACACTCAGTGTATTACCCGATATACTCCAATTCGTTCCCGAAGTTCCGGTCTCTCCAGAATTAGAAATAGTTAAATGCTGTGCAGATAAACCTAATGAAAAAAGAACGGCTGCAACAATCAGCCACAATCTTTTAAATTCCATACCTGTTTTTTTTTAAATAGTCGCGCAAAGGTACTACTTAATCAACTATTAATGTGGCGCATAAACAAAAAAACCCCCAACTTTCGCTGAGGGTTTTGCATGTAGCCCGTAGGGGAATCGAACCCCTGTTTACAGAATGAAAATCTGCTGTCCTAACCCCTAGACGAACGGGCCGTTTGGGATTTGTGGGTGCAAATATACCATCTTTTTGCTCTCCCACAAGTATTCCATAAAAAAAATTACAATCCTATCACGACTCCAGTTTTGATGAAATAAGGTCCTCCCCATGCCAACTCACAATTAAAGCCTACCTTCTTTCGATAAGGAAATCCTGTAAAGCCCAAAGCAACTATTTGATAATCTGTTAACTTCGTACCAAACGACTTCTTGTCGAAGTTCACATTATTGGTGTTCTCTCGAATTCCGTACCAATTAATATTCGTGCTAATGCCTGAATACAAAAGGCAACTGGTTTTCTTAAAGCCGAAAATTTTCCTCTTCCGCATGTGCTGAATGTTATACGAAAATAAGAGACGTGCACCCGCTGTGCTCCTATTAATTGACCAACTGACATAAGGGTCAACCACCATGTCTCCCATTTGATCAACATATCTGTAATCAGTTGCATTGACACTAAGCGCTTGATTTGTAAAACTGAATCCGAATATGACACGCCATTTTTTTCGCGAGCCCTTAGTTAAGGAAAAATCTCCCGCGAAACTAATTGAAGGATAGAAAGACTTACTCACCGTTGCACTCGAATCGGCCAATTCACTGATATCCGCTTTAAAATTGAACAAATTGTAGCTTACCCCTGCTGATAACAAACCGTCCATTCGCTTAATCTGCGACGACGCTGGCATGGAAAATAAAAGGACAAGAATAAACAGTCCTACGAAAGGCAGTCTTCTCATTTGGTTAAGATTTAAGCGAATATAAAGTCTTTTTCGTAAATTGCTATCAATGCAAACACGACTTAAACACGCTTTAGCACTAATTTTTGTTCTACTCTGCCTGAACACCGCTGCACAAAAGGAGTCCGGAAAGGCGTCATACTACCACAACAAATTCGAAGGAAACGGAACTTCGAGCGGCGAGGTATTTCGTCAAAAAAAATTCACTTGCGCTCACAAAACACTGCCTTTCGGAACATGGCTCAAAGTCACCTGCCTTAAAAACAACAATATTGTTTACGTCAGAGTAAACGACCGACTGCCCAAGTCATCAAAGCGTTGCATTGATCTCTCTCTAGTTGCAGCGGAACATTTAAATTTTGTCCGAAGCGGTTTAACACAAGTAACTCTGGAAATTGTGAATACTGAGGATGTGCCAATCGAATTTCAATCTGAAATCGAATTGAAAAATAAAGCGAAGAAAAAATAAAAGGCGCCGAAGCGCCTCTTACCTTATAAGTATTCACTTATTATTTTGAAGTCAGTTCGTTCATCAACTGATCGTAACGCAAAGTCTCGATGTTTGGAATAGACGCCGCTGTTTTCTCATGCATCGTAACCACACGAACCTGATAATCCATTGTTGGTGTAGTTGAAACATCCAAACCAACAACACCTCCTGCCTCAGCCGTATATACATAAGTATATCCGGCAATTGGATGCCAAGAGCTTGGACATGGGTTCCAATATCCGAATTCGTCTTGAACATAAACCATTGCAATTCCCTTATCCATTACTTCTTGTGTAATGATTGCAACAGGATACTCAACATAAGAAGAAGCAGCCCAGTCAGCAGCAGCAGATGTGAAGGTGTAGGTTGTAAAGCTTCCGTCGTCACCAGCGCGACCGGCAGGACCAGCAGGACCTTCTTTTGTACATGAGGTAAACGCAAGTGTAGCAATAGCTAACATTGAAAAAAGAACTTTTTTCATTTTAAAATAAATTAATTTTTGCCCTACTCTGTTTTTTTGTTGGCTTTTCGGTTACGCCATTGGTTGCAATGTATAAACTTTCAAGGCAACTGCAATGATTCAATGCGCACATTTCCTAGACGTTGAAAAAAAATAAGGCTTTATTACTATTTTCGTTCGAGAAAATGAAGAATCAAATTTCAAAGAAAATCATTCTGCCAGCATTGCTCTTGCTATTCTTAGCTCAGGGTGGAATCGGTTATTGGGTTCTTCAACATAGATTATGGCTTGTAAAAAAGGAAATGAAATCCTTGGTCATGGGCAAGGTTCAAGAAGACCAGCTCACTGCCATTCATTTATCACAAGTAGAATTTCAAAAACTTGATTGGCCTGAACCTTGGGAGTTTATCTATAACGGAAAGATGTTTGACATCTCAAGAAAAGAATTTCATGAAGATGGTTCAGTTACGTTGTATGCCGTCATGGATAATGAAGAGAATGCGTTAAAAGCCCTCGTTCGCTCACTTGTAAAAAACTCTTCCGACAAAAAACAAACCCAGGAACAACTCAACTTTTTCTACAAACTCCAATCGCAATGGACTTGCGATATTGATATTATTCAAATTCCATTTCTCGAAGTGAACACTTCTCATTTCGCGATAAATCGTTTCTTCATTTCATCTCCACACGTTCGTCTCAACGAACTTCCACCAATTCTTTGAAAGATGCCCTGCAAGATGTTTCACAAGGTTCTACGAAAGGAATCTTGCATAACGTCTTGCGAAGCACCTTGTGAAACACCTTTCCGCAGGAATCTAGCTTCACACCTTAGAATTCAAAGATTAACAAACGACATTTACAATGAAACGTATATTCATATGCGCCTTGCTAGCCATCGCAAGTGCAATCAGCGCGCATGCACAAAAAATAACGGTTAAAGATTTAACCACACTCGAAGCAATTACAGGAGCTTCTGTTTATATCTCAGCAAACAACATTGAACTATTTGAATTGATAGGAATGACAAACAACGAAGGGGTCATTGTTCTTCAGAAATATTTCGGAAGTTTAATGATTGCCGCCAATGGATACGAGGTGAAGTATATACCCACTTCGGAAGTCTCTGAGGGCATGGAAGTTTATTTAGTGGGGTCCAATGTAACGCTCTCACAAATGGTCATATCAGCGACACGTTCAGCGAACAAAGCTGAATTCGTAGCACAGCAAGTAAGCTCAATTCAACGAAAAGACATTCAATTTCTTAATCCAGCAAACGCAGCAGACCTTCTTGCGCAAACTGGAACAGCCCTTGTCCAAAAAAGTCAGTTGGGTGGTGGGTCTCCTATTCTTCGTGGTTTTGAAGCAAACAAAGTACTTTATGTTGTAGACGGTGTTCGAATGAATAACGCTATCTATCGCGGTGGTCACTTGCAAGATATCTTAAGCCTTGATCCAATGGCCATGGAAAACGTGGAAATTGCATACGGACCGAGCGCTGTTGCCTACGGTTCAGATGCCTTAGGCGGAGCAATGAGCTTTAATACGCGATCACCGCGCTTTACCTCTGGAGATAAACTCGTTCGTGGCAACGCTATGCTTCGATACAGCAGCGCAGACCAGAGTGCTGCGCATATTAATCTTGAAACAAGTACTGAACGTTTTGCAACATTCACAGCTTTTACCTTCAATCATTTCGGAGACCTTCGACAAGGAAATATTCGAAATCCGAACTACCCCACATTTGGTGCACGTCCTTGGTACGTTGAACAGATCAATGGAAGAGACAGTGTAATCACTAACCCCAATCCGAACGTTCAAGTCGGTTCTGGATACAAGCAATATGACTTCATTGAAAAACTTTCATTTAGGCAAAGCAATAAACTGACACACACCCTGAACATTCAATACTCGACTACCAATAATGTCCCGCGCTATGATCGTTTGACGCAAGTTACAATTGAGAGCCCGCGTTTTGCAGAATGGTACTATGGTCCGCAAACACGCTCTATGGTTGCCTATCACGCAAACCTCAACAATGGAAAGCGTTGGTATACTTCTGGAAGAATAACATTGGCTTGGCAAAATATTGACCAAACTCGTCACGACAGATTATTCAACAGCCCAAACCTGAACAATCGTTTTGAAAACGTAAAAGTGTATTCTGTCAATGCAGACTTTTCGAAATCAATTGGAGAAAAACTAACTACAAATTACGGAATGGAATATTATTTCAATGATGTGACGAGCACTGCATATTCTGAGAACATTAACACCGGGGTTCAAAGTCCATTGGACACGCGATACGCCAATGGAGGGTCCTCTATGAGTGGCACAGCGGTCTATGGTACTGCTATTTTTAAAGCCAATTCTAAAATCACATTCAACGCCGGACTTCGCTATTCGCTTGTAAATCTTTCTGCTTTATTCTTGGACAATTCATTCTTCAACTTCCCTTTCACAGATGTCAATCAATCGAACAGAAACCTAAACGGAAGTGTTGGAATTATTTTAGCACCCAATACGAAATGGCGAATAACAGTCCTTGCTAGCACAGGCTTCCGCGCTCCGAATGTCGACGATCTTTCAAAAGTTTTCGAGAGCAACGCGGGAAATTTAATTGTTCCGAACAACGAACTTCAACCTGAAAAAATTGCAAATATCGAGTCCACTATAGAACGCAAATTCAATAACAGAACAAGCTTAGCTGTAAACGGTTATTACATGCGCTACACGAATGCTCTCACAACAGGAAAATCTCAATTCAACGGAGAAGATTCAATTTTTTACGAAGGAACACTGAGCCCTGTTTACACAACATTGAATGCAGCTGAAGCATACATCTATGGAGGAAACATCTCGTTTAATTCGCAAGTTAACGATCACTTCAGTCTTCAATCTTCTGTTGTATACACCTACGGAAGAATCAAGACTGATAATGGTGACACCCCTTTGGATCACATTCCGCCTGTCTATGGAAAAACAGGATTTACCTTCCAACAACAAAAATTCCGAGGGGAATTCAGTGTGCTCTACAACGGATGGAAACGCTTGGAAGATTATCGGTTAAATGCTGAAGACAACGAGGCCTATGCAACACCAGATGGCATGCCCGCCTGGTACACCTTAAATGCAAGAGGCAGCTATCAATTGAACGAAAAGTTTCAACTGATGGTTGGATTGGAAAACATTCTAGATGCTAATTACCGTGTCTTTGCCTCGAATATTTCCGGAGCAGGAAGAAACGTTACATTCACCCTGCGCGGTCGTTTCTGACCACAAGGTTTAACGAATGTTGAACTGAAATAATCATCGGAGAGAATCCAACGAACTCCCCATCCATATCTATAGGCATCGGAACTTCGGTTTCGATGCTTATTTTTTTTGCTGAATAATACTGAATCTTTCGATATGAAAGCTTCTTGCATTTTCGCACTTTCGGAACGAAATACAAATATTCAAAAATATTCAAATCACCAATAACAATAACCTCCAACTGTCCATCTGCTACTAGGCTCTCGGGAGAAATACCCAAACCCGAACCGAAATACTTGGCATTCGCAACTACAAAATTCATGGCGCGTGCTTCAAACTTATTTCCGTCTAGGTCGAATCGAATAGCACGCTTTTTAAATCGAAGAATATTTTTTACAATGAGCCATTGATAGGTTAAGAACGAACCCAATCTTCTCTTACTTCGCGTCATGTCGAAGGCCACACATCCGCCTAATCCAAGATCAGTAACATTCAAAAAACCTCGTTTCTTTCCATCCCATTCCATACAAGGGAAATCAACTGCCACAAAATTACTTTGTTCTATGCTGGCTCGTAGTTCTTGAAATGAATGAGGAACTTTCAATGTCTTCACAAAATCATTTCCTGTTCCTGATGTCCAAATGGCCAGCGGTGTTTTCGGATTATTCGAGCTGAAAATCCCATTGGCTGCTTGATTCAAACTACCATCGCCACCGCAAACTAGCACTGCATCGCAAACATCATTGCACAATTCCCTCGCAATTTTTTCAGCATGCTTATCATACTCGGTAACACGAATATCCAATGTCCATTCAGAAAAAACTGCTTCAATTTCTTTGCGTTGCGCGTGTCTGTTGTTTTTCGCGCCGTGCAGAATAACGCCTAACTTCATTCAACAACAAGAATTGTCCCTTCAACTGTTTCCTCAATCGCAGTTCCACAATCTGTCTTGTAATGAAATAAATAGAAGTAAGTACCCGGCACAACATCAGCCGCATTCCAATATTTCGAGGTAGCTGTGCTTTCAAACACCTTTCCTCCCCAACGGTTGAATACCGTTAAATCATACTCAAGAAACAATACAGTCAAATCTAAAAGTGGATCTGCTCCCAATATCGCACGCCAATCATCGTTCAATTGATCTTGCTTCAACGTAATAATATTTGGAAGTATCATGGTGCTTAAATCCAAAGCATAAACATCTCCAGCATAAACTTCAATGGTTCCTGAATCGGAACATCCATTATCCAAATTCGTAACGATAAGATTCAATACGCCCGGAGCTGTTGCCGTCGGATTTGCAATTGTTGTGCTGGTTAAGCCAGCCCCTGTCCATGCATACGACACATTCTGTGCAGGCAAAACTTCTACCCCTATCAATTCAGTCGTTGAATTCAGACAAGTCAACGAATCTTGAGAAGGAATGAAAACTTGAATATCTTGATTCGGAACAGTCACTGGAATGGAGCGCTGACAACCGTTTCCATCGGTTATAGTCGCAGTATAATTTCCACCTACAATATTCGTAAGGTTGAATTGTGTTTGATTCGTCCCATTGAAGTTCAAGGTGTAATTGCCGTCTCCGCCTATAATGCCAGAGATGACAACACTTCCACCAAAACCATTGCACGCTGTTGTTGTCGCAACTTCGAAATCAATAGGATCACTTATTTCAAACGTAATGCTTTGGGTGCCCAGATTACCGCAGGCGTCTTCCACGAAGCCGGTTGTATTGGTAATGTTCAAAGAATAGGTTCCACCAATTAAAACTTGATTTGCTAATTGAATGGTGAACACATCGGCCATGGTCGGATTGTTTGCTGTTACCGACTGAACCGTGATGGTACCACTTGGACCTGTTACCGTGAAATCGGTTGGCTGAACAGAGGATGCAACAATAGGCTCACTGAAGGTTAAGACAACAGTTAGGTTGCTGCAATCTGTTGTTGCACTAATTGGAACTGGAGGAACTTGATCGTATAGCGAAGCAGTGGATTGTCCGAAGTCAATGGTATAACCATCGAAACTGTTTGACCAGTTCATAACTACAAGAGCATACGTGTTTCCAACTACAACAGAGAGGTCTGCATTAAAGGCCGGGCCATTGACATTTCCGGGACCATTTGAACTTCCCGTGCCTCCATTTGCAGATGAAATGCCCGTTGGTCCATTTGTTCCAAAAACACCAAAACTATTACAACCCACCTCGGGAGAAGAAGAACCTAAACCTGCACATCCGCCTGTGGTAATATCAAACAGACCCCAATCATAATCATCTGCATCGTTCAACGGATCCAAAATAAAACTCAAGTTCCCAGCCTGCTGAACGGTAAAGGTATACCAGACCGAACTTTGCTCTAATCCCTGATTGCAGGCACCCGTTGCTTCAAACACATTTCCAGATGAAAATGAGGCCTGAGTTTCGGTATATAAGTCGCCGCACAAAACGATGGCTCCATTGCAATCGCTAATGGATGTTTGCGCAAAACCAGACACTGCGGCTAGCACAGAAAGAAAAAATAGAAAACTACGCATGGCTAGAAGTTAAGGTTCTAACAAATGTAGTATTTACAGCTTTACAAAATTCCTTTTCACGAGAGAACTTGCATCTTGAATCTGAAGAACATAAACCCCTGAGGCAAGATTGGCAATGTCTATTTGTTGAGTCGCGGCATTTATTTTACCCGCAAGGACCTGTTTTCCGTTTGCTGCATAAACAGCGTATTGCGTGGCATTCATGACTTCATGCCCTACATTCACCTGTATATAATCAGCTGCGGGAATTGGGAATATTGCTACCTCATTCAATGAGTTTTCATTCACGTCTACAAGAGGAGATTCTCCAAAAGTGAATACTCCTGAAGGAGGAAATGAAATAGAAACCTCGTAATGATCTCCAACTAAAGTCATTGGAAATGATTGAATGATTGAGGTTACATTGAATTCTTCTGATTCGCTCAAAATTAAACTCACTTCGTTGAGTCCTGATAAATCGGAGGCCAAGATTCGAATGGTCGCACTAAAGGAATCTCCTGTTCGTGTGAAGGCATACGTTTTTTGGATACGATTCGAAATAAAAGGATACACCGAGTTACTTACGTTCATTCCGTTCACATCACTTCCAACCAAAAGATAATTCCCATCAGACATTGTCCCAACAGCGCTCACTTCTAACTGTCCTAACCCTTGTGCAATCTCGTGCTTATCACCTGAACTCTCTTGTCCAACTCCTATAACTTCTTCGGCATACTGCGGATGAAAATAACGGGCTTGAAGACCTAAATCAAGGCCATATTTAGCAGCTAAATAGTTGTTTACAATGGTATGATGCGACAAGAACAATCTGCGTTTGTATAAAATATTCTCACCCATTCTTCCCTTTCCAAAACGATCGTCAAAATCCCAACCGATGCGAATGTCAATAGGCGTAGAATTATCGCGAGCGCCGATATTTATGCCAGGAAACGGATAAAGATTATCATCGAATACCGTGTAGAACAATTGATGCAAATCGTCTTGCTCATAAATCAACCCATAGATGTGAGGTGACGTTGCTTCGCCGATGTAGAATATAGGAGATCCCGAATACTGACTTTCCAAATCCAATACTTCACCATGGTAGTAATAATCGTTTTTCCACGGATGAAGAAGATATCCATTCGGAACACGGGCACTGGCGAACCAACCGTGATCATTGAACAGAATAGAATCTGTTTCAACCACACAATAGGCGCTTGTACTTCTTCCTCCAAAAACATCGTTCAGTTGAAGAAAATCATTATCTCCATCGAATTGTATTCCTGCTCTTGTATGCACTCCGTTGTTTGAAATGAGCGTTGGACGCTGATTCACACTGCCTTGAGAGACAAGCGTATTATTTCCACTTTGATCTTGCCAGACATAAACAGGGTCTCCATCGTTCGCGGTTAGCGCCCCGTTCATTAAAGTTCCCTTGTCTGCTCTTAGCCAAAAAGCCAGGTCGTTGCTATCTCCAACACCTCCGGGACCCTTACTGCCAAATGCTGAAGGGGCTTGCATGTAGACCAATTTCAGCGTATCACTCGATTCGTTTCCGGTAAAAAAATTATCGAGAGTTGTATTACTTGGAAGTACCACTTTCACCTGTCCAAAATCAGCAGGGGTAATGTTCACTGTATAATTTGATGGACCTCCAGCTACTGAGTTTACAATGCCGTTTTCAATATAAAAATCTGAAACAGTCAAGTCTGTTACATCGATGTTCGTTAAGTTCCGATAGAAAAATATTTCAGCATTGAAGTTACCAAAGACCTCACCTGAAGTGCTTGGCGCATTCCAAACAGCACTGGTTGGAAAAATATTTGTTTCTGGACTGTACAAATCACTCTCCCAAAGACCTCTTCCGTATGTAGCCGCACGAATGCGTCGAGGTGTACCGTATGAAATTTCCAACTCCGTGACACGCGCGGCGTAAGGAAATCCGGAAGAAAAATTCACCCATTCTGTCATGCTCGCATCCCAATAATAAATACCTAAATCTGTTCCGATATATAAATTCTCAAGAACAGACGCTGTATCTGTTACAATTGTGTTCACAGTCACATCAGGCAAGTTGGGAGTCATTAGCGTCCAAGATGTTCCTCCGGTTTGACTCTTGTAAACATTCTTATTGAAAGCAATGTATACAATCATTGAATCTGTCTTGTGTGTTTCAATGGCATTCACCGCCACGACAGCATTCGGCAAAAAAGTACTGATATTTTGCCAAACAACAGTATCTGCCATGCTATTCTCCGTTCTTCCCAACTTCCGAGAACCTTTGGATGCGTATAGCACATTGCCGTGAGAATAGTGCGAGCGAATTTGATTGCAATTTGTTGTGTTTGCACTTAAGAAATTCGTTGAAATTTTTTCCCATACAATCGAATCCTTATCCACGTGCTTTATGTTCTTGGAGCGCCATATATTCTTCATTCCAACGAACATCGCATCACTATTTTCCGAATTGAGACAAAACGGTGTACTCCATGCTCCCTCTTCGTTTATTCCATTTACACCAATCCCAGCAAATTTCTGATTGATGTAATCATTGGAAGTTCGATATAAATCTCCATAATAAATACTGCTGTATCTGCGACCCAATTCGTCAAAGTCGTACATGCATTCAAAACCGTCTCCACCTCCTGTTCGTTGCCAACGCGCGCCTTGAAACTCAGCTGTTCCATTGTCCTGAAAGCCTGTTAATGCGCGGGCCGCATTGTGCGGAGATTGACCCATACGATAAATTTGTCCGTTAACTATTCCATTTGAAATATCTTGCCATTCACTGTTGTTCACATACCTGTACAATCCACCGTCATTGCATACATAGAGATCGAGATTATGCGGATTTATTGCCATTTCGTGTTGATCTACATGCACATAGTTCGAGTTTATATCTTGCCAAGTAACCCCGCCATCGATACTTTTTTTCAATCTAATTCCTCCACAATAAATTACGTTGGGAGTTAGAGGATCACCCGCTAAGCAGAGGTCGAACCAAGCCTGACCGCCGGAGCTCGAGCCGTCTGCCGACCAGCCCATGATGTTGGGCGTGCTACTCATTTGAGTAAACGTTAAACCGGCATCTTCGCTTTTAAAAGTACCTGTGTAAGAATAGGTGTTCGTTCTTAAAACATATACCGCATTTGGTTCAGCGGGGTTAACAGATACACACATCCGCGAGCCATTGCTCATACCCGTGTTACTCTGCTGCCAAGTCGCACCATAGTCTTCGCTTCTATAAAACCTACCTGCTCCCGTAGCGTATAGAATATTGTGAGCGGTTGGATGTCTTGCCAAATCTTTGTAGTCAAAGGTGTTCGAGGAAACTTGTGTCCACGTGATACCGCCATCTACCGATCTTCGTATTCCTAAATCTGTTGCGATAACTACACTCGCAGTTGGGTCGTCACAAACTATGATCTTTCCAACTGTACGGGTTGAAATACCTGCATTAATAAAACTCCAAGTATCGCCAGCATCTTCGCTGCGAAGCATACCCATTCCCGGAGAATCTCCAGCATCACGGTCTCCAGTGCCGGCATAAACCACATTGGGGTTTGATGGATCGAAAGCAATCGCGCTAATTCCTAATGTAGGCAAATAATCAGTCGAAGACGACCACGACTCACCGGCATTTGTAGACACCCACAAGCCTCCGGCTGGCGTCCCAACAAGCATCCTTTGACTATTTGTTGGATGAAAGGCAATACAAGAAACACGACCAACACCTTGAATATTCTCACGCGTGGTTACTCCGTCCAAAATCGGACCTAGTGGCTGCCAGTTACCGCTAAGTGATCTTGCACCTGTATAATTCCTTAATGCGTTCCACAACTCTAAAGTTTCTCTTCCGTTGAGCATTTTTCCACTTTCATCTGCATGGGTTTCCAATAGCCATTTATAACGTTCAAGGGGCTTGAAGCCCTGTCCTCGTTCTAAAGGGCGCTCTGGCCAGGCCGAATTCATTTGTGAAACAAAATCGAATACAGACGTTTGATTGTGCATGAAATCTGTCCACATGGGATGTTCTTGAGCCCAGCTCGCACCAAAAACGAAGATTGATAAGACTGCGGAAAATATACTTTTCTTCATAATTACAAGAATACGCAACAAATAATTTGACACCATAAAAAAAGGGCTCCGAGGAGCCCTTTTTGTCAAATCCATATGAATTAATGATTTGCAAGATAGTTGGCAACACCATCGTGGTCTGCTTTCATCCCTTCGCTTCCTTTAGACCAATTCGCAGGACAAACCTCGCCGTTTTCCTCGAAAAACTGAAGAGCATCTACCATGCGTAATGCCTCATCTACATTTCTTCCCAACGGGAAGTTGTTTACCAATTGGTGCATAACCACACCGTTCTTGTCAATTAAAAACAATCCGCGGTAGGCAATCATTGGACCGTTAGCTACAAGATTTCCTTCTGCATCATAATCATACTCACCTGCTAATACTCCGTAGTTGTCAGAAATTGTTTTTGAAACATCGGCAACAATTGGATAAGTAATTCCCTTGATACCACCTGCTTTCTTTTCCATTTGCAACCATCCCCAGTGACTTTCTTCTGTATCTGTAGAACATGCTACAACCGCGCAGTTTCGAGATTCAAATTCTGCAAGCTTTTCTTGAAAAGCGTGCAACTCTGTTGGACAAACAAAAGTGAAATCTTTCGGGTAAAAGAAAAACACAACGTGCTTCTTACCTACGAATTGATCTAATGAAAAATCACTCACTACGGTTCCTCCGTTAGTGATTGCTCCTGCCTTGAATGAAGGCGCTTTTTTTCCTACTAATGATGACATAGTTATTATTTTTTTGCAAATCTAACACCTTCGATGTGGGTTTGTTCACAGCTCACTTAATTATTCAATTCTTTCTTAAACGATCTCGCCAAAAACCACCATGAAACCACAAAGAAAAGACCTCCAATTGGGGTTATTGGACCAACTACTTGCTTAACAATTGTTGGTATAAAATCAGAAAATGTCAGTATGTACAGCGAACCCGAAAAAGCAACTATTCCCGAAATAAATAAAAAAGTTACGGTCCGAAGGGCCTTCTGATTTTTTAGCAATAGAGCACTTATCAATATTCCGATCGAGTGAATAACTTGATAGTATACTCCCTTATTAAATATTTCCACGGCATACTCACTAACTAAAGGCTTCAAACTATGCGCTCCAAAAGCACCAAAAACAATTGCTAGTGCCATTGAATAGGCACCTAACGAAACGGAAATCTTCATATCTTGTGTTCTTAATAAATGATACTCAAAAACTCAAAGCGAATTTGCGGTGTATTTTTACAACTTCAACAAAATTGAATTCACATTAGAAAATTATTTTCCATATTATTTCTGAGTTTCTGCTTCGCGCATCTCATTGCCCAAAAACCTGTTGATGAAAAAACTTTGGCCAGTGAAGCGAACACTTTTTTTGAGGAAGGCAACTACATGCAAGCTTATGCCACCTATTCTCAATTGGTTTCGCTGTATGGGAGTAATCCCTTGTATGCCTTCCGACTTGGTGCGTCTGGGATTTACGCAACAACAGACCGGGATAAATGTATTTTCTTCATGAAAGATGGTGTTCGCAGAGGATACACCGAGCCAGAAACGCATTATTTTCTTGCTCGAGCATATCATCTGAGCTACAACTTCAAGGATGCACTCTTGGAGTACGAGAAATTCGAATCTTCTGCCGAAAGGAAACAACTCGCAAAATCTGATTGCATAGCTCAAAAACTCTCGGCTGAATCAGGACTAAACCTAATGAACAGCATCAAAGATGTTCAGGTCTTAGAAAAAACCGAAGCTGAAAAATCCAGTTTCTACAGATACATGAACATTGACCCTGCGATTGGGAAAATAATTTCAACTCCGAAAGAGTTACTTTCCAAGCTTGATTTCAAATCAAAAGAAGAACATGTACTCTTTCTTCCAAGCAATGGTAAGAAAATTTTCTTTTCAAGCAAAGGGAAGGATGGATTAACGGGAAAAGACATCTACATGACCTCTCGGGTGAATGGAGCATTCGCTCCCCCAGTTAAGCTGAAGGGCAATGTGAATACCGAATTCGATGAAGACTTCGCCTTCATGCATCCAAATGGAAGTACTTTGTATTTCGCATCGAAAGGACACGGCAGCATGGGCGGATATGACATTTTCAGAAGTGAATGGGATGCTTCCATCAATGACTTCGGTCCAGCTATTAACATGGACTTCGCGATTAATACGCCAGACGACGACCTCTTCTTCATAACAGACTCACTGAATACTACAGCGTATTTTGCAAGTAGCCGTTTAACATCTCCAGATAAACTTTATGTCTACCGCGTTTTTGTAAATGGAATTCCAATGAACATCACTTACCTGAAAGGTGAGTTTATTTCTCGTGTAGACGCAACGCAAACAGAAGCAAAAATTCAAGTATTCGACGATTTAACGAATCGGAAAATCATGGACACGCAAGCGCGTGATTCGAACGGACAATATTTGTTATTCATTCCAACTGCAGGTAACTATACCTACAAAATTCAACCTCCGGGGAGTCCACAAATTCATGAAGTATTGGTGAAGATTCCACCATCTGAAGGCTCTCACGTTTTTCGTCAAGAAATAGTCTACACTAAAATAGATGGCCGTGAAAAAGTAGAAGTAAAAAACTATTGGAACGATCCGCTGAATGACAATGTAGAAGATCTTCAACGTCAGATGCTACTTGCGAAATCACAACTTGATGTAAATGCTACCATTGATTTATCCTCGTCCACGTCTATGAGCGCGGCTAACTCCTCTCCAAGTACAGCAGAAACAAACAACACAACACTCGAACCAGCCCTAAACCGTATAGAAATCGATACGGTGCTTTCTTCACAAGAAAAAACCATAGCGGTATTGAAGCGCGAAATTGCATTGGCAGAACAAACTACCAAATCGCTACTTCAGTATGTTCAACAAACACTTTCAGAAACCGACGAGGCCTATGAAGAGTTTCAAACCGTTCGATTTGAAAAGCCTATAACACTAGCCGACAGTGCGAAATTAAAGGAAGCGCGAAACAACATGATTATTGCGCAAAACAAAAGTTCCGCCGCCATATCGGCCTATGAAATTTCAAAAGGCAGAGAAAAAGAACTCAGAGAAAAACTCAACAGTGTCGAAACAACCCATACTCAAATTAAAGAATCTCTCGCCAAGAAAGATTCACCAATGACCGCCGAACTTGTTAATAACTACGTAGCTAAAAACCCAGCTAGCGCGCAAGGTGCGTCCACTGAGGAAGAAGCCACTTGGAAATCAGAAAAGGCGAAAACACAGGTCAACGATAAAAAAGCGCAGCGCGACGATACCCAACTTCGTTTGAATTTGAAAACAAAAGAAGTAGAGGATTTAGAAAACAAAGCGAATGACGTAAGCAAACAAATGTCGGCGACTAAAAAGTCGAAAGACATTGAGCGCTTGGGCAACGAGCTAAAAGACATTCAAACAGAAATCGAATCTGTTCAAGAAGAAATTGAAACTGAAAAAGAAAAGCTAAGTCTTCGAGAATTGGAGTTGCAGGAATCTATTTCCCTTCTTAAACTTCTTCAAGATTTGGAGAACGAAAAACAAGTTGAAGTAAAACCAGAATTCAGGAACTTAAACAACAACGTTGATGTCGAATCTCTGAAATCGGAGATTTTAGAATCTAAAAGTCGTGTTTCAACGGCCTTGGAAAACTCTCAATATGAGTATTCGGACACTTACAACAACGCGAGTTCAAACAACACTAGTTCAAACAACACTAGTTCCAATAAC
>CAZEFR010000031.1:16586-28528 GCA_964511555.1 uncultured Chryseobacterium sp.
CTAGTTCCAATAACGCTAGTTCCAATAACACTAGTTTCAATAACGCTAGTTTCAATAACGCTAGTTCTAACCTCGTTAGTTCAAAAACATTTACAACAGCAGAGACCGCGATAATCAACAGTCCTGGCCAATCGAATTACAAGGATGAAAGAATATTTGAAGAATTAGCAGAAGCGAATATTGTAATCACAAATCAAGAAGCAATTGAAAAAATATACACTGAGATTGAGGCGATTGACCAACGAATAAAAAACGAAACTTCAGCGGAAGTAGTTGCTCAATTGACAGACAAAAGAAAGCAGTTGACTTATGCAAAAATGCAAGAGGAAGACAAGAACGCTTCGTTCATTGCAGAGCACAATTCAAATGCATTAAGAGATCTTCAATCCGCATGGAAAAAGAACACAAACTCGGCAAATAGTATAGCTACCTTGAATGATAAACAGGCCTATGACAATGCTGTCGCCTACATGAAGGAAGCAAGCACGCTTCGTGCAGCAGCTCAGACAGAGCCAGACATCTTCGAGCGTTATGCTAAAAACGCGCGCGCATTTGCATTAGAACGAAACGCAAAAAATGAATTGCAATTCTTGGTTGAAAAAACCACTCCTTCAGCTAACAACGCCAGTTCAAACAACGCCAGTTCAAACAACGCCAGTTCAAACAACGCTAATTCCAACAACGCTAGTTCAAACAACGCTAGTTCAAATAACAATAGTTCCAATAACGCTAGTTCCAATAACGCTAGTTCATTTACCAGCATTCCGAAGATTGTACAAAAAACATTGTATCAAAAACAAACCTCCTCGGCTTATAACGACTCAAATCCAATTCCGATTGGATTGCCTCTGCCCGAAGGATCTTTCTACACTATTCAAGTCGGAGCATTTCGCTTGCCCGTCGCAAACAACACCTTTAGTCAATTCGCTCCCGTTTATGCTGAGCGCCAAACAAACGGATTCATACGCTACAGCACTGGATTTTTCACTTCCTATACTGAAGCCATTCAGGCTCGAAACGAAATTCGTCAAATGGGATATGCCGATGCATTTATAGTTGCATACAAGAACCGCGAGCGTGTTCGCTACAGCGAACTCATGACTGCTGCAGAAAAAACGCAAGTAAACTCAGGAACTTCGACCCCGGTTCCTAACCCATCTCCTGCTGAACCTGCGGTAGATGTTAGCTACTATTCTGATCCATTAGCTGTCCCTGCAAATCTCATTGAAAAGACGGCAGGTGTCTTCTTCACTGTGCAGGTGGGTGTCTACGCCAAGCCTTCAAGAAATCCGATTTTAAATTCATACTCTGAATTACATGTCGAGAAACTTCCGAATGGTCAAGTTCGCTATACAAGTGGCAAGTTTCAATCAATTGCAGATGTTGTTAAGCAAAGAGATTTGGTTCGCACTGGGGGAATACCCGATGCGTTTATAACAGCCTACAAAAACGGCAAACGAATTCCAGTTTCTGAAGCGAAAAAAGAATTAGGAATTCAATAAAACAAGTTGAAAAGACACAGAAGTGAATGTACTACACACTTCCCTTCATAACTTTGTATTAACATTAACGGTCTCGATGAAAAAACTACTCTTATCTCTCTGTTTCATATTCTCTCTATCTATTGGTAAGTCCCAACTTCAATTAAATGAAATACTTGCTTCGAATAAAACCAATCAAATGGATGAGTTTTTTGAATTCGATGATTGGATTGAGATATACAACGGAGGAGGAATTGTAAATCTTGCAGGATACTATTTGTCTGATGACCCTTTGAACTTAATAAAATATCAAATTCCTGCGACGAGTGCGGGAACCACTACTGTGCTTCCGGGAGGTTTTGTGGTCTTCTTCGCAGACAAAGACAATCTTACCCAAGGTGCAATGCACACGAACTTTACATTAAGTGCCAATGGAGAGACTGTTTTCCTCACCGCCCCGAATGGCTTTACCATAATTGACAGTATTTCATATCCTGAAATGGCATCGGACATCAGCTTCGGTAGATCATGTGAAGAATGTTCAACATGGCAGTACTTTAACACTGTTACCTATTCGGAGGCTAATATAGAATTGCCAGCTATTCCGCAACTTCTTTTCATTAACGAAGTTCAGGCAGAAAACACTGGCATTTATCACGACCCCGAATTTGAGTATGACCCTTGGATTGAAATATATAATCCTAACAGCTTTCAAGTTAACTTAGGGGGGTACTACTTAAGTGTAAACGGCAACCCAACTGAGTGGCAGATTCCAACGAATGAACCTTTCAACACCGTAATTGCACCCAACAGCTTCAAGGTGTTCTGGTGCGACAATGACCTCGCATTTGGCGCTTCTCATTCTCCTCTGGTAATAAATCCAAACGGAGGTACCGCCTTACTTACCGGACCCGATGGCTTAACTCCTGTGAGCTCTCTCTCCTGGGGAGCTCTCTCTCCAGGTCAAAGCGCAGGTTGCGCAACAGATGGGTCTCCGAACATCATTAACTTCAATCCCGCCACCCCCATTAACAGTAATTCACTCGTATTTATTACACCTGAACAGGTTGTAATCAATGAGGTGATGGCAGATAATGTTCTAACATTCACAGATAACTTTGGTGAATTTGATGACTGGGTTGAAATCTACAACCCGCTAACTTACGACGTGAGTTTAGCTGGATATTACATGAGTGATAACAGTAACAATCCAAGGAGATGGCAAATTCCAACCGACTTCATTGACAGCGTTACAGTTCCTGCTCAAGGCTGGCTCACATTCTTCGCCGACGGCGATACAGATCAAGGTGTTCGACATGCTAGCTTCAGTTTAAACAACAACAATGAATTTGTTGGCTTGTATAGCCCCGATGGTTTGACGCGGGTTGATGAAATTGTTTGGCAGCACATGGATGCAGACACGAGCCTTGGAAGACTTACCGACGGCAATGCTGAATGGGTTAACTTTATTGTCTCAACCCCAGACTTTTCAAACAATATGGGAATAATTGATGTGTATGAAATGGGTGCTACTCATTCAATGTTTTCCTTATATCCGAATCCTACCAGAGGCTTAGTCCAATGTTCAAAGAAGAGCAATATTCGTGTATATACTATTCAAGGAAATTTGGTTGAAAACCTATATGGCGTGTGGCAAATTAATTTCAGCAACTATGGTGCTGGAATCTATGTTGTGACCGATGAAGAAGGAAATAAACTAAGAGTGATTAAAGAATAGATTAATCGGGGTGAATGATACCGTGAATATTATTCAACTCCCATGTATTTATGAATTTGAAGACCCACACGCCAGTGTGGGTTTTTCAATACCCAATCGAAAATAAGCGGAAGGGTCTCTTCTCTTTTATCCCATTCTGGTTGCATGAACCATTGCGCACTTTCATTCATACGTGCAGCCATTTCTTGCGACCAAGTCAAATCTGATTTGTGAAAAATGACAACCTTCAATTCATTCGACAATTCGAAATACTCTTCAAGCGGAGCTTTAAACTTTTTCGGTGAAAAGGTTATCCAATCGAATAGCCCTGTCAGTTTTTGAGTACCACTTGTTTCCAAATGAATTCTCAACCCTACGTTACGCAAGGCCTCTGTAAGCGGAGCAAGATCATGCAACGTAGGTTCACCACCTGTTACGATAACCACATTTACTCCACTGCCCACTGCTGCCTCTACCAAGGTGTCTATTGAAACAAGTGGATGCTTTTCTTTGTCCCAACTCTCCTTCACATCGCACCAAACACAACCAACGTCACATCCGGCCAATCGAATAAAAAAACTTGGAACGCCTGTAAAAACTCCTTCACCTTGAACGCTGGTAAAGGTTTCCATAACAGGATATTTCACCTCTGAACTCACGCCTTAATTTTTCCAATTAAATCGTAATGCTCCGCGCGAATAATCTCAATATCTGCAAAATCGCCTACGCGTAAATATCCTTCAGACTTCGGTACAACCACTTCGTTGTCCACTTCAGGAGAATCAAACTCGGTTCGACCTATGTAATAATCACCTTCAATCTTATCAATCAAAACCTTGAAGGTCTTACCCACTTTCGCTTCGTTCAATTCTAATGAAATGTGCGATTGCACCTCCATGATTTCATCGGCACGCTTCTTCTTTGTCTTTGCTGAAACATCATCGTTCAAAACAAATGCAGAAGTATTCTCTTCATGGCTGTAGGTAAACACACCCAAACGCTCGAATCGCGATTGTTCAATCCACTTCAACAGTTCTTTGTGATCCGCAGCAGTTTCGCCGGGGAATCCGGTAATCAACGTTGTGCGAATAGCAATGTCTGGAACCTTCATACGAATGTCTTGTATAAGCGCATCGGTCTTCTCGCGTGTAATACCGCGCTTCATGGCTTGCAACATTTTTGTAGTTCCATGTTGAAGAGGCATATCTAAATACTTACAAATATTGTCGCGCTCGTTCATCACATCAAGCACATCCATCGGAAACCCGCTTGGAAAGGCATACTGCAAACGAATCCAATCGATTCCTTCCACATCGGAAAGACGCTTCAATAATTCTGAGAGCGTTCTTTTCTTTTCAATATCTAAACCGTAAAAGGTTAAATCTTGAGCAATAAGCACCAATTCCTTGGTGCCATTGGCCGCCAAAGATTTCGCGTTTTTCACCAACTGATCCATTGGCGTGCTCACGTGCTTTCCGCGCATAAGCGGAATGGCGCAGAACGAACACGGACGGTCACATCCTTCCGAAATTTTAAAATAGGCGAAATGACTCGGTGTAGTAAGCAAGCGCTCACCTACCAATTCAGTTTTATAATCTGCCTTTAATGTTTTAAGTAAGCGAGGAAGATCACGTGTTCCGAAGAACGCGTCTACTTCTGGAATATCTTTTTCTAATTCGGGTTTATAACGTTCGCTCAAACATCCCGTCACATAGAGCTTCGAAACATTTCCATTCTCTTTTTCTTTTGCCCAAGCCAAGATTGTATTGATACTTTCTTCCTTGGCGTTATCAATGAAACCGCAGGTATTGATAATCACGATTTCCGAATCGGTCTCTTCAGACTCATGCTCAACATCGAAAGCATTCGCCTTCAATTGCGCCATCATGACTTCCGAGTCGAAAATATTTTTTGCGCAACCCAAGGTTACTACGTTCACCTTGTTCTTCTTGAGGGTCTTCGTTTTCATTACTTTGTTTTTCCTGCGAATAAACTATCTACAAATTCAAACCTATTGAACACTTGAAGGTCGCCAGCCTGCTCTCCTACACCAATAAATCGAACAGGTATATTGAACTGATCTGAAATTCCTATTACTACACCGCCTTTGGCTGTCCCATCAATTTTTGTAATCGCCAAAGAAGAGACTTCTGTTGCCGCTGTAAACTGCTTCGCCTGCTCGAAAGCATTCTGTCCCGTTGAACCGTCAAGAACAAGCATAACATCATGCGGAGCGTTCGGAACAACTTTTTGCATCACACGTTTAATTTTCGAAAGCTCGTTCATCAAACCAACCTTGTTATGCAATCGTCCGGCTGTGTCAATAATCACAACATCGGCATTTTTAGAAACCGCCGATTGTAAGGTATCAAAGGCAACGGCTGCCGGATCGGCATTCATGGCTTGAGCTACAATGTCGACATTGGCTCGTTCTGCCCAAATTTTCAATTGATCAATGGCTGCTGCACGAAAGGTATCTGCTGCACCCAACACCACTTTCTTTCCTTGTTGTTGAAGTTGATATGCCATCTTACCAATGGTGGTGGTCTTTCCCACGCCGTTCACCCCGACTACCATTATCACATAAGGCATTCCCTCTGTTGCTGGAATGAAAATTTCTTCGCTCTCTTCTCCTTCATGACCTACAAGCATGAATGCAATTTCGTCACGTAAAACCTGATTCAATTGATCTGTTGGCATTGACTTCTCTCTGCGAACACGCTCCTGAATGCGCTTGATGATTTTCTCTGTGGTATCGATTCCTACATCAGACATGATTAGAATTTCTTCCAACTCATCTAACATCTCATCGTCGACGTGCGCTTTACCCGTAATAATACGAGCTAGCTTTCCGAAAATACCTTCCCGGGTGCGTTCAAGACCAAGATCTAACTTGTCTTTTTTTTCTTTCGAAAAGAGGCGTTTGAAGAAACTCATAGTTTAGGTCTAAAATAAAAAAAAGGCCTTTCCAAAGGAAAAGCCTTTTAACGTATTTCTAACAGCGATTAGCCTTTAGCAAACCACTCGCCGATTTTGTCATTGTGTACAATTTCCTCTTTGAAGGAATATGAGCCTGATTTTGCAGACTTCACCATTTTAATTACTTTGGTGTGGTTCTTACCACCACCAGTTTGCAGGGTCGCAACTACTTTCTTTGCCATGACTTAACCTTATTTGATTTCTTTGTGAACCGTCATTCTCTTCAAAATCGGGTTGAATTTTTTCTTCTCTAAGCGCTCAGGCGTATTCTTCCTGTTCTTAGTAGTGATGTAGCGGCTTGTGCCGGGCATGCCAGACTCTTTGTGTTCTGTGCACTCCATTATAACTTGTATTCTATTACCTTTCTTAGCCATTGTTGCAGAAATTGGACGGCAAAGATACGTAGAATATTGAGAATTGCAACTTTGCTATTCATTTTTTTAGACTATTCTAAACTCTCACACACCGAATAGCCACAAATCTATGTTAATAAGACACTACACCCCCTGCTTTTTCTGTTGTTCTACTGAATAATTTCACACATCCATACATCCGTACATTTTGGCTAAAAAAAGAAAAGGCGAAGTCGACACTTCCGCCGAATTTGAAGATAGAAACGAACACTTGCAACGCGACGTCCGCTCCATGCGCATAGCGGGGCTTGCTATTCTCTTGTTTTCCGCATTTACTGCACTCGCTTGCGTTTCCTATCTATTCTCTGGCGCTCATGATCAGCAACTTTTTATTGGCAGTGGTGGACTGAACGAATCGTTTCACAACTGGATGGGCGGACTGGGTGCGCGATGGGCTCATGCACTAATGTTCCATTTTGCTGGAATCGCGGCGCTTTGTATCCCCCTTTTAACATTCCTTGTTGGCATGCGCATGCTGACCGGAAAGCACTTACTTCCCTTTTTGAAAACGCTTCGCATTAGCGTGGGCGTCATGCTCTTTCTACCTCTTGCCATCGGATTCTTTGCACACCGTACCAACCCTATTCCGTTCGATCACATTGAAATACTCGTTAATGGATTATTCGTTGGTGGATACGGTGTTGTTGCGACACATCTTTGTGTTTCAAATTTGGGATGGATGGGCACCCTATTCGGAATTCTGTTCGTTGTTCTCGTTTTCTTCATCGTAAACTTCAACCATCACGTAGACACATTCATTGCCAGACTAGGCGTGCTTTTCAGATCAAAACCAAAGGCAGATGAACCACGAATTATCGAAGAAGAGGAAGAAGAAATTCCATTTCAACCTACTGTAAATTCGGAAGAGACTACCGTTGAAGTAAAGGCTGAAGCCATTCCAAGCCATTCACCCGAGCCCGAGCCGGAAGTCTACGAAGTTATTTCCGACGAAGACACTCCCACATCAACTGCACCAGCCAGTTTCGACTTTGACAATCCACTGGATCCACAACCTACTTTCGAATTGATTCAGGAAGAGAAAGAAGAAAAAAAAACGACGGATGAATTTGAATTGAGCCCTATATCTTCTGGGGGCTCAACCATCTTCGAGGACGATGACATGGGTGATTTAGGTATTGAAATTGCGCCAACGGTTCAAGCCGAAGAGCTCAGTTCCGATGAAATTGAAAGCACTGAATTCGGGGAATACGATCCGAAACTAGACCTTTCTCGCTACCAACTGCCTTCAATAGACCTCTTGCAGAACTACGGTGGAAACGGACCTCAAATTTCGAAAGAGGAATTGGAGGAAAACAAAAACCGAATCATTGAAACGCTCAATCATTACAAGATTGAAATTGCCAAGATCAAAGCCACCATCGGACCCACCGTTACATTGTACGAAATTGTTCCTGCGCCCGGCGTTCGTATTTCGAAAATCAAAAGTTTAGAAGACGACATTGCGCTTTCACTTGCGGCCCTTGGTATTCGTATCATAGCACCAATCCCTGGAAAGGGAACAATTGGTATTGAGGTTCCGAACAGCAGACCCGACGTGGTTTCTATGCGTTCGTTAATAGCAAGCGACAAGTTCCAAAATGCAGACATGGAACTTCCGTTGGTTTTAGGAAAAACCATTTCAAACGACATCTTTGTAACGGACTTAACCAAGATGCCTCACTTACTTATGGCCGGTGCTACTGGACAAGGTAAGTCTGTTGGATTGAATGCGATCTTGGTATCGCTCCTTTACCGCAAGCATCCTTCGCAAGTAAAATTCGTTTTGGTTGACCCGAAGAAGGTGGAACTTACCCTTTTCAATAAAATTGAAAGACACTTCTTAGCGAAGCTCCCCGACGAGGCCGAAGCCATTATTACAGACACAAGCAAAGCCGTGAAGACTTTGAATTCATTGTGTGTTGAAATGGACGAGCGCTATGAACTCCTCAAAAAAGCCGAGTGCCGAACCATAAAAGAATACAACGCGAAATTCATTTCAAGAAAATTAAATCCGAACAATGGGCACCGCTTCCTTCCATACATCGTTTTGGTTGTGGATGAGTTCGCCGATTTGATTATGACGGCAGGACGCGAAGTTGAAACACCTATCGCACGCCTTGCTCAGTTGGCACGCGCCATTGGGATTCACTTGATCATTGCAACTCAGCGCCCTTCTGTAAACATCATCACAGGTACCATCAAAGCCAACTTCCCAGCGCGCATAGCGTTCCGCGTGACCTCGAAAATTGACTCCCGTACGATTCTCGATGCTGGAGGTGCTGATCAATTAATTGGTAGAGGAGACATGCTTTTAAGCACGGGGAATGATTTGATTCGTTTGCAGTGCGGATTCGTTGACACGCCTGAGGTGCAGGCCATAACTGAATTCATTGGAAGTCAGCAGGGTTACGCCCACGCCTTCCATCTTCCTGAAGTTGCTGATGAAAATTCCATGGAAATTGGTAATTTTGACAACTCGGAACGCGATTCATTGTTTGAAGAAGCAGCCAAGGTCATTGTGTTAAGTCAACAAGGATCGGCATCTCTTCTTCAACGCAAATTGAAATTGGGTTATAACCGTGCAGGCCGATTGATAGACCAATTGGAGGCTGCAGGTGTTATTGGCCCCTTTGAAGGAAGTAAGGCTCGGAAAGTTTTAATACCCGATGAGATAGCTTTGGAACAGTTCTTGAAAACCCTGCGTGATTAATAAAAAACAAAATGAAAAATCTATTTCTAGCGTTCGCTCTTCTTGGAACGTTCTCTCTTCAAGCACAGACTTCTAAAGAAATCTTAGATAAACTTTCTACCAAAGCAAAATCCTGGGCAACCACCTCTTCAGACTTCAGTTCTGAATTAAGCAATCCAAAAACTGGAAAAGTGACCAAGCAAAACGGCACTGTAAAAGTGAAAGGTAAAAAATACCAACTTGCGCTTCCAGACTATTCTGTATACTGCGACGGCGCTACTGTTTGGACGTACAATAAAAAATCGAACTCTTGTTCTATCGACAACCTAGCCGATGTGAAAGACGGCGGTTTCGACCCTTCTGAGATGTACACCATTTGGAACAAAGATTTCAAACACGAAATGAAAAACACGAATGCAACTGTTGATGGTGTTGCTTGTTACGAAATCGCGCTTTATCCTTTGAACCCAATATCGAAATCATTTCATACCGTAACTCTTTTCGTTGACAAAGCGAAAATGGAACTTACCAAAGTGAATGTAGTTACTCGCGATAACGCAAACGTGACGTACAAGATTAAAAACTTCAAAGCGAATCCTGCCATCAACGAAGGAGACTTCAAATTCAATCAAGCAGGATTCCCAGGTGTGAAGATGGTGGACAACCGCTTATAAGCGGATGACACAACACGTTGTGATGACAATCTTCGATTGATGACCGCAAGCGGATGACGCTACGCGATGGTAGAGCGTAAGATGTTTAGCGTTTTTTCTTCGGGAGAATTGGGTTCGACCTGAAAGTCGTATTCCCAAGAGGCGAATTTTGGAAGACTCATGAGAATACTTTCTGTTCTGCCTCCGGTTTGAAGACCGAAGAGCGTTCCTTTGTCGCAAACCAAATTGAATTCAACATAACGACCTCTGCGAAGCAATTGCCACTGCTTCTGTTGCTCGGTAAACTCGAGATTCATATTGGCTTCAACAATGGGTAAATACGCTTTGTTGAAGGTGTGACCTACGGCATTGTTAAACGCCCATAGCTCTTCCATAGTATTCTTTTCGGAAGGCTTCTGATAATCGTAAAATATTCCACCCACCCCGCGTGTTTCGTTTCTATGTGGAATGAAGAAATACTTGTCGGCCCACAACTTAAATTCTTCGTGATTCATACCGTGCGTATCGCAAACGTTTTTCATTTCAGAATGAAAAAAATCGCGTTGCTCTTCGTTCACATAAATTGGCGTCAGATCTATTCCTCCGCCAATCCATTGGTCACCCGCATCACTTTCGAAATAACGAACGTTCATGTGAACAATTGGAACATGCGGAGAAAAAGGATGAATAACCAAAGAAACTCCGGTAGCAAAAAAAGTTTTAGCATCAGGATGCATACGGTCTTTCATCATGGGTGGAACAGGACCTGTTACCGCAGAAAAATTCACTCCGCCCTTCTCAATCAGAGAGCCGTTCATTACACGCGTTCTTCCTCCTCCGCCTCCTGTATGTTTCCACATATCTTCACGAAAATCGGAACCGTCGAAGGTCTCCAATGCCGCACAAATACTGTCTTGAATCTCGAGTAAATCACCTACTACTCTTTGCTGAAAAGGTGTTAAACTTATTTCAATTTGTTCTTCAATCCCCATCTTCCATTCATTTTTTGAATCACATTCACGTATGCATTCTCATATCCGGATTCAGGACCTGTCTTGAAAAATTCAAATCCTAAAGCTATCAATCCAGTTTGATCAATTTCATTCAAATGACTTCCGACTTCAGTCCCAAAAAGTTGAAGACCGGTTCCGTAGTACAAAACAATGTCGTGCATGATGGCAGAGAATTCATCAGGTTCAGATTGGAACTCTTTGCGGTAAGCCGCAATCCACCTCAAATTATCTAGGTTGTAATAATCCAAACTAATGCTTTTCGTCGCCACGTTTTTCGAACCTTGCTCAACTCTATTCTCGCTTACGTTAGATTCTCCGCCAACAAAGTTTACATTCAATCCCGTTAGGGCTGTTGTTAACGATGCTCCTGTCTTCTCATCTGAAGTCATGTCAAGAACCACCACGTTCTTGTTGGCTTTCTTTATAAAGTCATACAACTTCACGCAATTTTGAGAAATATCGAAAGACTTCAATGAATCGCCACCTTCCGCCAAGAATCCGCTTAAGGCTGCTTCATTTGAAAAATCATCTTTACCCTTTGCGTAGGCTCCAACAATAATTGAGTTCGGAAATTCTTGTTTTGCAAATCCGGCTAGGTAATACCACTGTGAATTATTTCCTGGATAGGCCTTACGCATGTGCTCAGACAACAACAAAATTTTATTGCTCATTTTAACGGGAACAACCAAATGCGAATTTCTTTTCGAAACCCACTTGGCTACTTCTTGAATTGGGTCTTTAAACAATGGACCTATAACAACATCTGCATTCACTTCTTCGCATCGTTCAACTCCACGCTTTCCTGCTTCAACGCTGTTTCCTACATCGAATAAATAAACGGTCGCATTTACATTTCGCTTTTGCAACTCATCTTGGGCCATCATAGCACCGCGATACATATTGATCGCAACATTTCTCAACTTTACCGAACGCTCATCAAGCGAGTCATTACTCATTTGATACGTTGAAAAAGGCAACAACAAGGCTATTGAATAAG
>CAZEFR010000032.1:0-28494 GCA_964511555.1 uncultured Chryseobacterium sp.
GAGAAAAGACCCTTCTCCAAATTGAGAAATCTTTTCCAAATTTTCTTTCGCGAATTTACTTCCTTTCACCACAATTACAGTCGTGTGAATATTTCGCTTATTTGCCAAACGAACGAGTTTTTCAATTCGCTTTTCATCTTCGGGTTTGAATGCACCGTCTGTTATGACGTAGAGCTGATTGTTTCCCGCTTCAATTTTCGATTTACGCAGCATGCGGAAGGCAGCATTGAATCCTGCTGTCCCGCTGGTCTGTCCGTTCGGCTTCTTTCCTTCCAACAACAATCCAAGATCACTTATTTCATTTCCTTTTGTCGTATTCAAAAGCACTTGTGCTTTTTCTGAGTACGTCAGAACAGAAAGTTGATCGGTGGCACGCATGACGCCCGTTAAGGAAGAAAGTGCTTGCTTCGTTATGGGCCATTTTTCGCCTTGCGCCATTGAACCTGAAATGTCAATCAAGAAAGAAATGTTATTCGGAACATAATCTTTTTCGTCGAAGGTTTTATTTGGAATGGGTTCAGATACAACAACTGCAGGAATCGAATCAACAGGAATAATTTCAGTAGGCGGAAGAACAATTTCTTTTTTCTCTAATTCGAAGACAAATCGGTGGTTGTGAAGATTCACTTGCGTAGTAATTGATTTTCCAGCGTAACCTTCTTTTCCTGCGTACAGGGTATAATAGCCAATGGGGATTTCAGCATTCACTTCGCCGTCTTTGTTTGTTTTTTTTGTGAGTTGAAGAATGCGTTCTTCAAGTACTTCAACATCTGCATCGCGAATGGGTTTCTTCGTTGCCTTATCGAGTACTAAAACATCGAGTGAAAATTCACCGCAGCACTGTGTTGGTTTTTCGTTGAAGTGCGGACAAGGAAGGTCTTCCGTTAAGTTCACGTAGGTAACTTCAGCGCTTATGGTAAGCGGAGTTGAAACGCTTTGTGAAGCGAAATAGACAGGAACAATTTCTTTGAATTTTCCTGTTTTTCTCGGATTGAATTTTATTCGAATCACCAAACTGTCTCCAGGCTGCACGTCTTTCGTTGAATACAACACCTGAAAATTCGGAGAGAAGTCGGCGCGAAGCAAATGGTCTGTTTTTGTTCCTTCATTCCAAACAACAATATCTGTAACACGCTCGGTGTATTTCGTGAATACGCCGTAGTTCACGCTCTGCTCGCTCCAACGCAATTGTGCACTGGCTTCGAAGCAAAAGAGTGTTGCAAGAACAAAAATTATTTTATTTATGTTGAAGTAATGCATCGGCCAATTTTCGATCGTTCGCGAGTCGTGGAATTTTATTCTGACCTCCTAACTTTCCTTCCGATTTCATGTAAGCATTGAATGCTCCGTTTTTCACAGGAGTAATTTTTAGCTTTTGTAAAACGCTTCCCACAATGAGGTCTTTGTAGTAAACATTTTGTTCTTGCATTTTATTGTCTAGCAATTCTTGAAGTGCACTCAATTCAGGAGTCTCTCCGTTGAACTCGATGATCCATTCGTGATAGGGAAGTCCTTCTGTAGGCTGCACTTGTGGAGCGACATGAAACTCATTCACCGAGAAGTTCAGCTGTGTGAGTGCGTGTGTCATGGCTCGATCAACTTCTTCACCAATGACGTGTTCACCAAAGGCACTGGTGAAATGCTTAATTCTTCCAGTGACTAAAATGCGATAAGGATTGAGCGAAACAAACTTCACGGTGTCTCCTATGCTATACGCCCAAAGGCCAGCGTTGTTACTCAGAATGAGCGCGTAATTCACACCCAACTCAACTTCATGTAGCGCGTAACGTTTCGGTTTTTCAGTGAAGTATTCTTCTGCTTTGATGAATTCAAAATAGATACCGCTGTTGATGTTTAAACGAAGTCCCTCCGCTTCTTGACTGTCTTGATAGGCAAGGAATCCTTCGCTTGCCGGATATAATTCGATGGTTGGAATTTCTTCTCCAATGAGTTCTGCAAATCTTGATTTATACGGAGCGAAATTCACTCCGCCGAAAACGAACAATTCGAAATTCGGGAAAATTTCTTTGATGGTTTGCTTGCCTGTTTTTTCAAGCAGCAATTCGAAATACATCTGCACCCAGCTCGGAATTCCAGAGATCAGACGCATGTCTTGCTTGCAGGTCTCTTCAACAATTCTATTGATTTTCGTTTCCCAATCTTCTATGCAATTCGTAGTATACGAAGGCATGCGATTCTTTTGCAAATAGGCAGGGACGTGATTAGCCACAATGCCCGAAAGTCTTCCGTATGGAATACCCGAATCGAGTCTGCTTAATTCAGGACTTCCTTGAAGGAAAATCATTTTTCCATCTACAAATTTCGATTGACCTGTTTCACCAATGTAGTTCAATAGGGCGTTACGCGCGGAACCAATATGGTTCGGCAAGGAAGCCTGTGTTAGCGGAATGAATTTCGTTCCGCTCGTTGTGCCCGAAGTCTTACAAAAATATTTCGGCATGCCCGGCCACAAGACAGAAAGTTCACCCGCCTTCGCGCGTTCCATGTAAGGAACCAACTCTTCGTAGTCGCGCACAGGAACCGCCTCGGTCCATTCACTGTGATTCGAAATGGATTTGAAATTGTGATCGGCTCCGAAAGCAGTATTGTTGGCGGTATGTAGAAGATTTTTCAGCACATCGTTCTGCAACGCTTGTGCATGATCGTTTTCACTCAACAATGATTTTCGAATGTGTTTTCCGAGCCAGAGACTGGCGCTTGACTTGATAGACATACGTTATTGCTTAATGAAAATTTGAGCGGTAGAACGATTCGCTTGGGTTACGCGAACGGTATAAATTCCTGAGGAAAAATCTGAAATGTTCATTTCAATTTTTAAGGCTTCGGTATTGCTTTTTTGCGAGTGAATGCGTCTGCCCGTTTCATCGAATACTTCGATGTTTGCCGTTTCTTTTTCATTCAAAAGAATGGAAATAGATTCGGTTGCTGGATTAGGATAAATCTCAAACGGCCGACCGAATGATTGTTCGGTTAGGTTTGAAACAGGACCGAAATTCATGCGGATCATGGGTATTCTTGTTAAGTAGAATAGATCGGTGTTTGAATTGTTGAAACGAACCCAGGCACTTAAGTCCTCTGACTTTCCTGATAAACCAATCACCGCTTGAAATGCGTTGTTCGGAGAACCAACAACAACCAGGTAAAGACCTTGCGAGAGAAACACAGGGGATTCGAACGATAAGACCTTCATGCTTGCTCCTCCAAATGTGTTAATGTCGGCCTCATCAACCGCAATGTCTTGTGTCGTTGCAATTGCCCCACCAATGCCAGTGGACAGTGAGAAAGGGAAAATGGTTGCGTACACAGAGCAGGGAAGTATGGTTCCTTCTCCTATGGCAACACTTATGCTATGCAATTGCTGACCTGAAGGAAGAAAGTAAACGGTACCCATTTCGAAAGGAGCCTCGGCGAATGCTTCTGAGGGAAGGAACATCGAGCCTAAACTGTTTTCATCGCGAGCATAAGTAACCGGAGTTATTTTGAAATGAAGGGTGTCGAGATGATTGTCGACGTTTTCATCGATTTCGGTTTGAAGACTGTTGAAGTATACGCTATAATCAGCAACCACTTCCTCCATTTGAAATTCTCCGGAAACGAGCACAGTGTCTGCGCCTGATACCAGCGATGGAGCAGAGGGTGACGTGCTCTCGAAAAGCAATTCACCCGAGTTGTCGTTCATTAATCTGGCCGTCAACGCAATATTGTTTTGTGTATTGGTTCCAATGTTGAAGACGTTCGCTTTCAAATAAACAAGCGGTGCGAAAGCACTTGGATATTGGGTATATTCCATCATTTCGAATCCAGTGGTGTGGTCTGGATCATTTAAATCGAAATCGCCGTAGGATGAGTTTTCAATAAGTAAATCGTTGGCATAACCTTGAATCAAACGAATATCGTCGAGTTGCCAGAAGTAGTATAATCCGTCGTAGACAAATCGCAATTTCACATTGCTTTGATTTCCCGCTGCTGCGGGCAGAGGCATGCGAATGGTTTGGGTATTTATAGTGGTGATTCCTTGTTCTAGAATGTTGGTATAAAGAACCTCCCAAGGTCCGTTGGCAATGGAAATTTCAACGCGTGTGTTTCCAAGGTAGTAACGAATGAATTGTTCGAATTCCAAGACGACATTCGCGAATCCGGTAAGGTCAATAGAAGCAGTTGTTAAGTAGGAGAGGTGCGGACCTGGCGCTTGACCCGTTCCGAAATTATCGACAGTACAAGGATTCAAATCATTGTCCCAATAGTTCGAATCGAAGATGATAAATCCGTTTGCAGCGGTTGAGCTTGCAATGGCTTCTCCAACATTTTCATCTGGAAGGCACGAGCCTCTTGAACCAACCAATTGATTGGGGTTGGTTGAAGGACCGCGGTATTCCCATATGGCGAGTGCTGGTGCACCAGAGTTGATCCAACTTGTAGGAATGCCGTTGGCGAAGTCTTCCGACCAGATAACTGTTTCTCTGTTGGAAGTGTTTGAGGCGTTTCGCGAATGAATGTATGCTCCCGGAGCCGACAGGAATTGTCCTTCCACATAAAATGAAAAAAGGATAAGAGCAAAAGTTAGAAAGCTTCTCATGTTATAGCGTGTATACAACAAAGGTATTGTTAAGTTTCATGAGCTTTAGAGTGAAAATACGTGAGCCATGAACACCTCTGTAGTTAGCAAGTATTTCTTCCGAATTCCAGTTGATTGCGGTTACGGTTATGCTTTCTGCAAAAGGGACTTGGGTTCCGAAGTATTTGAAGATGGCTTCTTTGGTGCACCAAATGGCAGTTCGTTCTTCGGTGGATTGAAATTGATTCAATTCATCTTCATTACAGAATTTATTCGCAATGCGATGAATGCGCTCTTCAACGGTTTGAATGTCGAGCCCTATTTCTTCTTCGTGAAAAATTATTCCAACCAGGTTTCTGTCGTGTGAAATGCTAATGAATCTCCCGTCTCTTAGAATGGGTTTTCCGAATTCGTTGTATTGAAGTTGGTCTTCTAGCTTTGCTTCTTTCAGCAACAAAAATGTCGCGAAGCGCTCGATATCTCTGCGATTGGGAAGTTTATTAGGGAAAGGGGTTTCAGATTTTTCGGCTAAATCCATCCATGCTTCTTCCGACTCTGTTAAGTGCCAGAGGAGTATGTTCTTGATCGAGGGGAGTGGCCAAAGGGGCATGAAAAATCTTTTTGCTAAGGTATTCAACCTTTTGTTTAATGTTCTGTTTATACCTTTGCAAACTAATAATTGAAAAAATGAGCCAAACACTCACCAGCACAATGAACTACAAAGTAAAAGACATGTCTCTCGCAGAGTGGGGACGTAAAGAAATTTTATTGGCGGAAGCTGAGATGCCAGGACTGATGTCCTTGCGTTCTGAATTCGGCGCCAGCAAACCATTGCAAGGCGCGCGCATTGCGGGTTGTCTTCACATGACTATTCAAACAGCGGTTCTAATTGAAACGCTTGTTGAATTGGGAGCTCAAGTTTCTTGGAGCTCATGTAACATCTTCTCTACACAAGATCACGCTGCTGCTGCTATTGCTGCTGCAGGAATTCCTGTGTTTGCTTGGAAAGGCATGAACGAAGAAGAATTCGATTGGTGTATTGAACAAACGCTTCACGCTTTCGAAGGCGGTGAGCCGTTGAATATGATTTTAGATGACGGTGGTGATTTGACGAACATGGTTTTCGATCGCTTCCCTGAATTGGCTGCGGGTATTCGCGGTATTTCTGAAGAGACTACAACAGGTGTTCTACGTTTATATGAGCGTGAGAAGAACGGCACCCTAATTCTTCCGGCAATTAACATCAACGACTCTGTCACTAAGAGTAAATTTGACAATAAGTACGGATGTCGCGAGTCTTTGGTAGATGCGCTTCGCAGAGCTACTGACTTAATGATGGCTGGTAAAGTAGCAGTTGTTGCTGGTTACGGCGATGTTGGAAAAGGATCAGCAGACTCTTTGCGTAATGCAGGTGTACGCGTGATTGTTACTGAAATTGATCCAATCTGTGCGCTTCAAGCGGCAATGGAAGGATATGAAGTGAAGAAGATGGATACAGCAATTGCTGAAGCAGATATTATCGTTACTGCAACCGGCAACCACCAAATCATTGTTGGAAAGCACTTCATGGCTATGAAGCACAATGCAGTGGTTTGTAACATTGGACACTTCGACAATGAAATTGACATGGCTTGGTTGAACAGCAACTACGGTGCATCGAAAGACACCATTAAGCCACAAGTAGACAAGTACACCTTGGAAGGCAAAGATATTATTGTTTTAGCTGAAGGTCGCTTGGTAAACTTGGGTTGCGCAACGGGACATCCTTCGTTTGTAATGAGTAACTCATTTACGAATCAAGTATTGGCTCAGTTGGAGTTGTGGTTACACCGCGAAAACTATGAGAACAAGGTCTATGTCTTACCCAAGCACCTCGATGAAAAGGTTGCCATGTTGCACCTTGCGAAGATTGGTGTTGAGTTGGAAACATTAACTCAAAGTCAAGCAGATTACATTGGAGTTCCAGTAGCTGGTCCTTTCAAGAACGACGCTTACAGATATTAATCAACGGTCAAAGAAATAAAGAGAGGGTTGTCGAAAGACAACCCTTTTCTTTTGTTTTATGTTGAATGGTTTAACCTAAATTCGAACAATAAATAAATAGTTTCATTATGAATAGAAATTGGATTGTTCTCGTTTTAGCATTGGTGTCGTTGGCTTCGTGCTCTGTGGAAAAGCGGGTTTATCAGCCCGGTTATCATATTGAATGGAAGCATTTCGCTTCGCAAGATGTTACACAAGATGCTTCGCAAGACCTTCCGCAGGACCTTTTGCAGAATCTTGAAATAGATGTTGAACAAGTTGTTTCACAAGGTCGTTCCGAAGATGCTTCGCAAGACCTTCCGCAGGACCTTTTGCAGAATCTTGAAATAGATGTTGAACAAGTTGTTTCACAAGGTCGTTCCGAAGGTGCTTCGCAAGACCTTCCGCAGGACCTTTCGCAGAACCTTGAAATAGATGTTTCACAAGGTCGTTCCGAAGGCGTTTTTCAAGATGCTGAGCAAGGTCGTACCGAAGGTGCTTCGCAAGACCTTCCGCAGGACCTTTCGAAGAATCAAGACCTTTCGAAGAATGATGTTTCAGGATTGAAACTAATTCTTTTTGTTCTTTTGGCCGTTTTCGTGCCTGTATTGGCAATTTTTCTTCTAGAAGGATTTAGCAAGAATTTTTGGTTGTCGCTTCTTTTGATGATTCTGGCTTTTGCCCTTCCATTGCCACTGTTTTTAAGAGGGGTTATTCAGCTCATAGCAATAATTCTTGCTTTAGCAGTAGTATTCCACTACGTTTAAATTAAAGCGAAAGTGTTCTTCCTCCGTCAACAGGTAAATTAATCCCGTTGATGTAGGCAGCCGCTGGAGAACACAAGAATGAAATAGCATTCGCAATTTCTTCAGGTTGGGCCAAGCGTTTCAAGGGTACTTCGTTTTCCATTTCATGCTTCACTTCTTCTGCAGTATGTCCCGTCTTCGCAGCTTTGTTATTCATGATCTGTTCCAATCTTCCAGTTGAAGTAGCACCAGGAAGGACGTTGTTTACAGTGATTCCAAAGGCTCCAAGCTCCGATGCTAAAGTCTTACTCCAATTGGCAACAGCTCCGCGAATGGTATTGCTTACGCCCAAATTCGGTAAAGGTTGTTTTACTGAAGTCGATATTACATTGACAATGCGACCGTAGCCCGATTTTTTCATACCCTCAACTACAGCTTGTGCTAAAATTTGATTGCAGATGAGATGGGCGTTGAATGCTTGACGAAATTCTTCAATATCGGCATCGATAGCTTTTCCTGGATTTGGACCGCCTGTATTGTTTACAAGAATGTTTATTGTGTGTTCTGCCGTTACTTTTTGAATGGCTTCTTTCACCGTTTGCGGATGAGAGAAGTCTGCAACAGCATATGAGTGTTTATCAGGATTTTCCAATTCTGAAATGGCATGTTTTAAGCGTTCTTCGCTACGAGCGATGAGGATAAGTGACGCTCCTTGTTTCGCCAATTGCGAGGCAGTTGCAAATCCAATGCCTTGTGTTGCTCCGCAAACAACGGCGGTCTTTCCTGTTAAATCTAAATTCATCATGATCTTAAGTCGTCTGGAATTGTGCAAACCGGAATAGGCTGCATTTTATGTTGATTTTGTCTGTTCAATTTTTGATAGATTGCCAAGACTTCTTGCTCACGAGAGGAGAGTTTTTCTCCGCGATCTATGTGCGCCATGGCCCATTCCAATTCAGGATAGCTAGCTCCTAATTGATCCTCATCGCTTCGGTCGTCACCGAACAATCCGTCTGTCGGTGCAGCATTCAAAATGTCTTCGTGAATTCCCAGAGATTCAGCGAGTGAATACACTTCTGTTTTGGTTAAGTCGGCAATGGGCGAAAGATCTACTCCGCCATCTCCGTATTTTGTATAGAAACCTACACCGAAATCCTCTACTTTATTCCCTGTTCCAGCAACAAGATATCTATGAATTCCTGCGAAGTAGTAAAGGGTAGTCATGCGCAATCTTGCGCGAGAATTGGCTAAACTGAGGTTGTAAAGCGCATCGTTGTCTGAAATCGGCCAAGCTTTAACTAAAGTATCGAATGAGGATGTTAGCTCTACTCGTTCAGTGGCTACAAATTCAAAGTGCTCTTCCAAAAATGCCATGTGCTGTTGTGCTCGAGTAACTTGACTCTGTGCCTGATGAATAGGCATTTCAACCAAAAGTGTTGGTTTTCCGGTCATGGCGCAGAGGGTGGAAGTAAGCGCAGAGTCAATACCTCCACTTACACCAACCACGAATCCGCTCATGCCACTGGTCTCGCAATATTGACGAAGCCACTTTAAAATGTGATCAACAGTTTGCTTTTTTTTCATAAAAAAATCCCGTTACCCAAAGGTACGGGATTTGTAAAGTGAAAAGCCCTTACTTAGAACAAAATACCAATGTTCAATTCAACATAATTTGGAAGGCCAGATAATTCAAATGTTTTTGGTGAGTTGGCTGCGCCGCCATTAAATATCGGCGAGTTTGTAGTCTTGTCAATTGCAACACCTGAACCTTTCAGAACATCGGTAAATCCGTTTTGAAAAGTAAGGCCAGCAAGAATGCTTGTGTTTCCTGAGAGGTTATACTCTATGCCCGCAGCGAAAATTAAATTGGAAGAAAAAATGTTTATTTCATTTTTAATATCATTCGATTCTAAAGTTGAGGTCTCACGGTTCGAGGTGATCCATTCAAATGAATTTTTATCTTGGTAACTGATAAAATCAATTTCATCGTTGCTCAATGCCTTAAGGTTCATATTTAAACCTAAACCAAATTGTCCCCAATAGGTAATGTAACCAATTTCATTGGTTTTCATTTTGAAAGTCAAGGGAATTTGTAAATACTGCAGACGAAGATCTCTGCTAATTAATCCTACTTGCTTCATGTTTGGCAACGCTACTCCGTTTGCATCGAAATCGTCACCCGTATATTCTGCAAAGTATGAATACTTGCCACCGGTGTTGTTTATGTTAAAACCAGTGCCAATCGCGTAATTTTCCGCGAAGAAAATATCGAAGTTCAGTCCGTAACCGAATTGAAGCGATGTTTCACCAACGGTCATGTTACTATTGTCGCTCGCTAGCCAAGAGACGTTCGGAGAAACTTTAAACCCTAAACGGAATTTGTTCGAAGGGGTGTTTGTAGATTGCGCGAACGACAAAAGCGTCAGTAAGCTGAAGAGAATTAAGGTGTTTATTTTTTTCATATGAAGGTCTTTTTTATTGACTTTTGCAAATAACTATGCCAAAGCTAACGAATTCCTATCTTTTAGTATTGTCTATTTTGTTGACAATGCTCTGTTACTCTTGCGGAGAGGCAGACAAGCATAAAGATATTGATGTTGATATTGAAGGAAAATCCTTAAATCCGCTGCGTTTCGATCAAGATTTTTTTAGCTGCGATTGGAACAACACAGAGGCGGTTTCCAATCTTAAATCGAAGTATGGCGGTTTCTTTTGCTTGTATGTAGAGCGTATTCTGAATGCTGGTCCCTGCGACAGTTCCTCAACAATGACAATGATTCAAGGATTTGTTTCGCATCCTGATTTTCAAGATTTGAAATCAGAGATTGAAAAGAATTATCCGCAAGAAAGGCTCGACTCGCTTCATGAGAAAATTCTAGAATCTTCTTTGCGGCTGCAGACATTAATTCCAACGATGAAGTTACCTCAACTGATTTGGATGAATTCTGGATTCAATATTGGCGCTTATAGTACAGATGATTATTTGGCTGTTGGATTGGATTTTTATTTGGGTAAGAACAATCGAATCACGAAGTCAGTTCCTTTCCCACAATATCAGAAAGAAGATATGACTCGCGCACAGCTTGTGCCGAATGCCATTAAAAATTTGGCCTACTATTATTTGTTGAAATCAGACACTGTTCAACATGAAAACGATATGTTGTCTGAAATGATTTTTCATGGAAAAGCGCACTACCTCACGTGGTTGGCGTTTGAAGAGATTCAAGATTCAACGTTAATGGCGTGGACAACTGAGCAGTACACCTGGACGCAAGGTCATCAGTTGAATGTGTGGAAGGAAATAGCGCGTCAGGAAGTGTTGTTCTCCAAAAACAGAGTAGAGGTTCAACGTTGGTTTGAATACGCACCTTTCACAAATGCTGAAAATGTTCCTCAAGAAAGTGCGCCGCAACTGGGTGTTTTTATGGGTTATCAAATGGTAAAGAGTTACATGGAAAAGCATCCGGAGATAACTGTTGATCGTCTATTGAAAGAAGACAATGCACAGAAAATATTACAAGCTTATAAACCGAATTTATGAAGAAGTCAACGATTTCAATTGAAGTAGAATTAGACGAAAATAATGTGCCTGAAACCATTCAATGGGAAGCTCCCGAGCTTGGCAAGAAGGCAGAGTGCAAGGCCATGATTCTTTCCGTTTGGGACAAGGCAGAGGCGAATACCATGCGTATTGATTTGTGGACGAAGGATATGCAGGTGGAAGAAATGACTTTCTTCGTTCATCAGACTTTGTTGACGCTCTCAGATAGTTTTGAAAAAGCTACAGGAGACGCTCGTATGGCGGCGACCATGCGTGATTTCTGTGATTACTATGCCGAGAAGATGAAGATTAATCCTCCGCTTTAATTGTAGTCTTTCGCAAACTCTTTTCTCCAAGCGGCAATTTGCTCTTGCAGTTCTACACGTCCCATTCTCTCAACAGATGCTGTGAAGAAGTACTGTGGAAGTTCTTCCCAGGTCTTCTTCAGTTCAACAGTAAACGCATCGAAGCGAATAGTCTTCTGAAGGTCTGTTAATTTCTCACATTTAGTAAAGGCTATACAAAAGGGCAAACCTTGCTCACCCATCCATTGCATAAACTCAAGATCTATTTTTTGTGGCGGAATGCGGAAGTCTAAAAGCACAAAAGTGCAGATTAGATTTTCTCTTTGGTCGAGGTAGTTTCGAATAAAACTGCCCCATTTGTTGCGCTCGCTTTTCGATGTTTTTGCATAACCATATCCAGGTAAATCGACCAGGTACCATGGGTTTTTTTCTTCATTTATTAGGAAGTGGTTAATAGTCTGCGTTTTTCCGGGGCTTGCCGAAGTTTTTGCAAGTCCTTTTTTGTTCACGAGCATATTAATGAGCGAACTCTTTCCCACGTTCGATCTTCCAATGAATGCAAATTCAGGGTAGATAGGCGGGGGACATTTGTCGGTTTCTACCGACGACTTTACGAAGGTAGCAGAATGAATTAATTCTTTACTCATTTTGCTTTATATGTTTTGCTCTTTCAACCAAGCGTCGAGTAATGTGTTGAATTGAGCGGACTGTTCCATCATAGGAGCATGTCCGCATTCTTCAATCCAATACAATTTTGCTTGTGGAAGTTTATGTTGAAATTCTTCAGCTACTTCCGGAGGAGTAATGGTGTCATTCTTTCCCCATATTAAGCAGGCTGGAATATTCATGTCTTTTAAATCATCGGCCATGTTGTGTCGAATGGCACTTTTCGCAAGCGCTAAAATGCGCAACACGCGATTTCGATCGTTTACTACTTCGTAGCATTCGTCGACCAATTCCGGAGTAGCGTATTTGGGGTCGTAAAAAGTTACTGCAACTTTCTGACGAATGAATTCTTTGTCTTCTCTTCTTGGGAAGCTCGAGCCGAATGCATTTTCATACAATCCGCTGCTTGCTGTAAGGATTAACGATTCAACACGTTCCAAATGGTTCTTGGTGTAGACCAAGGCTACATGTCCGCCCAGTGAATTCCCCAAAAGGTTCACTTTGTCCCATTTTTTATGTAGAATGAAATCGTGAAGGAATTCTGCCAAGGATTTTACACCGGTTGTTAGCAAGGGCATGGTGTAAAGGGGTAACATGGGAATAACCACTTTGTATCGTGGCTTGAAATGATCAACCACGTCTTTGAAGTTACTCAATGCCCCGAATAAGCCGTGAAGCAATACAAGCGGCTTCCCTTCTCCTTCTTCAATGTAGGCGTAATCACCGTCGGTTTTTAAAGTGTATTCCATAATCTATAGCTCACGAATTTACGCGATTCTACTCGAGAATAGCTACTCATTGTTACAAGCAATGAACAATTCGAGGTGAATGAAGAGATGTGTTCATTGTAATTAACATTTCCCACTTTTTCCCACCGTAGTATTTGGAGGTTAAATATATTGATTTACAGTATGTTTAGTGGCAAGTTGCTTCAGGTAGCCTCCTGAAGTTTTTAACAAAATGCCTCTTTTGGGTTATTTAGTGGTAAAAAGTGGGAAGAAGTGATTATTTTTGGAAAACAATTCACAATTGAATGTTAAACCTACTCGGAGAATACCACTGTAAAGTCGATGCAAAAGGGCGTTTGCTCTTTCCTGCGCGCTTGAAAAAGCAGTTGGAGAATGTTCTCCATCACGGGTTGGTGGTTAACCGCGACATCTTCACGCAGTGCTTGGTGGTTTATCCAAAGCCAGAGTGGGACATGGTAAATGAAGAGATGTCGAAGTTGAGCAGGTACAATCAAAAGCATCAGATGTTCCAACGCAAATTCATGAAAGGAGCAACGCTTCTTGAATTGGACAGTGTTGGTCGTTTGTCATTGCCTGCAAGTCTTTTAGAATATGCAGGTGTTGATGGTTCAAAGAATGAATTGGTTATTTCGGGTCTTGGTCAGAAAATGGAAATCTGGGCATTGGATCAATACAACGCTGAGGTGTTGGGAGAGGAGATGGATTTTGGAGCGTTGGCTGAAGAAGTTAGAAAAGACATTGACGCAAAAGGCGACAAGTAATGGAGCAGGTATATCACACCCCAGTGTTGTTGCACGAGTCGATAGAGGGGTTGAACATTAAGCCCGACGGGGTTTATGTAGATGTAACTTTTGGTGGCGGAGGTCATTCGAAAGAGATATTGAAACACTTGACAACTGGAAAGCTTATCGCGTTTGATCAAGATGCTGAAGCAGCGAAGAATGTTCCTCAGGATGAGCGATTGATTTTTGTTCCACAAAATTTCAGATTCGTAAAGAACTGGGTTCAGCTTCATGGGTTTCATCAGGTCGATGGGATATTGGCGGATTTGGGAGTAAGCAGTCATCAATTTGATTCAGGCGAGAGAGGATTTTCAATCCGATTTAACGGACCGTTGGACATGCGCATGAATCAATCGACTGGAATTTCTGCGGATGAGTGGATTAACAAGTCGAGCGTTCAAGAAATTACAGACGTCTTACGTATGTATGGCGAGCTTGATGGAGCTTACAAAGTGGCGAAGGAGATTGACATGTATAAGCCTTTGGGAACAACGCAAGCTTTGATTGACTGCACGCAGTCGTTCGCGAAACGCGGGAAGGAGAAGCAGTTCTTGGCTCAGATGTTCCAAGCGTTTCGCATGGTGGTGAACGATGAGATAGCAGTGTTGAAAGAGTTTCTTCAACAGTCACTGGAGTTGTTAGCGCCAGAGGGAAGGTTAGTGGTGATCAGTTATCACAGTTTGGAAGATCGATTGGTGAAGGATTTTCTTAGATCGGGAAATTTGGAAGGGGAGATGAAGAAGGATTTTTTCGGAAATCTCGAGCGTCAGATAGAGCCAGTGAAGAGTAAACCAATCCTTCCATCACAAGAAGAAATTGAAAGAAACAGTAGAAGTCGAAGTGCTAAACTTCGAGTAGGTCAAAAAAAATAAAACTTTAAACCGAATGAATGTTCGTTCGGTTATTGCAAATGGCAAAGAAAGAAGAAAATAAACGCAGAGGTATTACCTTCAGAGAAATCATAGGAGGGGAGTTCTTGACACGCCAGTCTTTGGTGCGTCAAATGCCGTTTTTCTTTTTTATCGTAGTGTTGTTCTTCCTTCAAATCAGTATGATTTACTACTTCGAATCGGTTCAAATAGAAATCAAGAACACCAAAGAGAAACTTAAGAATCTTAATTCAGAATACAGCACCAATGCGAGTGAGCTTAGTGTGAAATCGCAGCATAGCGAAGTGGTTGGACAGGTTGCACCTTGGGGATTGGTTAATTCTACTACCACTCCGTACATCATAGATGTCGATTCAAATTTCTTCAAGATTACCAATGAATGAGTTGAAGAAAATATCTGTTTGGATCTACGTCTTGTACGTGGTTTTGTGCGTTTTGGCTCTTATCATCATTGGTAAGGTATTCTACATTCAGGCAATTCCGAATGAAGATGCTCAAAGAAGAGCAGCGCAGTTTACTTATAAGTTAAATGACATTGAGCCGGAGCGCGGAAGAATTTTAGCAGCAGACGGTTCACCGCTATCGACAAGTATTCCTGAGTATGAAATTCGTTGGGACAGTAAAGGTGGATATAACATTGAACGTTTCAATTCGAAATTAGATAGTCTAAGTGCGGGTATTGCCGAATTGTTAGGTGATAAATCGAAGGAAGAGGTAAAGCAATTGTTTCTGAATGCTGTTGAGTCCGGCGCTCGTTACATGAAGGTTGGAGATCATCTGAATTACAATCAAATGCAACGATTCAAGTCGCTGCCATTTGTGAAGGAGAGAAAATTGAAAAGCGGTTTTATCATTAGCGCAAAGGAAAAAAGAGCGAAGCCATATGGTGCTTTAGCCGCCAGAACTATTGGTATTTTCAGGGAGAGCAAGATGGTTGGATTGGAAGCGTCCTACGATTCTTTGCTTCGCGGAAAGGTGGGTAAGCAAATGCAGCAAAAAGTTGGGGGTGATTGGATGCCCATGAACGGTGAGTACGTTGTTGAGCCTGAGCCTGGATTCGATGTCGTAACAACGTTAGATGTGCACTTGCAAGATGCTGCGCAAAGTTCATTGCGTCACACCATGGAGGTGAATCGAGCAGATTGGGGATGTGTAATCCTCATGGAAGTGAAGACGGGATACATCAAAGCTCTTGCGAATTTGACGTATGATTCTGTGGCCAATAAATTCTACGAAACAGAGAATTTGGCTTTAACACAAAGCGTTGAACCAGGCTCTACCATGAAGTTAGCAAGTCTACTTGCTGCCATGGAAGAGGGCAACCTCGATTTAGGAAAAGTCATACACACAGGAGGTGGAACTTTTACCATTGGGGAGCATACACTTCGCGATGTAAAAGCTTGCGGCTCGATTACGATTGAGCAAGTGTACGCTAAGTCCTCGAACGTTGGAACGGCTATGGTTGTTCGCGATGTGTTTGGAAGCGATCCACAGAAATTTTTAGATTATCTAGATCGTTTCGGATACGGGCAGCTGGTTGGAATTGATTTATTGGGTGAAGGAAAATCGAGTGTTAAGCGCTCCATGAAGGATGCGGGTTGGAGTGATTTGAGCTTAACGCAAATGGCGGTGGGATATGAACTGCAGGTTACTCCACTTCATCAGTTGTGTTTCTACAATGCCATAGCAAACGGAGGGAAATTCATGAAGCCGCGTTTGGTAAGTGAGATTCGCAAGAACGGTTTGACCTATGAAAAGTATGAACCCGTTGTTATTCGCGAGAACTTTTTAAAGCCAGAGACCATTGCTAAAGGCCGCAAACTAATGGAGGCGGTAACAACCATTGGAACAGGTAAGGGAGTATTTAAACATTCTCCCTATCGCGCCGCTGGAAAGACGGGTACCGCTCGTGTTTTTGAGAATGGACGTTATTTGGAGAATTCACATAGAGCATCTTTCGTTGGCTATTTTCCAGCTGAAGATCCAAAGTATTCATGCATTGTTGTTGTAAACAAAGCGCGTGTGTTCGAAGCATTCGGAGGAAAAGTTGCAGCACCTGTTTTTCGTGATTTAGCGAATATCTTATTCGGAACGGAGTTGGATATTCCGCACAACGCTATGGGTAGTGACAGTACGTTCGTTGCACAACCTTGGATTCCGACAATTTTATCTGGAGAATCGAATGCATTGCGCAAGGCATTTTCCCATGTGCAATTTCCATATGCGTTGGAAACAGATGCACAATACATCAGTGCAAATTCCAACGGAAACAGTTTGTCTATTTCAAGCAAAGACGAAAGCGGAAACAAGGTTCCAGATGTCCGCGGTATGGGACTATCAGATGCGGTGTATGTATTAGAAAAGAGAGGACTGAAGGTTTCGTCTTCGGGATACGGAAAGGTTGTATCGCAGAGCATACTTCCAGGAACTAAGGCCAATCATCAATTCATTCAAATTACTTTACGATGAAGCTACTGCAAGACATATTGTACAAAGTGCGACTGGAAGGTGTAGTTGGAAAAACCAATGTTGCAGTCGAGAGTATTACTTCAGACTCACGTGCGGTGCGTCCAATGGCGTTGTTCGTTGCTGTGAAGGGAATTCAGTCTGATGGACATTCATTCATCGCAAAGGCTATTGAGTTGGGAGCTGCGGCTATTGTTTGTCAAGATCTGCCTGAAAAATTAGACGAGAATATTGTCTATGTTCAAGTTGCCAATACCTCAAAGGCATTGGGTATTATGGCAGCGAATTTTTATGAGAATCCTTCAGAAAAAATGAAGGTGCTTGCTGTCACTGGAACAAATGGAAAGACTACCGTTGCCACATTATTATTCCGCTTGTATCGTTCAATGGGACATAAATGCGGCTTGCTTTCAACCGTTGTTAATCGTATTAACGAAGTTGAAATTCCTTCAACACATACAACACCAGATGCTGTTGCGTTGAACGACTTGTTAGCGCGCATGCATCGCGAAGGATGCACACATGTTTTCATGGAAGCGTCTTCTCATGCATTGCATCAGAGCAGAATGGCGGGAGTTCAAGTGGACGGTGCCATTTTCACGAATCTCAGTCATGATCATTTGGACTATCACGGTTCAATGAATGAATACATTAAAGCGAAGAAGATTTTATTTGATCAGTTGGGAGCGAATGCATACGCTGTTGTGAATGCAGATGATCGTTACCACGACGCGTTGGTTTCTGCATGCAAAGGACGTGTTCGCACTTACGCCTTGCACACGATGGCTGACTACAAAGCGAAGTTGATTGAGAATACGCTTGAAGGACTTCAAATAAACATTGATCGTTTTGAATTGCATTCACCACTTATAGGAGAATTCAATGCATACAATCTAACTGCTGTTTTCGCAGCAGCTGTTGAACTAGGAACTGATCCAACCACAGTGTTGGTTCATTTGTCTTCATTGGGAGCACCAGAAGGTCGCTTTCAATACATACGTAAGCAAGACGGAACAACAGCAATTGTTGATTACGCGCACACTCCAGATGCATTGGAAAATGTTTTGAATACCATTCAGTCTGTTCGCGGACAAGAAGAAATTATTTCTGTGGTTGGTTGTGGCGGCGATCGCGATCGCGCGAAGCGTCCGGTTATGGCATCTATCGCAGCGAATAAAAGCGATCGCGTAATAGTGACCAGCGACAATCCAAGAAGTGAAGATCCGAAGGCCATTATTCAAGAGATGGTTGAAGGATTGGATCCAATTCAAAAGAAAAAAGTATTGTCTGTAACCGATCGTCGCGAAGCGATTGAAGTGGCTTGTTCACTGGCCAAGCCTGGCGATATCATTTTGATTGCAGGCAAGGGGCACGAGAAATACCAAGAGATAAGCGGAGTGAAATATCCCTTCGATGATTTACAAATTATAACAGAACTCTTTCAAACGAACTAAGTATGTTGTACCACCTTTTTGAATACCTCGATAAGCACATGCATTTCCCTGGATCAGGGTTGTTTCACTACTTGTCGTTTCGTGCAGCGTTGAGTATTCTCATTTCATTGACGATTTCCATGGTATTTGGAAAGTCATTGATTCGCATACTTCGTAAGAAACAAGTGGGAGAGACCATTCGCGATTTAGGATTAGACGGACAAATGCAAAAAGCAGGGACTCCGACGATGGGTGGATTAATAATTCTAGCCGCTATCCTAGTGCCGACTTTGTTGCTCGCTGATTTGACGAACATCTACATTCAGACAATGATCATTGCAACCATTTGGTTGGGTCTCATCGGATTCTTAGACGACTACATCAAAGTTTTCAAAAAGAATAAAGAAGGACTTGCAGGAAAAAGCAAAATTGTGGGGCAAATAGGCGTGGGTGTTATTGTAGCAAGCATGCTTTATTGGAGTCCTTCGGTTACAATTAAAGAGAAAGTTTCTGATGTTCAATTACAGAATGCAACAGCCGATCAGCAGGCCATGCAATGGGAAGAAGAGAAAAGTTTAAAGACTACTATTCCTTTTATTAAAGATAATGAATTTGATTACGCATGGTTGGTTCCAGACAGCATGGAAAGCCCATGGGTGTTATGGGGGGTATTTGCGGTTATCGTGATTTTTATTGTTACTGCTGTTTCGAACGGTGCCAATATCACAGATGGAATTGATGGACTTGCAACAGGCACAAGTGCTATCATAGGTATAACGCTGGCCATCTTCGCATACGTCTCGGGTAACTACATTTTTGCAGATTACCTGAACGTGATGTATATCCCATTAAGCGGAGAGCTAACGGTTTTCATTGCGGCATTCGTTGGAGCTTGTGTTGGATTCCTTTGGTACAACAGTTTCCCTGCGCAAGTTTTTATGGGCGATACGGGAAGTCTTGCCCTAGGCGGAATAATTGCAACGTTCTCTATTGCTATTCGAAAAGAACTTTTGATTCCGGTGTTGTGTGGAATTTTCTTGATTGAAAACTTAAGTGTAATGCTTCAAGTTGGGTATTTCAAATACACAAAAAAGAAATACGGAGAAGGTCGTCGCATATTCTTAATGTCTCCGCTTCACCACCACTATCAGCGGAAAGGAATGCACGAATCGAAAATCGTTTCTCGCTTCTGGATCATCGGAATTATGCTAGCAGTATTAACCATCATCACCCTAAAAGTAAGATAATGAATAAGCGATTAGTCATACTTGGAGGAGGCGAGAGCGGCGCAGGCACGGCAGTGCTTGCAAAGAAGATGGGATACGACGTATTCCTTTCGGATAAGGGCTTGTTGAAAGACAAGTACAAAGCTGAATTGAACGCGCACGGTGTTGCCTTCGAAGAAGGAATGCACACAGATGAATTAATTCTGAATGCAGACGAAGTGGTGAAGAGTCCGGGTATACCGAACACTGCCAAACTGATTGTAGCCCTGCACGAAAAAAACATTCCAGTATTGTCGGAATTGGAATTCGCGTATCGATATACGAACGCGAAGCTGATTGCAATTACAGGAAGTAACGGTAAGACTACAACGACCTTGTTGACTTACCATATTTTGAAAAATGCAGGACTGAATGTTGGTCTTGGAGGAAATGTGGGAAAGAGCTTCGCAAGACAAGTTGCTGAAGAAAACTTCGATTACTATGTGTTGGAAGTAAGCAGTTTCCAACTCGACAATATGTATTCGTTCAAAGCGGATATTGCTATTCTAACGAACATTACTCCTGACCACTTAGATCGTTACGAATACGATTTAAGTAAATACGCAGATGCGAAGTTGCGCATTGCGCAGAACCAAACATCGAACGATGTTTTCATTTTCAATGCAGACGATGCCATTACAGAAGAGACTATGGCAAGACATGTATTGAACGCCACCCTATTTCCAATTTCAATTCAACCTGGAAAGACCTACGAGCAAGGTGGCTATTGCGACGAAACAAATTTTAACCTAAACACAAACCATAATTTATTTACTATGAAAATCACAGAACTAGCATTGCAAGGCAAACACAATTTGCAGAACAGCATGGCAGCTGGAGCAGCAGCTCGCTTTTTGGAATTAAGAAAAGAGGCTGTTCGCGACAGTTTAATGAACTTCGAAAACATTGAACACCGCTTGGAGTTTGTTGCTAGTATTCACGGCATTCGTTTCATTAACGATAGCAAGGCTACAAACGTTAACTCTACTTGGTACGCTTTGGAATCTGTTGACAAGCCAATCATTTGGATTGCTGGTGGAACAGACAAAGGAAACGACTATTCTGAATTGTCGGAATTGGTGAAGTCTAAAGTGAAAGCAATCGTTTGCTTAACGAAAGACAGTTCTAAAATTAGAAAAGCATTTGGATCTATTGTAGATACCATTATCGATACAGACAGCGCAGAACAAGCGGTGCGTGTTTCTTACGATTTAGGAAAAGACGGCGACACTGTTTTGTTATCACCTGCATGCGCATCTTTCGATTTGTTCGAGAACTATGAAGACAGAGGTCGTCAATTTAAAGTTGCGGTAAAAGGATTGTAATTCATGCAAAAGTTTCTTACACACTTAAAGGGAGATCGCGTGATCTGGATGGTTGCACTTTTTTTGTGCACCCTTTCGGTGTTGGCGGTATACAGTGCTGTTTCTTCTTTGGTGTGGAAGGCAGAAGGTGGAAGCAGTGCAGGAGTTTTGATTAAGCATGTCTTCATGCTTGGACTCGGACTCGCGTTTATGTACGGCACGCATCTACTTCCTTTGACGGTTTTTTCTCGGATAGGACAGCTCATGATTTGGGTAGTTATTCCGTTATTGGTCTTCACGATGTTCTTCGGTTCGAACATCAACAACGCCGATCGTTGGATACGAATACCCGGAATTGGTGTGACGTTCCAGACAAGTGATTTGGCGAAGTTGGTTCTTATTATTTATGTCGCTCGTCAGCTAACCGTGAAGCGACAAATGTTAGACGATTTCAAGAAAGGTGTATTACCGATTGTTCTTCCAATAGCCATGGTTTGCGGATTGGTGTTACCAGCAAACTTTTCGACAGCTGCATTAATTGGGTTTGTGTGTTTTTTAATGTTGGTTTTTGGAGGTGTGCCTTGGAAGCATTTGTTCAAACTTATTGGAGCAGTCGTTGGGATACTTCTTTTGATTATTGTTATTGGTGAATTTGGTCCAGAGAAAATACTTCCGCGTTACAGCACGTGGAAAAATCGTTTGGTTGGAAAGGAAATTCAAGCGGGTTCCATAGACGACTCGAAGTATCAAATTGAGTTAGCCCAATATGCCATTTACGAAGGAGGAATTATTCCGAAAGGTCCCGGTTCAGGAACTTCAAGAAACTTCCTTCCACATCCGTATTCAGATATGATCTACGCCTTCATTATTGAAGAGTACGGTTCTATTTTGGGCGGAGCACTCGTGATGTTGATGTATGTTATTTTTCTTTTTCGGGTTATTCGAATATCGATTCGAAGTCCGAAATATTTCGGCGGTTTAACCGCCTTGGGATTGGGATTAGTCATTTCGCTTCAAGCGTTTATTAATATGGGTGTGGCGGTGGATTTATTTCCAACAACCGGACAGCCTTTGCCTTTGGTGAGTATGGGAGGAACATCGATTGTCTTTGTTGCAATTATGTTCGGAGTGATATTGAGTATTTCGAAGATGGATGAAGAGAACAGCGACGCAGAACAGTCCGATGAACTAGAAGAAGCACCTTTTTAATTCTTATGGAAAATAGAATTTTACATAGAGTCTTGTTATCTGCGGGTGGTACGGGCGGACATATATTTCCTGCCATTGCGGTTGCGAATGAATTAAAAGCACGCTTTCCTGAATGTGAGATTTTATTTGTTGGGGCGGAAGGGAAGATGGAGATGGAAAAAGTTCCGCAAGCGGGATATAAAATTGTTGGACTTCCCATTGCTGGACTTCAACGCAAATTGACGCTTTCGAATTTTTTACTTCCAATTAAAATTTTGAAAAGCATGTTGAAGGCGAAAGCTGTGGTGAAGGAATTTCGTCCGCAAGTCGCTGTAGGTTTTGGAGGATATGCTAGCGGTCCAACGCTTCGTGCGGCTGGAACAGCAGATGTTCCAACGGTTTTGCAAGAGCAAAATTCATTCGCAGGAGTGACCAACAAATTGTTGGCGAAGCGTGCGAAAGCGATATGTGTTGCCTACGAAGGCATGGAAGTGTTTTTTCAAAAAGAGAAGATTCAGTTAACGGGGAATCCAGTGCGAAAAGATTTCGTGAAATTGCCTTATTCGCAGGAAGAGGCCTTGACTAAATTGAATTTCGATTCAACAAAAAAAACCATTTTAATTGTAGGTGGAAGTTTGGGCGCGCGCGCTGTGAATGCGGCAGTTGAAGCTTCTTTGAATGCTTGGCTTCAACAAGGATTTCAAATTATTTGGCAATGTGGAAAGATTTACAAATCGAATTTAGAGACGAAGTACGAAGGAACTTCGGGGGTACGTCTTTACGATTTCATTCAAGATATGGCGTTGGTTTATGCCGCTGCCGATGTAATTGTTTCTAGAGCAGGAGCCATGAGTGTTTCTGAATTGTCGCTGGTTGGAAAGCCTGTTGTGTTTATGCCATCTCCGAATGTGGCCGAAGATCATCAAACGAAGAATGCTATGGCGCTTGTTTCGAAGCGAGCGGCCTTAATGGTTCGTGACAATGAAGCAGAATTGAAGTTGGCTGAAGTCGTTTCAGAATTGCTTCAAAACGAAAATGAGATTGCTGAATTGAAAAAGAATATAGCTGCATTCGCTATGCCGAATGCTACAGAAGAAATTGTAGATACCTTAATTGAAGTGGTGTATGGAAGAGCGTAAGCTAACGTGCGATGTCATGTATTTCCTGGGTATTGGTGGCATAGGTATGTCGGCCCTTGCGCGCTATTTTCATCGCAAGGGAGTGCATGTGATGGGATACGATCGCACGTCTACTGCGTTGACTACGGAACTTGAATTAGAAGGAATTTCTGTTCAATACGAAGACAGTGTTATGTCTTTGCCGCAGTTACTTCATTCCACCCCGAAGGAAAAAATATTGATTGTCCGCACACCTGCTGTGCCGAATGATTCTTCGCAATTGCAGTATTTCCTTCAACATGAATATAGAATTTGGAAGCGGAGCGAGTTGTTGGGATACATTACGCAGCTTGATGAAACCATCGCTATTGGCGGAACGCATGGTAAGACTACCACTTCAACATTGGTGGCCCATATTCTTCATTCAACCATCGGATGCAATGCTTTTTTAGGCGGAATTTCTTCCAATTTTAAGAGTAATGTTTTGCTTTCAGACACTTCAAGAACAGTAGTGGAAGCCGATGAGTTTGATCGAAGTTTCTTGACCTTGTTCCCGAAGATTTCAGCGTTGACGTCCATGGACGCCGACCATTTAGATATATATGGAAATGAAGAAAGCATTCGCGAAGGGTTTCTTTTGTTTTTGAAACAGACTCGCGCAGAAGGAAATGTGGTGGTGAAGAAGGAATTGAATATTCACAATGAATTGAAGGCGGAGCGCTCAGGTGTTTTGACATACAGTATTTTGTCTGAAGCCGATTATTTCGCTACGAATATTCGCATTGATGAAGGTGCTTACGTTTTCGATTTTCATTCACCATATGGTGAATTAGCAAATGTTCGTTTGGGATTGCCAGGAAGACACAATGTAGAAAACGCTGTGGTGGCAATGGCTTGCGCATTACTTGCAGGTGTTGCAATTCAAGATTTACCGAATGTCTTGGCTAGTTTCAAAGGCGTTGCTCGCAGATTCGATGTGCGGTATAAAAGTGAAACTGGCGTGTACATAGATGACTATGCGCATCATCCGACCGAGTTGTCTGCTGCTATTCGTTCGGTTCGTGAGTTGTTTCCTGGGAAACGTATCGTAGGGATTTTTCAACCGCATTTGTTTTCGAGAACAAGAGATTTTGTAGACGGATTTGCCGAGAGCTTAGCGCTTTTGGATGTGCCGATTTTGTTGCCTATATATCCAGCGCGAGAATTGCCCATGGAGGGAATTGATTCACAATGGCTATTTGATAAAATTCAAAAGGACGAGAAATACTTAGTGGAGAAAGTTGCCATCTTCACCTTGCTAAATAAACTGCAGTTTGATGTGCTTTTAACGTTGGGAGCGGGTGACATTGACACCCTTGTTTCTCCGTTGGAAGTGTTCATGAAAGCACGTGTGAAATGAAAAATGAAAAAGCAAATACAGTTAAGAAACCCTCTGTTTTCATGAGGGTTTTGGTGTTGGCGTTCTTTGTGCTCATGGGCGCTGGAGCGCTTGTGCTTTGGGCTTTTTCTATTTCGAGGCACAATGCGCAGCCGGTTCCGGAATTGCGCGTGAATATTCAAAAAGGGCAAAACGTAGACGAGCTTATTACGAAGCGTGAAGTTGATTCCATTGTGCACAGTCACTTTGGATTGTTGCAAGGTACTCCCATGAGTCAGATCGATGTTGGCGCCATTCAAGTTGTGGTGAACAGACATCCAGCGATTCAATCGTGCAACGTGTACATGGGTGTAGATGGAATTTTGAATATCGATATTCAGCAACGCGCTCCCATGTTCAGGGTCATGAACAGCGATGGAAGTGGATTTTATGTCGACACGTTGGGCCAGTCATTCAACCTACTTGACAGATCGGTTGCCTATGTTCCAATTGTTTCGGTTGAGGGGGTGATGGGAGCAATGGAGTTTCCGGCCACTTTGGAATATTATGATGGAAATGCGTTGGGGCTGACATATTTAGACGAGTTGGTTGTTTTTGGAAATCACATGCGTAAGCATTCAGAGCTTAAAGATTGGATAGAACATATTCATCTCACAACGATGGGAACAGTTGAAGTAATTCCGCGGATTGGAAGGCAAGTGATTGATTACGGAAGTGTTTACAATTTGGAAATGAAAACGAAGATGCTTTTTCAGTTTTATAAATCTCAGTTGAATATCACAAACATTGAGAAGTACAGTAGAATTAATTTGAATTTCGAGAATCAAGTGATTTGTGAAAAGCGCGGTTCGGATTTGTTTCCCGCGCCTGTTGATAGCCTAGCATTAACAGGGAATAGCGCACCCATTGCAATACCAACCGACTTAATACCAGCAGCTGCGCAAGCAGTTCAACAACCGCAATAATTATTTAAAAATATGGAATATACATCAGCCACTCACAACAATCCAGCACCAACAAATAAAGAGAAATTGGTTGTAGGAATAGATATTGGAACAACAAAGATTGCTTGTGTTGTCGGAAAAATTGATTCTCTCGGGAAGGTTACGATTCTAGGAATAGGCCGAAGCAAAAGCGACGGCGTGAAGCGCGGAATAGTGTTGAATATTGATCAGACAGTTGCATCTATCAAGGAAGCTGTTCAAAAAGCCGAGAATGAATGCGGAATTAAGGTGCATCGTGTGAATGTTGGAATAGCGGGCCAGCACATTAAGAGTATTCAGCAGCCCGGTATTTATACAAGGAAAGATTTAGAGACGGAAATTAACCTAGCCGATCTTCAAGCTTTAAAGGAAGATATGTTTAAGATTCATGTTCCTGCCGGAGAATCTATCATACATGTTATTCCGCAAGAGTATACTGTAGATACTGAAGGTGGAATTAAAGATCCAGTAGGAATGGCTGGTGTGCGTTTACAGGCGAATTTCCACATCATAACGGGTTCCCTTCCCGCTATAAAAAACATTTACCGTTGCGTAAAATTGGCTGGACTTGAAGTTGGAGAATTGACTTTAGAGCCCATTGCAAGCTCTGCCGCTGTATTAAGCGATGAGGAGAAAGAAGCAGGTGTTGCTTTGGTTGATATTGGCGGTGGAACAACAGACATTGCTATTTTCCATGACGGTCTGATTCGTCATACTGCGGTGATTCCATTTGGTGGAAATATTTTGACCGAAGATATCAAAACAGGATGTTCAATTCTGAGCAGACACGCCGAGCAATTGAAGGTTCAGTACGGATCGGCTTTAGCTGCAGAAACACAGAACGCGAAGGTTGTTGTTCCGGGTTTGAATGGAAGAACGCCGAAGGAAATTACATTGGGTGCGCTTTCAGGAATTATTGAAGCGCGTATGAAGGAGATATTGGAGTTGGTTCACTTCGAAATCATGCGCAGTGGATATGAGCGTAAGTTAATCGGAGGAATTGTGTTAACCGGAGGTGGTGCGCAATTGAAGCACATTAAGCAATTGGTAGAGTACATCACCGGATTGGATTGTCGTATTGGGAAGCCTATTGAACATGTATTGAATTATACAGATGAATCTCAGTTGCCACCTGCACTATCTACAGGTGTTGGACTTGTCATTACAGGTGAAGAAAATGTGGGTGAAGATTATTTCGAGCGTGTGTTGAATCAGGAACCAATTGAGGTAATTCAAGAAGAGGAAGAACCAACCGTAGTTGAAAATACTGCTCAGATAGATGTTGCTACCAGTAGTTTCGAAGACTATATGAATTCTATAGGTATTTCAAGTTCTGAAGAAGAAGTTGAGTCAACCTTTGCTCATGCAGAGAGCGAGGCCAATGAGCCCGCAATGGAAGTTGATAAGCGGGAGGAAATCGTTAAGCCGAGTGTAGAGACGCGCGCGCCAAAAAATCCATTAGGCAGCATTGTGGGCCGCTTCAAAGGTTTCTTCGAAAACGACGAAGCAGTAAATTAATTTTTTTCGAACAGTGCCACCGCCTCTAAATGCGAGGTGTGTGGGAACTGGTCTACGAAACTAATTTTCTTCAACTGATATCCCGATAGAATAAGCGTTTCGCAATCTCTTGCTTGCGTAGCAGGATTGCATGAAATGTAAACGATGCGCTTCGCGTCGAGTCCGATTACTTTCCTGAGAGTCTTGGGTGCAATTCCACCGCGCGGTGGATCAAGCACAAGCGTGTTGATTTGATTTTGAAATTGGGGTTGTTCCAATAAGAATTTCCCCACATCGGCCGCGAAGAATTCGATATTCGAAACGTTGTTTTCTTGTGCGTTTTTCTTCGCGTCTTCAATGGCAGCTTCCACAATATCTACCCCCACAACAGGCAATGAAGTTTTCTGCGCAATGAGTTGCCCGATTGTACCTGTTCCGCAAAACAGATCGAGGATATATCCATTTGGAACTTCTTCCGGATTGCAATAGTCTATTGCTTTTGTATAAAGTCTTTCAGCGCTTTTCGGGTTGGTTTGAAAGAAGCTCTTCATGTTTACTTTGAAGTTCAATCCCAATAAAACTTCTTCGATTTCTGAGTTTCCGTAGAGCAGGTGTGAAGAGCCATTCAAAGGCTCAGCACGGTCTCCGGTATCATCGTTCAGCGTATGAATAATTCCACCGCAACGGTTTCCGAGTATGTCTAAAACGAGTTTAACAAATCCATCGCGATCGAACTGTTCCAGTCCTTCCGATGAAGTAACAAGATTAATCAGAAGCAAGTCGTATGTGAATGATTTTCGAACGACAACGTATCGAAAGAAACCTTCGCGTTTAGGTGGATGCCATGCCGGGAGCCCGCTGTTTATGCAAAAGGTACGAATACGATGCAGATTGTTTTCGAATGTCGCATCGAAGAGACCCGATTCCGCGTCTAGATTTTCAACCATCCACCACGTTCCTCTGTGCTTGAAACCTAAACCGAAATCATCGAGTTCAGTTTTGGTTGGAAGGTCATACCGGATAGCGCTGAAGCTGTATTCCATTTTGTTTCTGTAGTTCCATACAGAAGGAGATTCAATGTATTCATCGAACAGCTCAGCAATATTTTCAATTTTACCAATACGCTTGTATAGTTGAAGACACGAATCTTTTTTCGCGTCGTGTTGTTTCTCTATGGGCCAAGCAGCGTATGGCGCGCCAGGAATGCGCTGGTATGGCAAGTCTATTTCGTCTGGAGAATTTTCAAGCACTTCGATCAATTTGCAATTTGCAAATCGCTTGTCGGACTTGATTACTTGTGCGCGCACAAGCTGCCCGGGAAATGTATTTTCAACAAAAACAGTAAAATCGCCTTTGTCGGTTTTTAATAGTCCAATTCCATTGCCTCCGAAGGCAAAGCGGTCTATTTTAATGTCGAGTATCTGATTTCTTTTTAGCACGGGGCAAATATAGGGGATGCTTTGCAAGGCGCAAGCAAGGTCCTGTGGAAGGTGCAAGCAAGGTTCTACGAAAGGTCCTGTGGAAGGTACAAGCAAGGTTCTACGAAAGGTCCTTCGGAAGGTCTTGCGAAGCACCTTCGGAACGA
>CAZEFR010000033.1:0-25440 GCA_964511555.1 uncultured Chryseobacterium sp.
TTACCTGGGGAACAGGGGTTGTCGAGCACAATTTAGACAAGGCCATTCAAACAGCTGAACGCATGATGCAACGCCGTGGCAAAGAAATGTCAGCGGCTGAAAGAGCCGTATTGGCGCATGTTTTTAAAATAACCGCTGCTTCTCGGTCATAAAGGCAGAGGCTAATGAGTGGCATTGACATTGAAAAGCGAGGAGTATGAATAAAGAAGTAGAACATTATTTTTTTTCTGACGAAGAAAATAATCACGAATATATCCCTTTGATTTCAGCAGAGGACGAAGACAATATGGCGAATGAGGAAACACCAGAAGTGTTACCCATTTTGCCGCTTAGAAACACTGTTCTATTTCCGGGCGTGGTTATTCCAATTACGGTTGGAAGAGATCGCAGCATTCGCCTAATTCAAGACGCAAACGCTGGAACAAAAACCATTGGAGTGGTTGCGCAGCGCAACGCCGATATGGAGGATCCGTCGTTCGAAGATCTGCACCACATTGGAACACAAGCCACCATTCTTCGCATGTTGCGTATGCCTGATGGAAGCACAACTGTCATTCTACAAGGAAAGAAGCGCTTTTCGATTCATGGCTTGGTTAACACAGAACCCTACTTTGAAGCGCAAGTAACTGCGTTTGAAGAAATCAATAAGAAGGCCGGAAGCAAAGAGCAACAAGCGTTGTTTGAATCGCTTCGCGATCACGCCTTAAACATCATTAACCTTTCTCCGGATATCCCGAGCGAAGCCGCTTTGGCGATTAAAAACATTAACGGCTTGTCTTTCCTCACCAACTTCATTTCTTCGAACATGAAGGCAGATGTGGAGAAGAAGCAAGAGTTGTTGGAGATTGCGGATCTAGAAGAAAGAGCGAAGAAAGTGTTCGAGCAATTGCACAACGATCTGCAAATGCTCGAAATGAAGAAAGAGATTCAGAAGAAGGTTCACATTGACATTTCGAAGCAACAGCGTGAATATTTCTTGACGCAGCAGATTAAGCAGATTCAAGATGAATTGGGTGCCAATCCGCAAAAGGAAGAGATTGATGCGAAGCGCGAAAAGGCGAAGCTCAAGCAATGGCCAGATAATGTGGCAACAGCCTTCGAGAAAGAACTTGTTAAGTTGGAGCGCATGAATCCGCAAGCAGCGGAATACAGCGTTCAATCGAATTACCTCGAACTGTTGCTCGACCTTCCTTGGAATGAAATCAGTGAAGACAATTTCGATTTGATACACGCTAAAGAAATTTTGGATCGCGATCACTTCGGTTTGGAAAAAGTGAAGGAAAGAATTTTAGAGCATCTAGCTGTATTGAAAATAAAGGGCGACATGAAGTCGCCGATCATTTGTTTGTACGGACCTCCAGGTGTGGGTAAGACTTCTCTAGGTAAGAGCGTTGCTGAAGCATTGGGAAGAAAATATGTGCGTATGTCTTTAGGTGGATTGCACGATGAAGCAGAGATTCGCGGACATCGAAAGACGTATATTGGTGCAATGCCCGGACGCATCATTCAAAACTTGAAAAAAGTTGGAACATCGAATCCACTTTTCGTTTTAGATGAAATAGATAAAATGGGGCAAGGGGTTCACGGAGATCCGAGTTCCGCTATGTTGGAGGTCTTAGACCCGGAACAAAACCATGCGTTCTATGACAACTTCGTTGAGTTGGAATACGACCTTTCGAAAGTCATGTTCGTCGCAACGTGCAATTCGCTTTCAACATTGCAGCCTGCTCTTCGCGATCGATTAGAGATCATTGAAGTAAACGGATATACCCTTGAAGAAAAATTAGAGATTGCGAAGCGCCATTTGGTGCCGAAGCAATTAACCGAAAACGGATTAACAGAAAAGAACATTGCTTTCACGGAAGAAGTGTTGGCGTTTCTGATTGAATCGTACACCAACGAAAGTGGTGTGCGTGCATTAGAAAAGCGTATCGGCAAGATGGTACGTCACCGCGCAAAGCAGATGGCTTTCAAAGAAAAGTTCAAAACGACTTTGACAACCGATGATGTCTCGAATGCATTGGGTGTGAGTTATGAGAAAGATCGGTATGCCGACAATGACGTTGCTGGTGTAGTTACAGGATTAGCCTGGACGCCAACGGGTGGAGATATTTTGTTTATTGAATCAAGCTTAACGCAAGGGAAAGGTCGATTGACTTTAACTGGAAATTTGGGCGATGTCATGAAGGAAAGCGCAACACTTGCGCTAGAATATTTGAAGGCACATTCGAATCTGCTTGAAATGGAAGCGAAAATCTTCGATGAAACGAATGTGCATATTCACGTCCCTCAAGGCGCCGTTCCAAAAGACGGCCCAAGCGCAGGAATAACCATGTTAACGGCGCTTGCGTCAGCCTTCACTAAACGAAAAGTGAAGAAGTTTCTCGCCATGTCCGGTGAGATAACACTCCGAGGGAAAGTCCTACCTGTAGGCGGTGTGCGCGAGAAAATTCTCGCGGCGAAGCGCGCAGGAATCAAAGAAATTATCCTCTGCGAAAAGAACCGCAAAGACATTGATGAAATCGACGAACGCTATTTGAAAGGATTGAAATTTCATTTCGTTACAGACATGTACGAAGTTTTAGACAAAGCCCTTCTCAAAGAAAAAGCAAAGTAAGCTGTGAAATATATTCAGAACTATTTCGTTACTTGCAGGCCTGAATCATGAAAAAGCACCTGATTACACTTCTATTATGCGCAGCTACTTTATATAGCTTCGCGCAAGCAGGTACCACTGTTTTTTCAAGTGTGAACATTTTTGGCTCAGCTCGTGTTGCCGCTATAGGCGGCAATGCCATTGCACTCTGTGCAAGCGACATCAACACAGCAGCGGTCAATCCAGCCTTAATAGACTCGCTCATGAATCGTAAACTCGCCATGAGTTATGTGCGTTATTTCGGACAGTCGAATTTCGGTTATACATCATACGCATTTCACCCTGCAAAAAGCAAATTCGCTTTCGCTGGAACTCTTCAGTATTTCGGATACGGCACAAGCCAAAGGCTAGACGGATTAGGTAACAACCTTGGAACATTCAGTTCTAACGAATACGCATTAACCCTCGGAGCGTCTTACAGGGTAGATTCCTTGTGGCGCGTTGGACTGAATCTAAAAAATTTGTACTCGGTCTTCGATACTTATTATTCCTATGGCCTGGCAATAGACGCAGCGGCAACCTACTATCAGCCGAGAACGAATTTTACCGCGAGTTTTGTTTTAAAAAATGTGGGAATGCAGCTCGTTTCCTTCCGAGAAAACGCAAGAGAAAAACTTCCGCTCGAATTTCAAATCGCCATAAGTAAGCGACCTAAAAACGCACCATTCTTATTTCACATAGCCTACGAAAACGTACAAAGATGGAATGTTAAGTACACCAACCCGAATGCGGTTATTATTGTAGATCCGCTAACAGGTCAACCCGTTGACGACAGGACATGGGAGTTCGGAGATCTATTTATGAGACACTTGGTCATTGGAACTGAAATTATTTTGGGCAGCAATGTTCGAGTGGGTCTCGGGTACAACTACCGTCAACGAAAAGAGCTTTCTATCCCAAACAGACCAGCAACAGCAGGTCTCTCCTTCGGGACTACTGTAAACTTGAAGAGATTTCAGTTGAGTTATGCCCGAAGTATTTACCATGTGGCGGGAGGTTCAAATCACATTACATTTACTTCTTCAATTTAAAAACATGAAATTTAAACCAGGTGTATTAGCAGGTGACGAAGTTACCGAGTTGCTAAATGATGCAAAAACTCACGGCTATGCTTTGCCAGCAGTTAATGTTATTTCAACAAATAGTATAAATGCAGTTCTTGAAACTGCGCGCGATTTGAATTCTCCCGTTGTGGTTCAATTCAGTAATGGAGGAGGAGCTTTCTACGCTGGTAAAGGACTCGATAATAAAAATCAGGAAGCTGCTGTATTAGGCTCTGTGAGCGGTGCGCAGCATGTTCATTTGATGGCCAAGGCTTATGGTGTTCCAGTAATCATGCATACAGATCACTGCGCGAAGAATCTTCTTCCTTGGATGGACGGAATGCTTCAGCACGGTATGGAACATTTTGAAAGAACAGGGCGTCCTTTGTTCAGTTCCCACATGCTGGATTTTTCCGAAGAACCTCTTCAGGAAAACATTGAGTTAAGTGTTGAATATTTCAAGAAGATGACCCAAATGGGAGTAACCCTTGAGATTGAGTTGGGAGTTACAGGTGGAGAAGAAGATGGTGTTGACAACAGCGATGTGGATAGCAGCAAACTATACACTCAACCGGAAGAAGTAGCATACGCCTATGAGCATATGAACGCGGTTTCAAATCGCTTCACAGTGGCTGCAGCGTTTGGAAATGTTCACGGAGTATACAAACCGGGAAACGTAAAGCTTTCTCCTGTTATCTTGAACAACTCGCAAGAATACATTCAAAGCAAATTTAACACCGGAGCAAAACCAGTGAATTTTGTGTTTCACGGCGGAAGCGGTTCATCTCGCGAAGAAATTCGCGAAGCAATCTCTTACGGTGCTGTGAAGATGAACATCGATACCGATATGCAATGGGCATACATGGTCGGAATTCGTAACTACATGTCAGGCAAAGCAGCTTATTTGCAAAACCAAATTGGTAACCCAGATGGCGACGATAAGCCAAACAAGAAGTTTTACGACCCACGTGTTTGGTTGCGCGAAGGCGAAAAGGAATTCGTTGCTCGTTTGAAGCAAGCTTTCGAAGATTTAAATGCAGTAGGTCGTAACGCGTAATTAACGCGTTAACACGATTGCTTTCATTATAACGGCGTTTTCATTGCTTAATCGCAACTGGTAAACGCCGTTTTCGTATCCGCTTAAATCCACTTGCTGTAACAACTGATTGTTCAGCCTATTTGTTGAAAGAAGCTTTCCAGCATTGTCGTATACCGTGAGGTATGTGTTTTCATTCATGAACTCCCATTGAATGTTCACCACGTCACGGGTTGGATTTGGATAAATACGAAGGTTCGTTGCCATGATTTCTTGAACAGAAACATCGACGTTAATAGCATAGAATTGGGTGCTTTCACAACCGTAGGCATTCGCCCAAGTCATTTGTATTTCGCCAACACCGGTTATGAACTGATCCCAAACAACTTCGATAATATGAGTGCCTTGTCCAGAAATAATTGTTCCTCCTGTAACTATCCAATTATAAGTGTAATCTGGAAGAGAAGCCACGGCGTATAAATACGTGTTGTTGTAGACCGCATTCGGTTCTCCTGAAATGGACGGAATTTGCGGTTCTGGATATTGTTGAACAACTACTTCTGAGAATGACGAACATCCATTATTATCTGTGTAGGTAACTCCGTAGGTTCCTGCATCAATAATATAGATAGTATCTGAAGGATTATTGGTCGTCCACAAATTTCCACCAACATAATTCGACCAAAGGGGAGAAGGGACGTTTTTACAGATGAACAATTCTCCTCCAATTGCGGGCGGAAGAGGAACGTCATATGCATTAACGTAGACAGTGTCAGTAGTGGCACAAAGGTCTTGGAAAGAATAAGTGTAGGCGTAACTTCCAGAGAGAATTGGAATAACAGTGCCTTCACCCGTTACACCAAACCCACTCCAGAAACCTCCTGCTGGAGTTGCGTTAACCGCAAGGTCAATCAGATCACTTGGCATACAAACAGAAACATCCGGTCCAGCTGTCATTTGAAGAGGAACTGCAATGGTGAAGAAAGTAGAGTCAATGATGGTGCATCCATTTCCATCCGTGAATGAATATTGAAAACCGAATGTTCCTTCGGTTGTAGGAGAGAATGTGCTATTTGAGACATTTGAACCTGCCCAAGTTCCTAACTCAGGCGTTGCGTGCAATGCGAACGGACCATTCGAGATACAGGCAGAGGTATCTGCTTGAGCAGTAACGACAGGTAATTCGAAAACAGTTATGCTTAATGAATCTGTGTCCGTGCAACCGAATTCATTCGTCACAAGTAATTCAATCATTGCAGTTTGAGTTACTGTAATCGTCGTGTCGTTTGATCCAGTTGACCAAGAAGGAATTCCGGTAGTTGAGCTCAATTGCACCTCATTTCCCAAACAAAAGGAAATAGGACCATTCGGAACAATTGCAGCTATCGGATTCGGATTTACAACAACTGTTACAGCCGCAGATGTTGCAGTGCAGTTGTAAATGTTTGTCAGAGCTACTGTGTAATCTCCTGCGCTGCTCACAACTAAAACACTGTCGGTGGAAGACGTGCTCCACTGATAAAGCGAATCAGTGCTACTCGATAAAAGCACGCTGTCTCCTTCGCAAAAAGTTGTAGCGGACAAAGGCGTAATGATTGGGTTAGGTAGAGGGTTAACCGTAATTGCAGTTCCTGCAGATGTTGCATTGCAATTGTCTGCGTTAGTAACTACGACACTGTAAATGCCGGTGGTGTCAACCGTAATGAACGAAGTCGTGTCGCCAGTATTCCAGAGATAGGCGGTTCCTGCATTGGCACTTAAAGTCGCTGATGTATCGGCACAAAAAATCAATGGACTGGTCGTAGAAACAGTTGCCGTTGGTGCAGATGTGGCAATGGTTATAGTTGAGGAAGAATTTGAGGTTCCTGCAGTAGCTGTGCAGGTATATGTAGTTGAAGCTGCTGTTGGAGAAACAACCAGCGTGTTTCCAATGGTGCCGTCGTTCCAAACATAGCCAATAACAAACGGATTGTAAATAGCTGTTGGTAAAGTGGTGCCTGCGAATGTTCCAACTTGAGGAATGATTGCCGAAGGAAATGTTACTCCAGCTGTAGCACCAGGCGCCGCTATGGTTATGACTGGACTAGATGGAATGGTGCTGAAGTTGGCTTGAGTTCCCATGTCGAAGGGCATGTGAACAACAACGTTCTGCATATTTGCTGAAACTAATTTACGGTTGTAAATAGCACTTATGTCGGCAGCGGTCAAGGCAACCTTCCAAACTCTAAACTCATCTATCTGACCAAGGAATCCGTCATTGGGATCAGCATCAATTCCGCCTAAAGCAGGATAGAAGTTACCTAAATTCGGGCGTAATGCAACAGTCAAAGGTACGCCGAAGCCGTTATTCGCATAGTTGCTACCGTTAAGTCTTGTGCCGACAGATACGCCATCTATAAAGAGTTCGAAGTTATTAGATGTGTATACTACCGCACAATGATGCCAACCAACGAGATTCGCTGCATGAGTTAGGCGTGCAGCTGAAAATTGATGACTGTTTTCCATCACAGAAATTCCATTTATGCCTACCGAAATTCCGGAAGAGCGTCTTTGCGTAGTACTGAAGATACTCTGCGGGAAAACAGCATAGTTTTGTCCAGATTGCCCGTCATAAATTCCAATTCCATCCACATGCTCAGGAAGCAAAACAATTGAGTCTGGTGTGTTAAACCAGAATTCGTAACTAAAGGTGCCAATGGTTTGCTGCTGCACATTACCTAGGATTATCGCTTGATTCGCTGCCCGAGGGAAATTCAAAACTCGATTGGGAAGGTCGGCAGTTGCTGTGAGTGTAGCACTTTCTCCCGGACATAAAATGAGGTCATCTGAAGTTATGCTAACATTTTGGGCGAATGGGACAAATCCAATAATGCTAAATAAAACAATTGCAATGCAGTTTTTCATGATTTCAAATAGTATTCAAATATAAGCTTGGTAGAATACTTTCCAACTATTAAGAGAGGTTAAGTAATTGTAGCCTAATTGAATAAATGCAATTCTTAGCCTTTTCCGTAGCGCGGATGAAACATTTGAATCTCTTCTTTTAGCTTTGATCGGTCTATGTGCGTATATATTTCGGTGGTAGTTATACTCGCATGCCCAAGCATTTCTTGAACAGCTCGCAAATCAGCTCCGGCTTCAACAAGATGTGTTGCAAATGAATGACGGAAAGTATGAGGGCTCACTTGCTTTTGAATGCCTAATGCAACGCAATTCTCACGAATAACAGTGAAGATAAACATGCGACTTAATTTCTTTCCTCTTCGATTTAGAAAAACAAAGTCCTCATGTCCCGGAGCCAGTTTCAGGTGATTGCGCATGTGTTCGTGGTAATGCTGAATCCACTTCATGGCTTCTGCTCCAATGGGCACGAAGCGCTCTTTGTTGCCTTTTCCTACAATACGCAAGAGCTGATCGAGCGTGCGCATCTGAGAAATTTTAAGATCGGTAAGTTCACTCACACGAAGCCCACAGCTGTATAGAGTCTCTAAAATTGCTCTATTTCTTGTGCCTTCAGGCTTACTTAGATCGCAATGCTCAATAATCGAAACCACTTCTTCAATGCTAAGCACGTCTGGAAGCTTGCGAGAAGTTCTTGGCATTTCAATGAATTCCATCGGGTCTATTGAAATAACCTTTTCCAAAATCAGATAGGAAAAAAATCCTTTTAGTCCGGAAATGATACGCGCCTGCGAGGTCGCTTGTAAGCCCAATTCATGAAGAAACTTTAAAAAGGAAGTGATGGTTTCGTGTGTTATCGAAGACACCGCTACACTTTCAGTGAAATTTTCGAGTTTCGTAACATCCTTCAAGTAAGCAGAACGGGTGGCTTCCGAAAGGGATTTTTCCAATCGTAGATAAATATCAAAGCCTTTTTTTAATCCAACCCAACTCATTGCACGAAGATAGACAAAACGAAAAACCCTCGCGAACGAGGGTTTTTCAGACTAATTACCTAAACAAATTCTAATTAACCAAAACTACTGGTAACCGTTGTTACGCGGCAGTATACTTAAATATTGTAATGTGCGTAGCACGTATATTCACAATCCCTAAGCGTTCTTAGACGGGACAAACATATAACGGCATTTGGCGTGTCTTAAACTTGCTTTTTCGACTTATAAACAGAGGAATGTGAAACGGGACTTGTATTTGTAGAAAATTCTTGTATATTTGCACTCGTTTTAACAAAGAATACAGATTATGAAAACAGGAATACACCCAGAATCTTACCGTTTGGTAGTTTTCAAAGATATGTCTAATGAGCACGCTTTCTTAGGGAAGAGTACTTGTAATTCAAAAGAAACCATCATGTGGGAAGACGGAAACGAATATCCTGTAATCAAATTAGAGATTACATCTGCTTCGCACCCGTTCTATACTGGTAAGATGCAATTAGTAGATACTGCAGGTCGTATTGACAAGTTCAAGACGCGTTATGCAAAATTCGAGAAAAAATAATAATCATCACCGCTTACAAAGAAAAGCCACTCAAGCGAGTGGCTTTTTTTTTAGGGCGCTCCATAAAAACAATGTACTTTTGTTTTCCGTATGAAAAACGTCGCTACCGCTTATCAACTGCTTCATTCAGCCTTGAAGAATGTCTTTCAGAACAACTTCCAAATGGAAGTTTCAGACAGTGAAATTCAAATACAAAAAACACGTAAAGAATTCGAAGGCGATTTAACCGTTGTGACTTTTCCATGGGTGAAGAAATTGGGTAAATCACCAGAAGCAGTTGGACAAGAAATAGGTGAGGGGCTTCAAAAAGAGATTCCTTCAATCGAAAGATTCAATGTGGTGAAAGGATTTTTGAATCTTCATTTCAATGATACTTTTTGGGGAAATCAATTTCAAAATGTTACACAACTTGATAACTTTGGATTAGCCGCAGCGAATTCAAAGCCGAGAGTCATGGTCGAATATGCTTCACCAAACACCAATAAACCGCTGCATCTGGGCCACCTTCGAAATATATTCTTGGGCTATTCCGTATCGGAAATTTTCAAGGCGAATGGTCATGCGGTTACGAAAGTTCAGGTAATAAACGACAGAGGAATTCACATCTGTAAAAGCATGATTGCTTGGCTTGAGTCAGGGTTGAATGAAACTCCTGAAACCTCTGGTATGAAAGGAGATAAACTTGTAGGAAAGTATTATGTAGAATACGATAAGAAGTTCAAAGGTCAAGTCGCTGATCTTATTGCTTCAGGATTGTCAAAAGAAGACGCAGAGGCGCAAGCGCCCATTGCAACAGGTGCGCGCGAAATGTTATTGAAATGGGAAAACAAAGATGCGGATACAATAGCTCTTTGGTCGAAAATGAACGGTTGGGTCTACGACGGTTTTGATGTGACCTACAAGACCATGGGAGTAGATTTCGATAAATTATATTACGAAAGTGATACGTATATTTTAGGAAGAGACGAAGTAATGAAGGGATTGGAAAGCGGTGTGTTTTTCAAGAAGGAAGATGGTAGTATTTGGATAGATTTAACGGGTGAAGGATTAGATGAGAAGGTTGTTTTGAGAAAAGACGGAACAGCCATGTACATCACACAAGATATCGGAACAGCTATGTTGCGTTTCCGCGATTATCCCGATGCCTCTTCATTGGTTTATACCGTTGGAAATGAGCAAGACTATCACTTCAAAGTATTATTCAAAATATTGAAGAAGTTAGGACTGGAGCAAGCGGAAAAATGTTTCCACTTGAGCTACGGTATGGTTGAACTTCCAGAAGGGAAAATGAAAAGCCGTGAAGGAACTGTTGTAGATGCAGACGATATCATGGCCGAGATGAAGCAAGTGGCGAAAGAAGTGGCTGAAGAACAGGGTAAGTTGGAAGGAATGTCAGACGAAGAAAAGGATCATCTTCACCATATCATTGGAATGAGTGCGTTGAAGTATTTCTTGCTTCGCGTAGATCCGAAGAAAAACATGTTGTTTGATCCGAAGGAAAGTATCGACTTCAACGGGAATACAGGTCCGTTCATTCAATACGGTTATGTGCGCACGCAAGCCATTTTAAGAAAGGTTGAAGGTGAATTAAGTGCTTTGAATTACACAGGTGAACTGCACGAAACCGAAAGACAATTGATTAAGCATTTGCTTGATTTACCTGCAGCTTTTGACGACGCGACGAATACCTATAACCCTTCAGTACTTGCAGCTTATACGTATGATTTAGTGCGCGACTTCAATAGTTTTTATCAGCAATGTGCAATCCTCCGCGAACCAAACAACGACTTAAGAGTTTTTCGTTTAGCGCTAACCAAGCAAGTAGGCGAGGTCGTGAAAAAAACTATGAATGTATTGGGAATTGAAATGCCCGAAAGAATGTAATTATGTCAACATCTGAAGTGAAATTAAATACAATTGAAGAGGCCATTGCCGATTTCAAAAATGGGAAAGTCGTAATTGTTGTTGACGATGAAAATCGAGAGAACGAGGGTGATTTCATTGCGCCAGCTGAAATTGTCACCCCTGAGGTTATCAATTTCATGACGAAATTTGGAAGAGGGCTTATTTGTGTTGCGCTTACGCAAGAACGTTGCGAAGAATTGAATTTGGACCTGATGGTCTCGAATAACACCGATCCGCATAAAACCGCTTTCACTGTCTCTGTTGACTTAATTGGAAACGGCTGCACGACAGGAATCAGCGCCCAAGATCGTTCAAAAACGATTCAAGCGTTAATCGATCCAAGCACACGTCCGGAAGATTTGGGTCGTCCTGGACATATTTTCCCATTAATCGCGAAAGAAGGTGGTGTACTGAGAAGAACTGGACACACAGAGGCAACAGTAGATTTGGCTCGTTTATGCGGAATGAAACCAGCGGGAGCATTAGTCGAGATCATGAACGACGATGGCACAATGGCTCGTCTTCCGCAATTGATAGAGATTGCCAAAGAGTTGGATTTGAAAATCATTTCAATCGAATCTTTGGTTGCGTACAGACTTCAAAGAGAAACGCTCATTGAGGAAACCAGAAGAGAGAACAGAAGTTGGTTGGGAATGGAAGTTGAGATTGTTCATTTTGGAAGTGAGTCGCATTCACGAAATCATGCAGCATTAAAGTTTGGAAATTGGAACGAAAACGAGTCAGTGCCTGTTCGCGTTCAAGCTGTTTCTTCATACGGAGATTTTATTGATGTGCTTCTTCAACAACATAACTCACTAAACAGCACGCTTAAAGCCATTCAAAATGAGGGTAGAGGATTGCTTGTTTTGTTGGAAAATGAGAAACGAAATAACGATGAACGAGATTATGGAATTGGTGCGCAAATTATTCGTGCACTGAACGTGTCTAAAATGAAACTAATTTCTTCGTCTCAGATTAAACGCAGTGCCCTTGAGGGATACGGATTGGAGATTGCAGAATACATTATGCTTTAATATTGCAAAAATGATTTTACCAGTTATCGCATACGGAGATCCCGTTTTAAAGAAAAAAGCGGAAGAAATTGATGAGAATTACCCGAATCTGAAGGAACTCATTGAAAACATGTTTGAAACAATGTATGCTTCGAATGGAGTCGGTATTGCAGCGCCTCAAATAGGTCGCTCTATTCGCTTGTTTGTTATAGATGCCTCTGCCGTCGCAGAAGGTGAAGACGGAGATCCTTCATGCGAAGATTTCAAGCGTGTATTCATTAATCCAATCATCTTCGAAGAATCGGGAACTGAATGGTCTTGCGAAGAAGGCTGTTTGTCAATCCCTCGCATTCGCGAAGATGTAAAGCGTAAGCCGAAATTGAAAATCGAGTATTACGACGAAAACTGGGAGTTGTACGAAGAAGAGTTGGAGGGCTTTGCTGCACGCGTCGTTCAACACGAATATGATCACATTGAAGGAATTCTTTTTACCGATCGCATCAACCCATTGCGCAAACAACTCTTGAAAGGAAAACTTCGCGATATTCAAAAAGGGAACATTAGTACAGATTACCGTATGAAATTTTATAAAGGATGAGAACGTTACTTTTTATAGCTGTATCAGCAATCTTATTCGCCTCTTGTGGAGGAAATAAAACAGCGGAAGCCCCAATGGAAAAGAAGATCAATGGAGATTCGTTGTTAAAAGTAGTGAGTGATTTCGATGCCAATGTGAGGGCTGGAAACCCCATAGTGAAAATGTCAAGGGAACAGTTGAGAGGCGTGGTTCGCGCATACAAAGAGCTCGCACTCATTACAACAGACAGAAACACACAAGTCATGTATTTTGAGAAGGCTGGAAGTATAAGCGGTGAAGCCCATTTCAATGAAGAAGTAAAAAGCTGTTTTGAGAATGCATTTGCAATTGAGAATAACCCAGAGAAGCTCGCTGAGCTGCATTACTCTTACGCTTTTATTAATGATGCAAAATTGAAGCAATTCGATGTTGCACGTCAAGAATACCAATTGATAATAACCGATTTCCCCAATTCATTTTGGGCCGAACAAGCAAAAATGGCCTTGGAAGTTTTAGGGAAAACGGACGAAGAAATTTTAGCAGCGTTCAAAGCGAAGAATAAAATGTAATGTGTAAATTTGAGGTATGCGATACCTCAAATATCTATTGGCCTTTATTCTGCCAGCATTAGCCTTTTTTGGTTTTGAATGGGGAGGTGTTTATTCCTATCTCACACTCCTTTTCGCTTTCGGATTAATTCCTTTTTTTGAGTGGAAGTGGAAGCCTGTGAATTCTAATATTCAAGCAGAAAGAGTTAAAAAGAAGTTTTGGTTCAAGATGCTTTTGTATCTAACCCTTCCTGCTCAATTGATTTTGCTTTACTTCTTTTTCGGGGCACAACTCGATACGAAAGTTTCCATGTTTACTTGGGTAGGGAACGTTTCAGCGATGGGAATTATGTGCGGCGTTTTTGGAATTAACGTGGCTCATGAGTTAGGGCATTCCCCGAATTTCTTGGATAGAATTGTTGCAAGAATTCTCTTAAGCACTTCTCTCTACATGCATTTTTATGTTGAACACAATAAGGGACATCACAAGTGGATAGGAACACTTCAAGACCCGGCAACTGCAAGAAAAAATGAGACTGTTTACGCTTTCTGGTTGCGTGTAATTCCAGGAAGTTATCTTTCAGCTTGGAAGATTTCTAGTAATGAATGCAACCGTAAGAATAGGTCATTGTTTTTCAGTGAGACTTTGATTTATTCAATATTACAATTAGTGCTTTGCATATTAATCTTTGTCTGGAACCCCTTAGCACTTTTGTCATTCGTTATTGCCGCTCTTCTCGGAATAATTTTATTAGAAACGGTTAATTACATTGAACATTACGGATTAACACGTAATAAGGTAAATGAGAACAGATACGAGCAAGTTGCCCCACAGCACTCTTGGAATTCAGACCATATTCTCGGCAGAGCAGTTCTGTTTGAATTAAGCAGACACAGCGATCATCATGCGAATCCGGAACGGCCTTTTCAAGATTTAAGGTCGTTGGAAACTTCAAAACAGTTGCCTTTCGGATATCCCGCAATGATGGTATTGGCCTTGTTTCCAACCAAATGGTTTAAGGTTATGAATCCGCTCCTCAACGAATAAAAAGAAAATCAAAAAAAAGTCTTGTACGTAAGCAAGTTCTTTTTATTTTTGCAATCCAAAAGTTCTTTATAGTTAAGCGAGAGTAGCTCAGTTGGTAGAGCATAACCTTGCCAAGGTTAGGGTCGCGAGTTCGAGTCTCGTCTCTCGCTCAAGTTTTAAAAAAGCCTGATTGAATGTCAGGTTTTTTTTTATCTGAGTGTTTTGCCCGGATGGTGGAATCGGTAGACACGCAGGACTTAAAATCCTGTGGCCATTGCGGTCGTGTGGGTTCAAGTCCCACTCCGGGTACATTAGCGATTAATCGCACAAATTAAATCCTTGAAGAAATTCAAGGATTTTTTTATTTCAGTATGGAAGAAACAAAGAATCCAATAGGACTACTAAACGCCCTGCGCGGTGTCGCAGCTTGGATGGTTTGTATGTTTCACTCTGCATTTATTATTCAGCCATTCTACCCAGAATTTCATCACATGCTCGATTGGGGACAAGAGGGTGTGTACGTCTTTTTTGTTATCAGCGGTGTTGTTCTTCCTTGGTCTATGGAACAAGGAAAATACAGTTTCAAGAACATAGATAAATTCATGTTGAAACGAATCGTTCGCTTGTATCCGCCTTTTATTGTCTCTGTTCTTGTATTCGTTTTCGGTATTTGGGTTATGAAAGACAATCGCTCGTTTTACGATGTTGAAATTTTTCAGAGCTTCCTAGATAGCGTTACTTTTCAAGTTCCTTTCAAAGAGTCTAAATGGGTTATTGAAGTGTATTGGACATTGTTCGTGGAATTTCAATACTACATCTATTTAGCTTTAATCTTTCCGTTTCTTGCGAGCAAAAACCTAGCTGTGCGATTGCTTGCATATTACGGAACGTTGGGATTAACCTTCCTCTCGCACTTTTTTGTACCCATGCATACCAAAGAAAATGTGTTTTTTCATTTACCTGTTTTTGCCTTGGGTTTTTCATTATTCCTCTACTACAAAAAGAATATTTCGAAATTGGAATTTTGGAGCGGAGTAGTTGTTTCCTTGGCGGTGGGTCTATTCAATATATATGATCAGTTGCATTTAGGAACGCACATTACCATTGCTGCAGGAATTACATTCTTTGCTATTTATTTCGTTAAACGAGGTCCATCTTGGTTGAATTTCCTTGGTGAAGTATCTTATTCCTATTATTTGTTTCATTTGTTTTTCGTTTCGTTTATCTACGGATATTTTTATCACGAATCACAAGACGGCAAACTGGTTTGGGTCGTTTTTGTTGCCATTCAAGTATACGCTGTCTTAGGTGCTTGGATGATGTATCACCTTATAGAAAAGCCATCGTTGGCCTGGACTAAGAAGATTCGTTACCGCGCCTAGGAACAATTCAGCAGCTCTGTTGTTTGTGGTGTTATGAAAGTATATCGACTGTCTACTGAAACAATTATTCCAGCATCGTTGGACGTTGTATGGAATTACTTCGCAACACCAATCAACCTGAATGAAATGACTCCCCCTGATATGAGTTTCGAAATTCTAACAGATGTAGAGGGGGTGAAGATGTACGCGGGTATGATTATTCAATACAAGGTAAGGCCCGTTTTGAATATTCCTATGGATTGGACCACCGAGATTACACACTGCGAAGACAGGAAGTATTTCGTAGACGAGCAAAGATTTGGGCCATACGCAATGTGGCATCATGAACACCATTTTGAAGAGGTAAATGGTGGTGTTAAAATGACCGACACCATTCACTATGCAATAGGAATGGGAGTCCTAGGTAAAATTGCTTACGCGGTGTATATAAAGAAAAGATTGGATGGAATTTTTTCGTACCGTGAAAAACGCGTGAAGGAAATTTTCGGTTAATGAAAAACGATGAGTTTCTTTACTTCGGTTCTTTCTTGCGTTTGAATTTCAATTTGAAATAAACCATTCGGATAATCAGAAGTGTTTAGCTCATAACGCAGGTCCCCGTTAATTAAAATATCTTCCACTTTTCTTCCACCCAATTCGTAAACGCGAATGCGTTGAATGGCTTTACTTGAAGAAATAGAGCAATAATTCTGTGCCGGATTAGGAAATAGATTAAAATCTGAAGTTAAGCCGATTACCTCAGAGTAGTTTCGTGTTTCATTTTCTTCAGTAAATCCAGATTGTGGTGCAATGCAGAGGGTATAAGGGGTTCCAAAAAGTCCTGCTCCGTATGAAAATACCGGCGCACAATCAACCGAATATGTTGTTGCATATTCCAGCTGTGCAACATTCCCGATGTTTAAATAATTGGTCGCGTTGAGCACGTTGTATTGAATAGTATTTCCTACAGCATTTCCATTTGAATCCAATTTTTGAAAACGCCAGTTCCAAGCAGAAGCTCCAAAAACATAGGGTGTGGCACCTATAAAAGATACCCGAGGTTTTAATGTGGAAGAACATCTGTCAGTGGCACGAAGAGTAGATAAAGGTTGACCCGTAATCGAAAGAGTACAGACGGCTGTTGAAGGCAATGTAATGACTTCAGATTGTCCGTTACCATTGGTTAATGCGTATACATTGCTGATGGTTATTTCGTAGGATGAATTGAAATGTAAATTGGGAAAAACAGAGCTTAAAATAAGCTGAGGTGCCGCTTGGTTTTTTACTGCGCTCTGTCCTAAGCCGTTTCCAGAAATTCCAAGAAGTTGAAAGCGATAGGTTGCCCCTGTGGCTGGCTGTGCCTTGAAGAATTGTCCTATACTCAAATTGGAATTAGGATTATTTCCGCAAGCGCCTCTTTTTAGTTGGCGAACACAAAGGGTATAGGCTCCATTTCCAATTAATTCACTCATTGAAATAACTCCAACGAAATAAGTTTGTCCCGCAATAAGGTTCGATGTGTTCAAGATTTCATTTCCCGTAGAAGTCAAATCTTCGGAATCAATCAACTCGTAGCTTGAGTTGCGCAGTTCAATGCGAATATTCTCATTGCTATTTACCGTGACGCTTGCCCCGTTGGTAAAGGCCGTGAAGCGCGCCCACTTATCATGACTATTCGAATTCTCCATTCCAAAAGCAGCAGTCGCAGAGCTGTTCAGAAGACTTCCACTTATAACATTGCAAACGGGGTAATACGCAGCGTTAATGAGAAGAGCATTGCTCGGGTCTTCACCCAATGTTGGACAAATCCAGGTTGCTGTAGTGCTGAACGATTCGCTATTGATCGCATCAATCCAAATGGAATAGCTGCTGCCTGAATTTAAAAACATGTAGAAACTCCCGCTGCTATTTTGAAGACAAGTACTGCCTGAATAATTACAAACACCATCATTTTCTTTAAATGAAACAGCGAGATCAGAGGCCATAGCAGATAAGTTCAACACATAAGTACCTGTTAATGTTGGTGAATAATTGAAGACAAACTCACGTCCAGTCGCATTGTTACATGATAGATCTGAAAGAGAGCCATTTCCGCCAAAGCTCATTGAATAGGTGCTTCCACATTCGAGCTCAGCGGCGGAATTACAGTCGGGTGCCGACCAATTCGTAGTAAATGAAATACCCGAACTCCATTCACTGTGATCCACATTTCCGCAGTCTTGACGGACATAAACGTAGTAGGTTGTGTTTTCAGAAAGATTTGAAAGGGGAGATGCCGTAAATGGAACTCCATAAATCGTTGCATTCGTAATGTTCTGAGAATTGATATCTGTTCCCAGATTAGTCGTAGTTACTAAAATATCGAAGGCTCCTGTCGCATTTAATGAAGTCCATTGCAGAAAAGCCCCCGAATCCGTGATGTTTGAAACAACTGCAGCAATAGGAGTGGAGCAAGTTGGATTGCTTAGGCAGAAACTAAATGCGCCAGATGCATTTTGCAAACTGAAAAATTGAAGGTAATAGGTTGTACCAGCATTCAAGCCATCAATGACTGTTCCTCCAGCACTTGATGCATTTGGAGAACAGAACACCGAAGAAAGATTTCCGCAAGAGCCACTGTAAACTGCAACGCCAATGTCAGAGGATGAAGCGGCGTTAAGAGTCATTTCAATATCCTCGTCAACGGGAATAAACGAATACCAAACATCATTTAATGTGTTAAATGCAGAAAAGCAAGATGGCTGAACGTTTGAAGGAGCAGCGCAAAGGGTATTACTCATTTGAGTGCCGGTGCATGTTGCATTGCTAATAGAACCGAGAGAAATAGCGTTATTGCAGTTGTCGTTACTTGGTGCAGTGCACAGCGCAGCGCAACTTGCATTCATTACAAAGTTGTAACTCGCATTGGGCTGTGTGTTTGCATGAACCCGAATGAAATAGTTTGTTCCAGAAACAGCATTAAACGAAATGAAAGAAGATGACCCGTTCGATTCGCACAAGGGATTGTCATCATTCGCGGCCACGCAAGTTAATGCATTACAATCTCCAGAATAAACAGAGATTTGCGTGTCGAATTGGTTTTGACTTCCGCATGTTGAAAGCGAAACATATGAATTGTTTCCAGCGAACGAATACCAAACGCCTTCTTCACCGTTTCCTTGAGACAAGCAATTGGGGACATTGTCGGAAGTTGCTCCATTCAACGTTCCTGAGATGCTGTTACCGCACGAAATGTTTTGAGCATTCGCACAATCATCGTTCAAGGGCGCTTGTTCCGCGCAGTTGATAGAAATGGAACCTCCTAGACTTGCAGAACTGGACTGAAGGTCTACACAGAAAACGTAAATAATTCCTGTAGATAGATAAATAAAATCAGTTGATGAACTTCCTGAATAGATTCCTAAGCAATTCCAGTTCGCTCCGAAGCACTCGCCATAGCGCATTTCGTAGGGTGTTGAAGTTCCGCCGAATTCATCAACGGAAATAAAATAATTTCCTGCAACCGTTGGTTGGAAAGCGTAATAGGTTTCGTTTCCCTCATTCTGAAAACCGCAATAACTAACGTTGTCATTCCCCGAACCAGCGTTAATCAACATGCTCCAAGGACCTCCGCACTGCAAAGTATTCGCTACAGCACAATCAATTTGCCCCTTCATTCCAAAAGAAATAGAGAGGAAAATCGTTAGAGTTATAAATGAAAGTGTCTTTTGCATAAGTGCGTGTTTTGGCTAATCTAAACTAACGAATTTTGAATGAAAAAGTTTCTTTCGGGCGTTTTCTTTTTCACGCTAAAAAGTGAATAGCGCCTTTTGAGCGCTATTCTAATTCTTGTTTACTACCGAGTCAATTTCTTGTACTTGATGCGGGTAGGTCCGGTATCACCCAAGCGCTTCTTTTTATTCTCTTCATATTCTGAATAGGATCCTTCAAAATAATACACTTGCGAATCTCCTTCAAACGCAAGAATGTGAGTGCAAATGCGGTCTAAGAACCAACGGTCGTGACTAATCACAACGGCGCAACCAGCAAAGTTTTCAATTCCTTCTTCTAATGCACGAAGCGTATTCACATCAATATCGTTAGTAGGTTCATCAAGCAAAAGAACGTTCGCTTCAGTTTTTAAAGTCATAGCAAGGTGCAAGCGATTGCGCTCTCCACCAGATAGCACGCCACATTTCTTTTGCTGATCACCACCCGCAAAGTTGAACTTGCTGCAATAAGCGCGAGAGTTAATGGTTTGTCCACCTAGATCTATGACTTCATTTCCACCACTAATTACTTCATACACGCTTTTCTCAGGATCGATTTCTTTGTGGCGTTGATCAACGTATCCAATCTTCACGGTGTCCCCAACTTTAAACTCTCCGCTATCTGGCGTTTCTTCGCCCATGATCATGCGGAACATGGTCGTCTTACCAGCACCATTCGGACCAATCACACCAACGATTCCAGCTGGAGGAAGTTTGAACGATAGGTTCTCGATAAGCAAACGGTCACCGAAAGATTTCGAAATCTCAATCGCATCAATAACGTCATTTCCTAGTCGAGGACCATTCGGGATTGGAAGCTCCAACTTCGCGTCTTTCTCACGCTCACCTTCAGCCATCATCTTGTCGTAGTTCTGAATACGAGCTTTGTTTTTTGCTTGACGTCCTTTCGGATTCATGCGCACCCATTCTAACTCGCGCTCCAATATTTTTCTGCGCTTACTTTCTTGCTTTTCTTCAGCAGCCAAACGCTTCGATTTTTGATCTAGCCATTCAGTGTAGTTTCCTTCCCATGGAATACCTTCACCGCGATCCAACTCAAGAATCCATCCCGCAACATTGTCCAAGAAATAACGGTCGTGGGTAACAGCCAAAACGGTTCCAGGATATTGTTGTAAGTGTTGCTCCAACCACTCAACGCTTTCGGCATCCAAGTGGTTGGTAGGTTCATCGAGCAACAATACGTCGGGGTTTTGAAGTAATAAGCGACACAATGCTACACGACGACGTTCACCACCACTTAATTTTTCAATCAATGAATCTTCATCTGGGCAACGAAGAGCGTCCATAGCGATAGACAATTTTGTATCTAAATCCCACCCACCTAACGCTTCAATTTTATCTTGAACAGCGGCTTGACGATCCATTAAAGCCTGCATTTTATCAGGGTCATTTAGAATGTCTTCATCGCCAAACTTCATGTTAATCTCTTCGTATTCTTTCAATACGTCAGTGATTGGTTTTACTCCTTCCTCTACAATTTCGCGAACTGTTTTTGTATCGTCCAATTGTGGTTCTTGTGGAAGGTATCCCACCGAATATCCTGCCGACCAAACCACGTCGCCTTGAAACTCTTGATCAAGGTTTGCAATGATCTTCATGACGGTCGATTTACCCGCACCGTTCAATCCGATAATTCCAATTTTAGCTCCGTAGTAAAACGAAAGATAAATGTCTTTTATAATGTGCTTGCCAGTAGGAGTGTACTTGTTTACACCCACCATGGAAAAGATGATTTTTTTGTCGCTCATAGTTGAAAATTGAACGGCAAAGATACGTATCCTAAGCGCTGTATTTTTCTATTCCTTTTAAAATTGCTGAAGTCGCTCCGACATGCTCTTCAACATAATTTTTCCCGGCATTGGGAATAGTGTTTTCTCTCTGACAAAATTCAATAAACGAAGAGAGTTCTTCAAGACTTTCAATCGAAAAGGCAGCGCCATTTTTAACCAGGTCAACCGCCTCTTGAAATTTTGTGTGATTCGGTCCGAAGGCCATGGGAACTCCGTAAACAGCAATCTCCAAGGAATTGTGCAAACCCTTCCCGAATCCACCTCCCAGAACAACGGCGTTCGCTTGAGAATAAATAGAAGAAAGCATGCCAATTGAATCTACTATTAAAACTCGCGCGTCATTGTTTTTTTCTGGTTGAAAGGAAGAGAGTAAGACCATTCCAAATTTCTCGAAACGAGCAATCGATTCTTGAATTCTGCTGCTGTGAATTTCATGTGGCACAACACAAACTTTTAAATTATTCACGCGTTGAAGGAGCATAGCCATGAGCGATTCTTCTTCCGAATAACTCGATCCAAGAACAACAAGAAATTCCTGTTGTTTGAATGAAGTTAGCCAATTCAAATCTTTAGACGAATTCGAAATTTCCAATACGCGATCGAAACGAGTATCTCCTGAAACACTGACGTTATTGAATTTAATTTTTTGAAGAAGCTTTTTCGTGTTTTCGTTTTGAACGAAAAAGTGCGTAACGGCTTTCAATGTTGGCTTCCAGATAAATCCATGCCATTTGAAAAAACGTTGCTCTTCCCGCATAATTACAGATATGCAGAACAACTTAACGCCTTGATTTTTCAAGCGTAAAAAGTAATTCATCCAGAATTCATACTTCACAAAAATACATTGGGAGGGCTTAAGAATTTCCACGAATTTTTTCGCGTTGAAAAAAGTGTCAAGAGGAAGATATCCGATCCAATCGGCACCGGAATAATTCTTTCGAACTTCATATCCGGAAGGAGAGAAAAAAGTGAGCGCAATAAGCACTTCTTGGTTACTTTTTTTCATCGCTTCCATCACCGGCCTTCCTTGCTCGAATTCACCCAAAGACGCGCAATGAAACCAAACAATTTCGGATTCACTAGGAAGAGATGTTCGCCATTTTTTCAATCTTGAAATTGAAGTCTTTCTTCCTTTATTGCCAAGATTAATCTTCTTATTCAAAAGTCCCGCCAATGGAAGTAAAACTTCAATGATTTGCCAAACAATTGAATAGAAAAATCGAAACATGATTTAGTAGATGTAATAATCGTTTGGCGCGCGCTCATACAAGTTGAGGACCCACCCCGCGCGGAGTCCAAATAGCATGTCCAATCGATTAGCGGTATCCTTTGATTGCGTGTCGAAATTCCAGTCACGACGACTTTGAGTGAAAGCCTGTGTCCCCTGAATACCAGCATAGAAATTAACGAGTCGGTTGTTACTGAGATGGTAATATCCTACAAACTGATGAACAGAAAGTCCGTTCGTTAATCGATCATAACCTTTCACATACTCGCCCTCCAATTGCGTAATTATAGCTTCTTGATGTTCCAATCGTATTTTATGCTGAAGCAGTCCAATTCCACCTGTGACAAGGAGGCCTGAATTTTTATTCGGACCGAAGACTGGAAGAACTTTGCCGAATTGAAAAAACACATTGAAGCCTCGTTGTTGAATGAAAAGAGTGGCTATTTGTCCTTGCTCATCCAAGATTTCCCCACGCGAGGTGAGTAGGTTGCTCATTAAGTTTGGTTCACGAACTTTATTACCGAAGAGATAATTAAACTGCACACCGTAGTACCAATTTTTTTTATCCTTTATGTGAAATCCGACCTCCAAACTACCATTGTTTCCAAAGCGATTGGCTAAATCTCCACCCGGTATAGAAAAGCCATAGCCAACGGTTACATGAGGATTGAACAGTGATGAGTCTCGTACTTGCCATTGTCCGAATGAAACGAAGCAAGCCAGTTGCCAAAAAGCAAGGAGTGTGAGTTTCTTCATACTGCGAAAGTAAATGTTATTGATTGGAAACTAAAGCTTAATTTTGTTGCCCTTAAATTTCAATATATGTCATCGAATATCCAAATGGTTGATCTCAAGAAACAATACTTGAAGATTAAAGAAGAAATTGACACGGCGGTTGTAAATGTTATGACCAATGCGAATTTCATTAATGGAGCTGAAGTGAAGTCATTTCAAAATAATTTAGAGAGCTATTTGAATATTAAGCACGTTATTCCTTGTGCAAATGGAACAGACGCATTGCAAATAGCCATGATGGGTTTGGGTCTAAAACCCGGGGATGAGGTAATAACGGCATCATTCACCTATGTTGCAACAGCTGAGGTGATGGCATTGTTGGGATTAGTTCCAATATTGGTAGAAGCCAAGGAAGTAGATTTTACAATAGATCCTGCAGAGATTGAAAAGGCGATTACACCAAAAACAAAGGCCATTGTTCCGGTTCATTTGTTTGGTCAAGGGGCAGACATGAATGCCATTATGGAAATTGCACGTAAACATAATTTGTTTGTAATAGAAGATACCGCTCAAGCATTGGGCGCCACTTATCATTTAACGAATGGTGAAACAGTGGCGTTGGGAACCATAGGTGACATTGGGTGCACGAGTTTTTTCCCATCAAAAAATTTGGGATGTTACGGAGATGGTGGTGCTTTGTTCACCAACAACGATGAGCTTGCGGCCAATTTGCGAATGATTGCTAATCATGGTCAAAAAGTTCGCTACTACCACGATGTAATTGGTGTAAACTCTCGCTTAGATACTATGCAAGCGGTTATTTTAGATATCAAGTTGAAACATTTAAATAGGTATGCAGAGTCCAGAAGAAGTGTTGCGGACTATTACGACAGCGCTTTGTCGAATGTGAAGGGTATAATGACTCCTAATCGCAGTTCTGCAGGTACCCATGTGTTTCATCAATATACCTTGAGAGTACTCGACGGCCAAAGAGATGCTCTTCGTTTATTCTTGGAAGAGAGGGGAGTTCCAAGTATGATTTATTATCCGCTGCCGTTACATTATCAGAAGGCTTACGAAAACGAACGTTATCCGAAAGGTTCAATGCCAATTAGCGAGCGTTTGTCTGGTGAAGTTTTATCGCTCCCTATTCATACTGAAATGACATCCGATGAACTGAAATTTATAGTAGATGCAGTGAAGTCATTTTTCAAGGCGTAATGAGTTTTCGAGCGAAAAAAAATGAAAAAACGGGCGTTTCAGCCGGTTTTATCAAAAAAAAATCGGGCTTCAGCTCATATTTTTTAAATTGAAAATCAACATGTTAACAGGCGACTATAATTTTTTTAAAAAGAAATTCACAATAGTGCTTGTGAATAACAATTCATGATGTACATTTGCACCCCGAATTTTCCGAGTCTTGAACTCGTATTAAAAATAGTGAAATAAAGGAACTTACATAACAATGCCAACAGTTCAACAGTTAATTAAAAAGGGTCGCGAACCAAAGACCTACCGCAGTAAATCAGCTGCTCTAACCTCATGTCCACAGCGTCGTGGGGTTTGTACCAAAGTGTATACAACTACACCTAAGAAGCCAAACTCAGCTTTGCGTAAAGTAGCTAAGGTTCGTTTGACGAATGGTTTTGAAATCATCGCCTACATTGGTGGTGAAGGGCACAACTTGCAAGAGCACAGTATCGTTTTGGTACGTGGTGGTCGTGTTAAAGATTTGCCAGGTGTTCGTTACCACATCGTTCGTGGAGCTCTAGATACTGCCGGCGTAAACGGTCGTGGTCAAAGAAGATCTAAATACGGTACGAAGCGTCCTAAAGTTAAAAAATAATCGCATTAAGAATATTTTGCAATGAGAAGAAGAAAAGCCAAAAAAATTGCGGTACTTCCAGATCCGAAGTTCAACGAAGTAACTGTAACCAAGTTTGTGAATAATTTAATGCTTCAAGGAAAGAAGGGTGTTGCCTTTTCAATCTTTTATGACGCATTAGACCGTGTAGCGGCTAAAACAAGCGAAGACGGTTTAGAGATATGGAAGAAGGCACTGGAGAATGTTACTCCTGCTGTTGAGGTTAGAAGCCGCCGAGTAGGTGGAGCAACATTCCAAATTCCTTCACCAATCCGTGAAGACCGCAAGAATTCAATGGCTATGAAATGGTTAATTGGATACTCTCGCAAGAGAAACGAGAAGAGTATGGCTGAGAAGTTGGCTAACGAAATCGTTGCAGCTTCCAAAGGTGAAGGGTCAGCTTTCAAAAAGAAAGAAGATGTTCAC
>CAZEFR010000034.1:0-22741 GCA_964511555.1 uncultured Chryseobacterium sp.
AAGGTCCTTCGGAAGGTGCTTCGCAAGTAGATGCAATGGTTTATGTTACAGAAGGTAACCACTTGAACATTCAATTAACGAACGCTGATAGCAACACTGCTAAGCGCGCCGATATTTACGATGTCACGGGTAAGTTGGTGAAGACAGTTCGTTTGGTAGAAGGAATGAACACGGTAGCGATAGATAACGCAAGCGGCATCTACATGGTTCGCACTACAGTTGGGAACCAAACAGAAACCACTCGTGTGTTTGTGAATAAGTAACTACACCTGCGGTGATGACACAACACGTTGTGATGACAATCTACGATTGATGACACTAACGTGATGACACTAACGTGATGACCCTTCGGGTGTAAGTTGAAGTAAATAGCCTATGGCTGTATGTTAGAGAAATTCTACCTTACGGCGAAGCCAATTACTTCAACTTACCCTCGAAGGGTTTTATTCTTATTCTCACTTAGAAAAATCAAATAAATCATTGCTTAAATATATATTTTCAAAATTAGATGCCTTCAACTACGGGCTAGGAAGTACGATTTATAAATAAATGCAAGGGGTTTCCGACAACGAAGTTCCAAGTAACCCGGATAGCAGTGGAAAGCCTTTGAGCGAAGCGAAAAGCTTGGAACGAATAGCCGGAAAAGGTTCGGGAAATTAAATCGCTAAGACAAGGGCCAAAATAATATTAATGACCATTAACGCCGGATAAATACCAGCGAGGATTAAACCGGTGATTGCGCGGCTGCGGTATTTGCGGTAGTTCGGGTCTTTAGCGTGCATGCGCAAGAAGCGAACAGCAAACGTAATGGCTAGGACTTCAATAGCTATGAATAAAGCACTTCCGGCTAGAAAGGCAACTAAGAGGGCTGTCCATATTCCAGCACTTGCAGATGCGGAACCATATATACCAATCATCAGGAGGAAAAGCAATGCTCCCCAAACAGGCGCCGAGAGTGAAGCTATACCCAATCCGAGTGCCCAATTGGCTAATTGAGTGTCCTGTAATTCACTCGGACGAGAAGGCGCTGTGTAATTGTTGCTGAAGTATTCTTCTTGTGTTTTACTCTGGTTAGGAATTATTGTATCACCCGTGTTTCGAATCGAATAATATTTTTTAGGAGTTGTAATCACTTCAATGTCTTCATTCGAATTGGCTGAAATTGTTTCCGCCAAATGAACGTTCGGTTGAGGAATTTCTGGTGTAGATGGAACAACTAATTCTGCTGCCGAAGAAATTTCATTTGTTTGCGTCAACTCTGAAGGAGTCGAATGACGATATTTCCATGAAATATGATATCCATCCTGATGTACACGCTTTTCAACAGTGCAAGAGCTGAAGTATGTTGCAATAATTAACATCCAAAATAGGGTGGAAAATGTTTGTTTCATAGCGAATTATCTGTTGTTCTAATTTATGCTTTTGGTGGGCTTTGATTCTTTCAAAAATAGCAATACTTTCACCATGTAACGGATAATTAGAAATGAAACATTTTTTTGTGTTGATTTTTTTGGGTTTGATGTTTGACGGTTTTGGTCAGACGAATGTTGTTTATACATACCCGAGCGACACTCTTGTTCGAAAGAATCTAGAGCACTGGCGAGATCTGAAATTTGGAATTATTATTCATTGGGGAATCTATGCCGTGCCTGGTATCGTAGAGTCTTGGTCTATCTGCAACGAAGATTGGGTGGGAAGAGACACTGCTTTGAATTACGAAGATTACAAGAAATGGTATTTCGGTTTGTCGAAGGAGTTTAATCCGATGCAATTCAATCCCGAGGCTTGGGCCTCTTCAGCGAAAGAAGCTGGCATGAAGTACCTGGTTTTCACGACGAAACACCATGATGGGTTTTGCATGTTCGATAGTAAATATTCCGATTTTAAAATCACGAACGGTCCTTTCCAATCGAATCCAAAATCGAATGTCACGAAGGAAGTCTTCAAGTCATTCCGAGACAAAGATTTTTTTATCGGAGCATACTTTTCGAAACCCGATTGGCATTCCGATTATTACTGGTGGCATGCTTTCGCAACTGGTGAGCGCAATAACAATTATGATATTCGGAAATTCCCAGAGCAGTGGAAACGTTTTCAGAACTATACAGCAAATCAGATTTCAGAATTAACTTCTGAATACGGAAAGGTAGATATGCTTTGGCTCGACGGTGGTTGGGTGCGTCCACTGGAAACCGTTAACGATGAAGTCCTCTCTTGGCAATGTCCAATTCCCGCATGGAGTCAAGATGTGAATGTTCCGCGTTTAGCCGAGATAGCACGAAAGAATAATCCAGGAACGTTGGTCGTGGATAGAACAGTGCACGGAGAATATGAGAACTACAGAACGCCAGAACAGCGTATTCCGGATGGAAGATTGGATTTTCCATGGGAGACATGCATGACATTGGGAAATGCATGGGGATATGTAGCTGATGATAAATACAAAACTTCTCGCGAGGTCATTCACAAGTTGGTTGAAGTCATAGCCAAAGGCGGAAATTTATTGTTAGGAGTTGGTCCAACAGCAACGGGTGTTTTTCCGGAAGAGGTGAACAGCACGTTGAAAGAAATAGGCGAGTGGACGAGTGTTCATTCACAAGCAATCTATGGAACGCGAAGCATTCCTGATTTTCAAAAAGACAATATCTATTTTGTTGAAGGAAAGAAGGGCGAACAGTATGCATTTGTATTGTTGAAAGAAAGCGAGCAAGTTCCTTCTGAAATTCCATTGCCATGGATAATGAATAACATGGATAAGGAATTAATTGAATTGAGTACCAGCGAAAGCCAGTCTATTCGAATGAAAGAAGGTAGAATGTTCTTTTATCCGAGTAAGAAGGTTCAAGCCTTATCCAAAGAACTTCCGGTTGTCGTGTTTAAATGGTATTAATCACAAGCTTCAAGGTTCAGCGTGCTTCTCGCTTGTAACCGTAAGTTTACTTAGAGATAACAGTTAGTGGTTTTGTTTAACATTCTTGTCGCAAAGCAAGTGAAATTACTACTTAGGGAGTATTTACACGTTGCGTGGAAAGGGGCAAATTTGTGATAAACTTAAACCAATCTCTATGGAAAACAAACCGACGCTCGTTGATTCGGACGTCCGCACTGCGGATGTAAAAAAGTCTACAAATTCAATTTATTCACTCAAGTTAAGTTCTGTGGCCGTGGCTTTAGCGCTAACTACAATGTCTGTTGGAATTACAGGTTGTGTAGATAGTGATGTTACAACGTATGGCGATCCTGCAGCTGATAGCTACGACTCGGGAGCATATGATTTAGGAGCTTTCGCGGATTCGTATGATTATGGGAATTACGATACGAATGATTCTGATGTTACACGCTACGCAGACTAATTCGTGAAATGAACGTTCCTGTATACACTTTTCCTTGGGTAATTTCGCCTTTGAGTTTTGAGGAGTTTGAGAAGGATTATTTTGAAAAGAGATTTATTCATATCAAAAGAAACCAGACCGAATATTTTTCTCCGGCCCTCACTTATTCAGCCATTGAAGATTATCTGTACAATGAGACATTGAAATTTCCTTCAACGCGCTTAACTAATGCCAAAGAGGATGTTCCAAGCGAAAAGTATGTAGTTGGAGACAAGGTTGTGGCTTCCAATCTCTTGAAGCACTTTGTGGAAGGCTCTACAATAGTTCTTTCAGGACTTCATGAACATGTTGCAGGGCTGGGCGAGTTGGTTAGCAATCTGTCTAAACAATTTTACCAACGCTTCCAGACGAATGTATACATCACTCCAAAGGGAAGTCAAGGTTTCAAGGTTCACTACGACACGCATGATGTTTTTGTTCTTCAAATTCATGGTAAGAAAACATGGAAGATTTATAAAGACAATCCTGTTTCTCTTCCAAATAAACTTATGGAATTTGCCCCAGGCAAATATCAAGTAGGTGAAGTGGAAGAGACCATTGTCGCTGAGGCAGGAGACTTGATTTACATTCCTCGCGGAATCATGCACCAAGCTGAGACCAACGATGACATGTCAATTCACGTGACGTTAGGAATGTTAGGTTATACCTGGACAGACTTGCTCATTGAAAGTGTGTTGGAATTTTCAAAAACGAATGATTCGCTTAGGAGATTTTTACCGCGTGAAATGTTACGCAATGGCGCTAAAGAAGACCATCAGGAGTATTTTACCGAATTGTTTTCAACCATGGCGTCTTCCATTTCACTGCAGGATAGCGTGAATCGTTTCAAGCGTGAGATTTCTGCGAGTCAGAAAATTAATATTAAGAACCTCTTGACACAGGGTGATTCTGTTTCAGGAATTGATGAAAATTCAATGTTTGAAATGAGATACAACGTTCTATTTCTTATCAAGCGAAAGGGAGAGAATGTAGTTCTTGAGTGGCAAGGGAAGGAAGTCGAGTTTCCAATGTTCATGGACCCTGCTATTCATTTCATAGCCAAAATGAAACAACCCTTTAAGTTGGCCCAAGTGCCAGATTGTGTTGATCAGGATGGTAAAATAGTTTTTGTTACACGTTTAATAAAGGAAGGTCTTCTTTCCATTCAAATCAATTAATTTAAAATCAAATCAAATGAAAAAGAAACTCATTATTTTCATCTGCTTGGCACTGGTAGTTACAGGCGGAATTGTAATTGCACAGAATGTGATTGCTAATGGTAAAAAGAATCGTATGGTTGTTGAAAGAACTGAAAAGCAAACCAATAAAATGGTTGAGATTTATGGTTTGACTCCTGCCCAGCGAGAGGCTATTTACAAGGTGAATGAAACTTTTCAAAAGAATCTTTCCGATTTAGTTTCTGAACACAAAGGAGCTCCGGATTTCGAAGTTAGAGAAGAGGCTATTTTGTATTCGCATGAACAAAATGCATTTGCAATTTTAGATGAAACGCAAAAAGCGAAGTGGATTGCAGCAAAAGAATACCGCAAAGCTCATCCGAAGGAAAAAGTTCAGAAGTAATTTTTTTAGTTTGTTTAGCAATGAAAGACAGTCGCGCGAGTGGCTGTCTTTTTTATTGCTGTCGAAATTGGAAACCCAATCTCTTGCCCGTGGCAAGACATCCGCTGTGATTAATGTCTTGCATCTCTTCAACTGTAATCTGATGAAGATTTTCGTATGGAGGGATAAGTAAATCGAAGTTCAGAGCGTAAAGGACAACTTGATCAACGAATTTCGTCTGGCTTGCTGTGTCGAAGTTTGAAGCAACAATATCATTGAACATGATTCCCAATTGCTTTTTTCCTTGAACCACGAAGTGGTTTTCTTTATTAATGAATATACGTGCGAGTAAATAGCCGACATCAGCGGTTCTGTCGTAACGAAAAGAGTCTGAAAGAAAATTATAGACATTAATGGTTCCAACGTAACTGTTTGCTGGATTTTCTCTCAAATAACCGGTTTGCCAAAAACTACTATCTTGTTCAAATTGAAAAACATTGGTGTGCATCTGAAAAATAAGTAAGTCACCTGCTACGCGAATCTCGCATTGAAAGGCACCTCTGTCGCGGTATTCAAACGTTACGCGAGAATCGGTGTTCCCGAATTGAATCGTTAATTCTTCAATGGTGTTTTTTAACACCTCTTTCAACGAATTGAATTGGGCAATGGTGTTGTGAAAAACATCTTGCTTGAGTACGCTTTTGTTTTTCAGTAAGGCGAGAATAAGGTCTTTTGTTTCCATATTAATAAGCTCTAGCGAATAATACACGACGTTCACTTGGTTTGCCGGTTACCATACAAACACCAGGTTCTATTGGACCGTCGAAAGGGATGCAACGTATAGTTGCTTTGGTTTCTTGCTTAATCAATTCTTCCGTCTCTGCTGTGCCGTCCCAATGAGCTAAGAAAAATCCAGTTTTTTCGTCGAGTAATTTTTTGAATGTCTCGTAGTCGTCAACTTCCGTCATGTGTCCATTTCTGAACTCCAATGCCTGATTGAACATGTTTGCTTGAATTTCTTCCAACAAATTTTCAATGGTACTTTCCACTCCTTCGAACGACACAGTTGATTTTTCAGAAGTGTCGCGACGCGCAATTTCAACGGTTCCGTTTTCCAAATCTTTCGGACCAATGGCTAAACGAACAGGAACACCTTTCAATTCGTATTCAGCGAATTTCCATCCACTACGCTTGCTGTCATCGTCATCGAACTTCGCCACGATACCTCTCGCTTTCAATGCCTTTACAAGAGGAAGAACTTTTTCGCGAATCACTTCAAGTTGCTCAAGTCCTTTGTAGATAGGAACTATTACAGCATGAATGGGTGCCAACTTCGGAGGAACACGAAGTCCCTTGTCGTCGCTGTGTGTCATGATTAATGCTCCCATTAGACGTGTGCTTACACCCCAAGAAGTCGCCCAAACGTATTCTGAATTTCCTTCTTTCGTTGTGAATTTCACATCGAACGCTTTCGCAAAATTTTGTCCAAGAAAGTGAGATGTTCCCGCTTGAAGTGCTTTTCCATCTTGCATCAAAGCTTCAATACACAAGGTGTCCAGCGCTCCTGCAAAACGTTCGCTCTCCGACTTTCTTCCTTTTACAACAGGCATGGCCATGAAGTTTTCGGCGAATTCTGCATAAACATCAAGCATGCGCTCGGTTTCTTCAATCGCTTCTTGTGCGGTAGAGTGCGCGGTGTGCCCTTCTTGCCACAAGAATTCTGCAGTTCTTAAAAATAAACGCGTACGCATTTCCCAACGAACCACATTCGCCCATTGATTAATGAGCAACGGAAGGTCTCGGTAACTTTGAATCCATCCTTTGTAGGTGTTCCAGATAATAGTCTCACTTGTTGGGCGAATGATGAGCTCCTCTTCAAGCTTCGCATCCGGATCAACCACCACGCCGCCATCTTGGGACTTTAGTCTGTAGTGGGTTACAACAGCACATTCTTTCGCGAACCCTTCTACGTGCGCCGCTTCTTTGCTTAAATAACTTTTGGGAATTAACAACGGAAAATAAGCATTCTGATGCCCTGTTTCTTTGAAGCGAAGATCCAATTGATCGCGCATCTTCTCCCAAATGGCATATCCGTATGGCTTAATAACCATGCATCCTTTTACCTCACTGTGTTGCGCCAAATCGGCTTGCATTACCAGTTCATTGTACCATTTGGAGTAGTCTTCTTTTCTCGTCGGAATTTTCTCGGCCATTTTTTTTTCCTTTTTCTATTTTGCAAATGTAAAACCTTCTTACCTTTAAAGAGTCAAATCCATACGATTATGAAAGCGTTACAACGAAATTTTTACTTCTTCGCGACAGTTCTTGTTTTTAGTTCTTGTGCTAGTTTTGAAAATTTGACAGATGATCGCACACGTGCTGAAGACGATGAAATGTATTGGAATGGCAAGGAGTTGTTTTATGACCCGTCTCTTGTTTCAACAAACGTTGGAGGAGGAGATGATTATTACGACCCCAATTCAGCAAGCCGCGCAAACTCTTTTAACGGAGGCACAAATCCGCGCGCATCTTTCAATCCTATAAGCGGATGGCAGTTGAGTTATGGTTTGAACGCTTTTTCTAATTACAACAATGGTTTTGGATTTGGAATGGGCACGTTTGATCCGTACAACAACTTCGGTGGATTCAATAATTTCGGTGGATTCAATAATTTCGGATACAACCCGTATGGGTCTAACAATTTCGGTTTTAATCCATATAGTTCATTCAATCCCTATGGTAATTTCGGCTACAATCCCTACGGTTTTGGAATGGGAGGATTAGGCTGGGGAGGCAATGGTTGGAATAATAACGGTTGGATGGGTAACGGTTGGAACAATAACGGATGGAATGGAAACGGATGGGGAGTAATAGGAAATAACGGAGAAACGCCCAACATAACCCATCATCATCGCAGACCTACTTCAGTGGGTACAGGCAATGGTTCTGCATACGGACGCGGTGTCTTGCAAAAAAGTTTGGTTCAGCCAATTTCTGAAACTGTTAGAACTCCTGTTCCGGTTGCACCTTCGAGAGATCAGGTGAACAAGGGTTATTCTAATCCAACTTACGCCCGACCTAGTCCCTCGCCAACGTATTCTTCACCCACTCGCACAACGGCTCCCACTCGCACAACGGTTCCCACGTACACTTCTCCTTCCCGCACAACAACGCCTTCGCGAACAACCACTCCCGCGCCCTCACCAACACCTTCGCGCACAACAACGCCCTCGCGTACAACTACACCTTCGCGAACAACAACGCCTTCGCGCTCAACGCCCTCACCATCGAGAAGCACGCCAAGCACACCATCACGATCGACTTCACCCGGAAAACGTCCTTAATTTTTTTTTATGTTGAAGAAAGGGCGTTTGGTATTCACTTGGGCTTTGACTCTATTTCTGTCAATTAACGCCCTTGCTCAGAATGAGGATGATGCGCTGCGTTTTTCGAATACATTCGGAGCGTATTCAAATAGGTCCATGGGAATGGGAGGCGCCTACACGGCGCTTGGTGCTGATTTCACCAATTTTTTTCAAAATCCAGCGGGAATAGCTGCTTACAAAAAGCAGAGTATGGAATTTGGATTAAACTTTCTTTCCAGATCAACACAGTCAGAATTCAACAATAGAGTCTCCAATTCAGGTGCAGCGGCTCTAGGAATTAACACCTTCGGCTTCACATCAACCTTTGGGACAGCAGGTTCGGGCTGGGGTCCGTGGATTTATGGTTTAGCTTATGGGAGGACGCAAACGTTTAAACGCGAGTATAACTTGGAGTCAAGCGATAATCAATCTTCTCTCTTAGATGTTTATGTAGATCAACTAAATTTCTTCAATCCACCTGCAGCCAACTTAACAACATCTTTTCCTTTTGGTGCCGGGCTAGCATGGGAGACGTATCTCATAAATCCCGGAACTAACGACCCATACGAGCGAGTAAACATTGATAATAATTCTTTTACTAGACGTCAGAGTGTTGAGGAAAAGGGGTATGTGCGAGAGACATGTCTAAGTCTCGCCAGGGCCTACGAGGGTAAACTCTTTTTGGGAGCTTCTTTGGCCTTTCGAAAAGTAGTTTACGACAGAAGCTCGGTTTATTCCGAGTCATTCACATCCAATGGTGTGCCAACAACTTTTTCATTAACTGAAGATAATAATACATCAGACGTCATATCCAAAGGACCTTCTATGCAAGCCAAACTTGGTGTTCAGTATGCTCCAAGTCCCTACTTGCGGTTTGGTGCTTTTTGGCATTCGCAGTGCAAGCAGTCTATAAGTGACAATTTTTTAGCGAAAATGGAAAGCACCATCGGAGCAAGTCCTTACAGTTATTCGTCAGATAAGAATATATTCGACTACGGAATACAGTCACCTTCTGTTGTTGGTTTGGGAGCAGCTTTGATATTGGGAAATTTCGGTATTGTTTCGGCGGACTATGAGACGACGGATTTTTCGAAAATGGTTATGTTTGGTATAACAGGAGGAACCGCTGAATTCGCAGCAGAGAATTTAGCTATACAAGAGAATTACACAAGAGTTCATAAGGGTAGGTTGGGAACGGAATTTCGTATAGGAGATGTGTATAGACTTCGTGCGGGTATTGGATATCGATCATCTGTGTTTACAGATTTAGCATTGAAGCAGTCTGAACCATTATTTAATTGGAACGTCGGTGGCGGTTATAAGAAAGACGATTTTTTTTGTGATGGGTCTTTACTTATTACAAAAAACAAAGACGGCTATTTTATATATGATCCTGAGCTTATTTCTATGGTTAACCTCAACAATTTACTTGTGCAAGTAGGTTTTTCTGTTGGTATTCGCTTTTAAGCTGTAAGTGAGGCAAGCGCAATTCCAGTAGCAACAGAAACATTTAATGAGTTCGTTTTTCCTTTCATAGGTATGGTCACTAATTGGTGTGCGCGTTTCAAAAGCTGTGGGTTAATACCATCTTCTTCTGAGCCCATTATTATACATAGACCAAGATTTTGATCACGATTTTGCTGAAATTCTTGAAGGCTAACTGCAGCTTTTTCGGATAACACAACAGAGCCTATTCCGGAAGCATGCAAGTAATCTAGTGCATCTAAAAGATTTTTTACTTTACAAATGTTAAGATGCATAAGAGCACCGGCAGAGGCTTTCAAGGCATCTTCATTAATTTGAGCAGCACCTACTTCAGGAACTATTATTCCCTTCACGCCGAAGCATTCTGCTGAACGACAAATTGCTCCAAAATTGCGCACGTCTGTGACACGGTCAAGTAATAGAAATAATGGAGGTTCCCCGCTTTCAACCTCATTCAAGACCACATTTTCGAAGTCTGCGAAAGCGATGGGAGCCATAAATGCAAGTACGCCCTGATGATTCGAACGAGTAATTTTGTTCAATTTTATTTCAGGAACGAGCACAAACGGGATGTGTTCTTTTTTTAACCTGTCTTTAAGCTGGCGAAGTTTATCGCTGCGTAATTCTTTATTAAAAAGTACTTTGTCAATATTCTTTCCGGCATCAAGAGCCTCTTCTAGAGGGTGAATACCAATGATTAGATTAGATTTCGATGTGGTGGAAGTAGGTCTCACGCTTCAAAAGTAAGGCTTATTCGCGAAATACGCGTCCTTGTCGCCAAGTGTTTACCGCAAGCTCCCAACTGTTTCGGTACATTGGATCACGTTGAAGAACGTATACATTGTCTGTTAGACGGTCCTTTTTATGTCGAAATAAAAAAGAAAAGGAGCCGGGAATGGTTTCGTCTCCATAAATCCATCGCTCGCTGTAACCAATGTTTTCTACACGCGTTGGTTTACCGTAAATGATGTAAATCATACCGCGATCGGTTCTCCAACCGGGAACTGTAGTCGAAAAATAAGTATTTGACGTGTTGACTCTTTTGAAGAAAATTGAAATCAGTTCTTTCGCTTTTTCCTCAGTTCCGCCGCAATCTTTCCAGAAGTTACAGAAACTCGTATAAGGATCTCGCACGTTGTAAATGTATTCGAATTCAGATTTTGAAGTAATATATCTCAATGGGGCTATTAAATCTTTTAGTGCAGTTGTCGTTGGAAATTCGCCGTAGGAGTACAAGAAGAGCTGGGTGGTGTTTTTTGTTTTAAATAAGTAAGATTTGTTTTCTGCAATGAAGTGATATTTCTGTCCGTCGAAATCCAAATTGATTAATCCGAAAGACGTTGAGTCAGGAATAACGGGAGAATTGTTTGAAAAAGCTGGTGGTGGCAGACTTGGAATTTCATTTAATGCAAACACTTCTACGGGTGGATACTCAGAATTTTGAAATCGAGGAAACTCAAGATGAATAGTGTCCCCCGTGGTCAGCACTCTGTCATAGACTGGTTTATTCGTATGGTTAGCTGTAACAGATACATCGTAATTACTTGGCAATTCGTTTTTGAGGAAAACAAATTTTTTCTCGTATTGCGCTCTGCGATTAATGTCTTTCACCCGAACCAGTATTTCAGAGTTTCCATAGCCAAGTGGCAAGGAAATTTCTTTTCGCCATGATCCAGATTCTTGTTTCTGCGGCGGAGAATAGTGATAGCGCAGGGTGTCTAAAGTGCCTGTAGGTTTTTTTATGGAAATTTCAACATCTAACTGAGCCGTAAAGTGGTCAAGCGTGGATTTGCGGGAGTAAAGAAGCTGGTCAGCATCAAATTCAATGAGAATTTCTGAACTGTCATTACTTTGGTGAATCAAATTCACTAAAGGTTGAAAGTAGTATTCGTTTGTCCCGAATTGATTTTCTCGAATTTTTTTAGGTGAGCTGCATGAAAGGAAAATTGAAAGGGATATAAAACAGAAAAAAGTATAAAAGTTAGCTTTGCTCGTCATTTGTTTCGTCTGCATCATTCTCAATCGAAGGTAAGCGTTTTTCGAAATTGGCCCCTGTTTTTGCACCCATTATTTTCATATTTTTTGCTTTGCCAAGAAGATTGCCATTCCCTGTTTTGAGTTGCCCCATGGCTTTACTTAACGTCTTTTGCGCGGAGGAAAGATTGCCCTCAAGTGTCTCCAGTGAACTGACGAATCCATCGAGCTTATCTATAAAAGTTCCAGCTTCTTTCGCAATACTTTCCGCGTTTTTTGAGCGTTTCTCTTGCGCCCAAATACTGGCGACAGTTCGAAGTGTAGCAAGTAAAGTAGTTGGAGAAACGAGTATAATGTTCCGCTCCCATGCGAAAGTGAAGAGGTTACTATCTTCATTAAAAGCGGCAATAAGCGCGGGCTCAATGGGCATAAAGAGCAGAACGAACTCTGGCGTGGTTAACTTGTCGGCCGATTCGTATTTTTTATCGCTAAGCAATTTAATATGGCTTCTAACACTCGCTAAATGAGCATTCATTGCCGAAGCCTTTTCTTTGTCGTCGAGAGCATTGGTGTATAGGTTGTAGGCCGTAAGAGAAACTTTTGAATCGATGATAATGTGTTTGTTTTCGGGTAGATTAACAATTACATCAGGACGAATTGTCTTTTCGTCGTCGTTCGTATCTGAGTGTTGAACAGTAAATTCTTTTCCTTTAACTAAACCACTTTTTTCAAGGACAGATTCTAAAATCATCTCACCCCAATTCCCTTGTGTTTTGTTGTCGCCTTTAAGCGCTCTTGTTAAGTTTTCTGCATTAGCACCTATTGTGGAACTTGTTTCTCGAAGATTCTTAATTTCATTTTCAAGTCGAGCGGAACGATCAACGTTTTCGAGTTCGGTCTTTTCGAGTTTCGATTTGAATTCATTTATTGTCGCGCGCAGAGGATTGAGCGTTATGGATAAGTGACTTTCGTTGGCGTCGTTCAGTTTTTTTACGCGCTCTTCGAAAATCTCATTACTTAAATTTCTGAATTCAACTTTCAAATTCGCTTTTAAATCTTCCATTAATAGTTTTTCAGAATCAAGTGCTTTATAAGCTGCTTCGAGCGAGGTTTTATTTGTGGCTATTTCTTGAACAAGCGATTCAATTCGAAGACGCATTGCATTAGATTCAGCTTTAGAGTTCTCGAGTTCAGCTCTGTAAAACCTAGGGTCAGACTGATTTGCCATTGAATTTCGCTTCAGTAAGAAGATAATGGCGACAAGCGATCCGCCAGCTATGGCACCAACAATTAAAGAGAGTATTTCCATTCTTCAAATTTACCTTCAGCCTCAGGCAATTCAGGAATTGTGGAAAAGTATTTTTAGAACCGTGATGAAAATGTAATCCCTACTCGTCCATTTTTAAACTGCAGTCCTGTGTTTTCCACATTTCCAACTCCGTAAGTAATGGAGACAGCCCCAGTTTCTTGCTGGAAGCGCATGCCAATTCCTGTATCGTAGTAAGTTCTGGCTTCAGGCAAGTGAACGTAGGCAATATCTGCAAACAAAAAAGACTGAACCTCATTTCCTAGGTTTAATCCGAAATCAAAATTGAAAAGTGCATATTGTGAGGCGTAAATGCTTTCTTCTATAAACGCGCGTAAATTTTTTGTACCGCCAAGACGCGTAATTTCATTATTGAAAAGAGAGTCGCTAAACGTAGTATTTAACTCAAAGTTGAGTTCGGAAAATAAAAGTTTAGTTAGCTCTAAATGGGACCAAGCCTTTCCCTTCAAAGCATATATTTTCTTCTGAGTTGTGCTTGTTTCATATTGAATGGATCGGTTTCCGGCTAGACCTTCCAACAGAAAATTAAGTGAGTTTGTGAGACTGCTCGATTTCGAGTATCGAAGTGAATACGATTGAACAGTTGTGTTTCCAAACGAACTTGATGAGTTGAAATGTGTGTTGGTTGATTTATTAAGGGCGGCTGAGAAGCCATTCTGATCGTTCATTCGAGTGAGAATGCGAAGGGAAAGATCCGTAGAAGAAAAGGTAGAATCTCTCAAGAATGATGAAAGTTCGAATTGGAATCCAATGGGTAGGCCAGCTGTGTATGGACTTCCTAATTTAAACGCAAGGCTCTGACTTTGAGGTTGAGGGCGTTTCCAATGAAATTCTATAATTTCGGCTTGCTTAAGTGTATTCGAAAGCTCGAGATCAATGTTTCCAGTTAGAATGGATTCTGTTGAGTTCGGTTTTGGTTGAAGGGCAACAAGAGCGGAAATGAGGTTGTTTTTTTTTCGCTCGGTTTTAAGATGTAAACTGAAAGTTTCGCTGTGCATGCGAATTGAGACCTTGGAATTTGGTTTCAGAAATGAAATTTGGTTGAGTGTTTCAACGATCGTTTCTAATTTCGCTTGACTGTAGGGTTGGCCAATTGGATAATTGAGACAGCGCTGCAAAGTCTTCTTATTAAAAGTGACACCCGATGTGATGAGTGTATCGAGGGTTATCTTTTTGCCCATGGAGACATCCCAATGAAATTCAGTATGCTCATCGGAGGTGTGCAGCGTATCGAGTTCTATTTGAGCGTAAGGATAACCTTGGTTGTTCAGCCAACGGAGTAAAAACTCTGGCTGCAAGCGGTTTGGAAAGTCAATAGGTATTCCATTGTATCGGTGAATTGGTTCAGTTTGGCCAATAGCAAGAGCCGAAAAGCTTAACCAAAACAAGAGGGTTAAGATTCTCGGGCGCATATGTTGATAACTGCTTTTCAATTTCCGCTAGAGTTCATTGAAGTTTGAAGTATTTTTGATGTTCAATTGAAATAATATGAAAAAGTTTGCTGGCATCTTGTTTTTTGCCTTTTTGGGTTTGAGTATTTTGAGTCTTCAGTCGTGCAAGAAAAAGCACGAAAAATGCTCAGCATACGACCAAGTTTCTCCGCAGAAATAAGTTTATTCAAAGACGAAGGTTATTGTTTTGATTACCTCGGGATGTAGGCTTCTACTTACAGGGCAAGCTTCGGCGTAGCGCTGTATTTTCATCTTCATTGTTTCATCGTACCCTAGGTTGGGAAACAAAAATTTAATTTTGATCTCACCAATTCTTCTCGGGGTTCCGCTCATTATTTTTTCGAATTCTGCAGAAACTCCTTCAAAGCGCCATTGACGCTCTTCAGCGGCGATTGCCATAGTCGTTAGAATGCAAGTTACGAGAGAGGTGCAAAGAAGATCCGTAGGCGAAAATCGCTCTCCTTTACCTTTATTATCCAACGGAGCGTCTGTATCAATTGTGGTACCGCTCTGGGTGTGTGTGATTTCGCAACGTAGATTGCCCACGTATTGAACTGACATTTTGGTCATGTTGTATTTTTTTTTCAAAACTAACATAGAACAAATGAAATTAGTTTTTATTGGTGAGATATGTTCAAGCAGGGTGTGCTAACTTTGTTTTATGAAGCGTTGGATCATATTCACGATTGCGCTGCTTTCGAATCTTTTGGCATACAGCCAAGAAGAAATAAAGGAAGGAGTGATAGGATTGTATAGTCATCAGAAATACGGTGGTCTCGTTTTGCGCACAAATGGTTGGGGTGCCTCATACATTCAAGGGAAAAACAAAGGGGCATTCAAGGTGCGCCAGGTTTCCTACGATTTGAATTTCGTAAAACATGAAAAGGAAGTCAAATCTTATTTCCAAGACCCTAGTGCACGTCCATATGTTTTTGGAAAACAAAATGCCCTTTACAATCTGAAGTGGAACTTTGGTTATAAAAACGTGATAGCAGAGAAATTGAGAAAGTCGGGGGTTCAAGTATCTTACACATGGGGGCTGGGACCATCATTATCTCTCTTGCGTCCGATTTATTTGCGTGTTCTTATTATTGACCCTAATCTCAATGGCTACAGCCTCTCTACTGAGAAATTTGATCCGGAAAAACATTACGTGGAAAACATATACGGAAGAGCAAGCAATTTTCTTGGATTAAGCGAGATGACTGTTGTTCCGGGTTTTTCGGCTAAAGCGTCAATGTCTTTTGAGTACAGTAACTACCGCGATGGAATTAAGGGTTTTGAGATAGGGGCGTCTGCAGAAGCCTACCCCAAGCGTGTAGAAATCATGTCAGATGTTGTTCTGAACACACTGCCAAACGGCGCTAAGAACCATTGGTTGTTCGTTTCAGGTTATGTCCATTTTTATATGGGAAGAAAGTATAATAAGTAAGGTTAGAAAGTAGAATTATGGAGCAACAAGAGCAGAGAATACCCAAGCCAAAGTGGTTGAAAGTTAAACTTCCAACCGGCGAAAAGTACAGAAAGGTCCGTTCCTTGGTAGATGAGCATAAGCTACACACCATTTGTGAGAGCGGAAATTGTCCAAACATGGGAGAATGCTGGGGTGAAGGCACTGCTACATTCATGATTTTGGGAAATATTTGCACTCGATCTTGCGGTTTTTGTGCTGTTGCAACCGGAAAACCTCTAGAGGCTGATCCATTTGAACCTGCCCGCGTTGCGAATTCGGTGAAATTGATGGGTGTGAAGCATGCTGTTATTACCTCGGTAGACCGTGACGATCTTGCTGATGGAGGATCCGAGATTTGGGTGAAAACGGTTGAATTGGTTCGCGCTAAATCGCCCGGGACGACTATGGAAACACTCATACCGGATTTCGCCGGGATTTGGGACAATTTGCAACGAATAATCGATGTTGCACCTGATATTGTTTCTCACAATTTAGAAACAGTTAGAAGACTCACCAAACAAGTGAGGATTCAGGCTAAATATGATCGTTCTCTAGAATTATTATTTCGACTGAAAAAAGGAGGCATGCGCACGAAGAGCGGCGTAATGTTGGGACTTGGAGAGACCAGAGATGAAGTCATTGAAACTATGGAGGACCTTCGGTCTGTTCAAGTTGACATTCTAACTCTGGGGCAATATTTACAACCAACAAGGAAACACTTGCCTGTGCAAGATTTTATTACTCCGGAACAATTCAAAGAATATGAAGAGTTGGGGTTGAAAATGGGCTTCCGTTTTGTTGAAAGTGGTCCATTGGTGCGTTCTTCATATCACGCTGAGAAACACCTATTTTAAGTTGAAAATTTGTTTGGAAGGAAAAAAAAGAAGATAAAAAGCGGTGAAACGTTTTTTGAATAAGCAATTCTCTTCTATATTGCGCCTCAAATAAACATGAGTTTAAATATTTATTTATGAAATTGAAAAATTTACTTTTAGCAACTGCAACAGGATTCGTTTGTGCTGCTGTCGTGGCGTTTGTAAAGACAGACGAAAATGCAGGACGTTCAAGCTTTTCTCCTCGTAAACTGCAGGCGGAAGGTTTCAATGAGTCAGTGGACATTTTGAAAAAATTAAGAGGAAATCTTGTCACCGGAAACTTCGAAGTAAGTGATGTTACCGAAATGACAGCAGCGGTTAACGATGTTGATCGCATGCAAGGAAATCGTGAGTTGAATATGAGTTGGTGGGACATGGGGCCTGATAATGTCGGAGGTCGCACACGTGCGATTTTGGCCTATACGGAAGACGTTTATTTTGCTGGCTCTGTAACAGGAGGGTTGTACAAATCGACCAACGCTGGAAATAACTGGGTAAGAATTGAACAGTTAGATTCTTTCGGAAAGGTAATGTCAGTAAGTTGTATCGACGCTACTGGAGACGGAACAATTTACATTGGAACAGGAAGTCAGTTTGAATCGGGTTTTGACGGAAGCGGAGCAAGTGGTTCAATTGGTTGCGGTATGTACCGCTCTACTGACCAAGGTGCAACTTGGGAGTTAGTGCCTGGAACGGCACCGTCTGCTTTTACAACGGGTGACAACTGGGCCTATATCAATGACATAAGCGCTGACGCTAATATCCCGAACAGAATTTGGATAGCTGGTGCTGATGGCGTAGGATATTGGGAGCCTGGTATGAGCGAGCCAAACATGTCCATTTCTGGAATTCCGAACACCGGAGGTCATGATATCGAGTGGTCTACAGATGGTACCGTTTGTTATGTTGGTGTGTCCAACGGTCGAATTTACAGATCTTTCAATGGGGGGTCAAGTTTTGAACAAGTTGGTGCAACGTCGGGAATGTCAAATAAGCAACGTACGAGAATTGCTATTTCTCGCGACGATTCAAACCATGCATATGTCCTATATACTCAAGGCGGTATGATGGGTGGTTTGTACTACACAAGCGACAAAGGAGCTTCTTGGTCTTTGAAGTGGCCAACAGGAATTGATAATGTTTATTCAGTATTTGGAGACAATGGACAAGGTTATTACGATTTGGCGCTCACCATCAAACCTGGAGACCCCGGAATTTGTTGGATAGGTGGTGTGACGTTGTGGAAGGCGGGAGCAGCAACTCAACCGGAACAAATAGCAGCGAATTTTGATTTTGGTAGTTCTCAGTATTTCGTTCACAGTGACGTGCACACTTTTGAGATAACCCCAAATGGATCATGGTTGATAGGAACTGATGGCGGGATATTTAAATCAGTTGACGGTGGAAATACCTTTTTTGAATTAAACAGAGGTTACAACGTTACCCAATTTTACGGAATTGCGCATGGCGGTGGCTATCCGGTTTTGGGTGGTACTCAAGATAATGGAACAATCTTAATCCCTGGCTTAGGTGATGAAAACTTCAATACGATTACATGGCAGCAAGGGGTAGTTGTGAGTGGAGGAGATGGTTTCGATTGCGAATTGTCGAATGTAACTGTTCCAGGTATTAATGTTGCTTTTACTTCTATCTATTATGGTGCAATAAGTCGTTACAATGCACAAGGCTCAGGTGGTGAGTTCTATGACAGTGACGTGCTTGCAGCTATCGGAACTGACGGGGAAGCAGGTTCTTTCTACACAACCTTGCGTTTGTTCGAAAATACAAATGATGAAAACTCGCAGCAATTCGTATGGTTGGTGAACAATCGCAATACAGATCTTTTCTCAAGTGTGAATGGTTCAGATACAACCTGGTTGGATACCACATTGTTTACACAAAACATGACTTTGCCTTTCCCTTATAGATTTCCTGTAGGAGATACATTGCATTTTTGGGAAGTTTTGAATCGTCCAGAAGTATATTCTACTTCACCTCTAACAGAAGATCCGAACTATCCGTGGTTAGAGCCGCAAGATCTAACGTCTACAATTGATTCAACTATTTGCGATACTACCATCGTCGGATTTAATGAAGTTATTGATGAAATTATTCAACAGACTGTTACTATTTACTGGTCTGATACAATTATAAACCCAATAACAGGAGCTGAGATCATCATTAACGATAGTTCTTTAGTTGTGGTAGGGGTTGATACCACTTACATGACTGTTCCGATTTTAGACATTGAGTGCACAACCACAACTTGGTACTATTACGCAGCAGACCAACTAGAGAATGTGCGCGAGCGCTGGCAGGTGCAGGATAAGTTTACATCAATTTTTGTTACAGGTTTCTTCGGTAACGAAGGATTGTGGATGACTCGTCAAGCCCTTAATTTCAACACCTCTCCTGATTGGTGGAAAATAGGCAATGCACCAGGTTCAGGTGTTAAGGCTTACGAGTTCACAAGAGATGGCAATACATTGTTCTACAGCAGTTGGAGCGGAACTCTTTTCAGAGTAACAGGGTTCAACGAAGTGTGGAGCGCCGAGGATATACCGAATTTGGTAACTCAAACATTGATATCCAATGCGGGAGGAACTATAACAAGTATAGCATGTGATCCAAACAATGCGGACCACATCATTATCACGGTAGGTGGTTATGGAAGCGTAGCGAGTGGAAAGGTGAGAGAGTCCTTCAACGCAACGTCTGCTTCTCCAACGTTTACAAACATTTGGGTGAATACTGCACCTCTTAACAGAATGCCTATTTTCGCATCGGTTATTGACGTAAACGATCCTTCTGGAAATACGATTGTACTTGGTACCGAGTATGGTATTTGGGCTACTAATGATGGAGGGAATGTATGGACGCACAGCACAGGAGTTGCATCTTCTATTCCTGCAGAACCATCAGCTGGTGCAAGTGTTGGCTCTTTAGCTTACGTGCCTGTATTCGACCTCCGTCAACAACAAGTTGGTCAACGTCCATACATGAACCCAGAGAACTATGGTGTTATTTACGCGGGTACCCACGGACGTGGTATCTTCCGCAGCGATGACTTCTTCTCTGTAAACGTAGCTGAAAATAATACTGTTGTTCAAGACGGAAATGGTATGAGTTTGTCGGTTTATCCAAACCCAACAACCAATACAGCTTTCGTTGACTTGAATGTGTCTTCTACTGTAAACCAAGCTTATGTTCAGGTTTATAATTTGAACGGACAATTGGTTAAGAACTTGAACGTAGGACAATTAACTCCGGGTTCGCACAGAATTGACTTGGCTGTTGATCAATTAGCAAATGGAACTTATGTTGTTAAAACATTTGCTGGCAATGCAAGTGGAACTGCAAAGTTCATTAAGCAATAAGAATAGTGTAAATAGTTAAAAGAGGCCTACGGGCCTCTTTTTTTTTGAGTGAATTCAGGCAAATGCCTTACTTTAGTGCGTAAGCAAGGAGAGAAGAATGAGTACACAGAAGGTAGCTATAAATGGATTTGGTAGAATTGGTAGAACGTTACTCAAAGAGATCTTGCGTAGAGGAACGTTTGAGGTTATGGCTGTTCACGATTTGGCAGATATGCCAACACTTCTTCACCTGCTCAAGTATGATTCGACCCAAGGCGTTTTCGAAATGCCAATTCAAATTGTGGGGAACAATACCGCTTTGATTGGGGGACAGTTAATTACTTTTTACCAGAAAGTTACAGAGTTTCCTTGGAGAAGTTTGGAAGTTGATTTGGTGTTTGAATGTACTGGAACAATGAAAACAGAGAGTCAGTGCGAGGTTCATTTGAAATATGGAGCGAGTTGTGTGCTCTTGTCGGCTCCATCAGAAGATCAGATGCCCATGTGGATAGTTGGAGTGAACGATGGCGATATTGATATGAGTAGAGGAGTTATTTCTTGCGCCTCATGTACAACGAACAATGCGGCGCCTATAATCAAAGTGATTGATGAGGCATTTGGAGTAGAAAGTTGTTACATCTCAACGGTGCATTCCTACACGGGTGATCAAAAATTACATGATGCTCCACACAAAGATTTGCGCAGAGCTCGCGCGGCGGCGACGTCAATAGTGCCCACCACAACAGGCGCGGCAAGAGCTTTGACTAAAGTGTTTCCGCATCTCAGTGAGCGTTTGGGCGGTTGTGGAATAAGGGTGCCTGTTCCAAACGGTTCTCTTTCCGACTTAACATTTATGGTTCGGAGTAAAACAACAGCGAATGAGGTCAATGCGCTTTTTGAAAGGTGGGCAATGAAAGGAAAGAGTATACTAGAGGTTTCTCATGAACCTTTGGTTTCAAGAGATATTATTGGAAATAAACACAGCTGTATAATAGACGCGGAACTAACTTCGGTCATAGGTTATATGATTAAAGTAGTGGGATGGTATGATAATGAAATGGGCTATAGCAATAGGTTAATTGATGCGGCTGAAAAAAGACTCAATCACTAAATGGAAATCTATCAATTTATATTGTATGGCTTTTTAGCTGTCGTGAAGTTCATCATTACGCCCTTCACAATTTATGCAACAGGAAAAGAAACCATTCAATTTGGTGAGGTTGTGGTAACTACAGCAACTGGCGCGGCCGTTGGAGTGTTGTTGTTTTACTATGGCGGTACTTATTTTTTTAGTTGGACGAGTCACTTGAAATCAAAAAAGAGAAAACCTGTTTTTACAAAAGGAAGAAGACGAATTGTTAAGATAAAAAACAAATTTGGTATTGTTGGTTTTATGGCCATTTCGGCGATGCTATCTGTTCCAATTACCTCTCTTTTAGCAGCGAGATTTTTTAAGCACAACAGATTTACACCACTTTGGTTGATTTGCGGATTCATTATTTGGTCTTTGATACTCTCCTCTATGGCATATTATATTAAATCTTTTTGAATGAAGAAGTATAAAGCTATCCTTTGGGATTTAGATGGGACCCTTTGGGATTTAAATGGAAATACGACCATTGCGCTGAAACAACTCTTTCAACGATTCGAATCAAGCAATTTTCAAAATACTTCACAAGATGAATTTTTAAGATGTTACCCGAAGCATAACGAACGTGTTTGGGCGCTTTATCGTGAAGGGAAAATTGCAAAGGAGGAATTGAGAAATAAGCGCTTCATTGATTTGTTCGATGAAGTGAATGCGCAGTATGATTTAGATTTCGTAGAATTATTCGCTACCGAGTTTTTGGCTATTTGTCCAAGACTTCCTCATCTGATTGAAGGAGCCCGTGAAATTTTAGAATTAACAAAGGACAAGTATACCCACATTATTTTAACCAACGGCTTCATCGAAGTACAAGGGTTTAAAATGGCAGCAGCAGAAATAGAACATTACTTTTCAACTGTTGTATACAGCGAAGAGGCGGGGGTGCGAAAGCCGCATCAAGCTATTTTTGATTTAGCGCTTCAGCGCGCGAATTGCACGGCTGAAGAGGCGCTTATGATTGGCGATGACTGGGATGCAGATATTTTGGGTGCGAGAAATGCCGGAATAGATCAGGTGTTTTATACGGCCACAGAAAAACGCTTGGCGGAATTACACGACGGTAAATCTGTACGTCACAACTATGTTCCTACCTTTACCATTGATACGTTAGACGAATTGAAAAACATTATTTAATATGGAAAACAACAACGAAACTCCTCAACCAATAAGCATTGAATTAACAGAAAACATTGCAGAAGGCACCTATTCAAATCTTGCAGTAATCACCCACAGCACCTCTGAATTCGTTCTCGATTTCATTCGCGTTATGCCGAATGTTCCAAAAGCGAAAGTTCAGTCGAGAATCATCATGACTCCGCAACATGCCAAGCGTTTAATGAAGGCGCTTCAAGAGAATATTTCAAAATTCGAAGTTCA
>CAZEFR010000035.1:0-9675 GCA_964511555.1 uncultured Chryseobacterium sp.
TATTACATCTCTTTGGGATGTAGGAATAGAATTGTAAATTAAAAATACTAGAGCAACAACAATGAGCAGAGATATGAACAGAGCGAAAACACGTCCAGTTGTTTTGCTGATGGGGAAGATTAACTTCTCCTCTAATTTCGAGAGTACATTTTTTTGTTTCATAGTTATGGTTTAGTGTCGTAAAAATAACAAATTGTTGTATTAAATCGATTAGGATATTAAAATCCATGTGTGTTAACCCTGCAATATATCACGTTTGTTGGACCAAATGTTTGTATTACTGAGCTTTTTTTAATAGGACTTTTTCAATCGATGATGGCTCGCTGCGTCAGAGATGAGAAATTTTAATTGCATTTTTTTTTATTGAAAGAAGTATTAAAAATGTTTAGTCAATATATCATCGAGTTCAAATTCCTTTTCACATAGAAAGAAGTAGAATTAATTAATTTTTTTTGCTTCCATAATTTTTATATGGAGGTATTTTCGGATTATCATTTGTATTTTCTGACTTCAATGTTTCTAATTATAGTTTTGTCGAACGAGGTCCATTGTCCACATGTTAGTTCAGAATCTAACTCATCATCTATAAAACATCCGAATTCCAAGAAAAATTTTCCATTCTTGCCACTTGTGTTGGGTTCATATAATTCGAGAATAGGCATGTCAGCTTCAACTGTTATCGTGCCCGAAAAGAAAGTTTTGTTTCCATTATTTACCATGCTGTAACCTTCACATTTTCCTTTGTTAATATCATTGCCGCGTATGAAATTAGACTTGGTAATTACAATTGTAATATTTTTCGTAGCAAGTCCACTTCCGCTGATTGTACCCTTCCATATCCCTAGAACTTCATTGTCATATTCTGTTTGGCCGTAGCTAATGTTTGCAAAAACACTTGATATGAATAAAACACTTAAAATGTAAATCGACTTCATTTTTTTTTATTTAAATATTTTCAAATATAGGACTATTAAATTTAAATTTGATGTTTTGGCCCATACTTGTGATTCAATATTTTGGAAAGCTTACCATGGCCAGTATTGATCTATTTTGACATGAAAAGCGAGAAGAAAATTTTCGCCATCCACATCCCAAACTTCAAAAATGTGGGCTAATGGTGGGCTAAGTGCAAATGAAAAACCCGCAAGTGTTTCAAAATGAATAACTTACGGGAATTTTAAGTGGAGATAATCGGATTCGAACCGATGACCTCTTGCATGCCATGCAAGCGCTCTAGCCAACTGAGCTATACCCCCGTTCTCTAAGAGAGAGGCAAATATAGGCACTAATGTGCGAAGCACTGATGTCTTCGACGAATGTTCTTTGAACGAATGCCTTCGGCGAATGTCTTCGACTGTTATATCTTCAGGATAGATCCAATTATGAAATAGGAATTATGAAATAGGAATAAAACCGAAGGTTTTCCAATAACGTAGTTCCAATTACGAAGTAGGAATTAAACCAAAGGTTTTCCAATAAAACCCTCGGTTTTCCAATTGCGAAGCTCCAAATACCTTTTTTAAGGTATAGCCCTTCCTAACCGATAAAGTAAATTTGTGGGGTGAAGAAGACGCTGGCGCAATACCTACCCGGACAATACGCACAAATTGTGAGTGTGGCCGAACATGCCATGGGAGCAAAACTCATTGAGATGGGTTTCTACCCAGGAAAGCGCGTGCAAGTGCTCTTCAGAGCCCCTTTCCGCGGACCATTTGCAATTGATGCCGGTGGCGCCGTACTTTCGCTGCGCGAAGACGAGGCCTCGCTCATAGAGACCATCGATTGCTAAGAAAACATGTGTACAAAAATTGCCCTAGTCGGCAGCCCAAATACAGCCAAAACCTCGTTGTTCAACCTGCTCACAGGCTTGAATCAACAAGTGGGAAACTTCCCCGGAGTAACCGTGGAAAAACATTGGGGGAAATTCAATCTGCCCGATGGCCGCGTAGCTGAACTGCTCGATCTTCCCGGTGCATACAGCCTGAACGCCTATTCCGAAGAAGAAAAGATTGTTTCGGAAATTTTGCACAACAAACAACACCCGGACTTTCCTGAATTGGTTGTCGTAACAGTAGACGTCACGAACCTTGAACGGAACTTGGTTATCCTTACACAAATCAGCGACCTCGATATTCCCGTCATCGGCGTGCTTACCATGAACGACATGCTCATTGGTAAGTCAGTCAATCCAGAAGAACTCACCAACGCCTTCAATCAAATTCCGTTTTTGAAAATCAACGGAAGAACAGGCGAGGGGAAGCAAGCGTTGATCGATTTCATTTCAGCATGTAACATTCAACCCGTTGAGAAATTCATTTCCTTCCCACTGAAAGAAAAATTGAATATTGCGGAAGCACGACGCGATGCGGAAAGTAGAAAGACAACCATTGTAAACCGATTGAAAGAGGTGCCTTCTTTCGTTGGAGTAACGCGACATTCCTTCACCACGAAAGTAGATAAGCTGTTGGTGCATCCAATATTCGGATACGGAATCTTTGCCGTAGTGCTCTTCCTTATTTTTCAATTCATGTTTAGCATTTCGGCTATACCTATGGATTGGATCGATAGCATCTTTTTAAATTTTAGTCAATACCTGCAAGGAATACTTCCGGAAGGTATTTTCACCGACCTGCTAACGCAAGGTATTGTGCCTGGCATTGGCGGTGTGCTGGTCTTCGTTCCACAAATTGCTATTCTCTTTTTCTTTATCGGAGTGCTAGAAGAAACCGGATACATGACGCGTGTGGTGTTTATTATGGATCGCTTGGTTCGTCCATTCGGATTGAATGGCAGAAGCGTAGTGCCGTTAGTTTCTAGCGCAGCATGCGCCATTCCGGCTATTCTTTCGACACGTGTAATTGGAAATCCGAAAGAGCGATTAATCACGATTCTTGTTTCTCCGCTCATCAGTTGCTCCGCGCGGATTCCTGTTTTCGTATTACTCATTTACTTGGTGATTCCGAATACGTATATGTACGGATTTATAGGTCTTCAAGGAACTGTACTTTTTGCCATGTATGCCTTGGGTGTTATAGGCGCTTTAGTCGTGGCCATGGTCATGAACAAATTCATTCGCTCGAAAGAAAAGAGTTTTTTATTGCTTGAATTACCCGAATACCGCTGGCCTCGATGGAAGAATATTTTACTTCATCTGAAGGAAAAAGTTCAAGCGTTTGTCTTCGATGCCGGAAAAATTATTTTGGCTATATCCATTGTTCTGTGGGCTTTTGCAGCCTTCCCGAAAATTAACGAAGAACAAGTTGGTCAAGGGAAAACACAAATCGAAGAATCGTATTTGGGTCAAGCAGGAAAAACAATTGCTCCGGTTTTCGCGCCGTTAGGTTACGATTGGAAGATGACTGTTTCTTTGCTTACTTCTTTCGCCGCAAGAGAAGTATTCGTGGGTACCATGGCAACGTTGTACAGTGCCGGAGAAAATTTCGAAGAGGACGAATCACTGCTTCAACGTATGCGTGAAGACGTTAACCTTCAAACAGGAAAGCCCGCCTATTCGCTTGCATCAGGACTTTCGCTCATGGTCTTCTACGTCTTCGCAATGCAATGTATGGCCACCTTCGCAGCTGTAAAACGCGAAACGAAATCGTGGAAGTGGCCGCTCATTCAAGTCGCATACATGGGATTCATGGCGTATACACTGGCCCTCTTAACCTTTAACATTTTTAGTTAATGCAGGTCGCGCTCACGATAGCTGTTCTTGCTTTTGCTTCGGGGTATGTTGTGAAGCGTTTCTTCTTGCGTAAGAAAAGTTCTGCTTGTCAGGAGTGTGGTAAGAGGTAAGAATGCTCTTTGAGCGAATGTGCTTTGCACGAATGCCCTTCGGGCGAATGTCTTCGACTGGTTTAATTACGTAGTAGGAATTATGAAATAGGAATAAAACCGAAGGTTTTCCAATAACGTAGTTCCAATTACGAAGTAGGAATAAAACCGAAGGTTTCCAATAACGTAGTTCTACAACAGTTTCTTCAACTCCCTTTTCAGCTCGGGAAGGTTTTTGCGAACGATAGCGTATACTTCTTCATTCGAAATGTCATCGTAACCGTGAATGAGTTTGTTGCGAGTGCCAATGATTTTATCAATATCTGTTATGGCAATATCCGGAGAAATATTTTTCAATCGTTTAGCAGCTTCACCCAGTATGGTGAGATTCCATTCAACACCAGCTTGAATTAAAAATTCTTTTTTGTAGGCGTGAAATGATTTGCATGGACGCATGAAGGTTTGAATTTTCACAATGCAATTCATCATGTGTCGCAAATAAAGTCTTGGATTTTCTTCTCCGTAAATACGCGTACTGTTCTCGCTTACTTGAGAAAAGAATGCAGGGTTTTTAATGTGACTGTAACTGACTAAATCTACATTGCGTTCGAATAATTGTTGAAGTGAAAAGTTCAGATCGGTCATATTTATTCCAAGTCGAAGCGGCGTTAGTTTCTCTTTGAACTGAACCATAATGTCTACATCGCTTTTCTGACTGAATTTTTCCGATTGCGCTGAACCAAACACCCAAGCATCGCTAACTTCGAATTTTTCGAGTAAGTCATACACTTGAGGCATTTTTTGCGCTATTTCAGATGCAATTGGCATGGTACAAAAGTACAATGTCCTCAGAGAAATTTTAGAATATGTTATGCGTATTTATGCGGGAAGAAAAGTTAAGAGAGGGGAAGAGAGGGGAAGAATGTTGCGAAGCAACGAATGCCTTTCAGGCGAATGCTTTGCGAATGTCTTCGACGATTTTTATTACTCGCGAAGCGATTGATTGCATAGCAATTGATCACGAAGTGATTGATCGAAATGAAATTTCGATTAAAACACTGCTTTCGCAATGGATGAGATCGCTTTAACTTTCCCCATCGTATAATAATGCAAACACGGAACGCCAGAGTCTTTCAATTCTTTCGATTGCACAATGCACCACGCGATTCCAATTTCTTGAATCTCTTCTTTGCTCTTCGCACGCAACACTTGCTCTGTTAATTCTTGTGGAATATCAATGTGGAAGTGATGCGGTAAAATGTTCAGTTGAGAAGAGGTGCTGAGCGGTTTAAGTCCCGGAATTATTGGGACAGTTATTCCTGCAGCGCGACAAGCTTCAACGAAAGAGAAATATTTTTTGTTGTCGAAAAACATTTGCGTGACAATGTATTCAGCGCCGGCTTCTACTTTTTGCTTCAGGTAATTCAAATCCATTTGCTGATTCGGAGATTCGAAATGTTTTTCTGGATATCCCGCCACACCAATGCAGAAATTGGTGTGTTGAACATTGCTCAAATCAGGATCTAAATACTTCCCATTGTTCATGTTCACCACTTGCTGAACCAACTCTTTCGCATACCGATTGCCATCGTGCTCAGGAACAAATCGGCCTTCACTTTTAATGGCGTCTCCGCGAAGCAACAACACATTGTCTATGCCCAAGAAATGCAAATCAATCAATGCATCTTCCGTGTCTTGCTTCGAGAATCCTCCGCAGATAATGTGCGGTATAGTATCGATCTGATACTTGTTCAAAAGCGCGGCGCAAATGCCCACTGTTCCTGGACGCTTGCGCACCGTGTGCTTCTTCAACAAGCCATTGCCAGCATCGCGAAAAACATATTCTTCGCGGTGGTAGGTGACATCTACAAACGCAGGTTCGAACTGAATGAGTTCATTCATGGTCGTGTAGATTTCCTGAATGTTATCGCCTTTCAACGGCGGTAAAATTTCAATGCTGAACAACGTGCGTTTCGCTTCTTCTAAATGCTGAATGACTTTCATGTTAAAACAATAAGGGTGATAATATTTTCTTTGCTTCATCAAGTGAAACTCCTCTGCGTAGAGCGTAGTCTTCTACTTGATCGAGTTCTATTTTTCCAATTCCGAAGTATTTGCTTTCCGGATGACCAATGAAATAGCCGCTTACAGAGGAGGCTGGCAACATGGCCAACGACTCGGTTAAGGAGATGCCAATTTCATTTTCAACATTCAATAACTTCCAGATGGTTCGCTTTTCTTCGTGGTCTGGACAGGCAGGATAACCGGGTGCTGGACGAATGCCTTTGTACTTCTCGGATATCAATTCTGAATTCGACAATTGTTCATCTGACGCATATCCCCAATATTCTTTCCGAACCTTTTCGTGAAGCAATTCCGCGGTTGCTTCTGCTAAACGATCGGCAATGGCTTTCGCTAAGATGGCTTGATAATCGTTTTGCTCTTCTTGAAATTGCTTCGCAATGTCCTCTGCCCAGTGTCCGGTTGTTACAGCGAAACATCCAATGTAATCTTGCTCATCTTTCGAAATGAAATCGGCTAACGCGAAATTCGGAACGCCTTGTGCTTTCTCGGTTTGCTGACGAAGCGTAATGAATGTTACGTTTTCCCCACACGATGAATATTCTTTTGAAAAGACTTCAATGTCGTCAGCATTTTTTCTTTTAGCTGGAAATAAACCGAACGTTCCTTCGGTTGAACGGTCTTCTTCAATCCAAGAATTTAAGACTTCTTGTGCATCCTTGAAGAGTATAGTAGACTGTTCTCCAACAATTTCATCGTTCAATATTTCCGGAAACTTTCCGGCCAATTGCCACGCTTGGAAGAACGGTGTCCAGTCGATGTAAGGCGCTACTTCCTTCAAACTAAATTTAACTTTATGTACACCTAATTTTTTAGGTTGAAAAGGAACGTGCGATTCATTCGGTTGGAAAGCATTGCTGCGCGCGGTATTCAGAGATACACGTCTTTTTTCTCGCTGATGCGTTTCGTAGTTTTCGCGAACGCGCGCGTAGTCTGTTTTTATTTGTTGAAGGAAAGCTTCGCTTTCTTCTTTGTTGAAGAGACTTCGAACTGCAGGAACTACTTTGCTTGCGTCGTTCACGTGAATGACTGGCACATGTGTACGTGGTTCAATCTTCACAGCAGTATGAACACGCGAAGTGGTAGCACCTCCAATAAGAATGGGGAAGTTTAATTTTCTTCTTGAAAGGTCTTCGGCTAAGTCGCACATAATTTCCAGAGAAGGAGTAATGAGTCCGCTGAGCCCAATGGCGTCAGCGTTTTCACGAATGGCCGTTTCAATAATGACTTCATTCGGAACCATAACTCCGAGATCAACAATGTCATATCCGTTGCACGCTAAGACAATGCTCACAATGTTTTTTCCGATGTCGTGAACGTCACCTTTCACGGTAGCGAGAACAATTTTTTTCTTTGCTTGTGCTTCAAGTGGATTGCGTTCTTTTTCAGCGAGCAGCTGTGGTTCAAGCACAGCCACTGCGGCTTTCATAACGCGAGCACTTTTTACAACTTGAGGTAAGAACATTTTTCCGCTACCGAAATAATCGCCAACGATGTTCATTCCGTCCATGAGCGGACCTTCAATAATGGAGAGTGGAGTGGGGTAGTGAAGCAGGGCTTCCTTCACATCCGATTCAATGTGCTCAGTTATACCGTGCACAAGTGCGTGTGAAAGTCTTTTCTCTAGTGACTCGTTACGCCAAGCGGCAACGGTTTCAATCTTATTTTTTTGTGTGTTGAATTCTTGCGCTATTTCAAGTAGTGCTTCGGTTGCATTTTCAGTTCGATTGAAAATGACATCTTCCACCTTCAACATTAAATTTTTATCCACCTCGTCGTAAACCGCAAGCTGTGCGGTGTTCACAATACCCATGTCCATTCCGGCTTTCACTCCGTGATAAAGAAAGGAAGCGTGCATGGCTTCGCGAACAACGTTATTTCCACGAAAAGAGAACGAGACATTCGAGACTCCTCCGCTCACTTTGGCGTGAGGAAGGTTTGCTTTAATCCAAGTTGTTGCTGCGAAAAAATCTATGGCGTAGCGCTTGTGCTCGTCGAGCCCGGTACCAATGGGAAAGATATTCGGATCGAAAATAATGTTGTGTGGTGGGAAGTTCACTTGTTCAGTGAGCACACGATAAGCACGTTCGCAAATCGAAGTTCTTCTCTCAAACGTGTCTGCTTGTCCGTGTTCATCGAAAGCCATCACCACCACAGCAGCACCGTATTTGCGCGTGAGCTTAGCGCGTTCTATAAACAGTTCGTCACCATCTTTTAAGCTGAGCGAGTTCACAATACATTTTCCTTGCGCGCATTGAAGTCCGGCTTCAATAATTTCCCATTTTGAAGAATCGATCATAAGCGGAACCCGTGAAATATCAGGCTCTGCGGCTAAAAGATTCAGGAAGGTACGCATGGCTTCAACACCGTCGATCAATGCATCGTCCATGTTAATGTCGAGGATCACCGAACCGCTTTCGACTTGCTCACGCGCAATGGCAATGGCCTTCACGTAGTCTTTTTCTTGAATGGCTCTTTTGAATTGAATGGAGCCTGCGACGTTGGTTCGTTCGCCGATGTTAATGAAGTTGGCTTGCGATTCAATGCGAACCACTTCGAGTCCGGAAAGGAAGAGTGTGTTAGTCATTGTTCGAAGTGTTATGAATGAGTGAATGCAACGCTTGAATGTGTGCGGGCGATGTGCCGCAGCATCCGCCAATGATGCGGAGTTCAGGTTGATTCAAGAACGGTTGAATTTTATCGCGAAAGGTTTCTGCGCTTTCGTCGTATCCGCCCATGGCGTTGGGTAAACCTGCATTCGGATAGGCGCTCAAGTGCGCGTTGGTGAACGACTTCAAGGCAAGCACTTGCGGAAGTAATTGCTCGGCACCAAGTGCGCAATTGAATCCAATGCTGAATAACGGAACGTGTTCCAAAGAGACCGCAAATGCAGCGGCCGTTTGTCCGCTCAGCGTTCTTCCCGCTAAATCGGTAATGGTTCCGCTGGCCATAATCGCAATGTCGCCATTCGGATTTTCTTTGGTTATGGCTGAAAGGTTTCGGTCTTCAAGCACATCGAGAATGGCGTGGAATGCGGCTTTTGCGTTAAGTGTATCGAAAATTGTTTCCACCAACAAGGCATCAACACCGCCGTCGAGCAATCCTTCCACTTGTTCACGGTAGGCGCTTTTAAGTTCGTTGTAATTCACCGCACGAAACTCGGGTCGCTCGACATCTGGGGAGAGCGAACAGGTCTTCGATGTAGGACCGATAGCTCCAGCAACGAAGGCCGGCAAGGCGTCTGGATGTTCTTGTTGGAATTTGTTTCGTGCATTCACCGCCACTTTCGCTGCAGCAACATTGAGATCGTAGGCGATGTGTGTGAGACCGTAATCGTCGAGCGAAATGCGTTGCGCGTTGAAGGTGTTGGTCTCAATGATATTTGCTCCAGCCTCGAGGTAATTGAGGTGAATGCGTTCAATGAAATGCGGACGTGTGATGCACAGCAGATCATTGTTGCCTTTCAGTGAGGAAGGGTGATCTTTAAAATCATCTCCGCGGTAATCTTCTTCTTGCAAATTCAACAATTGAATTTGGGTGCCCATAGCACCGTCGAGAAGTAAAATGTGTTTTGAAATTTCGTCTTGTATTCCCATAGCGTGTATTGCACTGCCCAATGGGACGGAAGTGAAAACTTCCTTTCTTATCTCCCTTCGAAACGCTTCGAAGTAGGAATTGGCACCCTGCTTTACCGGGTTGCCAAGACATCTAAGGGCCTATTCCCTCCGTCTTTCTGGATAAGTGCGGGGCAAATATAGGAATAGAATGTTGCAACGCAACGAATGTTTTCAACGAATGCCTTTCAGGCGAATGCTT